>CAMVCZ010000018.1 GCA_947166105.1 uncultured Bacteroidales bacterium
TCATCTGCGCTCGTTCAGCCGCAATTTGAGAAATGAGTTGAAGAAAAGTCGGAAAATCTATTTCTACGACAATGGGGTGCGCAATGCGATTCTTGGCGACTTCAAACCGCTTCAACTTCGACAAGACGCGGGGGCGTTGTGGGAAAACTTTCTTGTGAGTGAGCGCTTGAAGCACAATTCCTATAGCCTTTTCTATGGGAAAAATTACTTTTGGCGAACCCAGCAGCAACAGGAAGTCGATTATATAGAAGATATCGACGGTGTTTTGCATACCTACGAGTTCAAATGGAGTAAGGCCAAACAGCCAAAACTGACCGAAACTTTCGCCCACAATTATCCTGAGCATACCTTCACGGTTGTCAATCCAGATAATTACCAGGACTTTGTAACTGGCAGAATCTGACTTGATGGGACGAAGTGGTTGAGTATGAAAAACTCTCGCCTTTTCGTTGGAGTTTTATGCTTATAAAATCCTGATGGAAGGACTTTCTTTGGAGGAGGTGCAGTTTGAAAAAGTATTGCTATAACCAACACTTTTCCATAAAAACTGCTGTCTGTAGGCAACATTTTCTCGGAATCAATTACAACGGTTTGTCAATGAAGTAATTTGTTTTCATTGATAATCAATATAATACAACTGTTATCAAAAATAGTTTGAAAAATAGTATAGTTTATAACATAAACTTGTTTATTTTTGCAGCGTCAAATGACAAAAACATTAAACATCTTAACCTAAACTTTACGCATTATGGAAAAAAGTAATGGACAAAACAAGGAAATGACGGCGGCGGAAAGCCTCGCCCTCATCACAGAAACCCTCAACAACAGTCGCAAAGACATCCTTAACAACAGTTCCAAGTACTTTGTGCTGTGGGGCTGCCTTCTGACAGTCATGTCTTTGGTGATTTACATGCTTTGGCATTTTACCGGCAGTCCCAAGTGGAACTTCCTGTGGTTCGCCATGCCCATAGGGTATCCCATTGCAGCCGTGATGGGCAGGCAAGACAAGGGCAGACCCCAAAACGAAATTGGGCGTATCCTCGGTTACATTTGGACGGTATTCGGCGTTTTCTCTATCTGCACCAGTGTTATCGCTGTTTATGCGGTTCCCATGCATGTGACGCTGCTCATTGTGGTAATGTTGGGAATCGCCGAAAGCATTTCAGGTGCTGTACTCAAAAACTGGCCTGTCATCATTGCGGGGTTCATCCTTGGCGTTGGCGGCGCAGTGGTTGCTGTGCTGATGAAGTCTGAAGCTCAACTACTTCTTTTTGCTCTGGGTGGTGTACTTCTCGTAGCTACCGGACTGACTATCAAGTTCCAAAACAAGTAGCCATGTTCCCGAAACTCGACCCGATTCTCCATTCGGAACTGAGATTGGCCGTGATGTCCATCTTGATTGGAGTAGATGAAGCCGACTTTACCTATCTCAAGAAACAGACTGGCGCCACGTCAGGAAACCTCAGCGTGCAGATTGACAAACTTATGGCTGCCAGATACATCACGGTGGAAAAAGGCTTCAAAGGAAAGGTGCCACACACTACCTGCAAGATTACCACGACTGGCCAGGAGGCTTTCAACAAATATGTGGAATCGCTGAAAGAATACCTTTCGGCAAATAAATAATCGAAAAATGAAAAAGATAGTCAAAACCGTTTTATGGAGTGTGTTTGTGTTTCTTATCGGAGCAAGCGCAAAGGCACAAGTCGACCCGCTTGAACAGGGCGCGATGTCCGTCAGAAAACTTGACGACGGACTGTATTATATGGAATATAAAGGAGATGACGGCTTCGCTGGTCTGATGGAGAACGGCGGCGGACGCAGTGCCAGTGAACTGTCAGGATACGTTATGCGTTTCCTCTCAAAGGGTTTCTATCAACCGAAGGAAGGAAAAACCACACCGGCGAAGTATGGTTGTTCAGCCTTGACGGTACGGACGCCAGAAGGCGGTGTTTTGATGGGTCGCAACTTCGATTCCTCTTCAGCGACAGGAATTGTACTTCACACGGTTCCCGAGCAGGGTTATGAGACCTACACCACCTTCAACCTCGACTACCTCGGTTTCGGGGAAGGGTGGCTTCCGGAAGGTTTCAAGAATCAGTATATGGCGCTCTCCGTGCTGTTTTTCGCCTTGGACGGCATCAACGAAAAAGGTCTGGCCGTCGCCGACTTGATGGCGGGAGACGACGTTCAGACCCACCAAAACAGCGGGAAGCCAGCCCTGACCACAACATCGGCTATCTGCTACCTTCTTAAAAATGCCGCCACAGTGGACGAGGCTTTGGATTTGCTTCGGGGAATTGATATGAACTCGGACATTGGTGCCGCTCACCATTATGCTATTTCCGATGCCACTGGCCGGAGTGTCGTGGTCGAGTATGTTGACAACCAGATGGAGGTCGTTGAATCAGCTGCCGTTGCCAATCACTACTTGTGTGCGTCAAAGCTGAACGTTGGCCTGAAAGAAGGAGACCGCCGATATGAATTCCTTTGCAGCCAGTTCAATGCCGCCGAAGGTGTAATGGACAGGCAGCAACTCACCCAAGCAATGGCTTCCGTTTCTTTGCCGCCAATGGAGGGCAAACCTATAGGCACTGCCTGGACTCTTGTAATGGACTTGAAGAACCCGTCCATAACCTATTACTCCCGTCGCCATTTCGACAAGCCGTTCCACTTTGAATTTGTTCGCAAGAGCGAAAGGTAATCCATCCTTACAGCCTGATTATCCGTCCACTCGCTACACATTAGGGCAAACATCTCTTCCGTGTAAATAGTGGACGGATTGTTTATAGGGTAGCCGATGATTCCAAATGGCTGTGGGGATTTGAAGAAGGATTTGATGCGGAAGTTGGCTTAAATTTTGGTGTTTTGTCAAAAAAGTGGGTTTGCCCTCGTAATATTTCCCTACTTTCGCTGTCTAACCTGATGAACGTTGCAACGGAAAACGCATTATGAACAACGACAAGGAACATCAGTTTGAACTCTTGGTGCGGCAGCACAAGCGGACCATCTACACGGTGTGCTACATGTTCTCGCGCAACAAGGCCGAAATCGATGACCTGTTTCAGGAAATCCTCATCCGGCTTTGGAACGGCTTCGACAACTACGAGGGACGAAGCACCGCGCAGACTTGGATCTATCGCGTCGCGCTCAACACGGCCATCAACCAGGACAAGAAGGAACGCCGCCGCATCGAGACAGTGCAGCTGACCGTCGACATCGACCCTTACGAGGCCGACGACCCACGGACGCAGCAAATCCGCGAACTCTACGACCGCATCTCGCGCCTCGATCTCATCGACCGAAGCCTCATCTTGCTTTGGCTCGAAGGCATCACCTACGACGAAATCGGGGCCATCATCGGCATCACGCCGAATAACGTGGGGGTGAGGCTGGCGCGCATCAAGGAAAAACTGGTGAAAATGTCGAAAAACGAATGAAAGGGAATCATTATGGAAAACAACGAAAACAACAATCTGAACGAACTCGACCAACTGAAAGCGCAATACGAAACGCTGAAACAACAGTTCGACCAACAGGAAATCGTCAATGACAGGCTGATGAAGTCGTCCATCAAGCAGGGCACGGATTTCTACAGACGCAACCGGATGAGGAGCATTATAATGTGTCCGTTGGCTGCCATTTTTGGTCTATTAGGAATCAAATTGTGGTTTGGCAACAATCTTTCGTTAAGTCTGTTTTGGGTCGCATTTATGTTCACTTGCTTGGTCATTGAACTTGTTCTGACTCGCAAATTCCAGCGCAAAACATTGGGAAACGACGATTTGCTCGTTCTTTCGCACACCGCTCGAAGTTTCAAGAAACTTTTTTCCGTCTTTACCGTCCTGAATTATTCCACAGGACTCATTCTCGTTTGTGGCTTGTTAATGTCGTTGGTCGGCACAAACTATAATGGAGGGCCAATGATGTTGACATTTTTGGCAGTTGTTGTCGGAATGATAGTGTTGGGAATTAGTGAAGTCCGCTATAAGACAAGGCCTTGTGATGAAATTATCCGACAAATTGATGCTTCTGACAACACCATAATTAATAGGAAGACAGGCATTGACAGGAAACAAAGATGGTTCTGCGTTGCCATGCTTGTCGCATTCATCGGTCTCGACATTTGGGCATACACGATTGTCGGAACCTATCTGAAACTGCCGCCGATGTGGCGCACCGTGGAATATGTTCGCGCGGATAATGATTTTTCTACGGAAGGCAAACTTGCCATCTGGGAAGTCTTTGCCGATAAGGTCGTTCCCGAAAAGGATGTCCCCGAAATGCGGCAAGCCTTAAGTGTCTTAAATGATTCATACGTTCTTATGGAAGACTCATCCGATGAAGTGAGGCTTTATGTGCTGAAAAAGAACTCCCAAGAAGGTCCGGCCATCAGTTCGGCGATTTTGGGCGGCAAGCCAATGGTGAAAAAAATAGTGGTGACCAAACCCTGCAAATACCCAAGCAACGGCTCCATTCCGATGATTGTGTGGCTGACACCAGAAGCATACCAACTTTGGCATGAATATACCAAACGCCTCACGGGTAAGAGAGGTGCGGTTTCAATCGATGGGGTAGTGGTGCAGGAGTGGAAAATCATGAGAAACCTTGACAACGGATGTTTTTTCATCATGAGGGAATGGTCGTCAAAGGAGGAATTGGAGGCGTTTTGTGAACAATTGATTCGTCAGTAGAGACGTTGCGCGCAACGTTTCTACAAACGGTAAAAAAAAATCAATTATTATCTTGACCATACCAAAAAATCCGTACTTTTGCAGTGTCTTAATAAACTAATGCACTAAAACAAATTAAAATTTATATGAATAAGGTCGATAAAAATCTTTCAAACGGCAATATATATAAGGTGTCGCCGTTATCAAGGAAACTAACTCAAAACAATTCATTCATCGCAAAATCTACGATCATGAACAAGCGCATTTTCATGCTTCTGGCACTTGTCGGGTGCTTCATTATGCCAGCTTTGGCGCAAAACAAAATCACGGGAACCATCGTTGAGGAGGCCAACGGCAAGGGCATTTCCTTCGTCAATGTGGGACTGTTCAGGCAGGCCGACAGCGTCTTCGTGAGCGGCGCAGCTGCCGACGACAAAGGCCGTTTCGAACTCATAGCGCCCAACGGCGACTACCGCTTGTCGGTCTCAGCCATTGGTTTCCAGACCTTTGAGCAGCTGCTGACCGTGAAAGGCAACCAAGACCTTGGCAAGCTGAAACTCTCTGAAGGCGCCACCAAACTTGATGAGGTGGTCGTCACCGAAAAACGTCCGCTGTTTGCCGTGGAAGGGGAGAAGACCATGTACAACGTGGCCGAAGACCCGAGCATCCAGACGGGAACGGCCTCCGATGCCTTGCAGAACGCGCCGGGCGTGGAGGTCGACGTGGAGGGCAACATCACCCTGCGCGGCACGTCGAGCGTGGAGGTGTGGATCAACGACAAGCCTTCGCACATGACCGCCGAAAACCTCAAGACCTACATCCAAACCATGCCCGCCAACAGCATCGACCGCGTGGAGGTCATTACCAACCCCTCGGCACGTTATGGTTCCAATGCCGACGGCATCATCAACATCGTGACCAATGCCAAAATCCAGAAGAACGAGTTCTTCAGTTTCGGCGTGAACGGATCCACAAGGCCGTCGGTAACGCCTTGGATGTCATACGTTTGGTCGAACGACAAGTTGACGTTCAACGCCTATATCAACGGCGGCTATTCCATTTGGAAAGGCAACAGCTATAGTGACCAATCGTTGTTTACGCAGGAACATCTTTTGGCTAGCCACGAAATCGACACTTCGAGTTACAACAACAAGGGCTTCAATACGGGTGGCTATTTCAGCCTTGATTATGAGATAGATACGGCCAATAGCATCAATGTTTGGCTCAGCGGTTGGCCGAATTGGGGCAAAAACACCAACAGCATGTCGGTGTTCCGCGAAGAATTTATTCCCGACTCTTTGACGACTGATTTTGCCGAAAGCAGCAATGCTTGGAACCGTAACTACTTCGCCAACGGTGGCCTGTATTATCGCCACAAGTTCGACGACAAAGGCCACAACCTTTCGGTAAGTGTGAACGCAATGGGCTGGGGTGGCGGCAACGGCGGCACGATTATGAGGACGTTTACCCAACCTTACGAATATCAGAAGGTGATGCAACAAGTGAGCAACTACAGCTCGTTTGGAGCGGAAGGCGAAATCATCTACAACCGCCCCTATTCCGAAAACGGCGAGATTGCGGTGGGCTACACAGTGGGTATAGACCCTGAAAAACAGTACCTTATCACCGACACCGTGACCAATCCCTACGGCGACGAAGACGCTTGGAATTGGGACAACGATGTTTATCGTTCCTACAAGGCCAACTTCAGCACGCTGAACAACGAGGCTTTCGTTACCGTGCAGCACAAGTTTGGCGGTTTCACGGTGAAGCCCGGCATCCGCTTCGTCAGCGAATTGGTCAGCGGCGCCTATCCCGACTCGTCGAAATACGATTTCAAGAAGCATTTCTTCAGTGTGAGGCCGTCGTTGCACCTTTCTTACAGGACGGAGTCGATGCACAACTTCAAGTTGAGTTACACGCGCCGCATTGCCGCGCCCGAAGCGGAGCAATTGAGCGCCTTCCCGATGTATCACGAAGACAACTACAGCAGCGGCAATCCCGACTTGGAGCGCATCTACACCAACTCGATTGAAGCCGGTTGGACCAAGTATTGGATGAGTTTCGGCTCGGTGGGCTTATCGGCCTACTATCGCGGCAAGTCAAACGAAGTCAATACGATAACTATTTCTTCCGATAGCACTATGTATTGGCTTTACGGTCGCCCGGTGTCGTACAGCTATCCCGTTAATGTGGGCAAAAGCCATAGCACGGGTTTGGAGGCCAACGTGATGTATCGACCGAGCGGCTTCTTCAACTTGCGCTTCTACGCCAACCTTTACGATTCCTACATTTATACGGAATACAATGGGAAACCCTACGAGTCTGATATGTGGTCGTACAGTTTCCGCCTCAATATGTGGGCCAAACTTTGGAACAAGGTCGAGGTGACGGCCTCGGGCTATTACAGTTCGCCGACGCAATCGTTATTCAGCGAGCGTCACGCCCGCTATGGCATCAATGCCGGTCTTCGCGCCGACTTCTTCGACCGCAAGTTATCTGTGTTTGTCAATGCCAACGACATCTTCAACTGGAACAGTTGGGGCAACACGAACAACAGCCCGTATGTGGAGTCAATCTCCAATTCAAAGTACAACAGCCGCAGCGTGTCCGTCGGCGTGACCTTCCGTTTCGGCAAGATGGAACTCGAGCAGCGCGCCCGCCAAGGCGGCGACGACTCGCAAGGTGCCCCGCAAGGGATGGGAGGGATGTGATAATATTAAAAATCCCGCCAGTGATGGCGGGATTTTTAATCTACATAGATACTTTACAGTCAGTTTCCTTTCATCATATTGTCCTGATGACGGAAGTAAATGATGGTTCCGATGAAAGCCGCGAGGCCGATGAGTCCCACAATCAGAAGGAAAGATGTTAGTGTCATAATAATATCTCCTATTCATTTTGATTTCTTAATCAGGTAGAAGCCGAACACGACGAACAGTAACACAACCCCCAAACCGATGAGGAAAAGCGAATTGAACTCTATGCCTTGTTGCATGATTCCGGCAAGGATTACACCACCGAACACCAACTTGGCTATGTCTAAACAGAACTTGCCCGCTTCTAAGGCTATGCTTCGGCTCTCCTTCGGTTTCTGTTCCGTTGTTGCCTCCCATTGCTTGTTATGCTGTGGCTTCGATTTCTCGCGTCGTGTCGTCATAATGCGTCGTTTTCTTGTTCCGACGGAGCAAAGATACAACTTTTTTCAAAAACCTGACAATTGAAGTGAGGTAATTTGCTTCTGCATTTATAACTGGCTGTTATTCAATCATAATCTTCTGCATCCTAACACTATTCCCGTCCATCAGCCGCAGGACATAAACGCCCGTAGGAATCCCCGTTGTAGGGACAGTCTGTGTGTTTCCGCCAACGGAAACCACCACGCGCCCCGTCATGTCAATCACCTGTAGGGACGCATCTTGTGTGTTCGCAATAAAACGGATTTTTCCGTCAGCATAATATGCAAATTCCTGATGCTCATATTCTTCCACACCATAATGCGGGTCGAATATCAGTCTGAAACGTGAGGCGTAGTCGCTGGTATTGGCTGTGAAGGTATAAGTTGGAGTAGTCAACAAGTCGATGTTGTTTCCCGAAAGGTTGTCGATGAGGTGCAAATAATTCAGATTCAAGTCTTTCTGATCAAATTTCATCGTGTATGAGGTGTTTTCGGCAGCCTTGAATTTCAAGGGTAATGCATCTACGCTATCGACACTGATAATGGCCAATTCCTTGCTGTCTTTGGCGAAAAAAAGCGAAGGCTGTTCCTCGAACATCAGGAATTTCCCTAAGTCGTCGCCAGCATTGAAACTGATGATGGCATTGTCGATGGCCACATCTTGTGTCGTGGTCTTGCTGACAGAAAGCTCCACATAGCCTCCGTTTTCAGTAATTTGAGCATCTTCCGTTTTGCTGAACGAAACAACCTCACCTACACTTTCGGCCTTCATGAAAATGCCTTTGCAAGGTGGAATGGCCGTGGCTGAAGAGGCTGGAACGGCCAATAAAGATTTGCCTTTTCCGTCCAAGGCGTAATAACTACGGTTGGTCAAAGCATTGCAAGGCAGCGGATTACCCACCAAATTGCATCCTGCGAGGCCTCCATTGCTGGCATGATAATCAAGACTTACCTCAACGGGTGCGGCACTTCCCTTGAGCGCACCTTCAAAGAGCAGCAAAGTGTCAAAGACATTGATGTAGGCATATCCACGCCCGTTTTCCAAACTGAAAGGCGTGTCGTGGAAATTCACCCATTGTCGATTCTGCTCATCGTAATAGACGAGGTCGAAGCCAGTGTCAGGGTCGGTGAGGAAACCGTTTTCGAGCGAAGGCGTGATAGTTTCCATGACAGGCGAAGCGATGAATTCCAAGGCATGAGTGTCTTGGTCGTAGGCGGCGATTTTCTTTTTCACAATGGCGTGCAAATCGTCTTGGTAAACCAATTGCGCGCCGTCCTCAAGGATGAAGTCGCCATCGTGCCAATCGATGGAAGCTAAAACGGTTAATTTCTTGCCTGCTTTCACAGTCAGCGAGCAGGGCATGGCATCACGAAGGTTTAGGATGGTCACGTCTTCATCAACGAGGACATCGGCGTTGATGATTACATAATTGACATTTTCGTTGGGTTTCAAACCGTCGGCCCAATTGCCGGGTTTAGACCAAAGAGAATCGATGCTGCCAACGAAAGTGGCTTCCTCTTGGGCATAGGCAAATGCTGTGCTGAGGAGTAAAAACGCTACCGCAAAGATGCGGGTGAGGGAAATAAGTCTACCTTTTTTCATATCAAGTCGCTATTATTTGTTCGTGATAAACGATTGTTTTGAGGCCACAAAATTAGGGAAAATTGGCCTAACGAAGGGTAGAAACGCGATTTTTCGCCACAAAAAAGGCCGAATTTCACCCCAAATAGCCGAATTTCGCCACTTTTTGCCTGTATTCGGCACATTTTCCACACGCCAACGCAAGATACTGTACTTTTGCGGCGTTTTATCAAACCGAAAACGAGTTTTATTTTAATTGAATCGAAAATGAAAATAATTGGAACAGGAAGCGCACTGCCTGCCTTGACGGTGACCAATGAAGACTTGACCAAGTTTTTGGACACCAACGACGAGTGGATCACCACCCGCACGGGCATTCAGGCGCGTCATTTATTATCGACCGAAGATTTGTACGACATTTCCGTGGAGGCCGCCACGAAAGCCATCAAGGCTTCGGGCTTGCGTCCCGACGAAATTGACTTTCTTTTGGTCTCGAATGTGGCCAACCGCCACGTCACTCCTGGCCTGAGTTGCATCGTGCAGAAACGCATCGGCCTCACCTGCGCCGGCCTCGACATCAACGTGGCTTGTGCCGGCTTTGTCAATGCGTTGATGCTTGCCGACGGCATGATGAAGGCGGGTCACGCCAAGAACATTTTAATCCTGTGTGCCGAAGAACCCACCAAATACTGCAATTGGAAGGAACGCGATTGCAGCGTCCTCTTTGGCGACGGTGCCGGTGCGGTAGTCCTCACCGAGGGCAACGCTTTCAAGGATGTGAAACTCACCATGATCAGCGACCGCGATGTGCTCTATTATGAAAGAGGTATGGAACCCACGCCTTTTCAGGAGAAATACGTCGTCGGGCAGCCGTTGGTGATGAGGGGCAAGGAATTGTTCCGCACCGCCGTTACGGAATCGGCCAAGGACATTCAAGCCCTGCTGAAACGTAACGACTTGCAGAGCGACGACATCGACTGGTTCTTGCTGCATCAGGCCAACAAGCGCATCATCGACGGCATCCGCAACATCGTGGGCGGCCCGGTGGCGAAATATCCAACCATCATCGAGAAATACGGCAACACCTCCTCGGCAAGCATCCCGATTATGCTTGACGAAATGATTGCCGACAACAAAATCAAGGCTGGCGAAAAGATTGTGATGAGTGCTTTCGGCGCGGGATTCGTTTCCGCCGCCTGCCTTTGGGAATGGGAGTTCTGAGAGTTTAGAGTTTAGTGTTTAAAGTTTAGAGAAATGGAAAACAATAATAGAAGAGTAGTTATAACCGGCATGGGTGCAGTTTCCCCGATTGGAAACGACCTGCCGACCATTTGGGACAACCTGATGAAGGGCTATTGCGGCATCGATTTCATCAAGTCGTTCGACACCACCGACCTTCCCGTGAAAATCGCAGCCGAACTGAAGGACTTCAATCCCGAGGCTTGTGGCGTCGACAAGGGTTTCGTGAAACGCAACGACCGTTTCGCGATTTACACTTTGGCCGCCGCTTATCAGGCCATGAAGGACAATGAGGACATGCACTTGAGTCCAGAACGCCTGGGCGTTTACGTCGGTTCGGGCATTGGCGGCTTCGACACTATTATGAACGGTGTCATCAAATACAAGGAAGAAGGCGCACGGTGGATTTCGCCCTTGATGATTCCCACCATGATTGGCAACATGGCTTCGGGCAGTGTGGCCATACGCTACAACGCCCAAGGTCCGTGCGTGCCCATCGTGACGGCTTGCGCCACGGGCACACACAGTATCGGCGAGGCCTATCGCGCCATCAAGCACGGCTATGCCGATGCCATCATTGCGGGTGGCTCGGAGGCGGGCATCAACCCCGTTTCGATTGGTGCATTCGCCAACTGCAAGGCCCTCACCAAGGCTGAAGACCCGAAATATGCTTCGTTGCCGTTCAATAAGAACCGTGCGGGTTTCGTCATCGCTGAGGGTTCGGGCATTGTCCTCCTTGAGGAATACGAACACGCCAAACAGCGCGGCGCAACGATTTACGCCGAGCTTTGCGGCTATGGCAACTCGTGCGATGCCTACCACAGCACCGCTCCACGTCCCGACGGGACGACACAATCTTTGGCCATCAAGCAGGCTTTGCAGGAGGCCAATTTCAAGGCTGGCGAGAGCATTTACATCAACGCGCACGGCACCGGAACGCCGATGAACGACAGCGGCGAGACCCGCGCCATCAAGATTGCGATGGGCGAAGACGAAGCCCGCAAGGCCATCATCAGTTCCACAAAGTCAGAAATGGGTCACGCCCTCGGTGCCGCTGGTGCCATCGAGCTCATCATCAGTGTGATGACTTTGAACAACGGCATCATTCCGCCCACCATCGGCTTGGATGAACCAGACCCCGAATGTGACCTGAACTATACGCCCAACACGCCTGTCAAGGCCAATGTGGACATCGCCATCTCTAATTCCTTGGGCTTCGGCGGACATAATGGTTGCTTGGCTATAAGGAAAATTTAATCACAAAACACACAAAACAATGCAAAACCTCAAAAAGAATTGTGTGGCGGCTACACAACCGTGTGCCGCCGGAAGCCGCCGGTTGGCAGGCTTCCCCCAACCAAAAAACAAGTTTTGCAGGTTTTGAAAGTTTTGTGACCAAACAACAATTAAACGATTAAACAATCAACAATTCAACAACTAATATGAACAGAGACGAAATCAAACAGTATCTCCCTCACCGCGAGCCTATGCTCTTGGTCGACGAAATGACCCTCGACGAGAACCATGTGGCCCATTCTAAGTACCATGTGACGGGCGAGGAGTTCTTCCTGCAAGGCCACTTTCCGGGCGAACCCGTTGTGCCGGGCGTCATCCTTTGCGAAATCATGGCCCAATCGTGCGCCCTGCTGATGAAAGACGACCTCATCGGCAAGCTGACCTTCTACACGGGTATCGACAAGGTGCGCTTCAAGAACAGCGTCAAGCCGGGCGACACCGTCGAAGTGGAAGCCACGTTGACCTACCACATGCGCAACATCTACATCTGCTCCGCTGTGCTCAGCGTTGGCGGCAAGATGTGTGTAAAAGGCGAACTTTCTTTTGCCTTGCTCCCCGATAATAGAAACAAGCAATGAAATTAAACAACTACGAATTGCACGAATGAAACGAATTATGCCATTTGAATTTCGCGGCAAGCCGCTAATGAAACAAATTGTCACAAGTTGAAATATTCGTATCAATCAGATGCTTGCATCTCAAAATTCTCAACTGTGATTCGTAAAATTAGTGAAATTCGTAGTTAAACATCATTAAACATGTCAAGGATTCAAGACAAGGCGCGGGCGTTGATAGCCTCGAAGATGAAACTCGACGAAAGCGAGATTACGCCGGAGAAGAACATTTTCAACGACTTGGGTGCCGATTCGTTGGATTTCGTGGAACTGTCCATGCTATTGGAACGCGAATTTAACGTGAAGTTCACCGAAGACGACACCGCAAACGTAAAGACCGTCGGCGACTTGTATGAACTGATTGAGCAATATGCCAAGTAACTACGGATTAAGCGGATTTTACGGATGACGATTCGTGAATTTAGCAGCTAAAGCTGCACATTTTACGGATATCCGCATCGCCCGCAATATAGTTGCAAAATTTGTGATTCCGAAATAATCCGTTTCATCCGTGAAATCCGTAGTTGAAAAAGAAAATCATAACAAAAACAAATCTTAAATCTGAAATGAAACTCTTGGAAAATAAAGTGGCTCTGATTACGGGAGCCGGTCGTGGCATCGGCAAGGCCATTGCCCTGCGTTTTGCCCAGGAAGGCTGCAACATCGCCTTCACCGACATTGCCTTGAACGATGTCGTCATTGAAACGGAAAAAGAACTGGCAGCCCTTGGCGTGAAAGTCAAGGCTTACGCCTCAAACGCCGCCAATTTCGAGGAAACCCACAAGGTGGTGGACGAAATCGTCAAGGACTTTGGCCGCATCGACATTCTTGTGAACAATGCGGGCATCACCAAAGACACCGCCCTCAAGCGTATGACCGAGGAACAATGGGATGCCGTCATCAATGTGAACCTCAAGTCGGTGTTCAACTTCACCAAGGCCGTGCAGCCCGTCATGTGGAAGCAGGCTGGCGGCAGCGTCATCAACATGAGCTCGGTGGTGGGCGTTTCGGGCAATGCCAACCAGTGCAATTACAGTGCCTCGAAGGCCGGCATCATCGGTTTCACGAAGAGCGCGGCCAAGGAGATGGGTGTGCGCAACATACGCCATAACGCCATCGCCCCCGGCTTCATCATCACCGCCATGACCGACGCCCTCCCCGAGGATGTCCGCAAACAATGGGAAAGCCAGATTCCGCTGCGTCGCGGCGGCACGCCCGAAGATGTGGCCAATGTGGCGCTCTTCCTCGCCAGCGACCTCTCCTCGTATGTCACGGGACAGGTGATTCACTGCTGCGGCGGAATGAATTGCTAAAACACTTATTTTGAAAACGATAGCAGAAGGAAAGCCTCGCCAAACGGTGGGGCTTTTTTGGCTTATAATCTGCTCAATTTGGGTAAAAAAACAGCAAATTGATCAGATTATAAGTTGAGGTTTGCTTCCGTTATCCGTTTCTCAATATGCGCGAAGATTTTCTTGTAGGTTGAGCAAAGGAATAATCTTTCGAATCGGTTGCGAGGGACTAAAATAAAAAACTGCTCAATTTGCTATGAAAATCGAAATTGAGCAGTTTGCTTGTTTGGCTCAGTTTAGTTCACTTTAGTGAATTCAAACTTGGATCCATCACCATCTTGAAAGTAGGGATAATACTCTTGGCAAACTAAACTTGAATTTGTCAGTTCCAATATTTTCCAACTAAACTTTGAATATCCTGCTAATATTGTGATTTCATCATTTTCAATGCTATATTGTCCTCCGATTTCAGAGTTTGATTTGGGAAGAAACCTGACACCAAATGTGCACATTCCATTTGATTTGAATTCGATGGGTTCCCATCGGTCATCAAAAGCAGACGAGGGACCAGTATATACATCTCCATGCCAAGTAAGCTTGGTTAATTTCCATTTACCGACAATTCGATTTTGGTAGCTGGTCTCTTTCGAGCATGAGGTCATCATGACCATTGCCACTGCACACAGCAGTATAGCCATTGTTTTAAGTGTCTGTTTCATTGCATTTTGTTTTTAATTGTACATGAATATTGATTTAAGTTTAGATTAATCCAACTTTTCTGAAAACCTCATTGTCAAAGAATGAGACAAAATCTTGATCGTAGTATTGAGCGTGTTTTTTCCAGACGGTCAAGAAAGATGGGTCTTTTTTCACGATTCCACACGCTGTGTCAACAAACATATTCAGCATTTCTTGTGAAATCATGCCTTGTTGCTTGGCGATGAATTCGTCTTTGCAAAGGTCTAAAAAGTCTTGTTGGTACTTCTCCTTGTTGTTTCTGTCATGCAGGTGATTTTTAATAATTTGATACCTGGTGAAAAAAGAGGAAACATCCAGAAGATGGTCTTTGCTTTGTGAAATGATTCCGTGAATGGCTTTAGCATTTTCGTCTGATTGCTTGGAACTATTATTTGCCCGCACCATCGACCAAACAGCAAGTACCAATGAAATGACACCAAGAATAATAGAAACGATTTCCATGAGTAAAAACTTGTTTGCTTTTCGTTGCAAAACTATCTATAAATTGTTTTATATCAGCATTAACAGACTAACTCATTTTACCAATAAAACTGAAAGATTTTACCACAAAACCACAACCGTTATTTCGTTTTTTCCGCTTCCAAATACGCCGAGCAATCCTTGAAGAAATCATAATCCAAGGCCTTGCAAATCTCGAATAGCAATGGCATGGAAATCCATTGCGAGTGATAGGCTTTGTAGATGTTTTCGGGAGTGCAATGAACCTGTCGGGCAAGCCAAGTGGCAGTGCGGCCTTGTCGGGCAAGTTCGGCTTTAAGGAGCTGGCCTAAATGGAATTCGGGATTTTCTTGTGGCGTTTTCGTTTTCATGGTGCTGTGCGGTTAGGGGAGGTGGTCCGCTCTTGTCAACAATCCATGAAGAAAGGCGCTCACCTTTCGTTTCATTGCTTATTCAAACTGGAGGCTCGGCAAAGCCCTAAACACAAATAAGCACGAAAAAGTTTGCGCCTAAAAACGCAAACTTTCCGCTTTCTTATTCTCGTGTTTATGAAATTTTGCCGATTCCCAATTTGAGAACAAGAGCGTAAAGCTCAGGGGTTATGTTATGTTAGGATGGTTTGTTTTGTCTTTTTTTAGTTTTAATTTATTGGGTTTAGTGTTAGTTATTTGTATGTTTTATTGTTCAATTATTTCCCTTTTCCATCGCAGACAGCATACTCACAAAATTAGCATATTTCAGAATAGGAATGTCTGCATGAGTACCAAGGTCAATTAGGTCGTTGTCGCCGCTTACAATAAAGTCAACAGGAACACTCTCGGCTATTGACAGAAGATCATTTTCCGTAACGTACTGCATTAACTTCTGAGGCAATCTCCTCATCTGTCATTACGGGAGTCTGCGGGCAGGAATTGATGAATTGTTCAATCGATGCGCGACGCGGGCGTAGTTTCCAACCCATTCTTGAAGCTAAAATCTCCATGAAACTTTGGTCGCGGGTTGGTATAGATAAAACGAAATCTTCCATAATTGATTACTTTTATTGAACTGCAAAGTTATAACTTTTTTTCTAAAAACTAGTTGTTGCCGTATTGTTGTTGGTACAACTCTCGAATCTGTTGAAAAAACCGAGCTTCGGCTTCTTCATTTCACGAATTTCTTCTTCTCTGCCTATCATTTTTCCTGAAAAGTGTTTTTATTTCTGCAAAGATACAAAAAAGACCAATTGCAGAAAAATAAAACGATGTTTTTGCCTGATTTTTTTCTGGAATAGAAATTTATCACTTCTTGTTGAACGCCTCCAACACCTTCGCCGAATAGGTCTTTGAAACGGGCACCGAATCCAATCCCTCGCGCTCGAAGTCCATAACAAAGCCATCGGCCTCGTTGTGCAATACGCTCACTTTCTTGATGTTGACGATATAAGAGCGATGGCAGCGCATTAAACTGCTGGAATCCACGCAGTTGTCGGCGATGGTCTGCATCTTGCACCGCAACATATAGCTCGCAATGTTGCCACTGCGTTGGTAAAACACGTTGATGTAGTTGTCCTCCGCCTTGATGTAATAGAGATTGTCCAATTTGACCGACAGCTTCAGGTTGCCGTTGTTGTCCATCAGGTTGATGATTTCGGTGTGTTGGGGCATCACTTCGTCATCCGACTCAACCGTGTCGCTCTTGGTGAGCATCAGGCGTTGTCGCGTGTCTTTCAGCAAGATAGAAAGAATGGTGACGGTATAAGGCACACCCAGTGCCACAAAAGTGATGAGCACGCATTTGGCAAAAAGATAGCCAAAACTATGGTCGGTGGACCGGATTTCGAAATAGGAAATCAGCGTGTGGCACACCGCAATAATCATGATTTCGAGGAACAGCCACAAGAGGTAAAGCCAAAACGGGAAATGCCGGCTCTTTTTGATGGCCCAATTCATCATCATTCTACTGAGAACCAAAAACATAGTGCCAGCACCTACGAAAGCGGCGGTGATGAAAAAATAATGGCTACGTCCCACCTGAAACCAAGCCGTTTCCGAAAACGGGACGTATGCGGTCAGGAACACCAAGGCGAACAGCGTCGAGATAATCACATTAAGCACCTGCCCGACGGGTTCTGTCAGGCACTCAGGCGTTTGCGTTATCAGGCGTTTGGGAAATCTCATGAGGTTTATGCAATTGTCGGCAAAGATATGAAAAATTGTCTAATGAATGGATTATTGGTGAATTTTACCCAATCGACTGCAAATCGGTCAGTTTCTTGTAAACGCCGCCGAGGGCAATCAGTTCATCGTGTTTGCCGTGCTCGATGATTTGGCCTTTTTGGAGCACCACGATTTCATCGGCATATTGGATGGTGGAAAGGCGGTGCGCAATGACGATGGAGGTGCGTTGGCTCATCACCTTCGACAAGGCATCTTGCACAAGTCGCTCGCTTTCAGTGTCTAACGAGGATGTAGCCTCGTCCAATATTAATATAGGTGGATTCTTCAGCACGGCTCGGGCGATGCTCAGGCGTTGCCGTTGGCCGCCACTGAGGTTCATGCCACGGTCGCCGATGCGGGTGTCGTAGCCTTGCTCCAAAGCCATAATGAACTCGTGAGCATTGGCGATTTTGGCGGCCTCAATAACCTTCTCTTTCGAAACATTTTCCATGCCGAAAGCGATGTTATTAAAAACGGTGTCGTTGAAGAGGATGGTGTCTTGCGAAACTATGCCCATCAGGCCGCGCAAGTCACTGATTTTGTAGTCGCGGATGTCGCGCCCGTCGATGCAAACCGAGCCTTCTCCTACTTCGTAGAAACGAGGAAGCAGGTCGGCCATTGTGGATTTTCCGCCGCCGCTCTCGCCGACAAGGGCGACGAACTTGCCTTTCGGAATCTTCAAGTCGATGCCTTTCAAGACCTCATCCTTGCCGTAACTGAAATGCACATCCTTGTATTCGATGCAGTCGTTGAAATCCTTGATTTCCAGTGCGTTTTCTTTTTCTGTAATCACCTCTTCGGCATCCAAAATCTCAAAGATGCGTTCCGCCGAGGCGATACCCTTTTGCACGTTGTAGTAGCCTTGTGAAAAAGACTTGGCAGGTGAGATAATCTGCGAAAACACAACGATATAGCTGATGAAGCTTCCTGCGTCGATATGGTTGCCGCCGCCGAGGATGAGCTTGCCGCCAAACCACAGCACGAGAATCACCACCGCCGACGACAAAAACTCGCTCATCGGCGAACTCATGTCGCGCTTGCGGTGGATGCCGCGCAGCACCTTAGTGTAGTTGCCGTTTTGCTCCTCAAACTTGTCACTTGAATATCGCAAAGCGTTGAATGCCTTGATGATACGAAGCCCTGAAATGGTTTCTTCTACGGTGGAAATGATCCCCGCAAGTTTGGTTTGTCCTTCCTTGGATTCCTTTTTCAGCATCTTGCCGACTTTACCAATAATCAGACCTGCCAAGGGCAAGACAATCAGCACGAAAAGAGTCAGTTTTGGGCTGAGCGTAATCATAAAGGCGAAATAGAAAAGGATGGTCAGCGGGTCTTTGATGAGCATTTCGAGATAGTTCAAAATCGAAACCTCAACTTCCTGAACATCAGTAGTGATACGAGCCAAAGTGTCGCCTTTCTTGCGGCTGTGGTAGAACGACAGCGGCAGAATGAGAATTTTGTTATACACGTCGCGGCGCAGGTCGTGGACGGCTCCCACGCGCACGTTGGCCATGAAATAGCAGGCGAAAAATCGTCCCAGATTGCGGAAGAAAAACGCCGCAAGCAGCAACAGGCACATAAAGACCAGCGCATGGTGTTTGCCTCCCTCGGCGATGAGGCTGCTCATGAACCAGTTGAGGTAGCCCATCAGGTAGTCGGAGGTGAAAGAAAATTCAGGTTTGGCCACGACTTCCACCGCGCCTTCCTTGAATAACAAGGTGAGGAACGGCCCGACCAAGGCAAAGCTGAACAGCGAAAAGAAAATGGTGATTAGGTTGAAGACCAGATTCAGGACGATGCTGCCCCAATAGGGCTTGACGTAGGTTAGGACGCGGGAGAAGGGTTTGGGCTTTTGCATAATTACTGGTTGTTAGTTGATTGATTATAAGTCTTATATGTCCTATAGGACTTATGTTGTCTTGTCCTTTTTGTCATTATTATTGTCATCTTTGGGAATAGCATCCTCTCCTTTCTTCTTGTTCTTTTTATTATCTTGTGTTTCTTGTGGAGGAGGATTGTTTTTATAATTCTTCCTCGCTTGGTACATCCTCTCTCGCAAACCACCATTCATAATAAAATCTTCCTCTAACCTTCTAATCTGTTGATCAAGGAGATAGATGCACTGATGAATTAAACATAAGATAATGTTTGCGCAAACCACACCACTTCGAGTTTCGATAAACTGTTCGTAAGTGTTTTCGTAAGACTCGTCCTTCGTGTAAGCCAGTTTTCTGACATACAATGCTTCACGACTGTCCTTGTCCCAAATGACTTCTTTTCTATTTCTGATATAGTCCTTGAAGTCTTCAAGTAATTCTTCTAAACTTGATCTCGCTACATTTGTCAATCGTATTTCAGTTTCCTTGGATGTCGCTGAGGCCTTCGACCCTTCGATGATGTTCTGCTTTCCAGAGCGAGCTGCCTGAACCATTTGGTCGTAGGTTCTGTCCTTAATGCTGATAAACCTTTCGCAAAACTTTACCGTTGCAGAATACACAATCGCCGATTTCTTGTAAGAAAGCAGTTCATGATAATTCCCGTGAGGTGGTATAAAGCCGTTATCCATCTTTACATTTTTTAGTAGTTATACCCCGTATAGTTCTCCGGCGTAATGGCCATCAGCTCCATCTTGATTTCCTTGCTCACCGGCAAGCCTTTGATGAACTCGTCAATGGCCTCTTTGTCAATGTGTTTGTTGGTGCGGGTGAGGCCTTTCAGCAGTTCGTATGCACCCTCAATTTGCTCACGGCGGAGGATGGTCTGTATGGCTTCGGCCACCACGGCGTAGTTTTGTTGCAGGTCTTGGCGGATCTTGTCCTCGTTGAGCAGGAGTTTGTCCAAGCCCTTCATCAGCGACTTGAGCGCAATCAAGGTGTGGGCCATCGGCACGCCGATGTTGCGGGTGACGGTCGAGTCGGTGAGGTCGCGCTGCAGGCGGCTGATGGGCAGTTTGGTGCTCAAGAAGGTAAGAATGGCGTTGGCCATGCCGAGGTTGCCTTCGGCGTTCTCGAAGTCGATGGGGTTCACCTTGTGGGGCATCGCCGACGAGCCGACTTCGCCCGCCTTGATCTTCTGCTTGAAGTACTCCATCGAGACATAGAGCCAGATGTCGCGCGAGAGGTCAATCAATATGGTGTTGACGCGGCGCAGGGCATCGAAATAGGCGGCCATAAAGTCGTAATGCTCGATTTGTGTAGTGGTCTGCTGTCGCTTGAGTTTCAGGCTCTTCTCCACAAACTTCTTCGCGAAGGCGGGCCAGTCGATGTTGGGGTAGGCTACCTTGTGGGCGTTCATGTTGCCCGTGGCGCCGCCGAACTTGGCTGTGAAGGGCACGCTGTTGAGCATCTTCAACTGGTCGTTGAGACGCTCCACGAAGACATAGATCTCCTTGCCGAGATGTGTTGGGCTGGCGGGCTGACCGTGGGTCTTGGCTAACATCGGGATGTCGCGCCATTCCTCAGCCATGCCTTTCAGCTTGTCGACGAGGTCTTCCAAGGCGGGCTTCACCACTAATTTGTGCGCCTCCATCATCGAGAGCGGCACGGCGGTGTTGTTGATGTCCTGCGAGGTGAGGCCGAAGTGCAGGAACTCCTTGAATTCGGTGAGGCCGAGTTCGTCGAAGCGGCGTTTCAGGAAGTATTCCACGGCTTTCACGTCATGGTTGGTCTCTTTTTCTATCTCCTTGATTTCCAATGCGTCTTCTGTTTGGAACTCCTCGTAGATGGCGCGGAGGTCGTCGTAGTCGCCGTTGAACTTCTCGAGTTGCGGCAAGGGCAGTTCGCACAAGGCGATGTAATACTCCACTTCGACCATTACGCGATAGCGGATGAGGGCAAATTCACTGAAAAAGTCGTCCAACTCGGCGGTCTTGGAACGGTAACGCCCATCGACGGGCGATATTGCGGTTAAGGGATTGAGGTTCATTATTGTTGATTGTTGAATGTTTAATCGTTTAATTGTTGTTGCTCAATTACAACAAAATGTATCGCAAAAATAGGAATAATATTGTTTGGTGACAAAATGAAAACGAAGTTTGCCCAGTGTTTTTTAGGCTTTGTTGGAAAAACGGACAAAATAATTCAAAAATGTGTTGGAAAAACGGACAAAAAGTAGTTGTTTTGCATTGGAAAAACGGACAAATTATGCTTAAAAGAAAGATTGACAAGTATTTATATGATTTTTTCAAGACCAATAATAAAGCTTTGCTTGTTACAGGTGCGAGGCAGACGGGGAAATCGTTCTCCATCAGCCATTTCGGGACAACCCATTTCGAAAGTTTCATCGAAATCAACTTTATTGAGATGCCTGATGCTGTGGATGTTATTGCCCAAGCGAAAGACCGCGACGACATGCTTTTAAGGCTCTCCGCTCTTGCCGACCGACCGCTCATCGAAGGCAAAACCTTGTTCTTCTTCGATGAGGTGCAGGAATGTCCTTCCATAGTCACCGCTGTCAAGTTTTTGGTCTCTGAAGGCAGCTACCGATATATCTTGAGTGGCTCGCTTTTAGGCGTGGAACTCAACGACTTGCGTTCCGAACCAGTGGGTTATATGGATGTCGTTGAAATGTTTCCGCTCGACTTGGAGGAGTTTTTTATGGCATTGGGCGTGAACGATGACGTGATGGATGTGGTGAGAAATGCGTGGGAAAGCAAAAAGCCCGTTCCCGATTTCATCCATACGAAACTGATGGAACTATTTAGGCTTTACCTCATCGTTGGAGGGATGCCGGCGGTGGTGCAGAAATATTTGGACACCAACAACCTTCAGGATGTCCTTGCCGAACAGCAGGCCATCATTCGGCTCTACGAGCGCGACATCGCCAAATACGACCGTAACCATAAACTCTACATTGAGGAAATCTTCGACATGATTCCTTCGGAACTCAACGCCAAGAACAAACGGTTTATCCTCAAGAACTTGAACGAAAATATGAAATTCTCGCGTTACGAGAACAGTTTCATCTGGCTTAAGGATGCTGGTGTGGCCTTGCCTGTTTATAATGTTGAGGAGCCGACTGTGCCGCTGAAACTCTCGCGCTCGCGCAATTTGTTCAAGTTGTTTCAAAACGACGTAGGACTTTTGACATGTCAATTCGCGGAAGGCATTCAGTTGCGGATTCTCAAAGACGACAAGGGAATAAATTTTGGTTCTGTATATGAGAACGTTGTGGCGCAAGAATTGTATGCGCATGGTTTTGAGTTGTATTACTTCAACAGCAAGAAGCAAGGTGAACTGGACTTTGTCATAGAGAAGGACGGCAAGGTCGTTCCCATAGAGGTGAAGTCGGGCAAAGACTACCAACGCCACAACGCCTTGACTAATGTCTTGGCCAATCCTGATTACCAAATCAAGAATGCTATAGTGTTCAGCAACAATAATTTGAGCCGAATCAACAAAACCATTTACTTGCCGATTTATATGGCCGCCTTCATAAAAAAAGCCACATTGCCATCAATTACATACACGGTTGATTTGTCGGGATTGAGATAATCAGTCAACAAAAAAGTATCGCAAAAAGCCTATTTTTGCGATACTTTTTCAATTGGCTTAAAAAACTGCTTATGCCTGCTCCAACTTGTCATTCGATCCTAAAACATTGATAATCTTATGTTCATAGAGTTTCTTCATGCTGTCGCGGGCGGGACCGAGGTACTTGCGGGGGTCGAACTCGGCGGGCTTTTCGGCGAAGGTCTTGCGGATGGCGGCGGTCATGGCCAGACGGCTGTCGCTGTCGATGTTGATCTTGCAGACGGCGCTCTTGGCGGCCTTGCGCAGCTGCTCCTCTGGGATGCCCACGGCGGCCTTCAGCGCACCACCGTATTTATTAATGGTGTCCACCTCGTCTTGCGGCACCGACGAAGAGCCGTGCAGCACAATGGGGAAGCCGGGCAGTTTCTTCTCAATGGCTTCGAGCACATCGAAGGCCAACGGAGGCGGCACTAAGCGACCCGTAGCGGGGTCGACGGTGCACTGCTCGGGAGTGAACTTGTAGGCGCCATGCGAGGTGCCGATGCTGATGGCCAAGGAGTCAACGCCGGTCTTGGTCACGAAGTCGATGACTTCTTCGGGCTTGGTGTAGTGGCTTTCTTCGGCGGCCACTTCGTCTTCTACGCCAGCCAACACGCCGAGTTCGCCTTCCACGGTTACGTCGAACTGATGGGCGTAGTCGACGACCTTTTTCGTGAGGGCCACGTTCTCGTCGTAAGGCAGCGCCGAGCCGTCGATCATCACTGATGAGAATCCCATGTCGATGCACGATTTGCAAAGTTCAAACGAATCGCCGTGGTCGAGGTGGAGCACGATTTCAGGATGGGCGCAACCGAGTTCCTTGGCGTATTCCACGGCACCTTGGGCCATGTAGCGCAGCAGGGTCTGGTTGGCGTAGTTGCGTGCGCCTTTCGACACTTGCAGGATGACGGGCGACTTGGTTTCGACGGCAGCCATGATGATGGCCTGCATCTGTTCCATATTGTTGAAGTTGAAAGCGGGGATGGCATAGCCGCCGTCCACGGCCTTGGCGAACATTTTACGGGTGTTCACAAGCCCTAATTCTTTATAACTTACCATTTTATGATGATTGATTGTTGTTTGTTTAATTGTTGCAAAAGTATGAATTTGTTTTCAAATTGTGTCATCTGACGCTCACTTTCTTGGAACAGCTCCCAATCGCACCACTTAATTTAATGATATACAGACCTGAAACAAGATGTCCGAGGTCAAGGGTCAAAGTTTCTCTTTCTTGCAAATGGCTAATGCTCTTGGCCATCATTCTCTCGCCCAGCAAGTTGTAGACCTCAACCACGGCATTGCCTTGCTGTTTTTCATCGATAACGAGGTTGACTTTTCCATTGGTTGGGTTGGGATAGATATTGAAAAGGTTTGCATCCTGCTCGTCTATCGCGGTGGAATTGAACACATTGACCGCCAAAGCCTCGGAAACCGCAGTGGAGCCGCAAGGGTTCTCGTAGCGGTAACTCACCTTGGCCTGACCGCGATACTCGCCGCTCCACAGAACTTGGGCGCGGTGACCTTCGCTCGTTATCGTGCCCGCCGTTTCGGGTTCGAGGCTCCAAGTGTAGATGACCTCGCTGATGTCCTCGCCTTCAAACTCGCTCTCGTTGACCAAGCGCAAGTCGACTTCGGTCGCTCCATTGGGCGTTTCGGGCGAATAACTTGGCTCGAAACTCGGAATGAGGCTCACGGCGACCGTGCTGCTTTGTTGGCTTCCGTTGAGTGCAGCGGTGCCTGTGAGCGTAAGTTCCACTTGGCCTTCAGCCATGTCGGTCGGACCGAAGGTGTAGGTTGGATGCTCCAAAGTGCTGTCGTCGAAAGTGCCGTCGCCGTTAGTCGACCATGCAAATTCGCTATGGTTGTAGATGTAGCCTTCGGGCGTGAAACTGGCATTAGAGCAAGTTTCGGTGTCGTCGCCGGCATAAAGCACCATTTTGGCAAAAGGCGGGAAACGGAGGTCGTCAATCATCACGGCATCTTCGCCGCCGCTGCCTTCGGTGTTTTTCTTGAAGGTGAAACGAATCAGGTTGGTGCCGGCGGGCAGGGCGACTTCCGCTTTTTCCCAATCGCTAATGCCGCTCCACGTTTCCACTTCCTTGCCGTTCATCCAAAACTGGAGAATGTCGCCCTCTTCGGTGGAAGTCTTGTGGAGGAACGAAAACTTGTCTTCGACTTCTGTGGTAATGCCGATGTTCACCGTGGAAACCCCGTTGTTGTTGAGCACGGGCGACCGCAGGCAATGGCCTCCATGAGCGGTGGTGTCGGCCACGATAGTCCACTGTTTGTTGCCCGAGCCTATTTTCCATTGCAGGTTGGCGTTGAGGGTTTGGCCTTCAAAGTCCTCGATGGTATAGCCCAACGGAATCTGGCTCTCAAGCAGGTCGGTGTAGTGTCCGCTTTCGGCTTGCAGGCTGTAGTTGAGGATGCCGTCGGCGGCATTGTCGTCCACATTCACGAGGAAAGTGACTTTCGCCGAGCCGCCCGCATCAATGCCGGAAATGTCGATTTCGCTTTCCGCAACATTGAGGAAAGGTGCCAATAGGTTGAACTTGTTGCTGATTTCCAATGACTTGCTATGACCTTGGTTCTCAATGACGAAGGTCAAGTAGGAGGATTGGCCTTGCATTAGGCGGTCCATTTCGGCTCCGTCCAAATCGGTGAGTGTGAGTGCGACGTATTTCAAAACAGGTGCGTTCACGGCAAGGGTTACGCTGTCGATGAAGGCATGATCGGCATTTTCCATTTTCAGGTAAAACTTTATCTTCTCTTGGTCTTCAAGGTCGTCGTTGAAATGAACCGTGAAAGCATTATTTTGCGTTTGTATCTCATTGGCGTTCATTCCATTGAAGGAAAATTCACTTTGCGTGATTCCCACGGAAGGATGGCTGCAACTGAGCGTGACTTTGAACTCGTCCAAATTGTCGAACCCCGCATTGTGGATGCTGATGCCGAAGCGGCAGGTTTCGTTGTAGTCGGGGGCATGGTTGTCGTTGCCTTCTGCGTCGTTGATTTCCAAGGCGTTGAAAATCAAATAAGGAGCATCGGTCGGAATGGTGCTGATGAAATGCTCGTAGCGGTAATAATTCTGCTTGGTGATGGTGAGTTTCACCTTCGTCCCAACCTCTTGCGGCGTGACGGCGATGGTTTGCGTATCGCCCGTCGCAATGTCAAAACCTATGATTTGTCCATTGGCACTCAGGCAGATAACGGAGCCTTCGTCGGCCTTTACCTCATATTGGTCGCTGCCAGCGGGAATTACGGGCAACATTTCCACAGTGAGCGGCTGAGGCATTTCGCTGTAAAGTGTCATATAGGCGTCGCCGTGCTGGTGGAACAGGTAATAGGTGATTTCCTTCACGCTATTGTCAGTCCAAGAGGACTGGCGGAGGAAGAATTTTCCGGCGGCGTTACCGAAGGCTGGACGGATGAAATTGGTTTCGTGCTGCGTGCCGTAGGTGGGCATAAAGTCGGGCCACATGTTGTCGTATGCGCCCCAAACGTAAATGTCGTTGACGAAGGAATAAGAAACCTGCGTGGCCGCGATGAGGCCCAAGGCACCATATTGGTGGCGGTGGAATGCCTCGGCGAAACAGCCGTCAGCACCATTGTAATTGAACCTCCCCGTGAGGCAGTTGTTCGACATGACAAAAGTCAAGTCCTTGTTGGTCAATCGTTTGATGAAACCAATGCTGTAACTCGGTTCGCCCCAAACCTCCTCTGCACCGTGGTCGCGGTGCTGGATGAGGAACGCGCCGCTGTTGATGGCCTCGTTCACCGAATTGCCATTGGCGCTCCAGTCGGTGAGGTGCGACATGGTTTGCGGAATGTAGCCGCAGCCATTAGGCCCGAAATAATTGAGCACGGTGTTGGTGTGCTCGTAAGTCGACCAGCGGCTGCCAGGTGTGCCTTGGTAGATGGCGTTTTGGCGAACGGGGTGCTTGCCGAGTTCGTTGGTCCAAAAGCCGTTTACCACCTCGGAGCAAAGTTGGAACCAACGCTCCAATTGGAATCCCATCGCCGTGATGGGCTTGTCGTAGAAGTCGGGATTGGTGGGCGGTTGTCGCTCATAATCAAGGTTTTTCTTGATGATATGGTACATTTCTTCGAGGTTGCGTCCCGTGATGCGGCTCAAAATGATGTCGGGCATGTCGTTGTTGCCCATCACGGAATAGATATGGTCGGAAATGTAAGGGTTGTAGCCGTCGCCGCCCGGATGGTTGTTCATCGTGTAGGAAATGATGCCTTGAGTGCCGTCGTTGCTGTGGTCGCCAAGGAAAAGCACCGCCGCTGGAGGCATGTCCCAATTGTTGTAAGCGTTACGGATGAAGTTGCGGATGGCCGTTTGGGTGTTGCCGCCGCAGTCGCTCACGGTAAAAATCTTAGTCGGGATGCCTTGCTCCATCCTGAATTGCTTGATGCTGTCGGCCAAAGCGATAAAGTCCTCATTGTCAGGTGTGATAATCATGTATTCACATCCTGTTTCGCGGTTTTCGTAATGCTTGCGGAGGCGTGCTCCGTAGTCCACTTCGGGCAGGTCGTCACTATTGAGGAGGATGTCTTGCAGGATTTGGTCCCATTCGGGAGTGCGATAACGCAGGTCGCCGATGGTGCCGTCGCCGCCTTCTATGTCAATTTCCAGCTCCAAATCGCTGTAAACGACCAATTCTTTGGTGACGGGGTTGTATTGGAATGGCATCACGCCCACCTGAACCACCTGAACGCCACGGATGCTGCTGACCTCCGAAATTCGGAAAGGCGTTTCGGGATAGAAGGCGTTGCGCCCATAGATTTCTGGGTTTTTACGATAAACGGCGGGCGAATTGTCATTATCCAATTGAGGCTCAGCCGCCGGAATGAGGTCGACATTCTTGATGACCTTGGTCTTTGACGAAACCATCCTGAGCGAGGCCGTTGCGCCATTGGGGATGGCAACAAAGGTGCTGTGGCTCGGCAGGTTGGGGGCACCAGCCTCGTTGGGCACATAGATGCCCGAAAGGGTGATGACCTGCCCCTGCACCTCGGCGCGGTCAGCATTTTCGATGGTTACCATGCCAAGGTTATGGCGAAGAGTCATTTGGCCGTTTTTCCTCCCGCTGATGCTGAACCCTTCAGGTTCGCCATTGAAGCGGTATTCTTGGGCTTGGAGTGTGATGCCTGCAATGATTGCAAGGGCGAAAAGTAGTGTTTTCTTCATAGTTGATTCATTTATAGGCGACAAAAATAGGAATAATTTTGGGAAAAGAAAAAATCCGCCCCCATTTTGGACGGATTTCTTTTTCTTGAAGTAATATTAATGGTGATTAATATTAACCACAATTTATATTAATCATCATTTACATATCTTCGATAGACAATGCTTGAAGCGAAAGTTTATACTTTCCGAAAGCACTGGCGGGCAGCGCTTTTGTCTTTTCTTCAAGCGTTTTTAGGTTGATTTTCTCAGGGTTGCGCTTGATTTCCACCACAATGCCCGTACCTTCAAACTCGTTCAGGGCTATCATGTCGATTTCGTTGTCGCCTTTGCGGTCCCACCAGTTGCCGGCCATCGTGAACTCGCCCGATTCCATCGCTTTGGCTTGGAAATACTGCTCCAACGTCCTTCCCGAAAACTGCTCGTAATACTTGCCCATGTTTTGCCGCAAGGCGGACATCTGCTGCCGCTCAATCAGCGACTGGTAAGGCCAGATGAAGCGGAACCAGAACCGCAAGAACTGGTCTGAAATCTCGTATGCCGTGACCTTGCTGTTGGGTTTGGCCAGCATGGGTTTCAGACGTTTCACGAGCATGAAGTTCTTCTCCAAGTTCTGCAAATAAACGCCCATGTCCTTCTGCATGACCCCATCGATTTCGCTGCGTTTGGTCATTCCGGCGGCAATCAGTTGAAGGACAGAAAAATAGGTGTTGCTCTCGTCGCTAAACTCTTGGTTCATCAGGTCGCGGCCTTCGCTGAGGAAATAGGAGTCGGGGCGGCACACATAGTTGAGCATTTTTTCTTTCGTGTAGCATTGGGCGTCCATCAGCAACTCCACGTATTTGGCCACGCCGCCAGTGATCATGTAAAGGCAGAGCAGGTCTTCGTTCTTGTAGTTGGGGTTGTGGTCGCGGAAGATTTGCTTCAACACTTCGATGCGGAAGGGGAGGAGCGTGAATTTCGAGGTTGGGCGACCGTAAAGCGGCTCGTTTTCGTCCTCGAAGATGCGTTTCATCAATGATTGTATGCTGCCCGAGGCCACCAAGTGCAGGTGCGACTCGCGATGATAGCGGTCCCAAAGGTCTTGTATTTCGCTGAAGATGGCGGGATTCACCTTTTGGAGGTTCTGGAACTCGTCGAAAAAGACGGTGAAATGACGCTGCAACGACTCTTTCATGATGACCTCAAACAAGTCGCGGAAACGGCTGATTTGGCCGTAAACTTGAATGTTCAACTGCTCTTGAATGGTCTGCTGGAACTTTTGGCAAAGCACGGCCTCGCTGTCTTTCGAGACAAAGAGATAGGCAATGTTTTTCCCTTCCAAAGCCTTGTTAATCAACGAGGTCTTTCCCACGCGGCGGCGACCCGTCAGCACGGTGAACACCGCCGACCTTTCGGTTTGCTTCTCGCTCTGCAACAGCAGATCCAGTTCCATTTCCCTGTCGTAGAATTTCATAATATTAATCGTAATTTATATAAATCATCATTTACATTTATGCCGCAAAAATACAAAAAAGAAAAATGCGCCAAACATTTTGACGCATTTTTTCTCAAAATAATGTAAATGGTGATTAATATTAATCGCTGTTTACATTTTTTTTGTTTGGACCGTTATCAATAACCCTTAATGTACTCAATGGCCGCGTCGAGTTGGGGCTTGTAGCTGTCGTTATGGTCTTTGCGGAGTACGATTTGGCCGGGCGTGTAGCCGATGCCTTCCAAGACCGTGCCGTCCACCGCTGCCTCGAATGTCGAAGTGTAAACAAAATGGTGCATCGTTTCTGTACTGCCAAACGGGCCGCCATAGCTGAGGGCGATGCTGCTGGCGGGTTGCAGCGGTCCGGTGGCGCCGTAGGTGCGCTCGCCGATGGTGTGGCTCGTGGGCAGCACCTTATCGATGATGACGGTCTCGATTTCGCCCATGCTGATGGAGTTCAAGTCGCAAAGCACGACGAGGGGAATGTTCTCGGCGGCGAGGTCGCGGTGGTATTGGCTCTGCGGGTCGATGTAATAAGGTGTCCAGGCGGAGTGCTCGTAGCGTCCTGGGCCTTCTTTATACCGGGTTTGCATCACTTGGGTGCGCTCGTTGATGAAGCTGCCGACGAGGTAGTCGAGGTCGTCCTGATAACCGCCCGTGTTGGCGCGGTTGTCGAGGATGATGCCGGCCAGCTCTTCGCGCGGCGTATCCTTGATGGCGGTCAGCCAATGATTGATGACGGCGGCAGCCTGTTGGGTCGTTGGGTTGCTGCTTTTCAGGATGGGAGTGAGGGCAGCGCAAGATTGCCACAGGTAAGGGATTTTGCGTCCGTCGGGGAGCTTGAACAAGCAATAATGGTACATGGCGGTTCGGCCGATTTCTTCAATCGTTCCCATGAAATCCTCGTTAGCTTCAAGTTCATAATGCGTACCAAGCCCGAGGACAAAACCATGGAGGCTTCTTCGCGCGAAGGAAGGGACTTCAATGAAATAATCGCGTTTTGCCGTTTCAATTTCTCCAGGGTCGACGAAGAATGATTCGACCGTGTCGGTTGCGGCAGGGAAGAGGTTCTTGATTTCGATGACCATGTGGTGGTCTTTCAGGCCACCCATCGCACCGGTGTAGAGTTCCTTGAGTTCGGCCAAGGTCACGTCTTGGCCGGCTTCGTGTTGTGCGTCGAGGGCGTGGAACTTGGGCATGTATTCGTCATAAACGGCATCCCAGTCGGTGTCGTCGACGTCCCAAAACACATAGCCCGTGCTGAGGCATTTCCATAGGTACTCGAATTGGCTCGAGTAATTGTCGTAGGCCAAATGGTCGCTTTCGCCGATGTAGGGATGATAGTCGGCTTCTTTGCGGCAACCGCTGAAAACCAAGGCGATGATGGCTAATATGATGATGCTTCTTTTCATAGTTGTTCGGTTTTAGAATTTGTAATAACAGCCTATACTCACGGAAAGCGTGTTCAAGTAGCGCGGGTCGTTTAAGTGGGTATAACCTTTGTGATAACTGACGAGATCATAATAGTAGAGCGCATCGAGGTTGAAACCTCCATTGTGGACAACATCGAAACTCAGGCCGATGCCGCCAACAACGCCTGCCGTGAAACGTTGGTCTTCGCTGTTGAACTCGCGCTTTTCATCGAAGTCGTTGAAATAGACGTAATAGTCTGTCATCCAGTAGGTCTTGCCATATTGGTCGGCTTGCAACCAATAGCCGGCAAAGCCTCCACAAAGCAAATGTCCGCGTATCTTCTCGCCTCCAAAAGAGAAATCGGCCATCACGGGAAGCATGGCATAAATATTACGATACTCTGTATAGACCGGATCCAGATAATTGAGGTGGCGGTCCATACGATGTGAACGCAACATGATGCTGAGGTCGGCGCGTACAGCAAGCCAGTCGTTGAAGTTATAGCGTGTCAGTAAACCTGCATCTATGCCAACCAACGGCGAGTAGGTCTCGTCAATGCGGCCTGTATAGGACCTATCGGCAGTAGTCCATGTAGGTCCAAATTTTGCGCCAACAGCCCATTGTGCATTGGCCTCCACCGCCATCCAGCACATCAGGACGAGAACGATGGCTTTGATAAAATTGTTTTTCATAAAACAGAAAATTTAGTTAAACGTTAATTTTTCTCTTTCGTCATTACTTTTTCGGCCTGTTTCTTCGGCTCGCGGCGGGTGTCCCAGAAAGCGGCGATATAAATGGTTTCGCCATCGATGAAATACACCATTTTGCTTAATCTGTTGATAACCGTGCTTCTATAGGAAAGTTTTCGGCCTTCAAACAATGGGTCAATCGCCCCAAGAAAAGGGTTGGTCAATATCAACCGTTCTGTTTCACGAACTTGCTTAATAAAGTCTTTCCTTGCTTCGCTGCCAAATCTTTTTTGTATGTATCTGGCAATTTGGTACAAAGACTTCTTTGCTTTCGGGTCCCAAATCGCTTTCATGCCATCTCAAGTTGAAGTTCTTCTTGCTCAAATTCTTCTTCCAAATCTCGGAAAACTTCTTCGCTGGGGATACCTAATCCTGCCTTATAATTGTGCTCTGCCTCGTCAAGCATGGCATTGAGTTCGTCCAAAGTGTATGGCTTCAGGTTTTCCTCATCGGCATCGGCGTATGCCATCAAGTTCATAGCCATCCAACGCATATTGTCTGGTGAGAGTGTGCTGTGGAGATAATCCAACAATCCTCTTAATGTTGATTCGCTCATGGTTTGCCTGTTTTGTTATTATGCGACAAAAGTACAATTTTTCGTCAAAATGCAACAAAAAAATCCGCCAAATAGCATTGACGGATTTTTTCTTGTAGAGACGCGGCGCGCCACGTTTCTACCAACAAAACGATTAATCCTTTGCCAGGAACGGATACCCGTAAGCGGCAGCAGGAACGAAGGTGTTCTTGATGGCGCGGGGGCTGGTCCAGCGGATGAGGTTCCAGAGGCCGCCGGCCTTGTCGTTGGTGCCGCTGGCGCGGGCGCCGCCGAAGGGCTGCATACCGACCACGGCTCCCGTGGGCTTGTCGTTCACGTAGTAGTTGCCTGCCGCGTGGCGCAGCTTGTCGTTGGCAATCCTTTGGGCCTTCATGCAGTTGCCGAAGAAGGCGCCAGTGAGGGCGTAAGGCGAGCTCTGGTCGCATACATCCAGCATCTCCTCAAACTTGTTGTCGTCGTAGACGTAGATGGTGATGATGGGTCCGAAGATTTCTTCCACCATGCTCTCGTAGTTCGGCACCTTGGCGAGAATGACGGTAGGCTCCACGAAGTAACCCACGGTCTTGTCGCAGTTGCCACCGAATACGATCTCCGCATCGGCGCTGGCCTTGGCGCGGTCGATGTAGCCCTTGCAGTTGTCGAACGAAGCCTCGTCGATGACGGCGTTCACATAGTTCGAGAAGTCTTTCACGTCACCCATCTTGATGGTGCTCATCATGTCGCCAACGCGGTTCTTCACGTCGTTCCACATCGAAGCGGGGATGTAGGCACGCGAGGCGGCGCTGCACTTTTGGCCTTGGTATTCGAAGGCGCCACGCACGATGGCCACGGCCACCTCTTGCGGGTCGGCGCTGTTGTGGACAAAGATGAAGTCCTTGCCGCCGGTCTCACCCACGAGACGAGGATAGGCCTTGTACATGTCGAGGTTCTGTCCGGTGGTTTTCCACAGGCTCTTGAAGGTGCCCGTGCTGCCGGTGAAGTGGATGGCGTTGAAGTTCTTGTCCTTCAGGGCCACGCCGCTGATCACGCTGCCCTTGCCAGGGAGGAAGTTGACCACGCCGGCGGGAAGTCCGGCTTCCATGAAGATGCGCATGTCGGTGTAGTTCGACAGCAGGGCGGTCGTCGAGGGCTTCCAGATGGTGGTGTTGCCCATCAAGGCGGGGGTCATGTTCAGGTTGGAGGCGATGGAGGTGAAGTTGAAAGGCGTGATGGCGAACACGAAGCCTTCCAACGGACGGTATTCGGTGCGGTTCAGCTGGTCGTTGGCCGAAGCGGGCTGCTCGGCATAGAGCTTGCTGGCGTAGTGGTTGTTGTAGCGGAAGAAGTCGATGGTCTCGCAGGCACTGTCGATTTCGGCTTGGAAGCAGTTCTTCGACTGGCCGAGCATGGTGGCGGCGTTGATGCGGGCGCGGTACTTGGTGGCCAACATCTCGCCGATGCGTGCCATGATGGCGGCGCGCTCGTCCCAAGGCGTGTTCTCCCAGTCGTGCTTGGCGGCTTGGGCGGCGTCGATGGCCATGCGGACTTCCTTTTCGCCTACCTTGTGGTAGCGTGCAATGACGTGTTTGTGGTCGTGAGGCATCACCACTTCGCCCATGTCGCCCGTGCGGACTTCCTGGCCGTTGATGATGGCGGGGATTTCAACGATTTCGTTGGATTGTCTTTCGAGTTCCTTCTGGAGTTCGATTCTTTCCGGACTGCCTGGCTTGTAGCTTTTTACAGGCTCGTTTTCCGGCTTCGCAAATGTGATTAGTGCGTTGTTCATTACTTGTTATTTAAAGATTTGAAGATTTAGAATTTCAAGATTTTTGCGGTGCAAATATAAAGATTTTAGGTTGTAACGGCGAAAAAACAATCATATTTTTGGTTGCAACAGGTTTTGTTGTATCCACCGTTGGAAAAACGGGTCTTCAATCTCGTAGGTGTCCGTCTTGATGACATAGCCGTTTTTGGTTAGGCGTTTCAGCGAACTGAACGAGGTGCTGGTGGATGTATCGCGCTGCATCATAGGGCTTTTGCCTTGTGCAAGCAGCATCAAAGTGTTTCGGTCGGTTTTGTTGAGGTTGATCCAAAAACGTTCAAAATCAAGGTCGTGCATTTGAATCAGTTGTTCAATGGCTTGGTTCACCACATTGTCCACAATCTTCTGATATTGAATGGCATCCCACACTTGGAAGGCCAATTGCTGTGTGTAATACGGATGGCAATGCGTCACTTGCAGAATCTCATGGCTGATGCTCTCACTTTGGGTGGTGATTTTGCTGAAACGCTCGTTCAAGAACTGGAAAAACTCGTCTTCGGGGATGCGTTTCAGTTGCATGATGAGGCCGAAATGGTAAAAAGGCGACTTTTTGTCATTGAAAATCTCCTCCATCATCGACTCTTGGCTGCCCAAGAAGATGCAGTTTATCTTGTCCTGAAGTTGCAAAATGCCTCTCAGTTTCTTGTCCAAACCTTTCTCTATCTCCTTGATTTCCTGAAACTCATCGAAAATGAGGATGATGCGCTTCTTCTCGGTGCTGACCTCGTTGACCAATTGCAGCACATCTTCTAAAATCATGTCGTTGTTTTCCTTGCTGAACGGATTGAACGACACTTCAATGCTATCCGTCATCGGGTTGGTGCTGATGGTGGGCACAATCCTGAAATTGCGGAGCAGCACCTTCAGGTTTTTCATCGGATAGAGCTTTAATACAGATTCCAAAATCCTGTTCGACAGGTCTTTGGTGCTGGTGATGCTCTGCATGTTGAGCATGACGTAAGGCCGTTTCAGTTGCTTGACGGCTTTCAAAACGAGGCTGCTTTTCCCGAAACGGCGCGGACTGATGAGCGCGAGGTGGTTCTCGCTGTCCATCACTCGGCAGATGTATTGCAACTCCTCTTGTCGGTCGGTGAAAAACTCCTCCTCAACGACCGTTCCGAATTTAAATGGATTCTTCATTGCGAAATTTTTCGTTGCGAAATTTTTCGCAAAGATATAGGTTTATTTCCAAACCAGCAAAACGTTTTTGCATTTTATTTACCCGTGAAACCCTATTTTTATCATTTCGTGGGTAATTATAACTTTTTTATTTACCCGTGAAATGGTGGTTTCTGTGTTTCGTGGGTAATTATCGTTTTCTTATTTACCCACGAAACGGCATTTTAGGTATTTCGCGGGTAATTTGATTTGGTTTTTCGGGAACATTACCCCATTCGCTTAATAACCTGCAACCGATGTGTATGTTCATTCCGCTCCTTATTAAATATCCCCGTTTGGTCAAGGTAGTCGATGCGTACCTGTCCCGAGGCGTGGATGATTTGCTCGTCGCCCATGAGGATGCCTACATGGGTGATTCGTCCATCCTCATCACCGAAAAAGGCCAAGTCGCCGGTGCGGGTTTCTTGCAGGAAATACACCAAATCGCCACAAGCCACCTGCTGTGAAGCATCGCGGGGCAAACAGAGTCCGGCCAAGCAGGTGCAAATTTGCACCAAGCCTGAACAATCAATGCCAAATGCCGTGCGACCGCCCCAAAGATAAGGCGCACCGAGCAGTTTCTTGGCGTTTTCAACCATCAGTTCAGGCTGAAAGTGCTGTGGCATTTCCACCGCGTCAGGATACGGCTCGAAAAGTGGCGTGCCCAAAGTCAACCATTTGCCCTCGTATTCCGCGACTGCCTTATTAATAAGGTATGGCTTTTTGCCTTTCAAAGCATTGAAGTCCGTTTCGCTGATTTCGCAAAACTGTTTCGCCTGAATCCAGCCTTCGTAAAACTCTGTTCCTGAGCCTGTCGAAGGGCCGTTTTCTGTTTGAATCAAAATCCATTCTGGAGCTTTGTCTAAAACGGTATAGGTTTCATTATAAAGCAGTTGGCTCACCATTTCGGAGGCGTGTCGGGCTTCCTTGCGCAAGGCGATGGCGGATAAATTGCAGATGCCGTGGGTCATGATTTTTCTTTGTTTTCTGACCGCTAAATTAGGTAACAAATCGGTGCAATCGGCCTTTTTTCGACGATTTTTTTCAAGCGATTGGAGTTTTTCTTAATTTAGCACACGGATTATAATCCGATTGTAATTTTTAAATAATTGGTTATGAGTAAGATAAAGGATTTTCTGAACAGAATAAGGCATAGTTATTATGTTGTTGCCAAGGTGATTGCCTTTTTGGTGGCCATTGTTTTGGTTTGTTGGCAGATGCCGCGTACGGGCAAGTTCAAATATGAATACCAACTCTCCAAACCGTGGCAACACGAAACTCTGTATGCACCCTTCGATTTCCCGATTTACAAGGATGACGAGACGCTGAACGCTGAAACAGAGGCGATTGCTGCCAAGGTGAAGCCGATTTTCGTCTTCAACGATGAGGAAATGACTGCCGCCCGTAATGCTTTGTTCAATGCGTTTGAGGCGAGATGGAGCGGCAATTCCGATAAGGAATACAACCTCGACGAATTGTTTATTCTCTACGATTCCATTGAGGATCAAGGAATTGTGGCCTATGACAATGCAACGAGCAACCTCGCGCCCGAAACTGAAGTGAGCGTGATTCGCAACAAGGTGATGCGCACCGTCCGCTATGGCGATTTCTATTCGATGAGTGAGGCGACTGAAGCGGTCGCGAAGGCTTTGGAAAACATTGATAAACAGATAGATACAAAACTGCTCTCGGAGTTGCTCAACGGCGCGTTGCGGCAGAATGTTTTCTACAACGCTGAGATTACCAAATTGGAGAAGGAGAAGGCGGTTTCGGCCATTTCGCTCACCTACGGCATGGTGCAGAAGGACGAAATCATCGTGTCGGAAGGGGAAATCATTAGCCCGCACACCTACGACATTTTGAATTCGTTGCAACATGAATATACCTCACGCTCCATGTCGAGCGATGAGTCGCTGCGTGTGCTGCTGAGCCAACTTTTCCTCGTGGCACTCATCTTTACACTTATGGGATTGTACGGCAACAAGTTACACAAAAAAGTCTTTTCGGAGTTGAAGAACATTGTGCTCTTGCTAACACTCATGCTGATTGTCATCATCCCCTCGTATGTCCTTGTCAAGTTTGAGCCGGGACTGGTTTATCTGATGCCGGTGTGCCTGCTCGCCATCATGGTAAGCTCGTTCTTCAACCTGCGCTTGGCGTTTTCCACCCAAGTCTTTGCCGTGATGCTGATTTCGCTCGTGGTACCCAATCCTTTCCAGTTCATTTTCATGCAGTTGGTGGCCACGGTGCTTACGGTGTTCAGCATGTCGAACCAGCGGGCGCACCACCGTTTCATCCAAACGGCCTTGTTTGTTTTTGTGGGCTATCTGTTGGTTTATGCGGCGTTCACGTTTTTGTCCACTTCCGAAATCGACTGGTGGGATGTTTTCTTGCTGGTTCTGAACGCTTTGTTCACCCTGCTTGCCCAGCCGCTCATCCTCATGCTTGAGCGCATTTTCGGCGTGCCTACTTCGCTCTCGCTCTTGGAGTTGAGCAATACCAACAGTCCGCTATTGCGACAATTGGCGGCAACTGCCCCCGGCACTTTCCAACATTCCATCCAAGTGGCCAACCTTTGTGAGGAGGTGCTTTTTGAAATCGGTGGCGACTCGCAGTTGGCACGCACAGGGGCTTTGTATCACGACATCGGGAAGACGAAAAACCCAATGTACTTTACTGAAAACCAGCACGGAGCATATAGTCCGCACAACGGTCTTTCTAATAAGGAGAGCGCAGAAATCATCATTTCGCATGTGACCGACGGCATCGAATTGGCGCACAAGGCACATGTGCCAGAGCGCATCATCGATTTCATCCGCACCCACCACGGCACGCGCCGCACGGATTATTTCTTCATCAACGAGCAAAAGGCGCATCCCGACGAGGTGATTGACCCTGCACCGTTCACTTATCATGGTCCTGCACCATTCTCACGCGAGACCGCCGTGTTGATGATGGCCGACAGCATTGAGGCGGCCTCACACAGCCTGAAGGAGCCTGACGAAAAGAAAATCAGCGACTTGGTCGACAACATCATCAACAAGCAGATGGAGGCAGGGCAGTTCCTCAACACCGACTTGACTTTGCGCGACATCGAAACCTGCCGCAAAGTGCTGAAAAAGAAGTTGATGAGCATTTACCATGTCAGGATTGCTTATCCGGAGAAGTGAATTTTCCCCCAAAATCCTATTCCCATATCCAAATATTCCCTATCTTTGCCTCGCCAATCGCTGATGTTTCGGCAAGTTCGGAAAACTAAGGCGTTTGGCAAACATATTGACAAGGCGTTGTACTACGCTTTATCAGCGGCCATTCGAATCTCGCAAATTCAACCAACCGCAAGGTAGAGCAATAGGCGATGTCCATTTTTAGTAGATGATACGCTCAACTTGCGTGAGCCTATTCGTTTTGGAAATGAATAGTTACAAAAGTGAGATGGTATAATCTATTGCGTGGGCTTTCGACATTGCTTATCCTCGGTTGGTGGGCATGCGAGAGCCTCGAATGGCGGGATAAGCAAATAGGACAGATACCCGCGCTTTTTCATTGTGTTTTCAGAACAACATCCAACAAACCTGCCAATGAGAGGGTGTCTGAGTTGGCGCAAAATGCAGAAAAGGCATTATGAAAGTATCAAAGAATGGCCTCACGACGAGGCGAACCTATGATGCTCCGAAAGTGGAGATCATAGAGGTTGAGCCGCAAGGCGTTTTGTGCGCTTCGGCTGATGCTGCGGCATACGCCGGCGGCGGAACGGAATCCATGACCATGACAGACATCGATTGGCCAAACTAATCTTAAAGGAGGACTTACTATGAAGAAAGTATTGTTTTCAGCAATGGCACTGACGATGGGCTTGATGATGCTCGTGTCGTGCAACAAGGAAAAGAAAGTCTCGAAGGAAGCCGTCTTCACGGCCAACATCGAGCAGCACATTGGCCAACAAGGCCGCACCGCCATTAATCCCCTGAATGGCGATGTGAAATGGCTGGCTGGCGACAAGATTTTGGTGGCCAACGGCAACGGCGAAACTGCAGAGTTCACGCTGCAATCGGGCGCAGGAAGCACCGAAGGCACTTTCCGCACCACGGGCGAGTTTGAGATGGCCGAACCGTTCACTGCGGTTTATCCCCAAACAGCCACCCTTAGCGGCACAACGGCAACCTTTAACCTGCCTGCCACGCAAACCCTCACCCAAACCGGCACTTTCGCCAACGGTGCGAACCCGATGGCAGCATACGGCACGGATGAGAACCTTTATTTCAAGAACCTCTGCGGCGGCTTGGATGTCCGTCTGTTGGGCGACAACATCCATGTGAGCGGCATCCGCATCACGGGCGCAGAAGGCGAGAAACTGAACGGCATCTTCACCGTTGACTGCTCCGCCAATGAACCTGTCCTAATGGTCGGCCAAGGCACTAATGGCACGAACATCGTTACCTTGAACTGCGACGTGACCTTGACCAGCACGACAACTGCGCAAGAGTTCTTCATCGTGCTGCCCGTGGGCGCATTGGCACAAGGCTTCACGATGGAAGTGCTTGATGGTGAGGAAGTCATCTGCACCAAACAGTTGGAGACCAACCTTGCCCAAATCGTGCGCAACGACGTGAAGCGTTTCAATCCCCTGCTGATTGTGACCGAGACTCCTGTTCCGATTGAACTGCCCGACGTGACAACATCCCAAGTGACCGGCATCACCACGACGACAGCCACGGCAGGCGGCGAAATCCTCAGCGATGGCGGCAGCACGATTACCGAGTGCGGCGTGTGCTGGAGTACTGAAGGCGAACCCACCCTTGAGGGCGACCACGCCACGGCAACGGCCACCACTGGAGTCTTCACGGTGAGCCTCACCGAACTGACCCAAAACACCACCTACTACATTCGTGCCTACGCCACCAACGAGGCCGGCACAGGCTACGGCGATGTACTGACCTTCACCACCGAGGAAGAGATTGTCATTACCGCTCCCACGGTAACGACCTCTGAGGTGACCGAGATTACCACCACGACAGCCACGGTTGGCGGAGCAATTACCGATGCTGGCAATGGCACTATCTCTGAAAGTGGTATCTGCTACAAGACTGGGAATGAAGAGTGGACTTGCGTGATTCTTGAAGCCACCGAGAACGCCTTCTCGACAACCTTGACCGAACTAACCCCGAACACCACCTACACCGTACGCGCCTACGCCACCAACGAGGAAGGCACGGGGTATGGCGAGGAAGTGAGCTTCACCACCGAGGAGGAAATTGTCATTACCGTTCCTACCGTGACGACTGATGCAGTGACCAACATTACCACCAATACTGCCCTTGTTGGCGGAGCAATTACTAATGATGGCAACGGCACGGTTACTGAAAGCGGCATTTGCTACAAAACGGGCAATGAAGAATGGGCTTGCGTGACCATTGCTGCCACCAACAATGCCTTCTCGATGACCTTGACCGGCCTGACCGCCAACACCACCTACACCGTGCGCGCCTACGCCACGAATGAGCAAGGTACTGGCTATGGTGAAGAAAAGACCTTCACCACATTAAACGAAGGCGGCGGCGACGAACACGAATACGTTGACCTCGGTCTGCCGAGCGGCCTGTTGTGGGCGACTTGCAATGTGGGGGCCGATACCCCCGAGGGCTACGGCGACTACTATGCCTGGGGCGAAATCCAGCCCAAAAGCACTTACAGTTGGAACTCCTACCAATACGGCAATGGCAGTACATTCACCAAATACACTGGAAGCGACGGTTTGACCACCCTGCTTCCCGAGGACGACGCTGCCGTTGCCATTTGGGGCAACGGCTGGCGCATGCCCACCAAGGAAGAATTTGAAGAACTCTACAACAATACGACGGTAACTTGGACACAGCAAAATAGTGTAACTGGATGCTTGTTCACTGCCACCAACGGCAGCAGTCTCTTCCTGCCCGCTGCGGGTTTCCGCGAGCAAAGCAGTCTCTACGATACAGGCAGTGGTTGCTACTACTGGTCAAGTTCGCTCACTCCAGATTTTCCTAGCATTGCGTGGAGCCTTGAATCCATCATATCTGCAATTGATATTGACATGGGTTATTGGTTCTATCGCTATTATGGACTTCCTGTACGCCCCGTGCGTTCATCGCGATAAACAGTACGTACAAGTTTCTACAATATATTATGAAAACTAATAGAATGTAGTAAAGACGAGAGATTATGGGATACGGGGCAAATGTCTTTGCCCTGTATCCCGAGGTCTCGTCTTTTGTCTTATCGGCTGCCGTGGTACGACAGCCGCCTTTTGGCAGAGGTTTGTTTTTTGCTGGCAGGGTGTGTTTGTTTTTCGGCAGGGGTTTCATTTCATTTCACCCCTGCCTAACATCCGCCGTCACTCCGTGACTTCCTTCGGCACACGAGGTCACCCCTACCTATTGAAAAGTGATAACCATAAATAGTTTGGGCCAAAACTTCAAAATTTTCGCAGTTTTGGCCCAAAATCAAAATTGTTGTTTTTTGTATAAATTACTTAATATCAATGTTTTAAATACAAAAATGTAAATACCAAACCATCTAAAATTTTACCACATCATCAACGAAAATGAAGATATTCCACCGCTTCCGGCCCCTCATTGAAAACCAAATCCAACACACTCAAATCCGCCGCAAAGGGAAATTTTGTGCTGAAAACTTGGTAATATTCTGGAAATGAGGTGTTTTCAATCGCCTTCTTAGGGCTGAAAGCCTCGCGCAAGTCGTTCTCAGCCTCGCGCACATAATCCGTAGTATGGACAATTTCCTTCTTGGTTTTCAGCATTTTGAGGATTGCCTGCAAAGCCGCATCGTTCAAATCGATAAGCCGCTCGAAATGACCTTCGAAAATCGGCCGCAGATAGTCATAGTAATGGTCGAAATAAGGCGCAGCCTTGTACGCTGACTCCAAACAGCGGCTATGAATGTGCTGCCACGGCTCCACGGGGCTGATTATTATGTCCTTGGTCATCGTGTGGTTTCCGTTGACTTTCACGACGGGCACACTAAGAATCTCCACGCCGTTGGCCGTCATCACGCGGCAGCGGTTGCGGTAGGTCTGCTTGCGGTAGGTTTCAAAAACTTCAATTAAAGGCTCGTTTTCAGTGAGAAAACGAGCCATGTAACTGATGCTTGGGAAGTAGGCTGTCGAGAAAAGTGTCATTTAATCAATTGTTCCTCAACGACTTTCCTGTAACCTTCTTCCGGCAAGGCCCCGACTTGCATCATCGGCTGGCCCTCCAAGGGGATGAACAGCACCATGGGAATGCTTTTCACCTGAAATGCTGCGGAGAGGCCGCGCTCTTGGTCAGTGTTGACCTTGTAAACCAGCAACTTGCCGTCGTATTCCTCGGCCAATTTTTCCATGATGGGAGCCACGCGGCGGCACGGTCCACACCAGTCGGCGTAAAAGTCGATAATGGCAGGAAGTTCGCCCTTATAGATAAAGGTGTTCGGGTTTTTCTCAAAGTCCCAGACTTTCTTCAGAAACTCGTTGTAAGTCAAATGCTTGACCTTCGATTCTTCTTTCTTTTCTTGCGCGTTGGCAGTGAAGCCAAAGGCAAGGATTGCAATAGCGATTAGGATGGTTTTTTTCATGATAATGGTTGTTATTTTTTGCTTTTCATTTTTCCATTTCTTTGATGAAATCTTCTAGACTGTCATGCTAATGGCCTTTTTGATGTCGTTGATGAGCGACATGTCCTTGATGTCGACTATCAATTGCCCCTCGGCAGGAATGTTTGCTGTGTTTGCCATGATACCTGTTTTTTGTGGTTTTACGGCTGCAAAAATAATCAAACTATCGGAATTTTGCCGCAAAACATGTTCCAATTTCGCTTTTTTTTCTACTTTTGCGGCTTCAAATCAATGCCAATTATTATGCTAAACACTTGTAAATTATTGATTATCAATGTAATGGGGGGGGTAAATCTTCGTTCCATGCTTTCCCATACCCTTAGTCCAAGGCAGGACGAAGTGGCTTGCCTTGGATTTTTTTGTGCCTGCCATTGCGAACGGAGCGGCGCAAGGCGGGTCTTCGGAATCCTTGAATCTTAAATCTTAAATCTTTAAATGTTTCACTAAATCATCACAAAATGTTCAGAAAAAAGAATTCCCTGAAAGCCCTTGCGCTTTCGCTCGGGCTGGCAGCCCTGATGGCGCCGGCCACCACACTGAACGGCCAGAGCAGGCCCGACGGCTTGTTCGGCAGCGACCCGCAAACCAACGACAACAGCCCCAAAGGCTTGATGAACCAAAACCGCAGCGGGGAGAGCTTCGAGTTCAGCAACGGCAACTTCGGCGAGCAGCCCGCTCCCCTCGGCAGCGGCCTTGTCCTGCTGATTGGCGCCGGCCTCGGCTATGTGGCACTCAAAAAGAAGGAGGACGAACAATGAAAAGACTTGGAATGATTGTGATGGCCGGCCTTTTGGTGCTGGGCCTCGCACAGTGCAAGAAAGAACAAACCAACAACACCCAAAGCGAGGGCAACGTTGTGAGGATTACGCTGAACGTTGGCCCTTCGACAGGCTCAGGGACCAACAACGGCTCAAGGGTGAATGTGGACCCTGCCGCTACGGAACAAGTCACTTTTACGAATGGCGACCAAATCCTGGTGGCTAACAACGGCGCAGTGGTCGGCACACTGACCCGCACCGATGGTGTCTTTTCTGGCGACATCACCAGCCCCACGGAAGGCCAACTCCTCTATTTCTACTTCCTCGGCAACAAGCAAGGAACGGTCGCCAACGGCGCCACCGAATTGACCGTGAACATCAGCGACCAAACCAACGAACTCCCCGTGATTTCGATGGGGAAATCGACGGTGGAATATTCCGCTGACGTAACTTCCTACACCTCGCGCCTCTACAACAAGTGCTCGCTGATGAAGTTCAACGTGACCACGCCTTCCACGGCTGCCATCTGCATCACGGGGATGAACAACACCGTGACGGTTGACTTCAGCAACCCGACCGACGAAAACTACGGGTTCAGCTACGGCAAGGACGGCGACGGCTTGATCAAGATGCCCGCCAAGGACGAAAACAACGTCACTTGGGCCATCGTGCTTCCGCAAGACGCTTTGGCTGAAGGCGAGGACGGCTCAGTTTATACCGCCGACGATGCGTACGCCGGCACCCGCCCCCAAATGAATGCAATCGAGATGAACACGTTCCTCAATGCAGGCGTTGACCTGACTGCGACAGTTATCACTGCTTTTACCGTAGACTTCAATGACGGCATCTTTCCCGAAGGTTGGACGACCATCGACGCCGATGGCGACGGCCACAACTGGGTGCTTGACACGGAATGCGAGTCTGCCTATGGCTATAACCAAAGCAATGCAGGTTTCAATGGCAGCCACATGATTCTCTCTGGCTCGTACCATAAAACTGCAGGTGCTCTCTATCCTGACAACTACCTTGTGTCGCCTAAAGTGACCTTGCGCAGCGGCAGCACCTTCAGCTTCTGGGCTGGCGCACAAGACTATAAGTATCCCGCCGAGCATTTCGGCGTGTTTGTCTCCGACAACGGCACGAGCGACTGGACGATGGTTCAGGAGTGGACGATGGAAGCCAAGGGCGCGAGTGGCGACAAAGGATTTGGCCGCGACGGCAACACCCGTGACCAAGGTCGCTGGTATTACTTCAGCGTCGACTTGAGTGCCTACGCCGGACAGAAATACATCGCCATCCGTCACTTCAATTGCAGCGACAATTTCTTTTTGGATGTCGATAATATCAGATTGGGCGACCCCGAACCAGGGACCTCATTCTCACAGAACTTCAATAATTCTGTTTTTCCCGAAGGCTGGACCACCATCGACGCCGATGGCGACGGCTACAACTGGGTGCTTACCAATCAAATGGCAGCCTATGGCTATAGTAGTAACAATGATGGCCACTATGGAACCGTAGGGATGACTTCAGGCTCATACCATGGATCTGCTGGCCCCCTTACTCCCGACAACTACCTTGTTACGCCTAAAGTGAACTTGGTTCAGGGCAGCACCTTCAGCTTCTGGGCTTGCTCCCAGGATGCCGATTATCCCGCCGAGCACTTTGGCGTGTTCGTCTCCGACAACGGCACCGGCACGGACGGCTGGACGATGGTGCAGGAGTGGACGATGACCGCTAAGGGCGCGAGTGGCAACAAAGGCAATGGCCGCGACGGCAACACCCGTGACATAGGCAACTGGTATCAATATACCGTCGACCTGAGCGCCTACGCCGGAGAGAAGTACATCGCCATCCGTCACTTCAATTGCAGCGACGAGTTCTTTTTGGAAGTCGACGATATACTGCTGACCGTCAACAGATGATGGGCGGTTCTTCCGAATTTGCAATTCGGAAGTGTTGAGAGGGGAATTTGCAATTCCCGCATGATCGTAGAGACGTCACGGTGAGTGGCGTCTCTACGTGTTTTTTTTGCCTGCCGGGGCACTGCCGTAGGCCACCAGCTTGCGTCCAAAGGTTACAAAATCCTTCAATGAGTGCTTTTTTTCAAAAAAATCTCCCTCATTGAGGGATTATTTGTATTGGAAAGCTATGATGTTTCCTCAAATCCAGTGAATTATTGTATTTTTGCCGCAAATTTTTTTGAATATGCTCATCGTCAATATCAAGGAACTCGTCGGCATCGAGGAACAAGGCCGACTGCTGAAACGCGGCCCCGAAATGGCCGAAACGGGAAGGATCAAGGACGCCTTCCTATTGATTAAAGGAAAGAAAATCGCCGACTACGGCCCGATGGACTCGGAGGCTTGTAGGAAATATCTCGCTGAAAACCATCGCGTTTATGACGTGAAAGGCAGCGTGGTGATGCCTACCTTCTGCGACTCGCACACGCATCTGGTCTATGCCAACTCGCGCGAGCTGGAGTTTGTCGATAAGATTCGCGGCCTCAGTTATGAGGAAATCGCGAAGAGGGGAGGAGGCATCCTCAACTCGGCCAAGGCAACGGCGGCGGCCTCAGAGGACGAACTTTACGACATGGCGCAACAACGCTTGGACGAGGTGATGCGCATGGGCACGGGCGCCATCGAAATCAAGAGCGGCTACGGCCTCACCACCGAAAGCGAGCTGAAGCTGCTGCGCGTCATCCGCCGCCTGAAAGAGAACTCGCCACTGACCATCAAGTCGAATTTCCTCGGGGCGCACGGTATCCCGATGGAATATCGCGGGCATCAAGAAGATTACGTCGATTTGGTCATCAACGAAATGATTCCGCTCGTGGCGGCTGAGGATTTGGCCGACTTCATCGACGTTTTCTGCGACCAAGGCTTCTTTACCTGCGAGGACACCGAGCGCATCCTCATGGCGGGCATCAAATATGGCATGAAGCCGAAAATCCATGCCAACGAAATGGCCATATCGGGCGGCGTGCAGGTGGGCGTAAAATATGGCGCCATCTCCGTCGATCACCTTGAACAAATGGGTGACGAAGAGATTGAATGTCTGAAAGATACGGAAACCATGCCGACGGTTTTGCCGGGTTGCGCCTTCTTCTTGAACCTGCCGCTTTCGCCAGCAAGGAAAATGATTGACTCGGGTTTGCCGGTAGCGATGGCCTCCGATTTCAATCCGGGCACTTCGCCTTCGGGCAACATGCAACTCATCATGTCGATGGCCTGCATCCGCTACAAGCTAACGCCCGAAGAGGCCCTGAACGCCACCACAATGAACACTGCCTACGCAATGGGCGTGAGCGACGAGGTGGGCAGTATCACCAAAGGCAAGTTGGCCAACCTCATCATCACCCAACCGATGACGCAGTTGGAGTTCATGCCTTACTATTATGGCGCGAACAAGGTGGCCAAGATGATATTGAACGGAAAATTTGTTTGAAAATAACTTTAAAAAATAACATTATGAAAGCCAAACAATTACTGTTGCTATTTGTCATTGCGATGGCATTGTGTTCTTGCAAAAAAGACCATTATGACACCAGTCATGTTCATGGTGCGCAGTTGGAAGGCGAATTCCTGCTGCCCATCATCAACGCTTCCTACACGATTGAAGACTTGCTGAAGAGATTCCAAATCGACAGCGTCATTGTCTTTGAAGAAGGCGGCGGAATGTATTTTGAATATGATTACACGCAGGCCGATGTGTTAAAAGGAAGTGATTTCATGAAATTCAAGAATTTTGTCTTCGAGGAGAAATACTCCATCGAAAATCCTTATCCTTTCGTGATTCCGCAACCGATTGATACAACGGTCAGGCTTGATTATTCCGTGAATTTGGAGTCGGAATATGTCACGGTGCAGAGCGGCAAGATCCGTTCAGGTGTGCTGAGTTTCAGCGTCGGGACCAATGTGGCGAATATTCGTTCAATGATAATCCGCTCGGATGATCTTAAGCAGGCTGATGGCTCGCCGTTGGAAATTATTACAGGTCCGGTTTCCGATTCTGTCGTGATTGATTTGGCGGGACTGTATTTTGAGGCCGAGGAAACGCATGTGTTGAACTTCAGCCACGAGTTGCGGGTTTCCATCGAGAATACAACGGTTTCGGAATTCATTTTCGATGTCCATCTCGCATCGACCGAAATCTGTGTTCAAGAAATGAGCGGATGGGCGAATATTGTTAGGGTCAGAAACAGGTTGGATACCGTGTTTGCTGTGTTCGAGGACAATGTTTTTGGCTCGTTGGAAGTGAAAGGTGCCGAGGTGTCGATGTCGGGAAGGAATGGTTTTGGAATGGACGCGGGCCTGCAAGTCGATACGGCGATGTTCGTGTACGATTTCTGGGAAACTTACGACATTTTCGAGCCTCTTCCGGTTGAAGCTGTCCTTCCTGTTTCGCCGGCTGCGTATGCCGAGGTGCTTCATCGCAAGTTGAACGCCAAGGTCAATCTGAATTCCATAGGTTTGTGTTTCGCTTCGGATGTCATTTTCAATCCTCAAGGGCTTCAGGATTTGATCCAATTGTCTGATTCGAGCACGATTGACATGATTGTGAATGTCGATGTGCCTTTGAAGTTCTGTGTCGATGATGTCTGGTACATGGATACGCTTGATTTCGAGCTTTCCGAAGTCGAAATTCCAGAGATAATCAAGGAGGTTACTTTGGAAATGACGTTCCATTCTACCTTGCCTTTGAATTTGAACGGGAAGTTCTATTTGTATGATTCCGAGCATGATGTGGTTACTGATACCCTTATCGGTGGCAGCAATTTGATTTCGGCTTCTTTTGACGGAAAGCCCACCACGACCAATGTGAGCTTCACCATCACCGAAGACCGTGTTGAGAACCTGTTCCACTCCGACCGCATCTTTATGATGTATGAAGTGGACACCGACGCACGCGATGTGGCATTGAACGCCAACCAAAAATTGGAGGCGATAGTGAAAGCCAAAGTGAAATATGATGGAGTGATTGAAACCAATAATGAATAATTATGAAAAGGATATTTAAGGTTTTTGCCGCTATGGTTGCGGCTTTGGCGTGGAACGTCGCTCAGGCACAAGTAGGGACTCCTGTCGACTTCATGCGGATGAATCCATACCAGTTGAAGGCCAATCCGGCCACTGAATTGCCCTACGAGAGCGTGATGTCGATACTCATTGGCAACACCAGCCTGAACGTCCAGAACACGACTTTGCGCTATAACAATTTGTTTGATTTCGACGCCCAAGGTCGCCCCGAAGTCCTCAACCTTCGCAAGTTGGCCAACAGCCTGAAAGAGAATAACTTCGTCGGCGTTGACTTTGACCTCAATTTCTTCATTTTGGGTCGCCGCACGAAGCATGGCTTTTTCACTTACGAGCACAATATCCGCACCCAGTCAGACGTGGGCTTCAGAGCCGACTTGTTCAAGCTGTTGGCTTACGGCAACTCGGCTTTCTTGGGTTCTGATAATCCCGTCAATGTGGGCCTGAAAGCCAATGCCACTATGTTTCAGGAGTTTGCGGTGGGCTATCAGATGAAAGTGAATGATCGGCTATCTCTCGGCGGTCGTGCCAAACTGTTGTTCGGCGTGGTCAATGTCAACACGAAGCAATTTGATGTGCGGTTGTTTACCGACCCCGACAGCTACGCGCTTCGCCTTGTGGATGATGTGTTGGTGCGCACTTCCATGCCCAGCACCATAACGCTCCAAGATGGCGTGTTGGGTGGCGCCGGCGGTTTCGGAATTGGTGATTTGTTCCACAATCCCGGTTTCGGTGTCGATTTTGCCGCTGAATACCGTTTCGACGACAGGTTTAGTGCCGTGGCCGCCGTCCGCGATTTGGGTTTCATCAGTTGGGGCTTCAACAACATTCAGATGACAAACAATATCCAGGATATGGGTGAGTTTTATGACAATGGTACTTTCTTGTTCAATGGATTGAATGTCAACCAATTGGAAATGCTTGCCGATGAAACCAACAGTGCTTTGTTCCTTGACACTTTGCAGCAGTACTTCCATCTCGGCTTCGACAGGGGAGAGAGATACTTCACCGCCTTGAATACCAATCTTTTGCTTCGCGGAAACTACGACCTTGATGCCCACAATCGCTTCAGTGCGCAAGTGCAAGGCCGTTTCAATGGCAGCGGTTTCCGCCCGGCTTTGACTTTGGCCTACAACGGCTATTTCTTTGAGAAACTGGATGTTTGCGCCACCTATACAATTATGCCCAACAGTTACGACAACATTGGTTTGGGCATTTCAGGCAGGCTGTTTAAGACTTGCAACATCTACTTGACAACCAACAATGTAATCGGCTTTTTCTCCCCGATGAACCTAAGCGGAATGCATGTGCAGTTTGGCATCGTGTTCACTTTACGGCCCGAGGACAAGAACACCGAATACGAATGATTTTCAAGCGAAAGGCGGCAAATTGGCATGACTTCTAGTTGCCTATGAACTCGGCAAAGATTTTCGGCATCAGTCGCCACCGCCTGACTACGGACGGCGAGGGCGTCACCACTTTGGTGGCGTTCAGCGGCTGCCCCTTGCGATGTAAGTATTGCCTCAACAAGGCCTCGTGGGAACCCGATAAGGGTCGGCTTTATACGCCCGAAACGCTTTTCGAGGAGGTGAAAATCGACCAACTCTATTTTTTGGCAACCAAAGGCGGCATCACTTTCGGCGGGGGAGAACCATTGTTGCAGGTAGAATTCATCAAGGCGTTTCGTGAACTTTGTGGCTCGCAATGGCAACTTTTGGCCGAAACCAGCCTCAATGTGCCGTTTGAAAATGTTGAAACGCTTGATACTGTTTTGGATGGTTATATCGTCGACATCAAGGACATGAATCCTGAGATTTACAAAGCCTATACTGGAAAAGACAATGCTTTGGTGTTAAGCAATTTGCAATGGCTTTTGCAGCATGGCGACCCAAACCGTATCATGGTGCGCGTGCCGCATATTCCCGATTTCAACATGGATGATGATGTGGAACGAAGCAAAGAACGTCTTGAAAAGATGGGCGTGACGAGCATTGACGAGTTCCAATATATAATAAGGTGAGAATAGTTAGAAGTTTGAAATTAGAAGTTAGTAGTTGATAATCAGTCCCGTAGGGACGGCAGCGCAATAGCCGATGCGAGTAATTAGTGGTTAGTTAAAAAAATAATGTTATATTTGCCGCATTATTCAAAAAATCGAATCCCATGTCCAAAGGCAAACAAACCTGCAAAATCCTGAAGGAAATCCGCAAGCAGATTGCGGCGGAGAATGATATTAAGTTGGTCGTTGAGGAATGTACCTACCAAGGCGACTGCTTAGGTACCTGCCCGAAATGCGAGGCAGAGGTGCGCTATCTGGAACGCGAACTGGAGAAACGGCAACGGATGGGCAAAGCCGCAGTCTTTGCTGGAATGACACTTGGCACGGCCATCACTGCTGCCTCGTGTGGTTCACCAGTTCCGCCAACTCCTGGATTGATTGCATTGCCAACAGATTCTATCACTGCCATTGATACCGTTAGGAACGATAGTGTTGACAAGCCTTTCCTATTTGAAGGCGATGTGGTGGCAACAGTGCCGGATAGTTTGGAAGAAGAGGGTGAGACATTAGAAGGGATAATTGAAGACCCGGTAGCGGTAGATGAAGGTGAACCTTATATGATTGTCGAGCAAATGCCTGAATTTCCAGGTGGAGAAGAGGCCATGATGCAATATATTGCGGAACAGGTCAAGTATCCTGCAGAGGCTAAAAAGGCTGGTGCCTATGGAAGAGTGTTTATAGGGTTCATTGTCGAGCCAGATGGAAGTCTCTCCGATTATAAGGTGTTGAGAGGCATCGGATATGGTTGCGATGAAGAAGCCTTGCGTGTAGTAAAATCCATGCCGAAATGGCAGCCCGGAATGCATAGGGGCAAGGCTGTAAGAGTGCAATATTTGGTTCCAGTCAATTTTAAGTTGGATTGATTTCCTTTCGTGCCGAAAAAAGCCCTACCTTTGCAGCGGCAAAAGCCAAGCCCCATAGGGGCGACAGCTTATAAGCAGGCGGTGTCAACCCCTGCGTAACAAGAAATCTAAATCTAACACAATATGAAACAACTCATCGAATGTGTGCCGAATATCAGCGAAGGCCGCGACAAGAATATCATTGACCAAGTGACCGCTGAAATCGAGAAAGTGGAAGGCGTCAAGCTGCTTGACGTCGATCCCGGTATGACCACCAACCGCACCGTCATCACCTTCGTGGGTGAGCCTGAGCCTGTGCTTGAAGCCGCCTACCGTGTGGTGAAGAAAGCCGCCGAGCTCATCGACATGAGCCAGCACCACGGTGCTCATCCGCGCCAAGGTGCAACGGATGTTTGCCCCCTCATCCCTGTGAGCAATATCACCATGGAAGAGGTGGTCGAGTATGCCCATAAGTTGGGCAAGCGCCTCGGCGACGAGCTGAACATCCCGATCTACTGCTACGAAGAGGCTGCCTACATCAAGGAGCGCCGCAACCTCGCTTACTGCCGCACGGGTGAGTACGAGAGCCTGTCCTCACGCCTCGGTACCGAGCAGTGGAAGCCCGACTTCGGCCCCAACGCATGGAACGAACACGTGGCCCACACGGGCGCCACCCAAGTGGGTGCCCGCGACTTCCTCGTGGCCATCAACTATAACCTCAACACTACCTCGACGCGCCGCGCCAACGCCATCGCTTTCGACGTGCGCGAAAAGGGTCGCCCGATGCGCGAAGGCGGCAAGGTGACCGGCAAGCCGATGAAGGACGAAAACGGCAAACCGATTATGATTCCTGGAACGCTGAAGGCTACCAAGGCCATCGGCTGGTTCATTGAGGACTACGGCATCGCCCAGGTGTCGATGAATATTACCAACATCAGCGTGTCGCCCGTCCACGTCTGCTTTGAGGAAGTCTGTGCCAAGGCCGCTGCCCGTGGCGTGCGTGTCACCGGTTGCGAAATCGTCGGCCTTGTGCCCAAGAAGGTGCTGATGGACGCTGGCAGGTTCTATCTCGCCAAGCAACAGCGTAGCCTCGGCGTGAGCGAAGAGGAAATCATGAAGATCGCCATCAAATCAATGGGCCTCGACGACCTGAAGCCCTTCAACCCGAAGGAAAAGGTCATCGAATACCTCATCGAGGACCACAGCCAGAAGAAACTCGTCGACATGACCTGCACGGGCTTTGCCAACGAGACCGCCAGCGAAAGCCCTGCTCCGGGTGGTGGTTCCATTTCGGCCTACATGGGTGCCCTTGGTGCATCTTTGGCCACTATGGTAGCCAACCTGTCGTCGCACAAGCCGGGCTGGGACGAACGTTGGGAGGAGTTCTCCAACTGGGCCGTCAAGGGTCAGGCCATCAAGGACGAGCTGCTTGAACTCGTTGACGAGGACACCAACGCCTTCAATAAGATTATGGATGCTTTCGGTTTGCCGAAAAAGACCGACGAGGAGAAGGCTGCCCGTAGTGCCGCCATCCAAGAGGCCACGAAATATGCCACAGAGGTGCCTTTCCACACGATGAAGGCTGCTTTCAAGGCTTTCGAGGTTGTCCGCGCTATGGCTGAGACCGGCAATCCGAACTCCGTCACCGACGCTGGCGTGGGTGCATTGTGTGCCTGTTCCGCCGTCATGGGTGCCCATTTGAACGTCAAAATCAACGCTTCTTCGCTGAAAGACGAGGCTTTCAAGGCCGAAATCTTGAAGGAAGCCGCCGAAATTGAGGCTGAGGCTTTGAAGCAAGAGGCTGAAATTCTGCAAATTGTGAACAAGGTCATCCAAGGGGAATAAAATTTTGAAAAATCGGTTGCGGGTATCTGAAAAAGTTGTACTTTTGCAACCCAAATCGATGAAGTTAAATTTTGAAAGGATATAAGCAATGTCAAAGAAACAGAAAGACGCGCGCGTGAAGGTCATTCTCGAATGTACCGAACACAAGGCCAGCGGAATGCCCGGTACTTCAAGGTACTACACCATGAAGAACAAGAAGAACACTCCCGACCGTTTGGAGTTGATGAAGTATAACCCGATTCTCAAGAAAATGACCCTCCACAAGGAGATTAAATAATTTAGAGTTATGGCAAAGAAAGCTGTTGCTACCCTTCGTAGCTTAGACAAGACCTATAGCAAGATCATCAGAATGAAGCGTTCTGAGAAGACTGGTGCCTATTATTTCGACGAGATTGTTGTTCCCGCCGACAAGGTTCAAGAATATCTTGCTAAGAGATAAGTAAAGTTATCAATTGAAAATCAGGCTTTTCCATAACCAATATGGGAGAGCCTTTTTGTGTTTGTAATAAATCGAAAATCATGGGCCTATTCTCATTCCTCACACGAAAAAAAGAACAAAAGGAAGACCTCGACAAAGGGCTTGAAAAGACCAAGACCAATGTCTTCACCCGCATCTCCAAAGCCATCATGGGCAAGTCGACCGTCGACGACGAGGTTTTGGACAATCTGGAAGAAATCCTCATCACTTCCGATGTGGGCGTTGAAACCACATTGAAAATCATCGACCGCATCCAAGCCCGCGTTGCCCGCGACAAGTATGTGGGTACCAATGAGTTGAACAGAATCCTGAAAGAGGAAATCGTGGCCTTGCTTCAGGAGAACGAGTCGGGCGACGGCACCACTTTCGAGATTCCCGCCGACAAGAAACCGTATGTGATTATGGTCGTTGGCGTGAACGGCGTGGGCAAGACCACCACCATCGGCAAGTTGGCCCACAACTTTAAGAAGGCGGGCAAGAAGGTTGTGCTTGGTGCTTCCGACACTTTCCGTGCGGCTGCCGTTTCGCAGTTGCAGATTTGGGCTGAGAGGGTAGGTGTGCCCATTGTTCAGCAAGGTCAGGGCGCAGACCCCGCTTCCGTGGCATTCGATACGGTGAAGTCCGCCGTGGCCCAAGACGCCGACGTGGTCATCATCGACACGGCAGGCCGCCTGCACAACAAAGTCAACCTCATGCGCGAGTTGACCAAAATCAAGACCGTTATGCAAAAGGTCATCCCTGACGCACCGCATGAAATCCTGCTCGTTTTGGATGCCTCAACAGGCCAAAACGCTATCGAGCAGGCCAAGCAATTCACCGCTGCCACCGAGGTCAACGCCTTGGCTTTGACCAAGTTGGACGGCACCGCCAAAGGTGGCGTGGTCATAGGCATTTCCGACCAGTTCAAGATTCCAGTCAAGTACATCGGTGTCGGCGAAGGCATTGACCATTTGCAGATTTTCGACAGGAAGGCGTTTGTGGATTCGCTGTTTGAATGATGAGCCTTTATTGCTCACAGAATGAAGTCGGTTTTTGAAAGGAAATCGACTTTTTTTTGTTGTGTTGGTGTCGGTTGTGATTGTTTTAGTATTTTTGTAGGCAAATAATGAAGTGATGATAAAAGAGATTGCTATTAAAAACTTCAAGTCGATAGTAGATTTAAAGTTGCCGCTTGGCAGATTCAATCTTTTCATTGGGGCGAATGGCTCGGGGAAGTCGAATATTCTTGAAGCTATTGCCTTTGGTGCTGCTGCCAGTTCCGACAAACTTGATTTTGAGTATTTTGCAAATCGTGGCATAAGAGTTGTAGAGCCTCGATTTATGTTGCCGGCATTTAGTGAAGTAGAATCGGATAGAGTATTTGTTTCTTTAACTGATGAGCAGAATGATACTGCAGCATATAGTATTCATTATAATCAAGAAGCAAAACCTGCGCGTTGGGAAGACGATTCTATTGATATTATTCAGTTTCTTAGATACTTAAATAGTAAGGAGGTTCAAGGGAATAAGAATAAGATGAAGAAAAACGATATGCTAGACCTTTTGAAGAAAATGCAAGAGGATAAAGGCGGAGATGTGCCAGTCAATATTAGTATAATGGAGTCGATGGATAAGGGTCTGGTGTTTATGCCTATCAATATAAATATAGGTATTTATCGTTTTCTCATTTATTCATTGGAAGAATCGAAACTTCGAAAAGCGGATGATTCAAATAAAACATATCCATTAGGTTTACACGGCGAGGGATTGTTTGCCTATTTGAAACAGATTGCAAAGCGTCCTGATGGATTATTGATATTCAATGAAATCAAGGAGAACTTGAAAGTCTTAGATTGGTTTGACGATATGAGTTTACCAACGGAACAACTTTCAAATGAATTTAATATTCAATTGAAAGACAGTTATTTGTCGGAAACAATCAACACGTTTGACCAACGCAGCACGAATGAAGGTTTTCTCTATTTGCTGTTCTATCTCACCTTGATTGTTTCAGATGAAACCCCACCGTTTTTTGCCATTGAAAACATTGATACCGCGTTTAATCCGAAACTTTGCAGGGAAGTCACAAGACGCCTGATTGAATTGGCACGAAAACACGATAAGCAAATCATAGCGACGACACATAATGCATCGGTGCTTGATGGTTTGAATCTGAAAGAAGAAGATGTCTGTCTTGATGTCGTTCGCAGAAATGTTGACGGCTATACGAAAGTCAGTCAGGTGAAGTTGAAGAACGAGTTGGGAATGCCTCTGTCGGAAGCGTGGCAGAAGGGTTTCATTGGCGGACTGCCCGATAATTTCTAAAAGGTTTCGTTATGGCTTCAATTGCACTTTTTTGCGAAGGCGCGTCGGAGATTAGGATGCTCAATTATATCATTACCCGTTATTTGGGCGATGAATTTGAGGTTAATCCCATACAACCGAAACTAAATTCGGTAGGTCGTCAAGCCAATGAAGGCGGTTGGCTGGAAGTGCTCAATCATTGTAATGATGAGGAGGTAAAATATGTGTTTGCCACCAATGATTTCCTTGTGATTCAGATAGATACGGATACTTGCCCTTTGGCAAACTATGATGTGGATATTTATGATGAGAATCATCAAAAAGTGCCAGACGATGTGCTTTATGAGCGCGTGAAAAACCGTTTGCTTTTGAACATCAGCGAAAACATACAAAATCAATATGCCGATAGGATTCTTTTTGCTATCTGCATCAACGAAACGGAATGTTGGCTTTTGCCGTTGTATTATGAAAACGACGCAAAAAAGCGTTGTGCGACCACGAACTGCATCCATATTTTGAACCAAAGACTTCAAACCGAGGGCATTGGCATTCCCGATAAGACGAAAAACAAACCTGAAGCCATTCAAGTGTACAATAAAGTGCTGAAGCAATTGAAACGGAAAGACATTCCGCGAATAGCCCAGTGTAATTATGGTTTCCAAAAGTTTGTGGAGCAGATGGATGGAATAAAGAACTAATTATAAAGTTTTAATAATATGCGTAGACCTATCCTGAATATCATCACCCTCGGCTGCTCCAAGAACAAAGTTGACTCGGAACATCTGGCCGCTTTGTTGGAGCATAAATACTTGATTCGACACGATTCCGATAGGAAATCCGATGTGGTCATTATCAACACTTGTGGCTTCATCGGCGACGCGCAAGAAGAGTCAGTAGATACCATTCTGGAATATGCCGAGTTGCGCAAGCAAGGCAAAATCAGCAAATTGTATGTGATGGGATGCCTCTCGCAACGTTTTAAGAAGGACTTGCAAAAGGAAATTCACGAAGTGGATGGTTTTTATGGCGTGGAAAGCGTGAATCTCGTTGCCGCCGACTTGTTGAAGGAAGAGCCGCAGCTGCAGTATTGCAGTCGCCGTGTGCTTTCCACTCCGAAACATTACGCTTATTTGAAGATTTCGGAAGGCTGCAACCGCCGTTGCGCGTTTTGTGCCATTCCGCTCATTCGCGGGCCACACGTTTCCGTCCCGATGGAAAACTTGCTTGAAGAAGCCAAAGGTTTGGCCAAGCAAGGCGTGAAGGAACTCATCCTCATCGCCCAAGACCTTACCTATTACGGTCACGACATTGACGGCAAGTCGCACATCGTGGAGTTGGTGAAAGCCTTGTGCGAAATCAATGGTTTTGAATGGATTAGGTTGCATTACGGCTATCCATTGGGCTTCCCCGATGAACTATTGGATTTGATGCGCGAGAATCCCAAGATTTGCCATTACATCGACCTGCCGTTGCAGCACATCAGCACACATATATTAAAGGATATGCGCCGGGGTGTGGACCGCGAGCAGACCATTGGCTTTGTGAAAAACGTCCGCAAGCATGTGCCCAACATTGCTTTCCGCACCACTTTCATCGTCGGTTTTCCAGGAGAAACGGAAGCCGATTTCGAGGAGCTTTGCCAATTTGTCGAGGATATGCGTTTCGAAAGGGCAGGGGTGTTCGCTTTTTCGCCCGAGGAAGGCACTGTAGCGTACGAGATGAAAGACGATGTTCCCGATGAGGTGAAACGGGAACGTGTCGATAAACTTATGGAAATCCAGCAGAACATCTCTTTGGAAATCAACGGCCAACGAGTTGGCAAGACCGAAAAAGTCCTCATAGACCGTCTCGAAGGTGATTATTACATTGGCCGGAGTCAATACGATTCGCCTGAAGTTGACGATGAAATCCTCATTTCCGCCGATAACGAATTGAAAATCGGCGAGTTCTACCAAGTGAAAATCACGCAGGCCGATTATTTCGATTGTTATGGAGAAGTCGTAAACTGAGTTTCCTATGGCGAAGCACAACGAATTGGGAAAGAAAGGCGAGGAGATTGCGGCTCAATACCTGTCAGAAAAGGGTTATGAGATTTTGGAACGCAATTGGCGGAACCGGCATAAGGAGATTGATATTATCGCCAAAGATGGCAATGAGTTGGTTATTGTCGAGGTGAAAACCCGCCAAAACGATGAGCATGGCGAGCCTGACCTTGCCGTGACAAGGCCAAAACAAACTCGTCTAATTTATGCCGCCAACGCCTATATTTTTCAAAACAAGCTTGACATCAACACTCGTTTTGACATTATTTCCATCGTTTTCAAGGACGGCAAGCCTGTTATTGACCACATCCAAGATGCTTTTTTGCCCCATTGGTAGGCCATTATATTATTAATAGGTGCATAATTCATAAAAAAATAGTCCTATCGAAATTTTTTCTTCTTGACAATCAGCAATATGCATGGTTTGATGAAATATTTTTGGAAAAACCCATTGCGGAACGGGGAAAAGGTAGTACTTTTGCACCCGCTTTCGGAAGGGAACAGGGGTTGAGCGAGGGGAGCACGGGAGCAAGTTCTTTGAGAGTCTGAGGCCAGCACAGAGCCGCAGCCCGTTGGGGG
>CAMVCZ010000019.1 GCA_947166105.1 uncultured Bacteroidales bacterium
TTACCTCATATCTCCTTCCGTATCGTATCATGTTATTTTTTAATCGTTACTTAATTGCCGCAAAGATAGCGATTTTCCCTTTACTTCCAAAGATTTCAGAAAAACCTACTCGGTTTTCGGTGCGGCAAACAGCAAAAACGCCTCAAAAAACGCGAACAGCGACGCGCCCGCTTGGGTTTCCAAAGTGTCTTCGGGAAACATTGAGAGGAGCATGATGCAGAGGTAAACCAAATATAAATAGGTGTGGTTTCGTCGCGAGGAAAGCCAAGGAAACAACAAGACGAACAGAAAGAACGCCAAACCCACCAAGCCAAAAGCGACAGCGATGGCAAGATACTGATTGTGAGCGCGAAAGCGAAATTCCTCCTTCAGCGGCGACTGTATCTCATCATACGCCTGACTGAACGCCTGCGGCACATCGCCCGTGCCCACCCCAAACCACGGATGCTGCCCGATGATATGAAATGATGCCCGCGTGAACTCAATCCGTTGGGCAAGGGAACCTCCGTTGGGATTGTTGAAACGGCGGTAAAGGTTGTACTCAAACAAAGTCGAGGAAAGGCGGGCTTGGAGGCCAGGATGCTTCCAATTGTTGTAGTTGGCCACACCCTGCTCGATGTTTCGGATGTCCTCGTCGGTCAGAGCCATAACGCCTTGGGCATCTTTGCGCAAGTCCTTGGAAGTGAGGTAACGCGCCAAGGTCGCCTCAAGGTTTTCGCCGTTGGTGGTCGTGCCCTCGAAAGGCAAATTGCTGCGTTCAGACCAAGCCTCTTGCATTTCCTTTTTGCAATAATACAGCCCCACAAATTTTCCGTCCTCCACGGGATTGTAAATTGTGTCGTGCCAATAGTCGTTGCCTTGAGCGGTCTTTTGTTCCAAAGTGCTGAAATCCACCGATTCAACCTTCAGCAAAGGCTTGATTTGGCGTTTCAAAACGACTGATGCAACCAACAAAACCGCCAAAGCGGAAACCCCGACAGCAATGCGCCATCCCCTACCCTTTTTCCAGCGCAAAAATGCGTAAACGGCTGAAACAACGACAACTGCCGCAAAAATCACATAACCTGACAGCGACTCGAAAATATAGATTTGATAGACGAACCAAAGCAACAAAAAGCATTGCAGGAAACGATTTAAGCACTTCAGAACGGGCGTTTCGACAGGCTCAACGACCCTTCGACTCTTGACGAGGTAATAACCAATGATGGCCATGCAAAAGACGATATTGAGGCAAAAGCGGATATGGCTGATGAAATGCGAAATCTCTCTAACATCCTCATAATCATGCTTCAAGTAGGTTGAAAAACTAAACAACGTGGCCACAAACACCGACAGCACATAGACAAGCATAACAAAATCGAAACGCTTGCGGTCGAGGGGGGGCATACTTGAAAGGACGAAAGGCATGACCAAAATCGGCAACTTGACGCGAAGATCCTTCATTGCATACTGGAAATCAGCGGTATAGAGCAAGCCAACGAGGTGCACGAGGAAAAAGGCAACGAGAAGGACGGCGGCTTTGTTGTTGCAAAAGCGGGAGAACTTGTCTTTGAATCCCCCCTGCCCCCCTTTCAAAGGGGGAAGGGATACGTCCACAAGCCAAACCAAAACTAACCAAAACTGCGACATGCCCATCAGGAAGGGCGAGAGAGTGAGGCCGACGGCCACCATCAGCAGGCCCAAAAGGTAGGCTTGGCTCAGATAGGGTCGTATGGAGGCCTGCGAGGTCATCACTTGCCGCTCAGGATGGTGTGGTATTCGTCTTTGCCGTTGGTGTTGAGCAGGATTTCAAAGGCGCGTTTCAGGTCGGGGTCGTCTTTAAGGGAGGCAACGATGCGGCCTTTTTGGAAATAATAACGGCCCACAATCTCAGAGCGCAGCAGTTCCTCAATGTCCTTGCGGTTGTTCAGCAAGTCGTTCTCCTTTTCGGCGGCGAAGTTCTTTTCCAAGAGGTCAATTTGAGGCTGAATCTTGTCCAAATAGCCTTCCTCCTTGGCCACTTTCTTCAGTTTCTCAATGGCCTTCTCGCTCTCGGTGGTATAACTGAACTTCTTGTCTTTCACGAACTTCATGAAGTCCTGATAAGTGGCCTCGTCGATTTGAAAACGGTCGGCGGAGTCGATGCTTTTGTGTTCGCTGTAGAACTTGTTGGCGTAGTCGAAGATGAAGTTTTTGCCGTAAAGGTAGGCCGTCACCGTGGCGTATGGGTCGCGCTTCACCTTCACATCGGGCGTGATGCCGTGACCTTCATAAACCGTGCGCCCGCCCATTGTCTTGAACGCCTTGCCGAGTGTGTCGGTTTTCGTCTGCGTGGTGTCCTTTTTGTGCGAATAGTCGATTTCCTGAATGCAGCGACCACTGGGAATGTAATAATGCGCCACCGTGACTTTCATCTGCGTATTGTAACTCAGCGGCAAGATATTCTGTACCAATCCCTTACCGAAAGTCCTTTGCCCGATGATAACTGCGCGGTCGTAATCCTGCAAGGCTCCCGCCACGATCTCACTGGCCGAGGCACTGTTACCGTCGACGAGAACGGCCACGGGAATTTCAAGGTCGACAGGCTCGTTGGTAGTCGGATGCAGGCTGTTGGCTGTGGCCGCCTTGCCACGCATCGAAACGACAGGTTTTCCCTTGGAAACGAACAAGTTAACAATGTCGACCGCCTCGTTCATCAAGCCGCCACCGTTGCCGCGCAGGTCGAGGATGAAGCCCTTCAACTCATGGTTTTTCCTCATTTCCATGAATTTCTCCTTCACCTCCTTGCCCGCGTCGCGGGTGAAGCCGCTCAGCGAAATGTAGGCCACGCCATTGTCGAACACCTTATAATAAGGTATGTTGTCGATTTTCACCTTTTCGCGCTTCAAGGTCTTCTCAATGGGTTTCTCCACGCCGTAACGCTTGATTTTCAGCGTCACTTCAGTACCGGGCTGACCCTTCAGCAAATTGCTGACTTCCTGCGTGTTCTTCTTCTTGCAGTCGACGCCGTTCACCTCAATGATGGCATCGCCAGCGATGAGTCCGCTTTTCTGTGCCGGCCATCCTTCGTAAGGGTCGGAAATGCGGGTATATTCGCCGTCATACTGGATGAGTGCGCCAATGCCGCCGTATTCGCCCGTGGTCATGAACTTGGCGTTCTCGATGTCGGACTCAGGGATGAAGACCGTGTAAGGGTCGAGGCCACTGAGCATGGCTTTGATGGCCGTTTCGTTGAGTTCGCCCGGGTTGATTTCATCGACATAATTCAGGTTCAACTCGCGCAAGAGGCTGTTGTAGATGTCGAGGCTCTTGGCGATTTCGAAGTTGTTCTGCTTTTCTTGGGCGACCACGCTCACGGAGAGGAGCAAGGTCAGGATTAGGGTGTTGATGTATTTCATTTTTTTGTTGTTTGTCCGTGTCTGTCTGTGCAGGGACTCACGTCGCCTGCTTACTGATGTGTCGTCCCTACGGGACTGGGTCATAGCCGCTTCCGCCCCACGGGTTGCACGAGAGGATGCGCTTGAAGGTGAGCCATCCGCCCTTGAAGAAGCCGTATTTTTCGATGGCCTCGATGCCGTAGTTGGAGCAAGTCGGCACATAGCGGCAACTTTTTCCGATCCAAGGCGAAAGCGTCACCTGATAGAGCCTAATCAAGAGAATCAGGAAGTTAGCGGGAATTTTTGCAATGCGTTTCATGCTTCTTGACAATTTCTTGGACGGCTTTCCGTGTCTTCGCCATCATCTCCTCGTAACTGTGGATGACAGTAGCCGTATACACTAACGCCACATCCACCGAAATATTATCCCTTTGGCAGATTTCGTAGAGCCGCGCCTTGTTTTTGCGCCAAGCCTCGCGCATCAGGCGTTTCACGCGGTTGCGCTTGAAGGCGTGATGGAAGCGTTTTTTGGACACCGAAACCAGCACACGCACCGTTACAGGGCGGCTTTCGTCTTTGCGGAACAGGAAGATGACCCGATAAGGATACACCGAAACGCCCGCGCCTTTGTCGAAAAGCGCCTGAATGTCGTTTTCCTTGCAGATACGCTCGTATTTCGGCAAACCTTCAGGGGCAACCATACCATAAAAAGGATTTGTGTTTCAGCAACTTACTTCTTCTTGCTCTTCTTGTACTCAGCGGCCAAGAACTCCTCGATGGCCATCGTCATTGAGGGTGCGGTCTGCGTGGGGGCGCGGAAGTTGAGTTCGAAGCCAGCATCGATGATAGCCTGACAAGTGGCCTCGCCGAATCCGCCGATAGCGACTTCCTTCTGCTCGAAATCAGGGAAATTGACCTTGAGCGACTGGATACCCATCGGGCTGAAAAAGACCAACATGTCATAGTTCTCAATTTTCACCACGTCCTTTAGGTCGGCGGGCACGGTGCGGAACATCACGGCCTTGGTGAAGTTGAGTTTGGCGGCGGTGAGCAGGTCGATGGTCGAGTCGGAACTGATGTCGGAGCAGCAGTAGAGGTATTTCTCGTCCTTGTGCTTCTTCATGATGTCGATGAGGTCGTTGAGGGTCTGGTTGCCGTAGAAAACCTTGCGCTTGCGGTATTGCACATAGCGTTGCAGGTAGAAGGCCGTCGACTCGTTGATGCAGAAATATTTCAACGTTTCGGGCACTGTGTAGCGCATTTCCTTGGCGACACGGAAGAAATGGTCGATGGCATTGCGGCTCGTGAGGATGATGCCAGTGTATTCGGGGAGTTTGATGTGTTCCTGTCGGAGTTCGCTCGCGGTGACATCATCAAGTTTGATGAATTTCTCAAAAGTGAAGTTGACACCATACTTTTTCATCATGTCAGCAAAAGGCGTCTTCGATATATCTGCAGGCTTGGGCTGCGACACCAGAATTGACTTAATCTTCATCTTTTTTCTCTAAAATTATATCTGTCAAAAAACTACTTTTTTACCCACATCCGAAGTGTATAACTCGCTAAAAAACAGAACCATGACTAAAGTAGCGCAAGCCTGCGGTCACGAGCGTCGCTATGGGTGCGATTTCGAGGGCGCAAAGATACAAAAAAATATAAAACGCGGGAATTTTTGTTGAAACTCTCGTCTCCATCACCCCAAAAACCAGTCGCAAAATGGCCGCCAAACCCAATACTGCAATGCCAATCCAAATAAAATATTTTGTGGGATTGTAGAGCAACAAAAGCGTCACCGGCACCATCGCGATCAGGGTGAGGATGGACACGGAAAACTGCACGACCATCTGTCGGTCGATGGTTTCGTTGGTGTCGAAAAGCCAGTTCACGAAGCGCAAGGTCAAATGGCGGAGCAATATCCAACCCGTCATAGCCGCACAAAGGATGCCGAACACCTTCAAATTGTTGTAAGTCAACATATCATGCGAAAGCACCACGCAACTTTTCTGCACGAAAAGCGTCATCAAAAGGATGTAGCCCAAGGTGAACGACATGCAAATAAAACTGCGCATGGGGTTCCATTCGCGCAGCAGTTGGTTGGTGTGCGCCACGCCGCCCGGAACGGAAAGCACCTGCCGGAACTGCCTCGGATACAGTTGCTTGTTGACCACGACAAGGAACAGCATCAGCCCCAAGAGCGCCAAATTCCAGCCTTGCAGGATTTCGTAACTCATGCGCGGCAAAGGATTGAGCGTGCCGTGGAAGCCCGAAGTGATGAAACTCGGCACCACGCTATCGCAGGCAATTGTGTCAACAACTTGCACTGTATCAGCGGATTGAGTTGCTCGTTCAAAGGCACTTTTATAGAATATGTCGGGGTACTGCGGCATGGATGGTTTTCATTTGCGGCTGCAAAAATAAATGATTATTTGCAAACCAAGGCAAAGTTTTCCTAACTTTGCGGTTCTATTTTTTGCAATCAACAATTCAACAATAATCAATCAACAATTCAACAACAATGAACTTAATGCAAGAAATCATTGCCAACGCGCAGGCCAACCGCCAGCGCATTGTGCTCCCCGAGGGCGACGAGCCCCGCACCCTGAAAGCCGCCGACCAACTTTTGGCCGACAATGTGGCTGACATCATTCTCATCGGTCCCGCCGAGAAAATCAAGGAAATGACCGCCGAGTTTGGTCTGAAAAACATCGGCAAGGCCCGCATCATCGACCCGATGAACAACCCCGAGCGTCAGAAATACGCCGACCTCCTCTTCGAAATCCGCAAAGCCAAAGGCATGACGCCCGAGCAGGCTTACGACCTCGCTGGCAACTTCATGTATCTTGGCATCCTGTTAGTGAAGGCTGGTGAGGCCGACGGTCTCGTCAGCGGAGCCCGCAGCACCACCGGCGACATGCTTCGTCCTGCCTTGCAAATCATCAAGACCGTGCCCGGCGTGAGTTGCGTCAGCGGTGCCTTCACGATGTTCTTGCCCGAAGGTTGTCCTTACGGCACCGATGGCCGCATGGTGTTTGCCGACTGCGCCGTCACGCCCATGCCGACGGCTGAGCAATTGGCCGAAATCGCCATCTGCACCGCCGACACCGCCAAGGCCATCGCCAAGATCGACCCGATTACGGCTATTTTGAGCTTCTCCACCAAGGGTAGCGCGAAGCACGAAGTGGTCGACAAGGTCATCGAGGCCACCCGCATCGCCAAGGAGCGTCGTCCTGACCTCGTTTTGGACGGCGAACTGCAAGCCGATGCCGCCATTGTGCCTTCGGTGGGTTCGAGCAAGGCTCCGAACAGTCCTGTGGCTGGCAAGGCCAACACGCTTGTGTTCCCCTGCCTCGAAGTGGGTAACATTGCTTACAAACTCGTACAACGTTTGGCTGGTGCCGAAGCCGTCGGCCCCGTGCTGCAAGGTTTGGCCAAGCCCTGCAACGACCTCAGCCGTGGCTGCTCGATTGATGATGTCTACAAATTGGTGGCCATCACCTGCAACCAAGCCATTGCTCAGAAACAGAAATAATGATTATGTATTGGGATTGCTTCGCAAGAAATCGTTCAAAAATCTCTAATAAAATCTCTCAAAATCAGATTTCTAATTGAAAGATTTTGATTTGATTTTGATAAATTTCTTGGCCGCAGGCCAATCCCAAAAACAACAATTAAACAATTAAACAACCAACAATTCAACAATGAAAATATTAGTTCTCAACTGCGGCAGTTCCTCCATCAAGTACCAACTTTTGGAGATGGAAAACGCCAACTCATCGCGCCTGTTGGCCAAGGGCCTCTTGGAGCGCATCGGCCTCGAAATGGGCGAATTCACCCACAAATACAACGGTGAAAAACATTACGAACAACTCCCCATCCCGAACCACACCGAAGGCATCAAATTGGTGCTCAAGGCTTTGGTCGACCCGAAGATGGGTGTCATCAAGGACCTGAAGGAAATCAACGCCGTCGGTCACCGCGTGGCCCACGGCGGCGAGAAGTTCAGCCACAGCGTCCTCATCGACGACAACGTCGTCGACCTGATCAAGGAGCTCGTCGACCTTGCCCCGCTGCACAATCCGGGTGCTTTGCAAGGCATCGCGGCCATGAAGGAAGTGCTGCCCGGTATCCCGATGGCGGCAGTGTTCGACACCTCGTTCCACAGCACCATGCCCGCCGAGGCTTATCTTTATGCCCTGCCATACGAATATTATGAGAAATATCGCATCCGTCGCTACGGCTTCCACGGCACCAGCCACAAGTATGTGGCCGAAAAGGCCGCCGCTTTCGTCGGCAAGGACTGGAAGCAGTCGAAAATCGTGACCTGCCACCTCGGCAGTGGGGCCAGCATCGCCGCCGTGGAATACGGCAAGTCGGTGGAAACCTCGATGGGCTTCACTCCCGTTGAGGGTCTCATCATGGGCAGTCGCGCCGGCGACCTTGACGCGGGCGCACTCATCTACCTCATGGACAAGGAAGGCCTCAACACCAAGGAAATGAACACCCTTATCAATAAGAAGTCAGGCCTCGTGGGCATCACGGGAGGCAAACAAGACATGCGCGACGTGCGTGCCGCCAAGGAAGAAGGCGACGAGCGTTGCACCTACGCTTTCAACATGTTCGCCCACCGCGTGAAGAAGTACATTGGCGGCTACATGGCCGTGATGAACGGTGCCGACATCATCGTCATGACCGGCGGCATCGGCGAGAACGCTTGGTTTATGCGCGAAGCCATCCTTGAGAACATGGAAGGCCTCGGCATCGAGTTCGACCCCAAAGTCAACAAGGAAATCATCGGCGACGCGGGCATCATCAGCACGCCCAACTCGAAGGTGACCGTGGTGGTTTACCCGACCGACGAGGAGTTTGTGATTGCCCAAGACACCTACAATTTGGTGACGAAGTAAGTTTGTCAGCAACTACTGAAAGCGACATCCACGGTTCGGGTGTCGCTTTTTTTGTTTTTCTCACCAACTTTTCCCCCATTTTTCCCTCTTTTTTTTTGACATTCCATTTTTTTGTATATTTGTAGCCTCAAAATGATTGATGAAGGAACTAAACATCAATGACAACCAAAACACATAAACAGATAATCGATGCGATAACGGACAAAGCAAAGACTGTGGTTCCGCCTCATACCGAAATGATCCTCTTCGGGTCGCGCGCCCGTGGCGATGCCCACGAAGGCTCGGATTGGGACATTCTTATCTTGCTTGACAAAGACCGTATCCGACTCGACGACTACGCTCTATATTCCTATCCATTCCGCGAATTGGGCTGGGATTTAGGGCAATACATCAATGTTGTGCTTTTCACCAAAAAAGGCTGGCAGGAAGACGCAGCAAGTCCTTTCCATGAAAACGTAAACGAGGAGGGAATAAGGATATGGGCTTGACTGACGAAAATCGTAAAGACATTGTCATCTATCGCAGCGAAAGAGCCTTTGCAGCTCTCGAGCAAGCCAAAGGCAATCTTCAGATGGGTTATTTGGAGATAACCGCCAACCGCTTGTATTATGCTGCCTATTACGCTGCGTCAGCCTTGCTCATCGCCAACGAAATCCGTGTAAAAAGCCACGAAGGTTGCATAGGCCAATTTAACTTGCACTTTGTTAAGACAGGATTGGTGCCCATCGAAATGGGGAAGCTGTTCAGCATCTTGTTTGACATGCGGCCGACAGGTGACTATAGCGACCGTTTCGACCTCACGGAAGAAGACGTAGTGCCTAACATCCAGCCTACCCAAGACTTCATCATCAAGGTTACCAATTTGGCCAAGGAAAAAATAGGCTTGTAGTGTCAAACGACGGTCGCCAACAACTTGTTGACAGAAATGGCAGCTTCATCGCTTTGCCCGGATTCGGACAAACTGATGACCAAGACGGCGCCCCTCTGGGCAGCGGCATTGCCGTGCTGCTCGGTTTGGGCGCAGCCTACATGGTGGGCAAGAAGCACAAGGAGGAATAATCCCACTCGCGCTTGAAACGAAAAGCGGCATCCCGTTTGGGGGGTGCCGCTTTTTTTGGCTTGGGTTGGAGGGAAGTCACTGCTCGATGATCCAATCCGAAACCGTCTTGGTCTCTTGCGAAAAGGCGATACCTATCTTGACGACAGGCTTGCCCTCGGCTTGGTAAGGAATCGCATAATCTTTCGAGTTGATTTGGTCGAGAGCCTCTTGCGCCGTGCCGCGCATCTTCAGTTCCATCACATACACGGCATCAGGCATGAAAACGACTACATCCGTGCGGCCACGCGCCACTTTCACCTGAGTATAGGTACGGTAGTTGAAGATGGAGAACACCACGTATGTCAAGACCTCGTAATAGGCCTCGTATTTTGCGATGTCGTCCAATTCCTTTGCCCCGAAATCGAGGTAAGGAATGGAGGCGAAGAAGGCCTGCATCAGTTTCAAGGCGCCTTCTATGTCGTGGTGAATCAAACTGGCGTAGAAATTGCCTGCAAAGCCCTGCGTGTTGGCGTTGTAGATGCCCATCATCGAGGAGAGGAAATTGTCCATGAAACCCACTTTCACCTCGGCGTTGGGGAAGTCGAGCGTGTAGTTCCTGCTATAGAAATCATAGCCCTTGATGGTGAGATAGCCCGCCTGATAGAGCAAGGGCAAGGCGGAGGTCATGGCCTCGGTGGGCACATCGAACTGCGAGGAGGACACCTGAAGTTTTTCCAACTCCAAGATGTTGGTGTTGAATCGTTTCATCGCCTCGAAGAGGAAGGTGGGAGTTCCACTACCGAACCAATAGTAGTCCAACTTCTTGGATTTAAACGCATTGACAATGCTATAAGGATTGAAGATGTCTTGTGAATCCTCTCCGAAGTGATACCCGTCATATTGTTGCTTCAGCATGTCGATCATTTCCTCCTTGGAGCAATGGTAACGGTCGGCAAGCATTTGGATGTCAGGGTCGAAGACGGTCAGCATCTCGTCCTTGGTGATGCCGCAGAGGGCGGTGTATTCCGAATCCATTGAGATGTTGGTCAGGTTGTTCAGCGTTGAGAAGATGCTCAGTTGGCTGAACTTGGTGATGCCCGTGATGAACACGAACTGCTCGTCCTTGTCGCAGATTTTGACATATTGATAGAACTCTTGCATGATGCGGCGCACCTCGGCCAGTTTTTCAGGATTGTTCAGATGGTCGAGCAAAGGGGCATCGTACTCGTCGAGAATGACGACGGTCTTCAGTCCCGTTTGCCGATGGGCACGTTGGATAAGCCCCCTGAACCGCACGCCAAGATTCTTCTCTTCAGGCACCCTGCCGTAAATTTCTTCATAATCATGCAATTGCGCGTCCAAGGCATTGTAGATTTCTTCCTTTTCGTGTGTGTTTTTACACGCGCTCATATCGAAATGCAACACGGGATGTTGTTTCCATTCCTTCTCCAACTCGCCGATGGCCAAGCCTTCAAACAAGTCCTTGCGGCCTTGGAAATAGTATTTCAATGTGCTGCAAAGCAACGACTTGCCGAACCTTCGCGGACGGCTGAGGAAGACGAATTGTGATTCTCTAGTCAGTTTGTAGATAAGGTCTGTCTTGTCAATGTATATGCGTCCATCCTGACGGATGCGTTCAAAATCGGCGATGCCGGCGGTGTAGAGTCTCATGGGTAGCATGGCGATATGGTTTTTTTCCGCTGCAAAAATAGCAATTTTTGGATTTTTTTGAAATTGCCTACAGAAAATCCGTAGTCCATTACGGCAGGGGTCAGCCCCTGTCGTAATGCGGCATGTCGTCAGGCAGGATAATGGAGAACTCGATGAGTCCGCCAACCACCTGCCTGTCGTCGTCTTCGTACCACGGCGTTTGGTAGATGAGTTTCTTCTTTCCTTTCTTGGAAATCGTGTAGACGTTGGTTGCGGCATCGTCAAGCAGGTGGCGGATGATTTGCTGCGAACGCTCGTTGTGGCATTTCATCAGGTCGCGGCCACGGGCGTCGCCGTTCACTTCGATGCTGCTGTCATTTTGGTAAAGGATTTCGCCGTCCTTGGCGCTAATCGTGATGGCCAGATTGAGGCCTTTCAAATAATCAAGTTGGTTCATAGTGCATGTAATTTTTCGGCAAAGGTAGAATTTTTCTAAATTTGCAGCGTTCTTTTATCGAAAATGAAGAAACTTTACCAATATATCATCAAGTCGTTTTTGGGTACTTTTGTGCTCACCTTCTTCATTGTGGTGTTCATTTGGGTGATGCAATTCGTTTGGCTCTATGTGGACGATTTGGTTGGCAAAGGTTTGGAAATCAAAATTATAGCTGAACTTTTGTTCTACACTTCCATCACTGCAATTCCCATGTCGCTGCCGTTGGCATTGCTGTTGGCATTGCTGATGTGTTTCGGCAACTTGGGCGAGCATTATGAATTGGTGGCCATGAAAGCCTCGGGCATATCCATGTGGCGTGCCATGCGTCCTTTGCTCTATTTCTCGTTGGTTCTCAGCATATTGGCCTTCTTCATCTCCAACAGTCTCATCCCCATAGCCACCCTGAAATGGCGCACCCTCTTGACCGACGTGCAACGGCAGAAATTGGCCTTCAACATCAAGGAAGGAGTGTTTTACAAGGACATCGAAGGCTACGTGATTTATGTGGAGCGGAAAGGCAAGGACGGCAGCAGCATCTACGGCGTGAAGATTTACGACCACAACGACCATAACGGCAACACCAAAATCATCTCCGCCGACTCGGGCATGATGACCATGAGCCCCAACCAGCGCAACATCATCTTCACGCTCTACAACGGCCACAACTACACCGACATCACCACTTCCGACAACTACAAGGAAACGCGACCCTTCGAGCGCATGTCGTTCAAGCAAGAGCAACTCAAGTTCAGCCTTGCCTCGTTCGACATGACGCGATCGAGCGAGGACATGTACAAGTCGTACCAGCAAATGATGAACATCCGCCAACTTTCCGCCTCTTTGGACTCGTTGGAACGGCGGCAGGTGAGCAAGCAAGAGTCGTTCACTCAAGGCTTTGAGCGACGATGGGCCAATTATAAAAGCCTCACCCTCCCCGAACCGAAAAAGGCCTTGGCCGCCAATGACAGTTTGGTTGCCGACACCCTCGCCACCGACACCTGCCACATCCTCCGCTGGCCCCTGCTCGACCACTATGAAGGCGAAATGCGCACCGCCATCGTCAACATGGCCGTTGGCACCGCGCAAAACGCCAAAGACAACGTGGCTTTCAACAAAATGGACCTCAATTCGCATACTGAGAACATCAACAAGCACCGGAAGGAGTGGCACAAGAAATTCACCTTGAGCATCGCCTGCATCATCTTTTTCTTCATCGGTGCGCCATTGGGCAGCATCATCCGCAAGGGCGGCTTGGGCCTGCCAGTGGTGATTTCGGTGTTGTTTTTCGTGGTCTATTACATCATCTCCACCATCGGCGAGCGCATGGCCGTTTTTGGCGGCCTCAACATGTTCCTCGGCGTGTGGATTTCGTCCATCGTACTGCTGCCCATTGGCCTGTTTTTCACCTTCAAGGCCACCACCGACGCAGCCCTGTTCGACGGCGACAGTTGGAAGAAATTCTTCCAGAAATTGTTCAAAAAGCAAAAGAAAAACGAGGTTGAATTTAACACACAAACAAATCGGTAGTTGCGGCGTTTCGACAAGCTCAACGACCTTAGGTCCCTGAGCCTGTCGAAGGGCCGAAACTAACAGAACAAATCCCTTCATAATGAAAATACTCCTCCTCTGCAACAAGCCTCCCTACCCTGCCTCCGAAGGCGGCCCGATGGCCATGAACAGCATCATCACCGGCCTGCTCGAAGCGGGTCATCAGGTCAAGATATTGGCGGTCAACAGCGAGAAATTCCATGTCAAGGAAAGCGACATCCCCGAAGAATACAAGCGGAAGACCGGCATCGAACTCATCAATGTCGACCTGCGCGTCAAGCCCGCGAAGGCGTTTCTCAACCTGTTCACCAAAAAATCCTACCATGTGGAGCGTTTCGTTTCCAAAGACTTCAGAAACAGGCTAATAGAAGTGCTGAAACACGAGCATTTTGACGTGGTGCAGCTGGAAATGCTCTTCATGGCACCCTATGTTGAGGACATCCGCGCCCACTCGAAGGCCATGATTGTGATGCGTGCCCACAATGTGGAGCACAAGATTTGGGAGCGTATCGCCAAGGAAACGAAGTTTTTCCTTAAACGATGGTATATCAACCACTTGGCAAAGACTTTGAAGGAATACGAACTTTCCGCTTTGGAAACCGTAGACGGCATTGCCGCCATCACCCGCAAGGATGCGGCCTATTTCCGAAAATACTGCTCCAAGCCCATCATCGACATTCCGTATGGCGTTTATCCAGAGGAGTTTACACCGAAATATGAGATTGAAGGCAAGCCCAAGTTCTACCACATTGGCTCCATGAACTGGATGCCCAACGAGGAAGGCATTCGCTGGTTCATTGAAGAAGTGCTGCCCAAGACCATCGAAAAAGTCCCCGATTTCGTGTATCATTTGGCAGGCCGCAACATGCCCGAATGGTTGACCGCACTGAAAAACAAGCATATCAATGTCATCGGAGAAGTGCCTGATGCCAAGGCCTTTGTGAGCGACCATGACGTGGCCATCGTGCCACTGCTTTCGGGTAGCGGCATCCGAATCAAGATCATCGAGTCGATGGCGATGGGCAAGACCGTCATCACCACCCGTGTGGGGGCCGAAGGCATCCTTTACGACGAGGAAGTGAACCTCATCATTGCCGAAAACAAGGCCAAGATGGTGGAAGCCATCCGCAGCATCAACGAAAACCCGCAAATTGCCGTCAGGATTGGGCAAGCCGCGAGGAAATTGGTGGAAGAAACCTACGACAACCGCAAGATTATCGCCCGTCTTTTGATGTTTTATGAGCAAATCAAGCCGGGGAGCAAGATAACTTTCCTGTAATTTCACGCTGAATACGAGTTTATTTCACGCAGAAATCGCAGAATCCGCAGAACCTGCCGGCTATATTTTGCGTCGCATTGCGATTCATATAATTAACTACGTCAAATCTACGATTTCTGCGTATTCTGCGTGCCATAATAAAATATTCCTTAAATTTGCTCCCTAAATCCTACGAGATGAAGATATTCGTACTTCTGCCCCGCATACCCTATCCGCTTGAAAAAGGCGACAAGTTGCGGGCTTTCAACCAGATAAAGCAACTCGCGAAGCATAACGAAATCGTCCTCTGTGCCTTGAATGACAACGCCAAGGTGAGCGAACAGGACGCTTTTCGAGCCTTGCAGCCTTATTGCCAGTCCATCAACTTTATCAGATTCAACAAGTTGCAAATCCTTTTGGGACTTGTTCGCGCTTTCTTTAAGGGACTACCCATGCAATGCGGCTATTTCTACAACCACAAGGCCGCCAAGAAAGTCAACGCATTGATTGCCAAACACAAGCCCGACATGCTGTATGGGCAACTGTTGCGTGTAGCTGAATACATCCGCCACAAAGACATCCCGAAAGCCATTGATTATCAGGATATTTTCTCCTACGGCATGAAACGACGCGCCGATATTGCATCATTCGTGACGCGACCTATATATAATATGGAGTACCACAGGCTGGCACGTTACGAGGCCGCCATTTTCGATGATTTCGACGTGCGCACCATCATTAGCGAGCCTGACCGCAAACTGTTCCCACACGAAAAACGCGACGAAATCCTCATCATCCCCAACGGCGTGGACCACGACTTTTTCAAGCCGATGGAGCGCGAGAAGAAATACGATTTGGTGTTTACGGGCAACATGAGCTATCCGCCCAACGTAAACGCCGTGGAATATTTAGCCTACGAGATTCTTCCCATCGTTTGGAAAACGCGGCACGAAACAACCCTTTACATCGCCGGTGCCACCCCCGACCCGAAGGTGAAGAAGGCCGCTTCGGAAAGAATCATCGTCAGCGGTTGGCTCGACGACATCCGCGACGCCTACGCGCAAAGCCGTGTATTCATCGCCCCTATGCGAATCGGCACGGGCCTACAAAACAAACTGTTGGAGGCCATGTCGATGCGCCTGCCCGCCATCACCTCGCCCTTGGCCAACGCCTCTTTGGGCGCGAAACCCGACGACGAAATCTTGATTGGCAGCAATGCCCAAGAAATGGCGCAACACATCATCACTTTATTGACAGATACCGAAAAAGCAGAGCAGATTGCCCAAGCGGGATTTGATTTCACGAATCGGGTGTATGATTGGGGACGGGCGACGGAACGGTTGGAAGAGGCGATGAAATCGATAACTAAACAAACCCACCCACAATGACCACCACCCAACAACAAAAAGCCGCAAAGGAATTCGCCGCCCGCTGGCAGGGAAAAGGCTACGAGAAAGGCGAAAGCCAAATCTTTTGGGTCGAACTGCTCGAACAGGTTTTTGGCATCCAGAAACCGTCTGAATTTCTGTCGTTTGAACAGCAAGTGAAACTCGACCACACCGCTTTCATCGATGCTTTCATTCCCCGCACCCATGTGATGATTGAGCAGAAATCCATCGAAAAAGACCTTGGCGAACCCATCAAACAGTCGGACGGAAAGTTTTTGACCCCGTTCCAGCAAGCGAAGCGATACTCTGCCGAACTGCCCTACAGTCTACGTCCCCGTTGGATTGTGACCTGCAACTTCCGCGAGTTTTGGGTGTATGACATGGAACGGCCCAAGGGCGAGCCGCAGAAAATCCTTTTGGAAAACCTCGAAAAGGAATACTATCGCCTGCAATTCCTTGTGGATGAGGGCAATGAGCATCTGAAACGCGAGTTGGAAGTCAGTGTGAAGGCGGGCGAAATCGTCGGCCTGATTTATGATGCTTTGTTGGAGCAATACATCGACAAGACCGATGCCGAGACCTTGCGCTCGCTCAACATCCTTTGTGTGCGTTTGGTGTTTTGCCTCTATGCCGAGGATGCGGGCTTGTTTGCCACCAAGACGGCTTTCCATGATTATTTGGTGAAATTCGGCTCCGTCGATTTCCGTCATGCCTTGATAGAGTTGTTCAAACTGCTTGACACGCCCATTGAGGAACGCGACCCTTATTTGGACGACGAGATGGCGGCCTTCCCGTATGTGAACGGTGGCTTGTTCAGCGAGGAACATATCACCATCCCGCGTTTTACTGACAAAATCAAGCAGTTGCTGTTGCAAAACGCGAGTTCCGATTTCGACTGGAGCGAGATTTCCCCTACCATCTTCGGAGCCGTGTTTGAAAGCACACTGAATCCTGAGACGCGCCGCTCGGGAGGGATGCACTACACCAGCATTGAGAACATCCACAAGGTGATTGACCCGCTTTTCATGGGCGACCTGAACGCCGAGTTTGTGAAAATCGCCGAAATGAAGCAAGTGTCGGCCAAGCGGCAAGCCCTTGCCCATTTCCAAGACAAACTCGCCTCGCTCACCTTCCTCGACCCTGCTTGCGGCAGCGGCAACTTCCTGACGGAAACCTATTTAAGCCTGCGACGATTGGAAAACAAGGTCATCAAAGAGTTGAACAACGGCATGAGTGCGCTCAATCTTGAAGGCATCATCAAGGTGAACATCGCGCAATTCTACGGCATCGAAATCAACGACTTTGCCTGCACCGTGGCCAAAACCGCCCTCTGGATTGCCGAAAGCCAGATGCTGCACGAAACCTCGGCCATCGTGGGCGTGGAACTGAACTTCCTGCCTTTGAAAACCAACGCCAACATCGTGGAAGGCAATGCCTTGAAACTCGATTGGGCGACCCTCGGCGAAGAAGACCCGATGGGATTTTTGTTCACCGACAAATTGAATTATTACATTGAAAAAGATTTCGGCGAAGGTTTTATTGCAAGCGAGCCGAAACCTGAATACGGCAACTATTACAAGGAGTTGAACGTTGTGGCGAAAAAGGCCGAGGAAAAGCACCTGCCGAAAAACCAGCCGAAGCGTGTGGTTTATGACTTCATTATGGGTAATCCGCCGTTTGTGGGATACACATTTCAATCAGAAAAACAAAAAGAGGATTTGTCGTTGCTTTCAACCCAAATGGGAAAAAACATTGATTATGTTGTTGGTTGGTACATTAAGGCATCAAGGCTTATACAATTCAAACAGACAAAATGTGCTTTTGTGTCCACTAACTCTATAACGCAAGGCGAACAAGTCGTCGAAGTTTGGAGGTCCTTGTTTGAATTGTATGGAATACAGATTGATTTTGCTTATCGAACTTTCAATTGGGACAGCGAATCGGAGCAGAAGGCACATGTGCATTGCGTTATCATTGGTTTTAGCCATAAAGATAGTTTGAAGAAAGAAAAGATTATATTCGATGAAAATGGCGAGAAACAGATTGCCCAAATCATAAACCCTTATTTGATGGATGCACCTGTCGTCTGGATTGAAAAACGCAAGATGCCAATTTGTAATGTTTCCAAAATAAATAAAGGTAGTCAACCGACAGATGGGGGAAACTTGATTATTTCAGCCGAAGAATATGACGATTTCATCAAGAAAGAGCCTAATGCCAAGAAATTCATAAAAGAGTTTCTTGGTGCTGACGAGTTCATAAACGGAAGGAAACGCTATTGCCTTTGGCTTGTAGATGCAAGTCCCGCTGAATTGCGAAAGATGCCTCTCGTTATGAAGCGGGTTGAGGCTGTTAAAGAAATGCGTTCTTCAAGTAACAAGGCTGCAACAAGAAATTGGGCTGCTTATCCATATTTGTTTACCGAGAACCGACAGCCTGAAAGAGGGAACTATCTATTAATTCCGCGTGTTTCGTCTGAAAAACGTTGTTACATTCCTATTGGTTATGTTTCACATACAATAATTGCCAGTGATGCTGTACAAATCATTCCTAATGCAACTTTATTTGAGTTTGGAATTTTGACGAGTTTGGCTCACAATGCTTGGATGCGCGTGGTTTGTGGAAGGCTCAAGAGTGATTATCGTTATTCTAACGACATCGTTTACAACAATTTCCCATGGCCAAAGCCAACCGAAAAACAAAAAGCAAAAATTGAGCAAACCGCCCAAGCCATCCTTGATGTCCGTGCCAAATATCCAGAAAGTAGTCTCGCCGACCTCTATGATGAACGCGCCATGCCCGCCGACCTCCGCAAAGCCCACCAAGCCAACGACCGCGCCGTGATGCAAGCCTACGGCTTTGACTTGACAATGTCGGAAAATGAGATGGTGGCGGAGCTGTTCAGGATATATAAAGAGCTGTTCAGGATATATAAAGAATTGATTACAAACAAAACATAATTATTATCATAATATATTAATAATCAATACATTAAAAAAATTATGTCAAACGAATCAATCATACAGATTTTTGAAGGAAAGAAGGTCCGCGTCGTTTGGAACGAGCAAGAGGAAAAATACTTTTTTGCCGTGGCGGATATTGTCGAATTATTAACGGAGAGTGCTGATGTTAAGCAGTACATTAAACGGATGCGTTCGCGAGATACAGAATTAGATTCCGTGTGGGGTACAATTTGTACCCCCCACCAATTTGTATCTACGGATGGAAAAAAACATGCGGTCAATTGCGCCCCTTTGGAAGGCATCTTCCGCATCATTCAATCCATCCCTTCCAAAAAAGCCGAACCCGTGAAACAATGGCTCGCCCAAATAGGCGCCCAGCGCATCGACCAGATGATTGACCCCGAACTCACTTTCCAGATGGCAGTGGAGGACTATCGGCGGCAAGGCTACAGCGACCGTTGGATTAACGAGCGCATGAAGTCCATCAAGATGCGCAAGGAACTGACCGATGAATGGGAACGCTCGGGCGTTCACGAGCCGAATGACTTCGCCATTCTTACCAATGTCCTCACCAAGACTTGGAGCGGCATGACCACAGGCGAATACAAACGGAACTCGGTCACAGTGTGATTTCGTCCGCAAAGGCTTCGGATTACCTTGCTCCAGTTGAGGATGCGGAAACAAAAGAACTGACAGAATAAACCCAAGCAAATCAACATAGTCCTGAAAGGACGAACCTAAATCAAGCATGGATTTCAATCCATGCGCAATAAGAAAAACAAACACCCTAAAAATATGGCACAACCCGACGACAAAAAAATCATCTTTTCGATGGTGGGCGTAAGCAAAATCATCCCGCCGTCAAGACAAATCCTGAAAGACATCTACCTCTCCTTCTTCTATGGCGCGAAAATCGGCATCATCGGCCTGAACGGAGCGGGAAAATCGACCTTGCTGCGCATCATCGCGGGCAAGGAGAAATCCTTCAACGGCGAAGTGGTCTTCTCGTCCGGCTATTCGGTCGGGATGCTTGACCAAGAGCCGCAATTGGACGACAACAAGACCGTCCGCCAAGTGGTGGAAGAAGGCGTACAGGAAATCGTTGACATCCTCAAGGAATACGAGGAAATCAACAACAAGTTCGCCGAACCCGACGCGGACTTCGACAAACTGATTGCCCGTCAAGGCGAGCTCACCGAACTCATCGAGCAGCACGACGCTTGGGAACTCGACAGCAAATTGGAACGCGCCATGGACGCATTGAACTGTCCCGACGGCGATACGCCCGTGAAGAATCTTTCCGGTGGCGAGCGTCGCCGCGTGGCTTTGTGCAGGCTTCTCTTGCAAGAGCCTGACATCCTGCTCCTTGACGAGCCTACCAACCATCTCGATGCCGAGAGCATCCAATGGTTGGAGAGCCACTTGCAGCAGTACAAGGGCACCGTCATCGCCGTCACCCACGACCGTTACTTCCTCGACCACGTTGCCGGCTGGATTCTCGAACTCGACCGAGGCGAAGGCATCCCGTGGAAGGGCAACTATTCCTCGTGGCTCGACCAAAAGACCGCCCGCCTCGCGATGGAGGAAAAGACCGAAAGCAAGCGCCGCAAGACCCTCGAAAGGGAGTTGGAATGGGTGCGCATGGCCCCGAAAGCGCGTCACGCCAAGGGCAAGGCGCGTTTGGAATCGTATGAGAAGATGCTCAACGAAGACGTGAAGGAAAAAGAAGAAAAACTCGAAATCTACATCCCCAACGGCGACCGCTTAGGTTCGAAAGTCATTGAGGCACATGACGTAACGAAAGCCTACGGCGACAAGCTGTTGTTCGAGAACCTTAACTTCAGCCTGCCGCAAGGCGGCATTGTGGGTGTAATCGGTCCCAACGGTGCGGGCAAGACCACCTTGTTCCGCCTCATCATGGGCTTGGAAAAGCCCGATTCAGGCACTTTCGAGGTCGGCGAAACGGTGAAAATCGGCTATGTCGATCAACAACACGCCGAAATCGACCCGGAAAAGACCGTTTGGGAGGTCATCAGCGGCGGCAACGAACTCATCCAGTTGGGCAAACGCAGCATGAACTCCCGCGCTTACGTCTCGCGCTTCAACTTCAGCGGTAATGACCAGCAGAAGAAAGCCGGCGTGCTTTCGGGCGGTGAGCGCAACCGTATGCACCTCGCCTTGACCTTGAAACAAGAAGCCAACGTGCTCCTCTTGGACGAACCCACTAACGACATCGACGTCAATACCTTACGCGCCTTGGAGGAAGGCTTGGAGAATTTCGCAGGCTGCGCCGTCATCATCAGCCACGACCGCTGGTTCTTAGACCGCGTGGCCACCCACATCCTCGCCTTCGAGGGCAATTCGCAGGTCTATTTCTTCGAGGGCAGCTACTCGGAGTACGAAGAGAACAAGATGAAGCGCTTGGGCAACGTGGAGCCGAAGCGGTTCAAGTACAAGAAGCTCAAAGCGGATTAACCCCGATTATGACCAAAAACACCCAGGGCGTTGATTTTTTTGTCAGCGCCCTGTTATTTTTTTCGCCACATGTACACCTATATAAAATAAAGAAATTATTTTTGCCGCTCCTAAGACAAACAACAACTCAAAATACACCGTAAAATGAAGAAGTTATATTTGACACTTTGCCTTGCTGTCCTCACCTTGGGCAGCCTCGTGGCCGGCCCCGTCGACCAACAGAAGGCACAAAGAATCGGTGCCAAGTTCCTGAGCACCACCTCTCTCGCTCAGCGCAATGCTGACATCCAACTCAACTGCGTCGCTGCCGCCACCGACATCAACCGTGGCGCCATCGACTACTATGTCTTCAACGTCAAGAACGGCGAAGGCTTCATCATCGTTTCGGGCGACGACTGCGCCAAGCCCATCCTCGCCTACTCCACCACCGGCACCTACGACCCGCAGGACGTGTCGGAAGGCTTCGCCTTCACGCTGAAAGGCTTCCAAGAGGAAATCCAATACATGCGCGAGCACAACATCGCTGCCACGCCCGACATCGTGGCCGAATGGAAACGCGTCAGCGAAACGGGCAGCCTCAACCGTGGCGGACAGACCCGCGCCGTGGTCGACATGCTCTGCCAAACCCTCTGGAACCAAAACTTCCCCTGGAACAGCCAATGCCCTGAAGACACCACGGGCAGCGGCGGCCACGTCTACGCCGGCTGCGTAGCCACCGCCATGGGACAGGTGATGAAGTTCTGGGAGTGGCCTGCACAAGGCACCGGTTCGCACACCTACAACCCTCAAGGCTATGCCCAACAAACCGCCAACTTCGGCGAGACCGAATACCACTTTGAGCTGATGCCCAACGTGCTCGACTCGACCAGCACTGAAGACGACTACTATTACATCGCCCAATTCCTGCACCATTGTGGTATCGCCGTCGACATGCAATACAGCGGCAACGGTAGCGGCGCCTACTCCGAAATGGTGCCCGACGCCATGCGCAACTATTTCCGCTACACCTGCGACGAACACATCACCAACTACGCCGGTTGGTGGCCTGGCATGGGAGGCTACACCAACGAAGAATGGGCACAAATGCTGAAAGACGGCGGCTTGGACGAAGGCCTGCCGCTCTACTACAGCGGTCAGGACGACATGGGCCAAGGCGGCCACGCCTACGTGGTGGATGGCTACGACGAGAACGACTACTTCCACTACAACTGGGGCTGGAGCGGCCGCGACAACGCCTGGTGCCCCATCGGCGCTGCCAACACCACCCGCTACAACTTCAACACGATGGTGGGCTTCACCGGCCACATCATCCCTGACAACGACACCTATTACTCGCGCCCCGACAGCGTGGCCAACATGGCCGTGCTCGAAAACGCCGACTTCAACGGTGTCCGCCTCAACTGGACCAACCCCACGCTCGACCTTAACGGCAACGACCTCACCGACATCACCTCGGTGACCATCCGCCGCAACGGTGAAGTCATCGCCGAACTGACCGACGCCCAAGTGGGTGCCAACATGGACTACGACGACAACGGCCTCGAACCCGGCCTCTATGAATACGCTATCTTCGTCACCAACGAAGCCGGCATCAGCCGCACCACCTACCGCACCATCCTCGCGGGCGAGAAGTGCAACATCGTCTTCCAACTCCACGACGACGGCGGCAACGGCTGGAAAGGCGCAGCCATCAGCATCGCCGACGAAAACTTCAACCGCCTCGCCATCGTCACCATGGACGAAGGCTCCGACCTGACCGTCGACCTGCCCATGCTGCGCGGCAACCTCAACCTCATCTGGAACCACGGCTGGTACCACAGCTATCCCGAACACGACACCGACGGCGAATGCTCCTTCACCATCCTCGACTTCGACGGCAACGAACTCTACACCTCAGCCGAACTCGAAGACGGCGTGTTCCTGACCTACAACAACAACTGCGAACAAGGCCCGCTGACCTGCTATCCCGTGCAGAATCCAAACGTGGAATATGTTTGGGCTGTCGGACAATTCGGTGTTCGATTAACTTGGGACAAGCCAGTAAATACAGCTTATCTCGAAAGCTTTTATGTTATCAGAAACCAAGTTGATGGACAATGGGCTCCAGTAGGAATGATACCATTCGACGGAGAGAATCATTATGAGTTTTTCGATGTTTTTGATGGACAACCTACCGGAGACTACACCTATTACATCAGAGCGAATTTCTGGCGTGATTCGAATGAAGAATCCTGTAGCGCCGATACGGATTATTTCAATGTCATGGTAACAGATGTTGAAGAGAAGGAAGAGGGTCTTGCCATTTATCCCAATCCGACCAACGGCCTGCTCAACCTTGAAGGCCAAGGCTCGATGCACATTAGCGTCAGCAATTTGCTCGGCCAAAAAGTCTTGGAATTGAACACCGAAGGCAATAGCAGCATCGATCTGAGCGGCTACGGACAAGGCATCTATCTCGTCCGAATCGTGACGGAAAATGGTGTCACGCTTCAGAAAGTGAACGTAAGGAAATAAGAAATTGCATAGTAAAGTCTGAAAAAGAGGATGTGCCGCTTCGACACACCCTCTTTTTTTTCGCCCTATCGCGCTTTATTGAATTAAAGATAGTATTTTTGCCTCGCGAAATCGACAACATTAACTGATGACATCCCGCACACAAACCATATTGTTCGCGCTAACTGCGGTGCTTTTGTTCGCCTCGATGCTGCAAAACATATTCAACTTGCCGATATTCAAGCCGTTGAAAGGTGTTGTAGTGGAGGAGGCCAAGCCGGAATTTACCTTTCGGAACTGTTGCGACGGTAGCTTCCAGCAGCAGGTGGAGCCATATTTGAAACAGCATCTCGGCTGCCGCGAGCCGCTGATTCGCCTTTATAACCAGTACCTTTGGGATTGCTATGGCAAGACACCCGTCACCGAGGGGCAGGTCACTTTTGGCAAGGACGGCTGGATGTATGAGCCGTGGGTGGTGGCCGACCACTACCAACGGCAGTTCCGCTACTATGCCTCCGACTCCACCCAAATGGCAACCATGCTCTCCGAAGAGGCGCAAAGGGTGCTTCAATTGCAGGAAATCCTCGATTCATACGGCATCAAATTGTTCGTGTGCTTGGTGCCGGCAAAAGACTTGATTTGTCCCGAATATCTTCCTGAAAACCAAGACACAAGGCTTGACAATGAGCCAAAGATTTCGGCGCGGTTCTTCAACGAGGAGGAATACACTCGCATTGGCGTGAACCACCTCAACTTGGAGCAATGGTTCCTGCAAATCAAGGACACGGCGGACTTCATGCTGTTTCCGAAGACGGGCACGCATTGGTCGCGATACGCCGCCCTGCAAGGTGCCGACACGCTTATCCGATACATGGAGCATTTGGGGGGTATCAACATGCACAACCTCGTCATCGGGCCGAGGTATCTCCACCGCGCCATCGACCCCGACGACGACCTTGAGAGCCTGCTCAACCTGATGAGGCCGCTCCCCAGACCAAAGTATTGGTATGCCGATGTGAAGGCCGACGACGACACCACCGCCGTCAAGCCGAAAATCATCGTCATCGGCGACTCGTTCTGGTGGACCATCGCAGCGCAACTTCCCTTTGGCGAATTCTTTTCCGAGTCGCCTTATTGGTATTACAACAGCACCGTTTATTACGACCCACGCTACAACTCCGTCGATGAGTTCGACTTGGCCGAAGAGCTGCTCACCGCCGACTTTGTCGTGCTATTCTATTGTGCCACACAACAATACCGCATGAACGACGGCTTCACCCAAAAAGCGATTGAGGCCTTGGGGCAAATGCCAGAGGGCGTGGATTGGGATTCGACGGCCTACATCGAGCGCGAAATCCAAAAGACCATCGCCCGACTGTTGGCCGACCACAACTCAATGGACATGATACGCGAAAAGGCGGAAACCAACGGCTTTTCCATCGAGGAACAGCTCCGCGCCGATGCCGAATGGATCATCAATTACCAAATCCTGCAAGGCACCTTCAACTGGCCTATTAGAAAAAAAGAAACAAACACAAAATCAGAAGACTATGGTATTCAGTAGCAATGTTTTCCTTTTATATTTCATGCCAATTTTCTTCCTCGTCTACTTCCTGACACCGAAGAAAGTCCGCAACTACGTCCTCCTGCTCGCCTCGTTGGTGTTCTACGCCTACGGTGCGCCAGATTTCATCATCCAACTCGTGGCCTCAACAGTGGCCAACTTCTTCTTGGTCAAGTGGATGTGCAAGACGGAGAAACGAGGGCTGAAGAAACTGCTCTGCGGCCTCTCCATCATCATCCCGATTGGGCTGCTGCTGTTCTACAAATACGGCAACTTCACGATGGAGAACCTGAATCTGATTTTGGGTCTGACAGGTCACGCGCCGCTCACTTGGAGGCGCATTTTGCTGCCCATCGGCATCTCGTTCTTCTCGTTCCAAAGCGTCACCTACACCTTGGACACCTATCGCGGCGTGAACAAGCCGATGGAGAAACTCACTGATTTTGTGTTGTATATCACCATGTTCCCGCAACTGATTGCCGGTCCCATCATCCGCTACTGCGACGTGGCCGACCAAATCCGCAGCCGCGAGTCGACGATGGCAGACCGTTTGCAAGGATTCTACCGCTTCGTCATCGGTCTGTGCAAGAAAATCCTCATCGCCGACGTGATTGGCGCACAGGTGGATGCCATTCTCGGCCCAGCCAACTTCAGCCTTTTGGACGCAGGCCAAATCACCGACATCTTCACCCGCGTGGCGGCCTTGGATAGCACCACGGCGTGGATTGTGTCGTTGGCCTACACCTTCCAAATCTATTTCGACTTCGCCGGCTACAGCGACATGGCCATCGGCCTCGGGCGCATGATGGGCTTCAAGTTCCCCGAAAACTTCGACAACCCCTATACTTCTGGCTCCATCACCGAGTTTTGGCGGCGTTGGCACATGACCCTAGGCGCGTTCATTATGAACTACCTCTACATCCCGCTCGGCGGCAACCGCAAGGGCAAAGGCCGCATGTATTTCAACCTGTGGGTCTGCTTCCTCCTGTCGGGATTGTGGCATGGCGCGTCGTGGAACTTCTTGGTTTGGGGTGCGTTGCACGGCCTTTTCATCTGCCTCGACAAGCTCTTCCTCGGCAAGGTGATGAAGAAAATCGGGCGGGTGCCGAGCGCCGTCCTCACCTTCCTCTTGGTAAACTTAATCTGGGTGTTCTTCCGCATCGAGGATTTCAGCTTGGCTTGGCTGCTCATCAAGCGGATGTTCGCTTTCGAGTTCACGCTGCTGCCGTTCAGTGCTAACGCGCAACTTTACACCACGATGATTGTGGCGGCCTTCTTCTCTTTCCTCACGCTGACCAAGTTCGGCCAAAAGGCGCAAGAGAAGGTGTATTTCACCGAATATACTGACATCCAACACATTGTCGTTTGGATTGTGGCCGCTTTCGCCTTCGTTTTCTGCGTGGCCGCCTTGAATGCCACCGATTTCAGCCCGTTCATCTATTTCAGATTCTGAGCCATGAAAAAGAACAGTTTCATCAAGATTCTTCTTTTTGTGCTGACGATGGCGTTGCTGTTCGTTTTCGCCGTCCAGCAAAGGGCCAAGATATGGACTTTCAAGCCGTTGGACGGTGTTTTTGAACCCACGCCACAACCTGAACTGACTTTTGAAACCTATCGCACGGCAAAGTTCCAGTCGCAAGTGGAGCCTTACCTCAAGGAGAATATGGGGTTCCGTGAGCCGTTGATTCGTTTCTACAACCAGTTTTTGTACGACTTTTTCCGAAAGACCTACAGCGAGGAAGTCGTCATCGGCAAAGACCATTGGTTTTATTTCAAGCAGCATGTGAACGAATACTACGGCACAGAAATGTATCGCTGGCAAAGCACACCCGAAGAAGCCCGCGAAACCTACGACCGCGAAGCAAGGCTGATGTGGAAACTGAGAAATGTGTTGAACGAATACGGTATTGAATTTCTGATGTTTATGGCTCCCGACAAAGGCTTTCTCTATCCTGAACACATGCCCTACCGCCACCACGACACCACCACCATCAACGCGAGGGAGTATTATTCACAAAAGTTCGAAGAATACGGATTCCCTTACATCGAGATGACAAAATGGTTTTTGGACCTGAAAGCCGCCGACACCCTTCCCTATTCGCTGTTCTCGCAGTCGGGGGCACACTGGGGCTTTTCGGCGGTGCTTGCTGCCGATTCGGTGTTTCGCCTGATGGAGCAACTGAAAGGCTGCTCGTTGCCTAAAATGCAAATCGGGCCGTTGCGCGAAAGTTCGGAACAGACCTTGGAAGGCGACCATGATTTGGAAAAAACAATCAATCTGATGCGCGAAGTTCCACATCGTTACGACAGGCTCCTCGATGCCGAAGTGACCGTGGTGGCCGATTCAGCCGACTTGAAACCCAATGTGCTTTTCGTCGGCAACTCGTTCCTCTGGAGAATGCATTACTACATCCCGTTTGACGACATGTTCAGCCATTCCGAGTATTGGTTCTACAATTCCACCGTGTATTCAGGCGACAATTATACGCATGTCCAAAACGTGAGCGACTTGGATCTTCTCACGAAACTGTTGGATGCAGATTTTGTGGTGTGGTTTACCGACGGCAACCAAATGTATAAGGTGAGTTACGGATTTGTGGAGTCGGCACTGATGGAACTCTGCCTTAGCGAGGAACAAATGACCGAGCATCGCCAGCATCTGATGGACAGTTTGGGCAACGACCCATCGACAATGAAAGAACTGGAGGGAGTCGATGCCGAGAAACTTCAAAGCAAACTTTGGTTGAAGGCCAACCTGCTCATGCAGAAAGATCCCGAAAGGCACTTCCCCGAAATAGCCGGCGACAGCATCCCGACAGCGCGAAACCCCAGAATCAAAGAAGTCTTGGCCATCCGCGACATCGAGAAGGATTCGGCTTGGATGTTCAACATGCGGTGCCAAACGGTCATACGAAACACCTCATTGGAAAACATCCTGAAAATGGAAGCACAAAACGTGCTGAACGGCAGGCCATTGCTGCGCGACGAACCCGAAGCATCGTCGCGAGCCAACTATGTGGAAAGCCTTGTGAGAGACATGGTTGAACTCATCCGCACCGTCCCTGACATGATGGAACAAATCAGAATAAAAGCCGAAACCAACGGCATGACCTTCGAGGAGCAACTCCACGCCGATGCCGCTTGGATCATCAACAACAAAATTGAGCAAGGCGAAATCGTGTTCTGATCAATACCTGACGATGCGTTGGGTGGAGCCGTTCACTTTCATAACATAAACTCCAGGAGCCAGAATCGGTTGGATGGTGGTTTCAAAGAATTCTTCCCTCACCATATAGGTTTGTGAAAACACCCTGCGACCCAACAAATCGTAGATGGCAATATCAATTTGCCCCGAACCATACGGCTTGAGACGCAAATGCAACTCACCCGTTGAAGGATTGGGATAGCATTGCAGAACGACCTCTTCTTGTTTTGGAAGTGACGATAGATTGTGTAGCTCCGTAGAATAATATTGGTGACGTATGCGAAGAAACTCATCAGCTTTGTCCATATCCGCAAGCCATCTGTCTCGCCCTGTCGGGAAACCGAAACGATACGACTGTGCATCTATCTCTCCCTCAACAGTTTGACCATATTGCTCCAACACTGGTTTCATAAAATCATAACCGAGAAATGTTTCGCTAAGTTGGTAATATCTATCGCAAAAAGCATCAAGAAACGACTGGTTTTCCATAAAACGCTGGAATACCAAACTGCTTAGGTCTTGGTTGAGGGAATATTCAATCGCTTGATATTCAGGTCGTGTGAAGCAGCCGTCGCCGTCATAGAAAATCCATCGGAAAGGTGTTCCCGTTTCGGCTTGCCAAAACATCACATTGTTGGCAGGCCAGTCGAGGTTGGCCGAAAAGGTCTCGAAAAGCATGTAGTCGATGAAATTGTGTACATCGATGTGGGAATAGGCGAAGGCCGAATCTTCGGGCTGGGTAAGGTCGGCGGTCATCATCCAATTGAGGATTTCTCTCCATTCCGAAGGGTCGCCGTAATGGGGAACGCCCCAATATTTAATCATGTTCACTTTCTCAAGGTCAACATTGAAATGGTCTTCCAAATAGCGCTCGTCATTCGATTCCTCAAGAGTGTAAATGCCCCAATATTCGCCGTTGATGAAGACCACCGTTTGGCGCACAGCCATCACCTCAATGTCAAGTTGGCCAGCAATACGGTTCGACAAGTATTCCTGACCTCCAGTTTGTAGCCAGTTGCTGCAACGGAAAGGATGCAGCTTGAGGTGCTTGAACTTTTCGACGGACGTGGTTTCGAAAAAGCGGTGCGAGAAGCGTTTTTTGCCGTATTCCTCACGGGCATAAAGTTTCATGCCTTTTTGCTGGAACCATCGTGAGGCACCACCGTGGGTTCTCATTCCGCACTCTTGGTTGATACCTTGGTTGTCAGGTTCGTAGAACTCCAAATTGATCAATCTTTCCCATTCCCGGCCTCTCATGGTGTAATTGCCAGTAGCGGTGGAATCGGTATAGTCATAATGGACACCAGGAACAAAAATGCCTGTCTCATAATCGAATAGGGCTAACGAATCGGCTGCAATGGAAAGCACTGGCAGGCCGTGCAAATCGCAACCCAAAGCTCGAATGAAATAACTTTGTGTGGTTACAGGACCGATGCAACTGTCGTTTTCGTCGAACACGGCGGCACGGATGACGATGCAATGCTGGATGCTATCGGGAAGGTAGAAAACTGAAGGAATGGTGTTATTAATGGTGTAAATATTTGATTCAGAATACATTTCTTCATTCAAAACCAAAGGCTCAAAGTATTGCCGCGATTGCGCTGTGGGTCGGTTACCATTGGTTGTGTAGCGGATATGGCCTTGAGGGTAGGTGCTGAACATTTCCAGTTCAAAGGTTTCCTCATAAAAGCCGCCATTGGCCGAAAAGAGGACCTTCCAGTCTTGAGCCGCTGCCGAAAGCGAGGCGAAGCATAACAATATGGCGAACAGGAGTCTTTTCATATTCCGCCGCAAAAATAGCAAAAATCAATCATTTTCGCCTATGTTGGTTTGATTTCCTTCGTTTTCGATGAGCCACTTGGCATCGAGTTCAAGCATTTCCTCAAGCGTAACGCCCTTGCTTTCAGCCTTTTCTTGAATCATTTCCATCAGTTCAGGCTTGGCCTCCATCTCGTTCATCTTCAACGCGACTTTCACCTTTTCGGGATCCTTGATGGCAGCCAAAGCATCTTCAACAAAGCCATTCGTTCCACGAACCCATTGGTAGCCAACGGAATAAACAATCACAAAATCCACGTTGAGTATGCTCCTCAATCGATTGATTTCATTGATTTGGTAGGTTTTCTTGTCGAAGCCTTTGAAGACCTTGTCGTAATAGAACCAATTCTCGTAATAGGAAACCAATTCCCTGATGGGCATCAGGCACTCGAAAGCGAAGATAAACGAGTCGCCGACAAAAAGCACCCTCGGTTTGCGCGTGGTGCTGTCGGTCTCCACACTGACGTGCGCGGTGTAGTTGGGTGTGTCGTTCTTGACCTTGAACAAGAGGTTGAGCGTGGCCTCGTCGTCTTGCCGACCCTCGTATTTTTTTGCGGTGATGCTGTCGATTCTCAGCGTCGGGATGTTGAAAGGGCAAAGGCTGTCCATCAACCGGAACAGGGAATCATAGCCGTAAGCCGACGAGAATGTCCAATGCGTGTCCATCGGCATGAACAACAGACGCGATGATGTGTCGGAAATCGATGCAAACCAACTCGTCATGTCGATGTTGGGAAAGCCCGTTTCCTTGAATCTTTTTGAAAAGTATTGTGACGGGTTGGTAGTCAACGATTTGAGTTGATTGTCAATCGGAGGAAGGTGTTCCGGATATACGAAAGCCTTGTCAGGAGCAATAAAAGTGAGCAGTTCTATGCCGTGGTCGCGTTTCAGGATATCACGCAGCTCGTTCATCATGTCCACTTGATGCTCAATGTATTCCGTTAGTTTTTCATCCGACTCGAAAAACTTGGCCGCTTCTTGGCCGTAATAGTCGAGCACACCCGGGCGGTAATACATCCAATGGTCTTTGCCCGGATAGAAGAATTCGTTGCAAGAGACCTTCCAGAGGGAATAGCGGAATTGGTTGTAAGTGCGGATTCCCAACTCTCGGAAAGCGAAATTCTCCCGCAGGTGGCGTTCCGCTTGACCTTGAAAGTCGCCGCTTTTATAGCTTTGCATGGTCAACACAGGCTTGGGTGCATCCTTAGGGTCGTTCTTTAACGTCCAGCGGTCAAGGCTAAACGGCTGCCATTCGGTTTGCACCCAAAGCAGCAGCAGAAAAGCCATGCTCAGCGTCCAAAGGATATGTTTCACCCATTTGTTCATTTAGGAATCCGTTGTTCGTGCCGCAAAAATAGCAAAAATCGGCCATTGGATGTCCCAACGGCCGATTTTTTCGTTTTTGTCATTTGCGGCTGCCGTGGTACGACAGCCCTACAAACCTATTTAGATTTCCTCTTCCTCCACGCGCAGCGGCTGAGGCTCGCTCTTGCGGATGTCGAGTTCGTCAATCAGGTTGGTGGCGCCGGCGTACTTATCGATGATGAAGAGCACATAGCGCACGTCCACATTGATGGTGCGTTGGAGTTTCGGCTCAAAGTTGACGTCGCCGCTCATGGCTTCCCAGTTGCCGTCGAAAGCGAGGCCGATAAGTTCGCCCTTGCCGTTCATGATGGGGCTGCCGGAGTTGCCGCCGGTGATGTCGTTGGTCGAAAGGAAGCACACAACGAGTTCGCCGTTATCGTCGGCGTAGGCACCAAAGTCCTTCTTCTCGATGAGGTCGATGAGGCGCTTGGGAGCGTCAAACTCATAGTCGCCGGGCACATACTTTTCAAGGATACCGTTGGCGGTGCAGATGTAGTCGTAATGCACGGCATCAGCTGGCATATAGTCCTGAACAGAACCATAGCTCATACGCATAGTCGAGTTGGCATCGGGATAGAGGCTCTTGCCGGGTTGGGTGGCGGCGTAATACTCACGCAGACCTTTCACGAAGATATGGTCATTCTCGCTCACGGCTTGCATGGCACCACGATAGTCGGCCATGTGGTTCATAATGACATCCATCATCGAAGTGTTCATAATGTAAGCGTAATCCTTACCGATTTTCTTCGGGTTGGGCTTGGCCAAGAAAGCCTTGATGCTTTCGGGCGTGGCGAAGATGGAGTTGGTGTAGACATCTTCAGCAAAGGCATCAATGTCGCCCTTGAACTTCTTGTCAATGATGTTGTAGATTTCAGGGAGTTCCTCGCCCTTGAAGGCGTTCTTGTAGGTCTTCAGCATCTCGGCAAAGGTCTTCTTTTCCACTTGCGGGTCGGTTTCGGCAAAGAGCTCGTCGACATTCATGCTTTGGAGCAGTGTGAGGGCCATTTCTTGGGCTTCCTTGTCCTTGCTCTGGTAAGCCTCGTAATAGGAAGCAAACTGGGCAGCGATGCCAGCGGCACCCACATTGGAAACGAAGTTAGGATAGTAGATGTATTTGGCCACTTCGCCCATGCTCTGGTAAGCCTTTCTCAGGTTCGGGAGAGCCTCCTTGTATTCGGTCTTGTTGTTGGCGTTCACCCACTTGGTGAAGTCGCGCTCCAAACCGACCTTGGCTTCGCTCACCTTGTTCTTGCGGAGCATCTTGCACTGGCCGATGAAGTTCTTCCAAGTGTTGGCGAGGCCAGCGTGGTTGTCGGCATACATCAGGTTGATGCGGTCGTCGGCCTGCATAAATTCATCCATCACTTCGAGTTGCTTGCCGAAGATGTCGATGATGGCGGGATAGAAAGTGTCCACATTGTAGTCGATGCCGTAGCTCGACATGTAACGCTCGGTGCTGCCCGGGAAGCCCCAAATCATGGTGAAGTCGTCCTTCTTCACACCGTCAAGGCTGATGGGAAGGTGGTGCTTGGGAGTCAGCGGCACATTGTCCTTGCTGTAGGCGGCGGGGTTGCCGTTCTTGTCGGCATAGACACGGAAAATCGAGAAGTCGCCAGTGTGACGAGGCCACATCCAATTGTCGGTGTCGCCACCGAACTTGCCAATCGAAGAGTTGGCCACGCCCACGAGGCGCACATCGGGGAACACTTGATAGACAAACATGTAATACTCGTTGCCTTCAAAGAAGCCCTTGATGACGGGGTTGTACTTGCCATCTTCCGAAGCGGCAGTTTCCAACTCCTTGATTTTCTTGCGGATGGCGGCCTGCTGGTCTTGATAGTCCATGTCGTCCTTCACCTCGGCAAGAATGACTTTCGTCACGTCTTCCATGCGGACAAGGAAGCTGGCGGTCATTTCGGGAGCGGGCAGTTCTTCGCCGTAGTTCTTGGCCCAAAAGCCGTCTTTCAGGTAGTCGTGCTCTGTTGAGCTGAGCTTTTGGATGGCACCGTAGCCGCAGTGGTGGTTGGTGAACAGCAAGCCTTTGCTGCTCACGATTTCGCCGGTGCAGAAGAAGCCGCGCGGCATGGCATCGCTGCCGAGGCCCACGATAGCATCCTTCAAACTGCTGTGGTTGATGCTGTAAAGCTCTTCAGGGGTCAATTGCAGCCCCATCTTCTGCATGTCAACATAGTTCAGGCGCTCGACGAACATCGGGAGCCACATGCCTTCATCGGCATACACGCGACCCACCGAAACCATGATGGCCATCGCGATAATTCCTAATACTTTTTTCATTGAGTAGAGATTAAATTATTGTAATTCAGATAATTGTTTCTAATCAAAACAGATTTGAGCCTGCAAATTTACAAAAATTTAGGATTGAAAAGAAAGAAGATGGTGTTTTTGTGCAAATGCATAATGGGATTGCCGCAGAAAAACACCCGAAATTTTCGCTTATTTCTCCCCGAAAGCACTTTTTACCCATTTCGGGGACAAATAAAGAGGTACTTATTTCTCCCCGAAACACATTTTTTGTCGTTCAGGGAAAAATAAAGGGGTATTTATTTATCCGTGAACGAACTTTTTTGTACCTTTGCGGAAAAATAAAGACAGGAAAAATGAGTGATATTATTGGAAGAAGCACTGAAATTGAGGAACTTATGCGTCTATATCGCGGCAACAGGCCCGAATTTGTCGCCGTCTATGGTCGCCGCAGGGTGGGCAAAACCTATCTCATCAAGGAATTGTTTATGGACAAAATGGCTTTTTACCACACGGGAATGTCGCCGATGGATACCGAAAACGCCAACATCCTACAAGACCAACTGAAAAGTTTCTACAACTCGCTTGTCAGTTACGGCTGGGAGCCTTCCGAACCGCCCAAATCGTGGCTCGAAGCCTTTTATATGTTGATGAAACTGCTTGAAAGCAAGGCTGATAAGAAACGTCAAGTGGTTTTCATCGACGAACTGCCTTGGATGGACACGCCGCGCTCAAGGTTCCTCTCCGCGCTCGAATATTTCTGGAACTCGTGGGGGTCGGGGCGCGACAACCTTATGCTCATCGTGTGCGGCAGCGCCACCTCGTGGATGGAGAACAACCTCATCAACAACTACGGCGGGCTTTATGGTCGGCTCACTTACGAAATCAAACTCTATCCCTTCACCTTGGGCGAATGTGAGGCCTACTTCAAGGCCAACGACCTGCGGCTGAACCGCTACGACATCATCCAAGCCTATATGGCCGTCGGCGGCATACCTTATTATTTGGGCTTCTTCCGCAAAGGCCTGAGCCTCGGGCAAAACCTCGACCTGCTCTTTTTCGCCAAAAACGCCAAACTGAAGAACGAATTCAACCGTTTGTTCGCCTCATTGTTCACGAAACCAACGGATTACAAGAAAATCGTCAGTCTGTTGGCCACCAAGCATAGCGGCTTCACCCGCGACGAGATTGCCAGCGCAACGGGCATCCAAAAAGGCGGCGGATTCTCAAAGATGCTGGCCGCCCTCGAAGCCAGCGATTTCATCACGCGCTATGTGCCTTTCGGCTGCTCGAAACGCGAAGAGCATTACAAATTGGTGGACAACTTCTGCCTGTTCCACTCGAAATTCGTTGCCAATGGCGACATCACCGACCCCGAATTTTGGGAAAAGAACCAAAACGCGCAAAGGCTGTCGGCTTGGAAAGGCATCGCCTTCGAGGAAGTTTGCCTGAGCCATATCCAACAGATTAAGAACGCTTTAGGCATCGGCTCTGTCACTTCGAGCGAGTCGGCGTGGAGCTTGCGCGGCGACGACGAAACCGAAGGCACACAAATCGACCTGCTCATCGACCGCGCCGACCGCGTGGTGAACCTCTGCGAGATGAAGTTCTACAAGGACGAATTCACCATCGACAAGGCCTACGACGCGAAGTTGCGCCACCGCACCCAAACCTTGATTGACCGCCTGCCCCGAAACCGCAACGTACATCTCACATTGATAACTACTTACGGCCTAACCTACAACGAATATTTCGGTCAAATCCAACAGTTGGTCACGATGGACGCGCTATTTGGATGACACAATTTGCCCTACGATTCAACAAGAAACCTTATCTTTGCCGAAAATTTCCCCACATGGAAGACAATTACCAACTCATTACGAAAACCGCCGCCGGACTTGAAGACGTGCTGGCCCGCGAAATCAAGGCCTTGGGTGCCAAAAACGTGCGCTGTATGCACCGCGCCGTCATTTGCGAAGGCAACAAAGAACTGATGTACCGCATTAATTACGAAGTGCGTACCGCGCTGAAAGTTTTGAAGCCTTTCAAGAACTTCTTCGCCAAAAATCCCGACGACCTGTATAAACAAGTAAAAGAAATCAATTGGTGCGAACTGTTCCGCACCGACCAGACCTTCTGCGTCGATGCCGTGACGAGCGGGCGTTTCTTCACCCATTCGCAATACGCCGGCCTGACGATGAAAGATGCCATCGTCGACCAGTTCCGCGATGTGTACGGTTTCCGACCCAATGTCAACACTTTGAATCCCGATTTGAGGATTAATTTGCACATCCGCGAGGACAAGGTGACCATCCTTTTCGACAGTTCGGGAGAATCGTTGCACCACCGTGGCTACCGCAAGCAAGTCGACAAAGCCCCTATGAACGAGGTGTTGGCGGCGGGCCTCATCCAACTTTCGGGCTGGAAAGCCGACTGCAATTTCCTCGACTGCATGTGCGGCTCGGGCACCCTGCCCATCGAGGCGGCAATGTACGCGATGAAGATTCCGCCGGGATACTACCGCAAACAATGGGGTTTCATGAAATGGGACGACTACGACGCTGAGCTTTGGCAGCGCATCCGCACCGAAGCCGATGCCAAAATCTGCGACTTCGACCACGAAATCTGGGCTTCCGACCATTCGCCGAAAGCCATCGCCATTGCCGAGGGCAACATTAATTACGCCCACTTGCAGCACGACATCCATCTGATGAAGAAGGACATGCACGACATCACCCCACCCGAAGGCGGCGGCATCCTCATCATCAACCCACCCTATGGCGACCGCCTCGAAGAAGACGACATCGACCAACTCTACGAGGAAATCGGACACACCCTGAAGCACAACTTCCAAGGCTTCCAATGCTGGCTCATCACCGACGACGCCGTGGCCCTGCGCCACGTCGGCCTGAAGCCCACGGCAAAAATCCCAATATGGAACGGGCCTTTGGAGTGTCGCTTCGTGAGGTTCGATATTTTTGAAGGGTCATTGAAGAACAAGAAGGCTCGGGAGGCAGAGGAACAAGCATGATTAGGATTCGCTTTGCGTCACTGCGGGGCACGAAGCAGTCCAAAACAATTATTTTTGGCTATAGAGGCACTTTTTTGTGGCTTCATAGCCAAAAATAATTTCAAAACTTATCGCTTATTAAACTGATTCATCGTCCGATCCGGCCCTTGGGTGACAAAACTCTTGATGATTTCGACGGCTTCGTCGGCTTTTTGGTCAACGATAGGTTCTTCTGAAGGGTTCCATTTTCCCAAAACGAAATCAATTTGGCGGCCTCGCGGGAAGTCGTCGCCAAGGCCGAAACGCAGGCGACAGAACACGTTGGTGCCAAGTTTTTCGATGATGTCGGTCAGGCCGTTGTGACCACCGTCGGCACCCTGTTTGCGGAGGCGCAACGTGCCCAAAGGCAAGGCAATATCGTCGTTGACGACTAACAAGTTCTCAATCGGAATTTTCTCATAATCAAGCCAATACTTCACTGCCCGCCCACTCGCGTTCATATAGGTTGTCGGCTTGATGACCACCAAGGTCTTGCCCTTGAACTTCATCTCCGCAACCTGCGCAAGGCGGCTTGTAGTGAATGTCGCCTCCAAGTCCTTCGCCAAGCGATCGGCAATCTTGAAGCCGATATTGTGGCGCGTTTCATCGTATTCGGCACCAATGTTTCCCAAACAGGCAATCAGGTATTTCATTTCGGTTACTGGGTTTATCGGAGTATCTTCAAATTCGTTTTGCTTTTCCTTTCGGAAAAACCGCGCAAAAATACTACAAAATGATGACATTATTGGCTTTTTCTCGGCTGCCATGACAGGACAGCCCAACAAACTATTAACTCCTAACTAAAAAAAGCCGCCCGAAGACGGCTTTTTCCTTCGTATGTACCTAATTAATATCAGGTTATTCAGCAGCTTCCTCCTCGGTGCTGACCGAAGCGCCACGCGCCATATTGACTGCAAAGATGACGGTATAGCCAGGGGTAACAGGCGTAACATTCTCAATGTTAAGGTCTTTCACCTTGATAGCCTCGTTGATGTTCACGTTGCTGATGTTCACCTTCACATAGTCCGGCAAATCCTTGATCAGACCGCAAACCTTGACTTTCTTGATACCCAATTTGGGTTTGCCACCACGCATGACACCGGCAGCCGAGCCTTCGAGGGCGATGGGCAGCACCACTGTGATGGGCTTGTCTTCCTTCACGATGAGGAAGTCGGCGTGCAAGACCTTGTCGGTCACAGGGTGATACTGGATGTCCTGAAGGATGGTCTTGTAGACCTTGCCATTGATGTCGAAATCAATGATGTAGGTCTCAGGAGTGAAAAGAATCTTGATGAAATTCTTCTCAGAAGTGGCAAAGTGAATTTGCTCCTCGCCTGAGCCGTACATGACACATGGAACCATTTCGGCCTTACGCAAAGCCTTAGTATCCTTTTTCCCTACGTTCTCGCGGAGAGAACCGCTCAATGATACAGTTTTCATTGTGTTTAATTGTTTAATTGTTTGTTGTTTAATTGTTTATTTGTTGGGGCGAACCAATGCCCGCCCTTTTCTTTCTCATTTGAATAGCGAACTGATAGACTCGTAAGATTCTATGCGATGGATGACATCGGCAAACAATTCCGCCGTACTCACCACATGGATTTTCTTTGATGCGTTGGCGGGCAACGGAATGGAATCCGTAACCACCACTTCGCTGAACACCGAATTGTCCAAGCGTTCCATCGCGGATCCGCTACACACGGCATGGGTGGCAAAGGCACGCACGCTCTTGGCGCCATTGTCCATCAACACCTGACCGGCCTTTACGATGGTGCCAGCCGTATCGATGATGTCATCGATGAGGATGACATTCTTATCCTTCACATCGCCGATGAGGGTCATTGAATCGACCACATTGGCGCGAGGACGATGCTTGTGACAGATGGCTAAATCGCAGCCCAAACGCTTGGCGTAGGCCGAAGCGCGTTTCGAGCCGCCCACGTCAGGCGAGGCAATCTGCAAGTCCTCGATTTGCAACTTTTGGATATAGTCGATAAAGAGGCTCGAAGCATAAAGTGCATCGACGGGGATGTCGAAGAAGCCCTGAATCTGGTCGGCATGAAGGTCGAGGGTGATGATGCGGTTGACTCCTGCGGCAGTCAGAAGGTTGGCCACCAACTTTGAGCCGATACTCACGCGGGGTTGGTCCTTACGGTCTTGGCGTGCCCATCCGAAATAAGGAATCACAGCAATGATTTTGTGCGCCGAAGCACGCTTGGCCGCGTCAATCATAAGTAGCAGCTCCATCAGATTATGGGTAGGCGGCATGGTTGACTGCACGATGTAAACGTGATGGCCACGGATGCTCTCATCGTATGAGGGTTGGAATTCACCATCGGAAAAAACAACCACTGAGGATTTGCCCAATTTGAAGTCTGGATTCTGCTCTTGGCGACCATAGGCTTCCGCAATTCTTGCACCCAAGTCTTGGGTGGCTTTTCCTGCGAAAATGGAAACGTATCTGCCTGACATTTGCGATAAGATTTTGAAGCTGCAAAAGTAGGCATTTTCGGGGTAAGAAAAACAAAAAAGAAGATTTTTTTCAAAACCTGTTGACAGAAAAGAAAAAATCCGTATTTTTGCAGCCGCGTTTGACGCGATAGCCCCATGCCGAAGTGGCGGAATCGGTAGACGCGTCGGTCTCAAAAACCGATGAGGTAACACTCGTGCCGGTTCGATCCCGGCCTTCGGTACCAAGAAAAACCCCTTCTAATCAATAGATTATAAGGGGTTTTCTGTTTGTCATGGTGTACTTAAAGTGTACTCACCATCAAGCCTTGCCACAACATCACCAAACAGGCGACATGGCCGAAACACAATAATACACATCGCTACAGCAGGCTCAAAAATGAATCTTTGGCAAAGCCAAAAACAGAAAAAGCACTACCGTGCCGAAACACAATAGTGCCATTTTGTTAGATGAAAGCCTTTGTATGGCTATTTCTTTTAATCTTCTTTTTTACGTTTGCCTAACAGGTAAGCACCGCCAAGGAAACCGAGGACGAACAATCCGCTGCCCATAGGTGCATATTGGTCGATGGTGATACCGAATTTCGGGCCTTTGTGTGCGTCATCGTCTGAACTCTCGCCCAAGCCACGAGACATCATCCCATATTTTGGACGAACCTTAGTCTTGCCGTTTCCGCTTCCATCATTGAGGAAGTCGTAAGCTTCCCAACCTTCAAAAAGGAGGCTGTTATCAAATGTGATGTTCTGGAAAGTGAAGTTTTGGGCATTGCCGGTGTAGAACATCTCTTCGTCAAAATAGAAGAAGTTCTCGCCTTCATCCTCCAGGTCTGAGGAATCGTCTGCAACTTGCTCGTCTTCGTAAAAAGTTCCGTAGTTGTAGCTTGCATTTGCAGCATTTAATGATGCGGGTATCCATCCCATAAGGACGATAACAAGCAAAACCGTTAGTTTATTAATCCCTTTCATTTTTGTATTTTTTGTATTTATTTTCCATCCAGTTAATTTTACTTCTGTCATGTTTCATCTATCACTAAAGGGCAAAAGAATCCCAAATGAATCGACATGCAAAAGTATCGTTTTTTTTATTACCCCGACAATATTTTTCATTATTTTTTTCAAAAAAATTGTAAATCATTAAAAATCAGCACAATATTTCCTTATTTTTTCATACCTCAGAAACCAAAATCAAGTCGTCTTCGCTTGTTTTCATCCTATTTCGATAATGTTTTGGTGATTCAATGACCGTTTTCATCTCATTTTGGATGGAATTTTTACCTTATTAATAAAGTCACTCCACCGTCACCGACTTGGCCAAATTGCGGGGTTGGTCGACATTGCAGCCTCGCATCACGGCGATGTGGTAGGCCAAGATTTGCAGGGGCACGGTGGCCAACAACGGAGAATAGAGGCACTCGGTTTCGGGAATCTCGATGACATAATCGGCCATCTTGCGAGCCAAAACATCCTTCTCGCTGATGACGGCGATGATTTTTCCGTTGCGGGCCTTCACCTCTTGGATATTGCTGAGGACCTTTTCGTAAGTGCTATGGTTGGTGGCGATGAACACTACGGGCATATCCTTGTCAATCAAGGCGATGGGGCCGTGTTTCATTTCGGCGGCGGGATAGCCTTCGGCATGGATGTAGGAGATTTCCTTCAACTTCAAGGCACCTTCGAGGGCGACAGGATAGTTCTGCAAACGACCGAGATACAGCATGTTACGCACATCCTTGTATTTCTCGGCGATGTCCTTCACATGGCCGCTATGGTCGAGGGTCCACTGGATTTTTTCGGGGATGCGGTCGAGTTCCTGAATGAATTCGAGGCGTTCCTCGTCCTTCATCGAACCTTTCAGTTCGGCCAAGCGCAAGGCCAGCATGGCCATCACCGTCACTTGCGAAGTGAACGCCTTTGTGGAAGCCACACCGATTTCAGGGCCAGCGTGGGTGTAAATGCCTGCGTCAGTGGCTCTTGAGATGGAGGAGCCGATGACGTTGCAGATGCCCAACACGACCGCGCCCTTCTCTTTCGCCAACTGAATGGCGGCCAATGTGTCGGCAGTTTCGCCCGACTGCGAAACGGCAATCACCACATCATGCGGCGTGACCACAGGGTCGCGGTAACGGAACTCAGAGGCATATTCCACCTTCACGCGAATCTTGGCCAACTTCTCAATGAGATAACTGCCCACCAAACTGGCGTGCCACGAGGTGCCGCAAGCCACGAAAACGATGTTGTCGGCATAAAGCAACTGCTTCTCGTACTTGAGGATGCCGCCCAAACGCACCGTATTGGCTTCGGGATGCAAACGGCCACGCATGGTGTCGCGCACGATGGTCGGCTGCTCGTAGATTTCCTTCATCATAAAGTGGTCGAAACCAGCCTTCTCGATGCTGTCGAGGTTCATTTTCAGTTCCTGAACGTATGGCATGGCCTCCACATCCTGAATGGTCTTGATGTGCAGTTCCTCGCCCAATTTGATGCGCACAACTTGCTCATCCTCAAGGTAAACCACTTTTTGGGTGCGACCTACAATCGGGGTGGCATCCGAAGCGATGTAATACTCGTCTTCGCCAATGCCGATGACCATCGGGCTACCCTTTCGGGCGGCAATTAATTGATCCGGATGGCCTTTTTCCACAATGGCGATGGCGTATGCACCCACCACATGGTTCAGGGCGATGCGCACAGCTTCAAACAAGTCGACATGCTCGCTTTGTTGCACATCCTCGATGAGGTTGGTCAGCACTTCCGTGTCGGTCGACGAAAGGAAAGTGAAGCCGCGCTTCTCCAATTCCTTGCGCAGGCTCAGGTAGTTTTCAATAATGCCGTTGTGAATTAATGCCAAATTGCCCGACTGCGAGCGGTGCGGGTGGGCGTTCACCTGATTGGGTTCGCCGTGGGTGGCCCAACGGGTATGCGCAATGCCAATGTGCCCACTGACATCCTTTGAAGAAGCAAAGGCCTCCAAGTCGGAGACCTTGCCTTTTGCCTTGTAAACATTCAGTTCGTTAGCCTCGTTGAGCAGTGCCACACCGGCGCTGTCGTAGCCACGATATTCGAGGCGCTTCAAGCCCTCGATGAGGATGGGATAGGCCTCTTGACGGCCTACATAAGCAACTATTCCACACATATTTAACCTTGTTTAAAAAGGCGCAAAAATATGTGTTTGGAAAAAACGATGCAAGAAATTTTTGTTTTTTTTCAAGTCGGCGTTTTCGACAGGCTCAAAGGCCTTTGGTCCCTGAGCCTGTCGAAAGGCTTGCATTAATTAAAGAGGTCTTTCACATCGGGTGCTTGTTGGGCAGCCTCCGAAGCCTCGAAGTAAGGTTTCTTGTCGAAACCGAACATGCCGGCGATAATGTTGCCAGGGAAACGACGCACCGCTGTATTATACACACGGGCGGTTTCGTTGAACTGCTTTCTCGCATTAGCGATTGCATTCTCGCAACTCTCCAACTGCGACTGCAAATCCAAATAGTTTTGGTTGGCTTTCAGGTCGGGATACTGCTCCACCGTCACCAACAGGCGCGACAATGCACCCGACATTTGGTCTTGCGCGGCTTGGAAAGCCTTCATGTTTTCCTCGGTCAGGTTGTTGGCATCGAGGGTCACCGAAGTGGCCTTGGCTCTTGCTTCGACCACAGCGGTCAAAGTGCCGGCTTCATACTCGGCATAGTTTTTCACCGTGGCGACGAGGTTCGGGATAAGGTCGGCACGCTTTTGGTAAGCCGTTTGCACATTACCGACAGCCGTTTCAACGCCTTCTTGCTTGGAAACCAGTCCGTTGTAAACGCCAACGCCCCAAATGACAAGCACTGCCACGAGTGCAAGAATGATAATTAATCCTTTTTTCATAATGTTTCGATTTTGATGATACAATAATAGATTCGTTGCGATGTTTAAACAGAGTGCAAAGGTAAACATTTTTTTTGTACTTTTGCGATTTATACACACTTACTAAACTCATTTTATCAAATGACTGAAAATCAACAGAAAAACGATATCAAAAGCATTGACGGACAATTATTGAACCGTGGTTGCACCCTTGGAACTACATACAATACAGGACAGAAAGTGCTTTCGTGCGGACGTTGCAAACTGAGCCAGTTTGATTGGCTGAAAGACTATGAAAACCAAGAGATTAAGGGCAATGTTTGTTTGGCTGAGGTGCGTTTCAAGAACGACCGCAAGGACTATTTCACCTATCCCGAAGACCTCGAATTGGAAGTGGGCGAATTTGTCGCCGTCGAGACAGCCATCGGGCACGACATCGGCATCGTCACCCTTTTGGGCGAAATCGTGAAACGCCAGATGAAACGCAAGAAATTCCGCACGCCTTTTGCCGAAATGAAGAAAATCTACCGCCGCGCCAGAATCAACGATGTGGAGAAGTTTCTTTCGGCCATCAAATTGGAAGACAGTACTTTGGCTCGCACCCGTACCATTATCGACAATCTCGGTTTGGAAATGAAACTCAACGACGTGGAATATCAGGGCGACAAGACCAAGGCCATTTTCTACTACACCGCCGACGGGCGCGTCGACTTCCGCGAACTCATCAAGAAATTGGCTGAAGAGTTCCACATCAGAATTGAGATGCGACAGATTGGCGTGAGGCAAGAGTCGGCCAAACTGGGCGGCTTAGGCTCATGTGGTCGCGAGTTGTGCTGTGCCTCGTGGATTAGTGATTTCCAGTCGGTTACCACCAATGTAGCCCGTATTCAGCAACTTTCCCCGAACCCCCAAAAACTTGCCGGACAGTGCGGCAAACTGAAATGTTGCCTCAACTTTGAATATGAGGCCTACGTGGAGGCTTTGAAGTCATTCTCCGACCCCAACATCGTGCTGCATTTCGAGAGCGGCGACGCGATTCACCAAAAAAACGACGTGTTCAAGGGCATCATGTGGTATTCCTACACCACCGACAAGAGCAACATCATGGCTATCCCCGTCGACAAGGTGAGGGAAATCATCGCCTTGAACAAGAAAGGACAGAAACCCAAGAAATTGGAGGACTTTGCCGTGACGAAGGAAGCCCACACCAACACCAACGAAGGCTATGGCGAGGCCGACTTGAAGAAGATGAGCGACTAATCATGAAAAAGGCAATATATTGGATCATAGGAATTTGCATTGTTTTGTCTTGCGCAAGATGCAGTAGCAGCAACTTCAGCAAGCGCACCGTCATTCCCGATGCCGAATGGGCACAGGAAAACCGTGTGGCCTTTGACGTGCCCATCGACGACACCCTCAACGGTTATGTTTTCGGCATTGGGCTGCGCCATTTGGAAAACTACCGCTACAGCAACCTCTTTGTGTTCCTCCACACCCGAATGCCCAACGGCAACATCACGCACGACACGATAGAATGTACTTTGGCCACGCCCGAAGGCCGCTGGATCGGGAAAAGCAGTGGCAGCATGAGGGATTTGGTCGTGCCGCTCAACGAAAACCTGCGTTTCCCATTGACGGGAAACTACCATTTCGAAATCGAGCAAGCCATGCGCGAACCCGTCCTGAAGGGCATCTCAGACATTGGTTTATACATTGAAAAACAATGATTTATGAACAACGATAAAAAGAAAAAAGCGAAGCCAAAGCAGGGCAAATCGAACGCCATCAGGAACCTGTGGATTATTTTTGGAGTGTTGCTCCTGATTGTCGTTTTGTTCTTCTTCTGCGTCGCGAAAGGCGTGTTCGGCACCATGCCCACCTTCGAGGAATTGGAAAACCCGCGCACCAATTTGGCCACCGAAATCATCTCCGCCGACGGCAAGATTTTGGGTACCTATTATATTGAGAACCGCTCCAATGTGCGCTATTCCGAACTGTCGCACTACATGCCTGAAGCCCTCATCAGCATTGAGGATGAGCGCTTTACGGAACATTCCGGCATCGACCAGAAAGCCCTGTTCCGCGTGGCCTTCGGTGTTTTGACCGGAAACAAGAAAGGTGGCGGCTCGACCATCACGCAACAATTGGCGAAAAACCTTTTCCCTCGTGGCGAGAACCTCAGCACCAGCAAACTTGTTTTGCGCAAGTTCCAAGAGTGGATTACGGCCACCAAATTGGAGCACAACTATTCCAAAGAGGAAATCATTGCAATGTACCTGAACACCGTGTTTTTCGGGCATAACGCCTTCGGTATCAGGGCAGCAGCCAGCACTTTTTTCGACAAGAAACCCAAAGACATGAACATCGAGGAATGTGCACTAATGGCCGGTGTGGTGAATGCCCCTACCCTTTTCAGTCCTGTGCGCAACCCGGAACGCTCGTTGGGAAGGCGCAATCTAGTCCTCCGAAAAATGGCCGACAATGGTTTCATCACCCAAGCCGAATGTGACTCTATCTCGTTGATTCCCATCGATATGTCGCATTTCAGCATCAAAGATCACAACAGCGGACAGGCCACTTATTTCCGCGAGTTTTTGAGAGGTGAACTCAACGAATGGGCCAAAAACACAACCCGCGCCGACGGTCAGCCTTACAATATCTATCGCGACGGCTTGCGCATCTACACCACCATCGACTCACGAATGCAACATTACGCCGAGGAAGCCGTCAAAGAGTTCATGGGCAATGAGTTGCAGCCCATGTTCTACAAGCATTGGAAGGGCCAGAAAAACGCACCGTTCTCCAACGTGACCGCCGACGAAATCGACCATATCCTTGAAACATCGATGAAGCGCACCGAGCGTTACCGCAATCTCAAGAACGCAGGCGTGCCGATGGATACCATTAAAACCATTTTCGACCGTCCCGTTCCAATGACCGTCTTTTCTTGGAAAGGCCCCATCGACACGGTCATGTCGCCGATGGATTCCATCAGATATTACAAGTGGTTCCTGCAAGCCAGCCTCATTTCCATCGAGTCGCACACTGGCCATGTGAAGGCTTACGTCGGCGGCTTGGACTATCGTTTCTTCAAGTACGACCATGTCACGCAGGCACGCCGTCAGGTCGGTTCCACTTTCAAGCCGTTCCTTTATTCCTTGGCCATGCAGGAAGGCGAATACACGCCCTGCACCCGCATCCCCAATATCCAATACAATATCAAATTGGAGGACGGAAACGTTTGGTCACCAGGCAATTCGGGAGGTCATGTAGGCGAGGAAATCACCCTGAAATACGCTTTGGCACAGTCCAACAACTGGATTTCGGCCTACCTGATGAACCAGTTTGGGCCTAATGCCGTCATTGCACAAGCCCGCCGCATGGGTGTGGAGTCGCCCATCGACCCTGTTCCCGCTATCTGCTTGGGTGTCTGCGACTTGAAGTTGATTGAAATGGTGGGAGCCATGAGCACCTTCGCCAACCAAGGCGTTTACATCAAGCCTATGTTCATCACCCGCATCGAGGACAAAAACGGCAATGTTATCCAACGCTTCAGTCCCGAAGAATCGGAGGCCATGAGCGAACTGACTGCCTACAAGATGGTGGAACTGATGAAGGGCGTGGTGCAAAGTGGCACTGGCATCCGCTTGCGCTCGACCTACGGATTGAGCAACCCCATAGCGGGCAAAACCGGAACGACCCAAAAGCAAAGCGACGGCTATTTCATGGGCATCACCCCCGACCTGACTACGGGCGTTTGGGTGGGCGCCGAAGACCGTAGCGTGCATTTCCGCTCCACCCAATTGGGCCAAGGTTCGCATACCGCCTTGCCGATTTGGGCATTATACATGAAAAAGGTTTACGCCGACAAGAGCCTGAATATCAGCAAGGGCGACTTCACGAAGCCCAACATCCCCGGCGTTGACCTGAACTTCGATTGCGACCGCTACGAAAAGGTGGAAGCCATCGAATACATTGACGAGTTTTAAACTTTGGGTCGCTGAGCCTGTCGAAGCACCCTATAACAGCATTTGATATGACCTCGAATTTCGTTGATTATGTGAAGATTTTCTGCCGCTCGGGCAAGGGCGGTGCGGGTTCGCTGCACTTCCGCCGCGAGAAATACATCCCGAAAGGCGGCCCCGACGGCGGCGACGGCGGTCGCGGCGGCAATGTGATTTTGCGCGGCAACGCCCAACTTTGGACCTTGCTCCACCTGCGCTACACCAAGCATGTGTTCGCCAACGACGGTGTGCCCGGAGGCCGAAACCAACTTACGGGCGCGGCTGGCGATGATGCCTACATCGATGTGCCGTTGGGCACAGTGGCTTATCGCGCCGAAGACCACACGATGCTTGGAGAAATCACAGAAGACGGACAACAGGTCGTGCTGCTCAAGGGCGGTCGCGGCGGCAAGGGCAACGCCTTTTTCAAGACGGCCACCCTGCAAGCCCCAAAATTCGCCCAACCCGGCGAGCCAAACCAAGAGGAATGGATTACACTGGAACTCAAACTGCTGGCCGATGTGGGTTTGGTCGGTTTCCCCAATGCGGGCAAGTCTACCTTACTTTCGGTGGTTTCGGCGGCTAAGCCTGAGATTGCTGATTATCCCTTCACCACCTTGGTGCCTAATCTCGGCATTGTCAGTTATCGTGAGCATCGGAGTTTTGTCATGGCCGACATTCCCGGCATCATCGAAGGTGCGGCAGAAGGCAAAGGTTTGGGAATCAGGTTTTTGCGCCATATTGAAAGAAACTCGACCTTGTTGTTCATGGTGCCAGCCAACACCGATGATGTGAAAAAGGAATACGACATCCTCCTCAACGAACTGAAAAAATACAACCCCGAACTGATGGACAAAGACCGCATCCTGGCCATCACGAAGTGCGACCTTGTTGACGACGACACCATCAAGGAAATCAAGAAGCACCTGCCCAAGAAAGTGCCGCATGTTTTCATTAGTTCAGTTGCCAATCAAGGCATTAACGAACTGAAGGACTTGATTTGGCTAACGTTGAACAAAAGCGAGGAAGAAGACTGGTAAACGCAACAACCTATGGAAACCCTCTCCACCATCGACACCGACCTCTTTCTTTACCTCAACAGCCTTCATGTTGAGTGGATGGATAAGATTATGATCCTCATCACCAACATGGGGATTTGGTTTCCGCTATACCTATTATTAATATATTGGACGGCGAAGCAGTTCGGCAAGCGTTGCTGGTGGGTCTTTTTGGCCGTGGGCGTGGTGGTGCTATGCTCCGACCAACTTTCATCCCATGTCTTCAAACCCGTTTTTCAGCGTTTAAGGCCTTGCTACGACACTGATTTACAGGATTTAATCCATCTCCCAAAAGGCTTGGCGGGCGGTCGATACGGCTTCACCTCGTCACATGCTGCCAACACCTTTGCTGTCGCGGCCTTTCTCACGCCTGTTTTGCGCAATTATCGCCCTTGGCTTGGGATTGTGCTGTATTTGTGGGCCTTCATATCGAGTTACAGCCGCATTTATTTGGGTTTCCACTACCCAGGAGACATCTTATGCGGTGCCATTTTAGGCATATTGGTTGGGCTGATTCTTTGGAAAGTGTTCCAACAAATTATCATCGGAAAAGTCTGGAAATCAGAATAATTTGCCAGGTGTAGGCGTGGCTTCCTTATCATAAAACACCACTTTGATGACGGCTTTCGGCTCGATGCCGCACAACGAGGCTAATTTGGCCTTGTTCAAGGCGAGTTCAAGATAGCCGTGTGTGCCGAAAATGGCCACCAAATCAACCACATCGACATCGAGATAGCTGTCTGAAATCTCATCCACCGTATAAAGGTCGCCTTTCACCATGATGGTAAAATCGCGGCCACGACGTTCATGCTCAAAGAGTTCGCGTGAAATGTTGGTTATCAGATTGTCGTAGGAATCGATGTGCATCACCACGCCCTCGATGGTATTGTCGCGGGCCACGGCGCAGAAAGCCCCACCTGGATTCAGTTTCAATCGAGGTTCGCCGATGCTCGAAAGTGGTTCGCCATTGGCAATCATCACAGCCACCTTCGCGAAACGGTCGCGTGTGGCAAATGTAAAGAAATCAGAGTCTTGGATTACATCAATGCAATAGGCTTCCTCAAATTTCCCGTCGAGGATATGACTGAAAATGCCGTTGTCGGTCGAGATGAAATATTGCCCCTCGGCCTTCACCACCACATGCGGACATTCCATCGACTCAATCGTGTCGACCGCGATGATGTGAATCGTCCCGGGAGGGAAACAACGGAAGCAATTCTTGAGCGTGAAACCCGCCTGCGCCACATTGAACGGCTCTATCTCGTGCGTCACATCAACAATGGTCGCGGTCGGCAGCATGGACAAAATAGTGCCCTTTACCGCCGCTGCGTAATAATCCTTTTTTCCCCAATCGCTTGTTAATGTGATAATTGCCATCGATTTCCTTCGCTTCTTCAATGATTTTGCAAAGGTATAGCATTTATGCCAAATCCAAGATAGGTTTTTGAAAAAAATCTTCGTTTTTTGCAATCTGTCATTGCAAGAAACGAAACAACTGAAAAATAGACTATCTTTGCGGCTAAATAAAAACGACATACTTCGATAAACCCAGCAAACATGGCAGAGCAGATTCTTCAGATAGAAAACGTTGACCCTAAGGAACTTCACGGCCCAAACGACAAGTATTTGGAATTAGTGAAAAGCATGTTTCCCAAGCTGAAACTCATCGCGCGTGGCGACTTTTTGAAGGTGATTGGCGACGACGAAGAAATCGAGTATTTCACCAACCGCTATGAAACTTTGATGGTGCAATTGGAGCGTTTCGGGAAACTCACGGCACAAACCGTGGAAGACGTGATGATGGCAAGCACTGACACTGAGTTGCAACAGAAGATGTCGGAGAGTGATGTGCTGGTTTTTGGGCGTAGCGGCGTGCCCATCAAGGCGATTACAGCCAACCAAAAAAGGATGGTGACGGCTTCGGAACAGAAGGATTTGGTCTTCGCCATCGGCCCGGCCGGAACTGGAAAGACCTACACCGCCGTGGCTTTGGCCGTCAGGGCATTGAAAGCCAAGCAAGTAAGGAGAATCATCTTGACCCGTCCCGCCGTCGAAGCCGACGAGCATCTCGGTTTCCTCCCCGGCGACCTGAAAGACAAACTCGACCCGTATCTACAACCGCTTTATGATGCCTTGCGCGATATGATACCTTCCACAAAATTAGAGGGTTATCTCGAAGACCATACGATTGAAATCGCGCCTTTGGCCTTCATGCGCGGGCGCACCTTGGACCACGCTTTTGTCATTTTGGATGAAGCCCAAAACGCCACCCGCAGCCAATTGAAAATGTTCCTCACCCGCATGGGACGCTCGGCCAAGTTCATCGTCACTGGCGACATCACCCAAATCGACCTGCCGCCCAAAACGCCTTCGGGACTGCCGCAAGCGATGGAGGTGTTGAAAAACGTGCGCGGCATCGAGTTCATCTATTTGGACGACAAGGATGTGGTGCGGCACAAGTTGGTGACGGACATTATTAATGCTTATAAGAAACATCACGAGGAAAACTCAATGCAAGAAGACGGCCCTTCGACAAGCTCAGGAACCGTAAGCCATATGGAAACAGAGGGTGCCTGAGCCTGTCGAAGGCCCCGACCAACAATTAAACGATTAAACAATCAACAATTCAACATAAAATGAACGCTTTAACAAAAACAGATTACCATTTCCCTGGACAAACCAAGGTCTATCACGGCAAGGTCCGCGATTGTTATTTCATCAACGACGAGTATATGGTGATGGTCGCCACCGACCGCATCTCGGCTTTCGATGTCATTCTGCCCAAGGGCATTCCCTATAAGGGACAGGTGCTCAACCAGATAGCCGCAATGTTCCTTGATGCCACCGCCGACATCGTCCCCAACTGGAAACTTGCCACGCCCGACCCGATGGTCACCGTGGGCCGCCTTTGCAAGCCCTTCCCCATTGAGATGATTATTCGTGGCTACCTCACGGGCAGTTCGTGGCGCACCTACAAGAGCGGTCAACACACCATCTGCGGTGTGCAGATTCCTGATGGAATGAAGGAGCACCAACGTTTTGCCGAGCCTATCATCACCCCGACCACCAAGGCCGAGGAAGGCCACGACGAAGACATCTCACGCGAGGAAATCATTGCCAAGGGTCTCATCAGCGAGAAGGATTACGCACAGATTGAGGACATTACGCGAAAACTCTTCCAGCGCGGCACCGAAATCGCGGCCAAGCAGGGCTTGATTCTCGTCGATACGAAATACGAGTTCGGCAAGATTGGCGACCAAATCGTGCTGATGGACGAAATCCACACCCCCGACTCATCCCGTTACTTCATCGCCGACCAGTACGAGGAACGCTTCGCCAAGGGCGAGCCGCAGGTGCAACTCTCGAAGGAATTTGTGCGCGAGTGGCTGATGGCCAACGGTTTCCAAGGCAAGGAAGGCCAGCAAGTGCCCGAAATGACACCCGAATACGTCAACAGCGTTTCAGAGCGTTACATCGAACTTTACGAGAAGGTGACGGGGCACAAATTTGAAAAGGCACCTGACTCGGAAGACCTTTTGAAACGCATTGAAAACAATGTGCTGAATTACTTGAAGTTATGAAAAACATGCAAAAATAATGCATATTTTTCGGCACTTTTTTAGGGTGAAGATGCATGTTTTTCACGAAAAATCATTGTAGGGCTGTCATACCAATGCAGCCCTACAAACTAATGTGGTTATTCCACCACAATTTTCCGCGTTTCGCCGCCCAATGTCACAAAATACAACCCTTGAGGCAATTCCAATTTTTCTTTGTTCTTGATTTCCTTGGTCAGAATGGTCTGGCCGAGGGCGTTGGTAACGGTCATAGTGCCTGTGCCTTCGATGATTACATATCCTTTGGCCGGGTTGGGATAGATCTTGAAGAGGCTCCTATGGTTTTCGCAAAGTTGGTCGTAAGGCATCGTGCAGAACTCCGCCTCGGGACTTGTGGGAGAGGCGTAATATGACCTTGTTTCCTTTTTGCGTTGCGTGAAAAGATATGAAGTGTTAGGTGTCAGGCCGTCAAATAAAGTGGAATCTTGCCAATCGCCGCCGTTGATGTTGTATTCGCAGCCTTCCACGGTTACAAGGGTGATGCTCGTGTCGGTGTTGCTCTCCATTTGCGGGGCTTCGGGCATGGCCTGCTCTGCCTTTCGGATTGGGCCGACAAGAGGTGAAATCACGGTTCCCACACAATTTTCGGCAGTGACTTGCACGCAAATGTTCTCGTCAATGTCATCCTCGGTCAAAGTATAAGTCTGGAAAACAGCACCTTCAATGGCTGTTGTGTCGCGTTTCCATTGGTAAGCCAATTCGCCCAAATCGGGGATGGATGGGATTGAACCTAAATCCGTTATGGCAGTCAAGGTTTGTCCGAAAACAGGTTCGCCGTCAATCTTGACCTCACCAGTCAAAGTGGGCGTGGTTACGCCGTTTAATAAGTTTTCTATTGCCCCGTATGCGTTTAGTCTTCTTCCCTCCGCTACCAAACCGTCGAGAGAAGGCAGATGGTCGGCACCATCAAAAAGGGATTGTCTCACTGAAAGACAGAAGCTTGCGGGGTCGTTTTTGCAGGCCTGCATCATCTCCTCGGGCAGGGCGGCATACATCAGCGCAATGGTTCCGGAGACTTGCGGAGTGGCCATCGAGGTTCCTGTGGAGTTGCCATAGTTGCTGTTAGGCGTTGTGGAATAGATGCTTGTGCCGGGTGCGCCCAGGTCGATGTTTTCGATGCCATAGCCCGCGCTGCCATATTTCACATCTTGCGAGGTGGTGTTGGTGATGCCTATCAGATAGTTGCCTGGGCAGGCAGATGGCACATCGCCGACCACATCGACATTCACATTTAGGTTTGGGCCAGCACCGCAACTCAATATGCCGACATTGCCCATTTCGTCGTACATCGAGCACCAGATGGGATAATCATCGGGATTGCCGTAATCGACGCCAAAGGATGAATTGGTGGCCACGATGAAAGCGCCTTCCTCGCCGTTGGTTTCATTGTAGCGGGCACGCATTTCCAAAGCGTATGAATAGGCCTCCACCACGATGGATTCGTTGCTTGAACTTCCGCAAATGGACATGACCTTCACGTTCCAGTTCACGCCGCAAACGCCTTTTCCGTTGTCGCCAACCGCTCCAATGATGCCCGAAACATGGGTGCCGTGGTGGTTGGCACCGACATTTCCATTGTGGTTGTAGGCATTCCAGCCACGATAGTCATCCACATAACCGTTGCCGTCGTCATCGATGCCGTTGTTGGGGATTTCACGGGTGTTTATCCAGCAATTCAGGTCTTCGTGACCCCAATCGGCACCGCCGTCGATGACGGCCACCACAATAGTGTCGCCTGTCGCCGTGATACCACCCGTGGTGAACTCTTCCCAAGCCTGCGGCAGGCTCATAATGGCTGGTGCCCATTGTTGGCCGAAATAGGGGTCGTCGGGAATCGCCTCGCGTAGCGTGATGTTCGTATGGTTGTTTTGGATGACACGGACATCAGGATCTTTCCAAAGCCGCTCCATCTTCACTTCTCGTGATTCAGCCTTGTCAGTGATTTCGAAAAGCCAGATATTCAGCCTTTTGGACAACATTCTTTTGGGCGAAATCCCCACATTCGAGTTGACGGCAAAAGCTGCAGCATCCACGCCTTGCTCCAACCAAATGATGAATTCGTTTTCCACGAAAGTCTCGTTTTCGGTCTTGGTGATTTGCTCTTTCCCGAAAGAAAACAAAGGCAACAACGCCATCGCCAAAACGATTGTTGATTTGATGATTGATGGTTTCATTTGTTTATGTTTATTTGTTAGTTTGTTGGACAAAATTAGCGAAAAAAACGGAATAACAGACTTTTGTCATCAATTCTTTCCTCATTTTCTTTATGGTCGTCTTTATCCTGTCGCCCGCAGTTTTAGTTGTTAATTGATTAGGCCACAAAAATACTTTCTCCGTTCGTTTCAAAGCTCTTTTCAATGTAACCAATTCAGTTACAGTAACCTCATTGGTTACACTTTTCCTTGAAACTCTTCGGAAAGGTCGCGGAAGAAGTCATAATTCAATGCCTTGGAAATACGCTCAAGCAGGGCAATATCCATATTCTCCTTGCGGAAAATCCTATGGATATGCGGGCGAGCACAGCAAATGTCCTCCGCCAACTTTGTGGCCGTAACACCCTGCTGCCGCATTATCTCTTTGATATGTTGCCCGATGTGCATAAAAAAGCGTGGAATTTGTTCAACTTGCCGAGCATCGGGTTTCCACGCCCACCATATCAACAAGTTATTCCACGCCAAAAAAATGGCGTCTCATAACGGTTTCTTGATATGGTGTCCCCAAAGAGACATTGTGGAAATTGATGCTCAAGAATACGTCTTTGAAATGCTATTCTAAATGATTATGTGTCTGTTTTAGTTGTTCTTTTTGTTATGTTGATTGTTTTTTATATTATTGATTATTAATTGTTTAATGCTTTCAATTTGCTTCGGGCCATTCATCGTCACAACACAATTCCAAGTTGCCAAAATAAAGTGCATTTAACGGAAAACTTAAATCGGCATGTTTGCCCCAAATGAGGTTGCCATTGCGTAGCCAAAATTTCTTGAACTCCGAGATTTTCTTATACTTGTTATATTGAGGATGAGGATGTTTTTCGAAAAAACCACTGAAATCAATAGTTTGGGTGCTGCCGTCACTGAACAACAACGACAGCATCAAGCCATCCACATACTGCACATTATCAATACTAATCTGCTTCATTTCAACTTCGTTTTAATGTCTGTACATCTTACTCGTTTCTTATAGACGAAGAACGAAACCCATTTTTCCACAATCTCCTTCCAATACTTTTCAATAAACTCAATAGCAGTCCTCTCATCTTTGCCCACCAATGGTTTCCCTTTATCCCTTTTCCTGATTTCAACCAAGTCGCCATCCACAATTATCAAGTCAAAAATAGTCATTCGGTCTTGATGCTCAACATGAACATGGATGGGCTCGTGCTCTTGGGAAAAGAACGAGAATATGAATCCAAAATATGTATAAATATCAGGCATGGCTATAAAATATATGGTTATTCCATCCGCAAAATTAGCAAAAATCCCGAAAACCAGTAGTTTTCACTCCAACTTTTCACGAAATCGCCACCTCAACCCATCGCCCATCCTTAAAATTCACCACACTGCGATACCCCGCTTTCTTCAAGGCTTCCTCTGCGGCGGAAAACTCCAATGTGATTTCGCTGAAATGGTGCGCATCGGCGGAGATGATGGCGGGAATGTGCTTCTTGCAAGCCTCCTCCATCAGCCAAGGCGAAGGATAGAAGCCGTTGTAGCGTTTCTTGTAGATACCGCGTGTGTTGATTTCCATAACGAGGCCTTTTTCGCGGATGAGGTCGAGGGTTTCGAGGGCGAGTTTGCGGTACCAAGGCTCGTCTTCGTGGAAATAGCGGTCGCGGTTGTGCATCTTGATTTTGTCGAAATGGGCGATGATGTCAAACGGCTCGTTTTCAATCATTTCGTTGGACTGTTCAAAGAATCGGCGCACGGCGCGACGGATGTCGCCATCGAAGAACTTTTGCAGGCCCTCATCGTAAACTTCCCATTTCGGGCCGTCGATGAACCAGATTTCATCGGGATTTATTGTTTGGGTCGGCGTTTCGACAGGCTCAACGACCTTGGTTTCTTCAGGTCCCTGAACCTGTCGAAGGGTCGGATCCACAACCAAATGCACGCCACCAATCAGATAATCAAGGTGATACTTTTCTTTGGTCACGGCGAAAGGCTCGGAAACGCCCGTGAGGTAATCCGCCTCCAAACCGCAATAAATGTCGATTTTGTCCTTGAATTCCGCTTTCAGTTGGGCAATTTCGGCCACATATTTGGGCATATTGGCCTCCTTTACGGAGAAATTGTTATCGAAGGGCAAAGGGCTATGCTCCGAAAAGCCCAAGGTCGTCAAGCCCTGACGGACAGCCTCTTCCAGGATTTCGCGCGGCTGCGACTTGCCGTCGGAATAAATGCTATGTGTATGTAGATTGAAGTTTTGCATGATTATCATTTCTTATATAAAACCTTCCCCTCTCGGTCAATACTTTCAAGCAAATCGGGGTTTTTCAGCATGGAGAAAAGGCTCAAATCCACAAAATACGGCAGATAGAGGTCGTCAATCCTTGCATCAAGAAGAGCCAATTGCAAATACGTCAAAGCGCTGCCTTTCAATGTAATGTCAATGTCGGAGGCGACACGGTTTGTCCCTCGTGCACGTGAACCGTAAATGATGGCCTCTTCCACTTCGGGAATTGATGCCAATGTCGTGCGCAAGGCCTGAAGTTCCGTATCGTTAAGTCCGAATTGCATAGTGTTTAGGATTGTGAAAACAAGTCGTTTGGAATTTTGGAAACAAGATTTTCCATCGCGTCATACAGAGCAACAAAAGCCTGAAAATAAGAGGCTTTAACTCGCGATACTACTTCAACGGCTGTATCTTCATCATAGGTGTGAGAAGTGTCGTTTCTCCTCTTTATCATCTCCATCCATGTAGCACTGTCGCTAATCAAATGGTTTTCATACGCCCACCGAATGGCATCCCTTGAACCCATTATTTCCTTATCGGTGCCTTGGTATTCGGCATACGACTTGATGAGTTTCCACGCCAATTCAAAGGTGAATTCAAAACGTTGAATCAGTCCATCCGCCTCAAAATCATTCAATTGGCGCTTGTCCATTTCGTTGACCACTTCAGCAAGACGGTTCAATGCCTTGTGATAGCTTTGCAACTTCTGTTCCCATCTTGGAATTTCGCTCATGGCTTCAAATTTTTCGGCAAATATAGGAATTTTTCTGGAATAACCCTTTTGCGGACACACGCGGCGCGTTCCTACACAGTGGAAACCACCTTATAAACCTTATCCCCACGCCTCACCAACGACTTCACGGGAATGGAGCAAAATTCGCCTTTAACGGTTTGCTCAACCGAGCCTAAATCCACGCGGATTTCGCTCAAAGTGTCTTCATAAACGCCAGTTGTCGGGCCGATAATCATGATTTGTTCGCCGAGTTTGAGGTCGTGGCTGTCCATTCGGATTTCGGCCACGCCCAATTTGCTGTAGTAGTTGGTAATCAGGCCGATATACTCCTTGGTTTGGGTGGCTTGCGAACCGTATTGCTTTGACCACTCGAAGGTGCGCCGGCCCAAATAATAGCCGTCCCAGAAGCCACGGTTGTAAACGCTTTTCAGCCGTTCCATCCAAGCGTCGATTTTCTCTTGAGTGAACGTGCCTTCGCGGATGGCCTTCACCGCCTCGCTGTAGACCGAAACCGTCATCTTGGTGTATTCCGCCGAGCGGCCACGCCCTTCGATTTTCAAAACTTCCACTCCTGCGTCCAAAACTCTGTCCAAGAAAGGCAAGGTGCAGAGGTCTTTCGGCGACATAATGTATTCATTGTCAAGGGTCAACTCGTAGCCTTCCTCGCGCTCGCGCACATCGTAGCCACGACGACAGAGTTGCAAACAAGCGCCACGGTTGGAGGAAGAATTGAACAGGTCTTGGCTGAGGTTGCACTTGCCCGAAATGGCCATGCACAAGGCACCGTGACAAAACACCTCGATGCGCACCAAGTCGCCGTGCGGGCCGCGAATCTGCTGTTTCTCAATTTGTTCGGTGATATAACGAACTTGGTCGATGTTCAACTCGCGGGCGGTCACCATCACATCCGCGAACTGGGAATAGTAGCGCACGGCTTCCAAATTGGTGATGTTGCATTGCGTCGACATGTGTACCTCCACGCCGATTTTCCGGGCATATTGGATGACGCTTTGGTCGGAAGCGATGATGGCCGAAATGCCGTTAGCCTTAATCGCGTCAAGCAATTGGTGCATCTCCTCCATTTCCTCGTCGTAAATCACGGTATTCACTGTGACATAACTCTTTACACCGTTTTCGCTGCAGGTTTCGGCGAGTTGGCGTAGGTCGTCAAGGGTGAAGTTTTTCGCCGAGCGCGAGCGCATATTGAGTTTGCCGATGCCGAAATAGACGCTTCCCGCACCGGCTTGTATGGCGGCTGCCAAGGCTTCATACGAGCCAACGGGAGCCATGATTTCGATGTTTTGTTTCATCTTATACTCTTTAGGACGGCCCTTCGACAAGCTCAGGGACCTGCAAAACCGAGGTCGTTGAGCCTGTCGAAACGCCGCATTTATGAAAAAACCAGCCTGAAAATCAGACTGGTGTGACAAAGTCGGGATGACAAGATTCGAACTTGCGGCCTCTTCGTCCCGAACGAAG
>CAMVCZ010000020.1 GCA_947166105.1 uncultured Bacteroidales bacterium
CGGAACTCGCCCATGTGGCTCACGTCGAACACGCCGACGTTGTTGCGGACGTTGTTGTGCTCTTCGACGAGGCCGGTGTATTGGATCGGCATGTCGTAGCCGGCAAATTCAGCCATTTTTGCGCCCAAATCGTGATGAATTTGGTTGTAAGGGGTTTTCTTTAATTCGATGTTTTCCATTTTATGTGATTTAAGATTTGATATTTAAAGATTCAATATTAAGATTCAACAATCCTCATTTCATCTTCTCGTGTCGTGAAGGCCTTTCTTGAAGCTGGGGCCGAAATGCAGTTTCCTGTAATTGAGGTCATAAACGGCAACTTCGCGCGGCTTCTCGTTGTTCACTTGGCGTTTCAAAGTGCATCCGTTGATAGGGTCGACCCAATATTGGATGACGCTACCGTCCTCTTGGTCTACGAAGAAATGCCAGCAGTCGACGGTGAGCACTTTTTCCATGCCGACATAGTATTGGGAGAGGTTGTCTTTCTTCACCTCATCGGCGAAAGAGTTGAGGGGGAAGAACGACTTGCCAAGAGGCTCAAATTCCCAATCCACATCATCGGTCCAGCCTTGGGCATCCGGGCGGTAATACCAATTCTTGCCAGTCTTGACATTCCAGAAGCGGTCGAAGCCCTGACCATCGTTGAAGGCTTCGATGTCGCCGATTCTCACATAAGTCTCGCGGCAGTTTTGTTCAGGATTGGTGACGGAAACGAAGAAATAGTTGGTTGGAGGATAGAAACCGTAAACGCCCGTAAATGATTGTGTCTGAGGTTTTACGGGAACAGTGTTAACTGGCTCAACCACTTCCTCCCTAATCTTGATGATGGCGGAGGAAACGGAGTCGTTGCAGCGGCAAGTGGCGGTGATGGTGCTTTTGCCGACGTGCTCAGCGACGATTTGGATACAGTAGCCAGTTTTGATGGGTTTGAAGCTGATGTACTGATGTCCTTTGATACCGTAGTTTAAAGTGTCGCAATTCTCAAAAGGCTGCCATACGATGGTGTCGCCCAAGTTGATTTCGAATTCGGTTTGTTTCTTCTCTTGTGCCGTTACGATAACGCTGAGGCAGAGAATCAAGAAGGTAAATAATGCTTTTTTCATTTTGATAGGGTTAAATTTGTCGCAAAAATACAAAATATCTAAATTAGGAGCGCATTTCGTGGTGAAATAGTGCATTTTTGGCGAATTCCGTCTCAAAAGCCTCGCGCATGGTTTTTTCGTCGCGGATGATTTTCCGCAGTTCCTCCAATCGTGCAGCATTGTCCGATTCTGGAATCCAAAGTCGGAGATAGCCTGTGTCTGAGTATTTTTCCAAAAGGTGTTCGCGAAAGCGCTCATATTGTTGCTCTTTGTCGTATTCGGGGAAATGGTCTTGGGTGTATTGTATCGTGCGCCTGATGACCTTTTCAGGCATGATGAGTCGGTCGGCTTCGGCCACGATTTTGCCGTAAATCGAACGCGGCTCATGTCCCGACGAGGCACGATGGTCCTCGGCTGCCTGCGCCATCGTTTCGATTTGTTCTTCATCAAACCATTCCCTTAACTTTTTGTCCTCGTGGATGATACGCCCTGAAACTAAGTGATGCGTGTCGCGGCCTTCGCAAAGCCCCGTGTCGTGGTAGGCAGCGATGGCGTACACCATATTAATATTGACCTCATAATGTTCAGCCAAGGCCAAACTTCGCGCAATGACCTCCTCGGCGTGATTGCGTTGGTGGGCAGCGTCAAAAAAATCGTAGCGGGGCAAAATGCCCCGCTCGACGTATTGGATTAGTTTATCGTTGATGTGGTTTCCCATAGTACGGTTAGTTTGCCGCAAAAATAGGGAAAAATGTTATTCCTCTCTGCGTTTTTTGCCCACAAGGTAAGCAGCACCAAGGGCTGTCAGCACGGCAATGCCAGTGCCAAGCGGAGTGGCATCGACGTCATCACTGCCACCGTGGCTGCCAGGGAGGATGAACGGCGTGGTAACATCACCACCATCCCTATATCCTTCATCATAACTGTTTTCCCTACCCAGCAAGCTGGTTTGTGCGGAAGCACCAAGTCCCATCATAAGGACGATTCCGATTGTTAATGCTAATTTCTTCATCGTTGTTGTTTGGGTTTTATTTGTTTGTTTAATTGTTTTTCTGTTTATTTTTTTTTGGCTTTTAGCTTTTAGTCGTTAGCTATTGGCTTAGTTGTCGCCAAGCTAATAGCTAACAGCTAATGGCTAATAGCTCACATTCATCTCACCACAATCTTCTGCACTTTCACGTTCTCACCGTTGATGAGGCGAATCATGTAAACACCAGCCGTTGCATCGATGGCCTTGCTGACGCTGCCGCTAATGCTCTCGCTGCTGAGGATGCGGCCTGTGATGTCGATGACTTGCAAGGTGGCTTGGCCTTCGTTGGCGATGATCCAGTTGCCGTTGCTGAAGAAGGCGAAGGTGTCGCTGTCGCCGTCAATCTCCTCGATGGAGGAGGAAGCGAACACCAACTTGAAGCGGCTCTCATAGTCGCGTGTGGTGGCGTTGAAGGTGTAGCTCGGCGTTTGGAGCAGGTCGATGTCGGTGCCGGTCATGTTGTCAATCAGGTGCAGGTAGCTCATTTCCGCGTCGTTGGCGTTGATGCTGAGGGTGTACTCACCGTCTTGGTTGGCCTTGAAGTTGACCGGCATTTCGCCTTGGGCATTGCTAAAGGCGATGGCGTATTCTTCAGTGCCTTGCGGGATGTAGATGTTGGCAGCCTGTGTGCCGAAGTAGAACTTGCCAAGTTCAGAGCTTTCGTTGAAGGTGATGATGGCCTTATCGATGGCCGCAGTTGCAGAAGTGCCACGCATATTGGATTGCGCCACGGCAATGTTCAGCGCACCTTGGTTGGCTTGGCTTGATTGGCTTGTCTTGGTGAAGACAACCTGATTGCCGTCCTTGTATTCCACCATCACGCCCGTGCAAGGTGCAATGGCGGTGATGTCAGTCACCAGTTCAACGGCAGTACCGCTGGCGTTCATTTTATAATAAGGTCTGTTGACGTATGCTTCCACGATGAACGGGTTGCCCACGAGGTTGAAGCCTTCGCTTAGTCCAACGGTTTCGGTTTCCGAATCGCCAGTGTTGAAGTTGCCTGCAAACATCAAGGTCTTGGTTTCTTTGGTGGCGTAGAGGTAGCCGTAGCCATTTACGAGGATGAAACCTGTTGTGTGCTCAGAGTTGTTGTAGTTCTCCCACATGGTAGTGGCGGGTTCCAAACGATAGAGGTCGAAATCATATAACATAGGGCTCTCTGTAATCATTTGACCTAAGAGATTATGGACATTGCCAGGCGTAACGCTTCCCGCAACAGGCGAGGCGATGAACGCCCATTTGTCGTTGCCGCTGCCGTAGCCTTCTATTTCGCGAATAACGGCAAACACGGCACCGTCGTTCTCAGTGACATCGGCATTGTTGATGCCGCCGATAGTACCAGTGGTGTAATAGTTGTTGGCGATGACGTTGGGGGTATCTTCTTCTTGTGAAATACCTGCAATAGCTCCATAAGCCTCAGCACTAGTACCAAGAGCGATGGTGCCACTAAAGATGTTGTTGGTAAGTGTGGCTGGAATCGTTATCATCGTATAGTTCACGTAATCGAAGCTTCCGCCTGGAGACAGCATACCAACGATGCCGCCGATACCACCTATCCTTTCGCCACTGACGTTGGCGTTAACTGTGGTGCCATCGACAGAACAACCGGTAATGGTGCCACCTTGGCAATTGCCCACAAGACCACCAAGGTACATATAATAAACCCTCTTCGCCCGTGGCAAATGAAACGTTACCACCCACAACACGACAGTTCTGAATGGTTCCGCTGCACATGCCAGCCACAATGCCTACCATGGATGTTCCACAGACGGTGGCATTTTCGATAGTGAGGTTCTGCACCGTGGAGCTAACAGAGGCGAACAGACCTGTACCATTGTTGCCTGTGTTCATATTGCTAATTGTATAGTTTGAACCATCAAAAACACCGAGGAAGCCAGAAGCCTCGCCACCCATGCCAGGATAGCCACCCATACCACCACCGCTCGAGATGAACCCAATGGGTTCCCAAGTGTTGCCATCTAAGTCTATGTCATCACCAAGAGTAATGGTGTAGCCACTATAGGTTTCGTTTGCAAAGTTCACATTATAAGCCAGCAGACCCAATTCAGCAGCACTCGTTATAGTGATGCTGTTTTCGTCTGTGTTGCTGAACGACTCGGCACGAGTACCCTCAGCCAACCAGCCTGTAGGAACACGCCCAGCAGAAACCGACACCTCTGTTACATCAGTGCCCACGGTGAGGACGTTACCGTTGAAGCTGGCACCCTCGCTTGTTGTTGAGAATGTTGCGGCATATCCGTCAGGAACGTAAATTGCGGTAAGTTCAATGGTAGTGGCTGTGGTGTAGAAAGCCTTACCCATCCTGTCATCTTTGAAAAGCATACCGTTGGAATAGATGCTAAAAGGCAGTGGGTCGGAAACATAGGTCGGGGTGCCATTGATGTCTGCACCATAAGGTTCCCGAGAAGTGCCTCCCTCTGGCAGTTTCACCACCTTAGCCAGTTTTGCATTGTCGTTATCGCTGCCTGTGATGTTGCCGCTTGCTCCGATGCCTTTCACGGTTCCATTGGCCACATTGCCGTAGGTAACTGGGTTGCTTGAATACTCTTGGATGCCGTTGTCATGATAGAGATTGTTGAGGAGTGTACCGCCCTCGTTATAGCCCACAATAGCACCAACGTATGATGTACCGTAAACATTGCTGCCCAAAAAGAGGCAGTTTTGCACCGTACCCGTGTTATGGCCAACTATACCGCCACACTTAGTGACATTTACATATTCGGTTACGCCGTTACTGGGAGCCACAATGCCTGAACTGATGCACTCGCTGACAATGCCGCTATTAAAGCCGGCGATGGTGCCGTAGCAACTGTGACCGTCTTCCGTAAACGTTACATTGCCGCCATTGCTGTTTTCATACTTCACGCGGCAATTTTGGATAGTGCCTGCATTGTAGCCCGCAATGACGCCAATATAATCATGGCCACGGAACACACAGTAGGTGGCTCGAAGGTTCTTCACCGTACCGCCTGCACCAATGTAGCCAAAAAGGCCTTGATATGAACTTGTTGCATCGGTGCTACCAGCATATCCAATCTCCATGCCGTTGCCATCAAAGGTGCCGCAGAAAGGATGCGTGGCATCACCGATAGGGGCGTAGTAAAATTCTGAGAGGTCACCGTAAGTGATATGGTTATCGAGGCGGAAAAACTTGCCATTGTAGTCGCTCGTACCATTGTTCACACGCTCGGCAAGCATATCAAATTGTTCACGGGTATAGATGATGTAAGGATCATCAGCACTATCGCCCGAACCGCTCCATTCGACCACGGTTGTTGTTGCACTCACAACGACATCGCTTGTGCCCATAGTGACATCATTGCCACTGATGCTTGCACCCTCGCCACTTTCAATGCTAAACGTGGCATCGTAGCCGGGTTTGGTATAGGTCAGCGTGGCGGTGGCTCCAGTCTTGTAGTAATGGTAATAATTGTACTGGATACCATCGTCGTAGAACTCGGCGGTGCCTACGGTCGTGCCTGTCTCACTTCCGACCGAAGCTTCGATGTTGTCACCCGTGATTTTCCAAAGGCACTCAGCAAGGCCGGCACTATTTTGGCCTGTGGCTGAATTTTCGGTACCTATGGCCAATGTGGATCCGCAGCCAATACCGTAGCAAGTTGTCATCGTACCAGCGTTTTGGCCCACGATGGCACCAACGAAGCTCGTGCCGGTGATAGTAATGTTAGTAACCACGCAGTTAGTCATCGTGCCGCCGTTGTAGCCAGCGATGGCACCTACCTGAGAGGCAGCGGTGATATTGGACATTCTTACAGTGGTATTAATTACTTCGGCACTCAATCCGATGTAGCCAAAGAAACCTTGGCAAGTGGCTTGGCTGTTGTTGATTGAGAGGTGATTAATTTCTTTGCCGTTACCATTGAAAGTGCCTTGGAAAGGATGCTCGGCAGTGCCGACGGGAACCCATGAATAGTCACCCATTTCATAATAATTGTAAGTCCACACTTGTCCTCCCCAACCTTCTTCTTGCGCATCATTGAGCGTCACGGTTTTTCCGATAAAATTGTTGCCTTGATTCACCATGTAGGCAAATTGAGCAAGTTGTTCGAGAGAGTTGATGGTAAACTCTGAAATCGTCGTGTAATCCGAACCCCAATTAGTGTCGCGGTTGCTTTCGTCGCTCCAGCTTCCGCTTTGTGCATTCATTGCCGACGGCGCAAAAGCGGCCGTCATCGTGGCAAATAAGATGAGTAAATTTTTTTCTTAACTTGTTCATTTTGTTGATGTAATGTTTGGTTTATTAATAGATTTGTTGCTTCTCGAAAAGAGGCTGCAAAATTACAGAAAATGTCGATTGAACCTGCTGTTTTTTGTGGAATTTTAGTCAAAAAAATGGCTGCTCTTATGCATCGCCTGTAAAGACACAGAATGGTAACCAAAAATCAGATAAGTAGATGAGCAAATTTAGTTTACATAATAGACTGCGGGACTCCGTGACTGCGAGTCAAATACCCGAAGTCCCGTGTCCCGAAGTCAAAAGATATTGCAGCTTAATGTTGAACAGTTACTTAAATGAAGAAGTTGGTTTCGTGAAGGCAACAAAAAAGAGCCAGCAGCATGAGTCCGCTGGCCCTTTGTCAAAGTGCCGAGGTGTGATGACGAATCATCTCACCACGATTTTCTGCACCTTTGATTGTTTGCCGTTGATGAGGCGTAACATATACACTCCATTGGTAGCGTCAATCTTCTTCTCACAACTTCCAGTGATTTGCTCGCTGCTGAGGATGTGACCAACCACGTCAACGACTTGCAGGGTGGCCTCGCCTTCGTTGGCAATGACCCATTTGTTGTTGAAGCAATAGGCGAAGTTGTCCTCTGAACCTGTCGAAGAATTCTCTTTCGGGATGAACCGCAACAGGAACCTTGAAGCATAGTCGCTCGTGTGAGCTTCAAAGGTGTAGTCGGGATCTTTCAGCAGGTCTATGTCCATGCCAGTGAGGTTGTCAATGAGGTGGAGATAGTAGAACTCAATTCCATTGCTGCTCACGTTGATGGTGTAGCTGTCATTCTTCGCGGCCTTGAAGCTCACGGCTTGCTCGTTGCCCTCACAAGGCACGATGGCGATTTCCTGATTGCCTTGTGTGGCAAAGAGCTTGGTGCGGATTTCATTCAGCGAAATTTTCTCTAAAGGCTCGCCCGTCCTCTTCACGATGAGGCGGTCGGCGATTTTGCCTTTTTCCAAGACTTCCACACGGATGGAACCGCTTGGGTTGGCCGATGTGCCGCGCCCCGCGTTGAAGGTGATGGAAGCCCCTTCATCCGTGGCTTTCACGAAGAAGCCTGCGCCAGGTTTCAACGGATTTTCCTCATTGATTTCGTCCACCATGAGGTCGTCCTTTGTCTCGTTGGTGAGATAGCAGCCTTCGGCCACGTTCTCGGAAGCATACGAGGTGACGTTGTGCGCAAACGGGTTGCCCACAAGGTTGAAACCTGTAAGAGGAATGTTCGGGGTGTAGCTCAACGGTACATTCACCGTGGCGGCACCGTTTTGAAGCTCTCCAGCAAACTCTAACGTAACCTCCTCAAGATTGGCGTACAGATAGCCCGTTCCGTTTTCGAATTCCGTGAAATTGTTTTCGGGCATTTTCTGGTTGATCCAATAGAAGGTCGGCTCGTCGTAGTAATACAGGTCGTAGGTGTTGAGGAGCAAGTCGTTCACTTCCGTTAAGTCCGTGTTGCCCACAAGCGGAGAGGCAACAAGATACCAGCCATTGTTGTTGTTGGTCCAAGGCTCGATGGATTTCTTGACCTTACCCCACGTTCCTGCGTTGGCATGAATCAACTGTCCGCCTTCTTCGATGACTAAACTGTTTGCGGCAGTATTGGTCAACATGTTCGAAACGGTCAGGGTTCGTTCATCGGAAATGGTCAAGATCTTGCCTTCCTCGATGGTCAAGGTTGAAACGGTAGCGTCTTCATCAAGCTCACAGATGCCGTTGATGACGACGTTGTCGTTAGGTCTGTACGGCTTGACATCGTTTTCCCAGTTGGCTACATTCGACCAATATTCATCCTCGGTGCCGAAGAAGACGTATGGATAAAGTGGATCGCCCGAAAACACCAAGGAATAGGTGTGAGGCTGAACCGCTGCAACCGTATCTACAATCCGCAGTTTGTCCACATAGACGGAATCGTTTGCGTAATCGCCAGTATGCAGGAGGATGGATTCTTGCCAGACGTTGCTCAAAGGAATTTCCACTCCATCGTTTCTTGTGCAACTCAACAACTTGTAGTAGTTTCTGCCTGGGTCTGCTGTCTCACCATAGTTCCATCCGATACTCGACGGATTGACCGTGAGGGTAACGATAGTGTCGTGCGCGGTGACGAAATGGTCAAACGCAACGCTTTCGGCAACATCAACCGACGAGCTTCTTCCATCGGAGAAGAAGATGTAATCGGGATAGTTGTTCTCGTCGGGAACATCGTCGACCAAGAAGTCGTTGATGCCACTGGATTTTGCACCAAAGGGGACAAAGTCGGTGAAGACAGCGTGGGCCAGCTTATGGATACCGACATGGCTGATAAGGCTCAGGTTCGAGTTGCCATAGCTGTCGTTGTGAACCACACTCGCCTCGTAGGAGACCACATGGGCAAGCAACGTGCTGGTGAACAGCCATTCGCCCACTTTCGTCTCCCCACTTTCGATGTTTCCGAAATCAATGTCGCTTACGCCCATATTCACTCCTTGTCCTTGCATGTAGGTTCCATACAGGCCAAAGTTAATGAGCAAGCCTTGTTGGTTCGAAACAATGGTGGGCACCGATGAGCTTATCCTCACATTCTTTGCGGTTCCGGCACCCTTGTTCCAAATCCTTACGGCAAGTTCTGCTGGAATGATAGGCTCAGTCTGAGGTGTGAGCGGATTGTCGCCATAAACATCTTCCGACACGAAGTAGTCGATGTAAAGATCTGGGCTGGGATGTACGGTGAGTTCGGAAGGATACAGTTCCATTACACGGGTAGCACCGTTCCACGGGTCAACAAAGGTGAAGGTTCCGCCAAAATAGTAGTCGATAGGCTCGGTTGGAGCGGCATCTCTGGTAGGAATGAACAGGATTCTGACCGTGCCGTTTGATGCTGCTGCCAAAGTGCCTGTGCCGTCAATTTCAGTTACGCCTTCCAACGACATGGTGCTGATTTGGAACAAGTCGGTGTGGTCGATTCCTTCGGCATCCTTGATGACGAAATCGAGGCCGATTCCTTCAACTGCATTGGTTTCATGGCTGTTTTGAACCGTGAATGTGCCGATGAAGGCTTCGCGCGTCATGGTCAGGCTTTGTGAGAACTGGATACCAACCCTCACATGGACGGAAGGAGTAGGCTGAACGATAGGAGGTGTAGGTGTAGGTGGGTTAATTGGGGGTACGGGGCCTGGAATACCAGGAGGAGGAGGTGTGCCGCCGCCACCACCACCACCACCACCACCGCCACCGGTGCCGGGGTCAATAGGAGGCAGAGGATGGTAACAAGAAGTGCAACTGCCCAACCTGGTGTAGGCAAAGGCTTGGTTATAAATCAGGTCTGATCCACTCAAGTAACTGTATTGCACTCTCGTTTCTCCCCACTCGCCGCAGTCAATCTCGCCGAGGTTCTTCCTCGTGACCTCACAAGGTACTTCAATTGACTCGTGCGCATGGATGGTGTCGATGTAATTGTACAATGGCGTGAACCGGAAATGCTCGGTTTCCGCAGGATAGATGGTCTGATGGTAAGCATCAATCAGTCCGTGGTTGGTGATGACGTAGTTGAATGTGTAGGCACTGTCCACCTCGGTAATGCAAGCTGGTGCGCTTATGGTAATTACCGGGACGGGTACTTCGACGTCAAACTCGATATCCAACACAATCTCATAATGATCCTCGATTTCGGTAGGCTCTACAATCCACGAATAATTCACGCTTTGGTATTGCAAGAACACATCCATCTGGTTGGTGGTGCCAGCCTCAATGAGGACATAGCCATTGAATCCATTATGTGAATCTGCTTGGACGTTGAGGGTGTAGTAGCCTTCAGCGAGGCCTTCCACGCTGAAAGTGCCGTCGGCACCTGTAAAGCCGTGCGCCACCAATTCATGGGAATAATAGCCTGTCAAGGTCACTTCCGCGCCTTCCACGTGCGGACCGTTGCCACCGTTGGTGTTGGTGGTGAACTCGTCGGTGACGTCGACAAGGAGTGCGCCATTGGCTACTGACACGGCCATAATCGAATAAGGCAGATAGACGGAGTTGCCGCTTTCGCAACTGATCAGGATGCTACCCGTGTGTTCGGTCAAAGGCACTGTGCTATCGGGAGAAAGCCTTAAAGTGAAGGTGGTTGTCTCACCCACTTCGATGGAAGGCAGTGTGGTTTGTCCTACCATTTCCATCCAATCCACATCGGGCAGGCTGATGGTGATTTCTCCCGAGGCAGCCTCGCCGTGGTTGCTTATGGTCACATCTATGGTCTTGCTTTCGCCTCTCGTCATGGTGGTGTTGATTTCGGTCGGTGCAACTTCGAGAACGCTGTGGGCTATGTCGCAATAGAACCACATGGTGAACATTGCTTCGGCACCTTCGTCAGTGAATGCCTTGAGCCAGACTTGCTGATACGAAAGCTCTGCCGTCGGTATCGTGCCGAGGGCGGTGAACTGGATATAACCTTCTTGGAGTCCGGCAAGTGTAGCCATCGGCGTGAAGGTGAAGTTGGCGCCTTCAGGAGCCGAAAGAACGTTCATTTGGATGTTGCTCAAATCGAAACTGTTCCTGTTCCTTACCTTGATGTAGCCGGTCTTTGGGATGTCTTGCGTCACGTCGCACAAAATCCAACTGCTGTTGGTCACGTTCATGTTCTCGTCTATGGTGATTTCGAAGACGTCGATGCCCAAGATGTTGAAGCTGTCGTGTACCACGGGACTGTTGTGGCCGGCCACACCCGAATTGACGGTGTAGTAGCCCGACTCCATACGTTCCGTCTCGAAATTGACGCTAAACTCGCCGTTTTCATCCGAAACAGTCGACAGGATTCTTCTCGTGCCCATCACGGTAACGCTGACGTCAACGTTCAAGTCGGCAACAGGGGTGTTGTCGAAGTAGGTCACCGTGCCGTAAATCGGGATCACCGAGTTCATGGGATAGATGTCCTCGTCGACATAGGTGTTGAACTGGTAGATGTTGGCAAGGTTGCCCGACAAAGCGACGGACTGGGTGAGTTCTCCGCTGCTCACGATGAGCGTGGCATTGTATGACCATTGTGCCACCGTCGGAGTGAAGGTGATAGTCAGTGTGCCGCCGGAATAGTTGTTCCAGCCCCAATTCGTGGAATAGGAGAACATGGAGGCCTCATCGCCGACAATCTGGAATTCCAACTCGTTTTCGAGCATGATACCGCTCACCGTCATTGTCCTGCTCTCGCTTTGGGTCAGTTCCACCTCGCCAAAATCGATACTGTTGGTGCTGACTTGCAACTCAGGCTCAACATTGAGGGAGAAGCTCTTGACCTCGGAAAGGGTCTCGTTGCAATAGTTCCTTGCCTTGACGCGCCACTGGTAAGCCTGATAGTTGGACAACGAGTTGCAACTGTAGGAAGTGGTGGTCAAATTGGAAACGTATGGCGTTGAGGGCATCGGGTCGGTGGCAATCCAAAGATACAGGTCGTAACGCGTTGCACCCGAAACGGCATCCCATGAGAAGACGACGGGCATGTTGGTGACTGTGTCATTGTCGGCAGGCAACATGTTGGCAAACAATCCCAAAGGCAACGCACACTCGAAGTTAGCCACGGCAGCCACATTGCTCGTTACGGTGAAGGTGTAGTCCATATTGGTCGAAACCACTGCGCCGTTGACTGTCCAATTCACGAAGGTGAAACGCGAGTCGGGTATGGCGGTCAAGGTGCACTCGTCGCCGTAGAAGTACGTGCCTGTGCCTGTAATCTCACCGCCATTGGTGGGATTGGCTGAGGCAGTGACCTCATAACTGACTAATGAGAACTCGGCCACAAGATTGCGGTCGCCGTAAACGGTGAAGGTGTAGTTGGCGTATGTGGATACGGTCGTGCCGTTTTCCATCCAACGGATAAACTCATAGTGCTCATTAGGTTGTGCTGACACGGTGGCCTGAGAGCCTTCCTGATAGTCGCCGCCACCCGAAACCGTTCCAGCCGCATCGTTGTTGGCCGACACGGTGACGTGGTGCATGATGGGATCGAAGTGGGCCACAAAGGTTCTGTTCTCATAAGCCGTGAAACTGATGCTGGTCGCCGTCGAATAAAGGGTGTCGCTCTCTGTCCAGTTTGCGAAACTGTAACCCGTGTTAGGCACTGCGGTCAAAGTGACGGGGTCGGCATAGTTGTAGGTGCCAGCACCTTGGATGGTTCCGCTCTCTTCGGGATCAACTGTGACGGCGATGGTGATGGTGGTGATGAAGTGTGCCACCAAGTTGTGGTGTTCGTAGGCGGTGAAACTGATGGTGGGTTGGGTGGAGACTTCCTCTCCATTCTCCGTCCAGTTGTAGAACTCAAACTGGCCGAGCGGAGTGGCGGTCAACACGACGGGGTCGCCATAGTTGTAGGTGCCTGCGCCAGTGATGGTGCCACCTTGTGTGGGGTCGGCCACTGCCGTGATGTGCAACTGTTTGATGATGAAGTTGGCCACCAAGTTGCGGTCGGTCTCGGCCATGAAGGTCAGTGTGTCGCTTGTGGAGACCACCGAGTCGTTTTCGGTCCAGGTGCCAAGTTGGAATCCCTCATTGGCAAGGGCGATCAAGTTGACCGTGGTGCCGTAGGGGAAGGTTCCTGCGCCTGTAACGCTACCATTGCTGGCAGGCACGGGTGTGGCCGTGATGTTGACTTGCAACACGGAGAAGTTCGCTTCCAAAGTCCTGTCGGCTTGTGCCGTGAAACTGATGCTTTGGTTGCTCGAAATCACTTCGCCGTTTTCGGTCCAGTTGTCGAACACGTAACCCGTGGCGGGAATGGCGGTCAGCAGCACGTGGTCACCATAAAGGTAGGTGCCTGAGCCATTGATGGTGCCGCTGCCTGCGGGAACCACAGTGGCCACAATGTCAATCTCTTGAAGGGCAAAATGGGCAACAAGGTCGCGGTTGTCCTCAACCGTGAAGGTGTATTCGGCATCTTGCGAGACCTCGACTCCGTTTTCCGTCCAGTTCACAAAGTCATAACCCGTGGCGGGAATGGCGGTCACGGTGCATGACGTTCCCTCTTCGTAGGCGCCTGCGCCCTCGGTCGTTCCGCCTGTTGTCGGGTCGGCGGAAAGGCTGACTTCGTAATAGTTCGGGGGAAGTTGCACGGTCAGGATGGCTACGGAGGAATACTGCAAACCGCAAGTGCCACCCACTGCACAGCGGTAGCGGTAACCGTTCATCTCAAGCGGAACATTGCTGATGCTCAAGGTGTTGGTGGTTGGGTTGCTGTAGTGGTCGTTGGCGGTGACATTGTTCCATGAGGAGCCTTGGTCTTGGCTGACCTGCCATTGGTAGCCAGTGGTCGTGCCGGAGGTCTCGATGGAGAAGGTGGCATCTTCTTCCATTACCACGGTTTGGTTGGCTGGCTGGGTCGTGATGGTGAAGCTGAGTTCAGCGACCGACACATAGCCGTTGGTATAACTGGTGGGCAACGGCGAGCCTTGAGGATTGGCGTATTCGCAGTAAGCGGTATTCCAGTTCAAGTTGCTGTTGCCTGACAGTGCCGTGAAGTTGAGGGTGAGCAGGTTGCCGTCTCCTATGTTGGCTCCAGCAATGGAAGCCCAAGCGATGAAGACCATGCCGTTGGCGGCGTTCACTTGCAGTTGGCCGTTGCTCAGTCCGGGGTTCAAGCCTTCGTAGCCTGTATAGGTCATTACGTCGGTGTTGTAAGCCAAGGCCAGACTGATGGCACCCACGTTGTTGCAGTTGGTCACTGAAATCGGGATGCCAAACTCTATTTGCGAGCAGGTGTTGATGCTGCCTGCCGTGGTGGCGATGGTCTGGACAAGGGTCTCTACATGCAAGGTGGCGTAGTTGGAAGTGGCCGAAGGCTCGCAGGTGCCGTTCACCACGCAACGGTAACGGTAGCCGTCCATCGAGGCGACCACGTTGTTGACATACAGCGTCCTTGAAGTAACGCTGCTGTAGTGTCCGCCGTTGGTCAGGGTTTCCCACGAAATGCCTTGGTCTTGGCTCATCTGCCATTGATAGCTCAATCCCTGACCCGAAGCGTTGATGGAGAAGTTGGTGCTGTTGCCTTCCATGATGGTCTTGTCGGTGGGATCGGAGGTCACCGTCGGCGGGTAATAGATGTTCACGCTGCAACCACTGAAAGAGGTCGGCAGGGCCACACCCGCTTGGTTGCTGTATTCGCAAAGCGAAGTGTTCCACGACAGCGAGGAGTTGCCCGAATTCGACTTGAAGGCAAACGATATCAGATCGCCGTTGCCGATTTGCAGGGTGTGGTTCGACGAGGCCCAGGTGAAATACACCGTGCCTCCGGTAGCGTTCACACGCATGGTGCCGTTCTCCAACTCAGGGTTGGCATTCTCGTAGCCGACGTAGGTCACCAAGTTGGAATTGTAGTTCAAGACCAACGAAACCGCACCCACATTGTTGCAGTTGGTCACATGGACGGGAACCGAAAAGATTTGGTCGGAGCAACTGTACACCGGGTTCAATGAAGTGACAATGGTAGGGACGAAAACCTCAACCGACAGCGTAGCCGCCTCTGAGATTGCGGGCGAGGGGCAGGTGCCGCTCACCACACAACGGTATTGGTTGCCGTCCATGTCCAAGTTGACGTTGTACACATACATTCTCCAATTGTTCACAGAACCGTGGAACTGGTCGTTGGTCAAGTCTTGCCAGGTGTTGTCGGCAGGGGTCTTGATTTGCCATTGGTAACTCAGTCCTTGGCCCGAAGCACTCACATCGAAGTAGGTGTTTTGGCCTTCGGCTATAGTGCGGTCGGTAGGGTTGGAGGTAATGTTTGGCACTGCATACACGTTCACGGAGCCGTTGGAGTAGTTGGCTTGCAGGGCTGTTCCCGTCACGTCGCTGTACTCGCATTGGCTCGTGTTCCAGTTCAGGTAGGTGTAGCCGCTGTAGTCGGGGAGTCCGGTGAAGCGAAGCTCCAAGAGGGTGCCGTCATCCACGTTGACGGCACTCATGTTAGCCCAAGTCATATATATCGTGCCGTTGCTCTGGTTGACGAGCATCGTGGAAACGGCACTGTTTACGTTCTGGTAGCCTTCGTAGCTGATTCTCGTGTTGTCGAAGTTCAAGGCTAAGCTGATGGCTGCCACACCATTGCAATTGCTTACCGTGATGGGAATCACGACCTCATTCTCGGGGCAAATGGAGCCGCTGCCCACTGACGTAACGACGGGGTCAGCCGCCGCCCACATCCACGGGAAGAGACAGCATAGCAAAATGAGAATTTTATTCTTCCGTGTCATGGCATCTTATTTTTCAATGATTAACATAGTGGTCTTCACCCAGCTGTTCTCACCTTCGAAGGTGATACGGCAGCAATACGTGCCGGCTGCAAGGTCGGAGGTGTTCAGGCGCACTTCGTGCTTGCCTTCGGCTTGACGGCAGTTGGCGGCATCCATCACCTTCACACCCATCATGTTGTAAACTGTCACCGTCACATGGCCTGCTTCAGCCAACTGATAGCTCAGGCGGCAAACATCTTTGGCGGGGTTGGGATAGACGGTCATGTTGGCAACATCTATCGTGTTGTTGTTCAAGCCGAGTGTTGCGGTGACAATGGCTGGCATGGCAATCACCACGTCGTCAAGCACTTGGGCACCGCCGTCGGCCATCTCGGAATATGCGTTCAAGCTGAAGACGACAGGCTCGTCGATGTTGTTCAGGTCTCTCGTGCGTACCTTTATTAATATAAGCTCGTCGTTTTCGGCCAAGTCGATAGGCTCAAGGCTGAACCACACTGTGGTCAACGCGCCGTCGTTGGCACTGAAGATCAGGCTCTCGCCGGTGGCGGCCAGCACCACATCCTCAATCTCAAGGTATTCCTCGGGATAGGCGAAGCGCAAGGTGAGGGCACCCATCTCCACAGCATTCTTGATGCTCACAGGCAGCACAATCTCCTGATTGGATTCGGCCACCAATTGGCCTTCGGTCATCAGTTCAATCGTATTGTCGCGGGTGGCGGGCGTGTAGGAGCCGTTTACGTCGCCGTAGCAGAGGAAGCTCAGGTCGTAGGTGCAAGTGCCGCCTTCAACGCTGATGCCGTTGGGGTTGTAGTAGTAGAAGTCGCCCACAGGGAATTGCTCGTCGATGGCGCGGCGCAGGATGAGCATGGCGTCGGTGCCGTTGACGCTGCCGTTACCGTTCACATCGGCAACTGCGGCATAATTGGGAGCCAAAGTGTCTAAATGGACGAAGTGGCGCATAGCCAACAAGGCATCGGTGGCATTGACGCCAGCGAGGATATCCACGCCAAGGTCGGCATCCAAGGTGTTGTAGACACCCACGGCATAGTTGCTGAAGTCAAACAAGCCGTTGCCGTTGGTGGTGGCTGTGGCCAAAACGTTTTCTTCCTCGTCGATGATGTTCATTTCGCTGTTGGCCATCGGTTTGTCTTCGCCGTAGGCAAAGGTACCTTGCAGATGCTCGAAGTTGTCCACAGGGAACCAACTCACTGGCTCGAAGATGACGCGTCCATTGTTTCCATTGTCCAATTTGTCATAAACCAGTTCGTCGTCGATATAGTTGGCATTGATGTTGCCCCAGAAGTTGTAGGCCATGTTGAGGTTCGTGTTGTTGTTGTAGTTATAATCCAAATACATGGCATAGCCACCGTTGTTGTAAATGCTGCAAGCATTCTCGGCAGAACCACCAATTACAGGTGAAGAATAATAAGACATATAAATGCCGTGGGAAGCATTGTTTCTGATCGACGACTTGCTGACAGTGGATGAAGCATTATAGAACCTCAAACCATAACCATTAGAATTCTGGAAGGTACAATTTTCTATCAAAGATGGCTGGGTGGTGTATTCCATGTACAAGTTGTAGCTATTGCCTTTCTCCAAGATGCAGTGCTTCAGTGAGGACTGTTGATCTGCACTATAGTCGCTACCATCATAAAAACGGAGGCCATTCCATCCGCCCACTTCGCCGTTCAGCGAAGTGAAGGTGATGGGCTGTGTGGCCGTACCCTCGGCGATAAGATTGGCATAATAATCAACATAAGGATAGGCGCCTTCCGTGAACTTCAACACGGTTCCGGGTGAAAGCGTCAGGGTGCCATTATAGATTTGAATGTTTCCAAGAACAGCATACGTGTTGGCAGCCCAAGTGTGGGTATAAGTGGTTCCACCAGATATGGCAATGTTCGCCACATTGTTTTCGAAAGTAACCGTATTGGTGAAATCGGGAATGTCAATATCGGGTGTGTAATACCAGATGCCATAGTTCGAATCCTTCAAGGTGCAGTTGGCGTAAGTCACTGAGGTGTTGTTGCTGCTGTAGAAACGGACGCAAGCCTCGCTGTGGTTCTCGAAGGTCGAGGAAACAATGGTGGGCTGTGAATAGCGGTCCACCGACAAGCCTCTTGGGGCGTCTTTCAGGGTGCAACCTTCCAAGCTGATGCTGGATTGGTACAAGTAAACATTGTGATCCGTGGCGTTCTGGAACGTGGAGTACATCACACTGGGTTGGTTGGTGTTTTCGCAGTAGAGGTTGGTGACGGCATTCTCCACTACGCAATAGCGCATCGAAGAGGAGGAATTATAGTCGCTGTTGTCGTAGAAGTAGAAGCCTTGCCAGCCGCCCGCCTCGCCGTTCAGCGAAGTGAAAGTGATGGGGGATGCTGCCGTACCCACCGCATAGAGTTGACCGCCACTCCAGTCACCCACATGAATGCGGCAACCTTGTTTCACTTTGATAGTGTTGCCGGGAGCGACGGTGAGTTTTGGGGAGTTATTGCCAATCCATACACTACCCAAAATGGCATAGCCATTGGCATAGTAATTCCATGTCTGGTTGGAATAGATTCGTCCTTCACCCACGGCAATGTCAGAACCGTTGTCGGCAAAGGCGATGGCACTCTCGTCGAAGTTGAAGGAGCGGTCGGGTGTGTAGGAATACAGACCGTAGAGGTTGCTGGATGAGGTCACCCCCGTGAAGGTGGTGCTGAAGTTGTCGGAGGCGAAATAAATGCCCGCGAAAGCGTTGCCCGTCATCGTGCAATTGTCCAAGGTTGGGGTGCAGTAGCTTTCGTGGAGATAAAGGCCGTTGTCGTTGTTGCTCATTGTGCAAGAGGTGCAAACAGGTGAGCTATAGTATTGCAGATACAGGCCTCTTGAGGCATTCTCGTCAAAAGTGCAGTTGGTCAAGGTCGGGCTGGAATGATAGCAATACATGCCGTCAACCGAAGACAGGTTGAAGTTGCAATTGTTGATGACGGAGGGTTGGCCGGTGTAATACATGCGCAGGTTGGCGTGGTTTTCGCCGTTGCCGGCTTTCTCGATGGTGGTGTACTCCATCACAGAGGTAATGCCATTGTTGTCGCTGGCGTCTTGGTAATACACACCGTTCCAACTGCCGCTGCCGGCTTCAAAGGCGGTCAGCAGGATGGGGCTTTCCTCGGTGCCGTTGAAGTTGACGGAAGCTGCTCCAATGTTGAAGCCTGTGTTGGGCATGAACATGATGGTGACACCCGGGCCGATATTGTGGGTGCCGGAGGTGAAGCTGATGGTTTCGGTCACCAAGTAGGGACTGTGTTCGGCGGTGAGGTTGCCAATCCAGTTCAGGTTGCCGGCCAATTGGCTGTAGCCGCTCAGGGTGAGGGTGACGTCATCGATGGAGAAGGCTTCTTCGCCGGTGGAGGTGATGCGGAACATGTATTGGATGTAGCTCTTGGTCTGGCCTACGGTCACAGGCAGGTTGGTGCCAGCCGAGGTCCAGTTGCTGAACACCTGGTCTTCGTCAGCCGTGCGGTAGAGCACCTCGTAGGCGTAGGAACCTGTGTTGGTCAGGCTGTAGTTGAACTCGTCCATCGTTTTGGGCGTACCCACATTGAAGGGCCAACTGACGAAAACGGGATGGCCGGCGAGGGTGGTGGAGGGGGTCACGGCCATGAAGCGAGTGGCGTTGTTGAGGTTGCCTGAAAGGTTGATGCCGCCGCAGTAGAAAATCTTGTTGCCAAAGGCGAAGGAAGCGCCTTCGGTATAGCGTTCAGGCAGTTGGATGTCTGATAGTTGCCAATCGTAAGTGGCTGCATCGGCATCGGTATAGGTGAATTTGTTGCTTTCCAAAGTGCCTTCCTTGCCGCCGATGACGGTCAGGATGCCGTTGGTGCAAACGGTGGTGTGGCCATAGACGGCGTTGGGCAGGGCGGTATTGGTGGCCCAAGTGCCGAGGCTGCCGTCGAGGTTGACGGCGACGCTATACACCGTGTTCTTTTGGGTGAACGAAGCATCGTAGCCACCGGTGACGATAATCTTCGAGTTGTAGACGGCCACGGCGTGTCCATTGCGGGCTTCGGGCAAGCTGGCGACTTCGGTGATGCCCGTCACTTCGCCGATGGCGTTCACGGTGAGGCGATACACCTTGTCGGTGGCATCGTTTTCAGTATCGGTGTTGGCGCCACCTATTATATATAGGTTACCTAAGGCTTCCACGGCGCGAGCGCCCCAGCAGGGCTGGGGCAGGCTGACGGTGAGTTCCTCCCAGGAGCCAATGGAGCCGTCATCGTTGATGAATGCCGAATAAATCTTGTCGCTCACGGTGTCGTTGTTGCGACCGCCGGCCACAATCAAGTGGGTTTGTGTGGCCACCACTGCCATGTCCTGCAAAGGTTGCGGCAGGGCATTGAGGGTAGTCCAACCCGAAATGCCGTTGTCTTGTTGCGTGGCGCGATACACGTTGCTCACTGGATTGGAACCATTGTGGCCACCCACGCAATACACATAGTTGCGCCAAGTCACCACTTGGTGGTTTTTCAGCGATTGGGGCAGGCTGGTGGTTGCGGCCCAGTCGGCAACGGAGGCCATCTTGTATTGCGAGGCCACCTTGCCTTCAGCGATGCTCACATTCGAGCCGTTGCCCATGATGAAGTCGTTGTCGCTGGTCTGCACCAAATAGGTGTGGTCGTCAATCACCATTTCTTCGATGGCCACATTGTCGATGGCACCGGGAGGGTTACTTCCTCCACCGCCGTCGTTGCGCCATGCGAAGACCATCTTGTAGGTGCCTTCCGTAATGTCGCTTCTGATGGCACTTCGGGTGCTCCAGTTGGAATTGCCTACCAATTGGGTATTGTCGTCAAGCGTAATCCAACCTGAGGGCAGCCCTGAGTTTTGGGTAAGCTCTGTGGAGCCAGGCACTAAGCCTACGCGGATGTAGTCGTAGCCACCTTCGCCATAGTTTTTCCAGTCGTAGGTGAAGCGATAAGTGGCTTCTTCAAGGGTGAAGAGTTTCCAGAAATACACCCAAGTGGAAGCACCGGTGTTGTAGGTGTTGGTTTCACCTCCGTCTTGGGAGATGTAGACGGCATGGGTGCCGCCGTTGCTGGTGGCTGTTCCCCAATACCAGGCGTTAACGGATTCGCCGTTCACGAATTCCCATTCGCAGGCAGAGCCTTCAAAGTTGTCGGAGAAGGGATTGTCTCCGTCAACAACTACGGCCGTTTGGGCCATGATTGCCAATGGCAGTGATAGCGCCATCAGCAGGAAGAAGTAAACTTTTCTGTTCATGATGATTTGTTTTTAATGATTAGTTGAAAATTTGTTTAGTTCGCTTTACATATTAATTTAATGAAGGCAAATTTCAAAAAAAATCGACTCATCTGGCTTTCATTGGTTAAAAAATCGACTTTCAATGCGTAAAAAAGACACCTTGAAATCTTTCATTGCGTAAAAAATTGTTTTCAATGCGTAAAAAAATTAAGGACGGGGCGGAAATTGGTCTTTCTTTGAAGGGAAAACCGTAATTTTGCCTACATGAACGATGCTTCATTTTACATACTGTTGCTTTGTTTGGTCTCCGGCATAACGCAATGCGCCTTGGCAGGAATCGGTGTCTTCATGCTCAAGTATCACCGCCGCTATCAGTTCCAACGCATCTATGCGGCTGTTTTGCTCCTGCATTCCATCGGCTTTTTCAACAATTTCGTGATACTGGCCTGCCGCAATCTGCCCTTTTCCGGGTTCCTCAACTTGCTTTTGTTGTTTTTCGATTATGTGATTGCGGGTGGATATATGATGTTCGGCGTTTCTTTGGTATTCCCCTACCGCTTCAAGATACGCCAACTTTTGCTTTTGGAAATGCCACTCATCATGGCAATGCTATTGTTTGCCATTACCCAAAGCAGTATGGTTTTGCCCCTTGTACGAATCTACACTTTGGTGGTCTCAGTAGCGTTGCTGGTTTGTCTTTGGATTTCCATTAAAAAACACACGAAAATGCTGCTTGACAATGTTGGCAACTTGGAATATTTCGACTTGCGCTGGACCAACTACCTGCTTGCCGTCTATTTCGTGGTTCTTTTGATTTGGACTGCCGAAAGCTTTTCGCAGCAAACATGGTTTTCGATTGAGTCGATGAACAACAACCTGCTTTTCGACACGGTTTATTGTTTCTTTGTTATAGCCGTTGTCTTGTTTGTCACGAAAAAACTGATTAGGCAAAAGGTGTTTACCCTATCCACAACCGAAGCCGAGGATGAGACCGAACCCCAAGAAATTGAAGCAAAGGAGCCTGTTTCCAAACCTCAATATCACAAAGTTTTGATTAATAATAACTTGGAAAGCGTTATCGTTGAAAACCGATATTATCAAGACAACACACTGACTTTGCAGAAGCTAGCACAACTTTTGGGTACCAACCGGCAATACTTGAGCAATTACATCAACCAAGAGAAGCATGAGAGTTTCTACGATTACATCAACGACTTTCGCTTGGAGGAAGCCAAACGCTTGTTAGAGAGCAAAGATGACGGAAACCAACACTCCGTGGAAGAGATTTCGTTGATGTCGGGCTTCAATTCCTACATTACATTCCTGCGGTCGTTCAAGAAAAAATACGGGCAAACGCCGTTGCAATACCTTTCAAATAAGTAGGTGGATATGATAGACTGCGAGACTCCGTGACTGCGAGTCAAATACCCGAAGTCTCGTGTCCCGAAGTCAATGGCTGTGGCAGTCTGTTTTTGAACACTTACTTGGAAATTGAAAATGGCAGAGCAAAGACTCATCTTTCCGAAATCTTTGACATTTACCATCCGCCACCTCCAGCGCTTACAGTGGTGTACATCGAATTGACATTGACATTGGTGCTTTGGCCGCCCGTGTAGGTTACGTTGCCGGTGTAGTAGCCGTTCCAGTTGGTGCCGCCACTGATGGTGCCGCCGTATTTCACGGTGTAGGATTGTCCCGTTTGCAGTTGCGGGTCGGTGAAGAGCATTACCATGGTGTTACCCCAACCGCCGCCACCGCCACCTGTGAAGGTGGGGCATTGGTAGGTGCAAATCACGGTGCCGTCCGATTTCAGGACTTGGATGGCGTAGCCGGGTTGCGTGTTGATTTTCAGCGTGGGTTGGGTGCAAACGCTTTGCGTTGGGTCGCTCGTTGCGCCGCCCGTGCCGATGTGAGTGCCTCCCGTGATTTTGAATTGGTTCCAATCGCAGTCGAAACCTTCTTCGGGCTGGCGCGCGCCGTTGGCGATGGCGAAGCCGCCATTGAGGAACAGGGTGCCGTTTGAGTCGATGCCGTCGTTGTTGTCGCTATGCGAATAGATGGTGCCGCCGTTGATGGTGAGGTTTGGCGCCGCGTTGATGGGGTCGTCGGTCTTCGAGTAGGTCTCGATGTTTCCGCCGTTGATGGTCAGTGTGGCCTTGCTCTCGATGCACTCGCCGCCTTCGTTGTTTTGGGTGCAGTTGACCGTGACGGTGCCGCTGTTGATGGTCAGGTTGCCGCGACTCTTGATGCCTTTCGGGTTGGCGTAGTCGCCGCCTTGACCTGGTCCGGGAGGCCAGCCGCCGCCACCGCCAGATGAAATGGTGATGCGCTCACCGCTTGTGGTCACGTTGAGGATGAGGTCGTCGTCATTGCCGCCCGTGATGCCAAGGGTCAGGGTGGAAGTGGTGTGGCTGTCGTCGCCCACATTGATACCCTTTCCGCCTGTGCCCGAACTGTTTAAGGTGATGTTTCCCGAAAGGATGCTCATATTGCCATCGGAGCGCAGGCAGGCCGAAGTGTAAGCGTCTTTGGTCGAGCCGCTGACGGTGTAGGTAGCGCCGTCGCCTTGCGTGGTGATGGTCATAGTGGCGCCGTCGATGGTCAGGTTGCCGTCCGTGCTGATGCCTTTACCGCCGTGGTTTGAAGTGGGCAAGGTGATGGTGAAGTCGCCGCCCGTAATATTAATATCGGTGTCGCACTTGATGGCCGTGCAATAGGCGGGAACATTCTGGTTATTAACCGATTCCAAAACCGTGCTTCCCGAAGATGTGATGTTGATGATTCCTCCTGTAATGTTGATGTCGCCGTCAGCCTTGATGCCTTTCGACATGTCGCCGGAATGTCCGATGCCGATGGAGCCTCCGTTGATGAAAACGTTGCTGTCGGCCTTGATGCCTTTACTGTCGGTGCCTGTGGCGGTCATATTAAGCGTTCCGTCATTCATGGTGAAATTGCCCGACACCTTGATACATCTTTGACTTTCCGCTGTTGTATGGATGGTCAGGTCGCCGTTTTGGATGGTGATATTGCCTGAAATGTCCAAGCCATCGGAGCCTGCCGACACAATGACAAGTGTACCGTTATTCCAAATCAGGTCACTACTGCCATGTATGCCGTCGCTGTCGGTTTCAGAGATGATGATGGTGCCACCGGAATTGACCGTCAAAATGCCTTCCACGGAGATGCCATGTTTGGCGTTACCCGCGATTTGTATCGTTCCTGAACCATTAATGGAGAGGTTGCCAGCCGCATAAAGGGTCCCGTTGATGGCACTGTTGGCGTTGTCGGCAATGGCTGAGTTGCCTCTGAGGTTAAGAGTGACAGCGACTGGACTTGCGATATTGATGGCCGCAGTGTTGCCGCTGGTTAGTGATAAGTCGCTCAATGCCAAATAGAAAGAATTGCTACTGTTGAATGTTAATGAGCCGTTGGAAGAACTGCCTGAAACGATGTAAGGAACATTGGCCATAGTGGAGTTTACCGTGACATTGGTGCTGTTTGTGCTTACTGTCACGCCATTATCAGAGAACGGGTTGACCACATTCACGCTTGAGCCATTATAAATAATGTATACCGTGTCGCCCGCAGGTGGTTCTTGCTGAACAAAAGTGACGCTGTCGAAAGCCGTGATGGGGAAGGTGGTAATGCCGCATCCGGCTTGCAGAATCATATTGGCGGGCTGGCTGCCTTCAAAATGAATGGTGTGGATGTCGCTAACGCTATTGTCGTAAATCACTGAACCAGCGTTGTGTAGGTTGATGTGATACTCCTGCGCATTAAGGCTAATGCAGCCCAGCAATAAGGCTATGATAATCAATGACTTTCTCATAACTTGATCATTTTAAGGGTTGATGATTGGGTTTTGACGAGATACAACCCAATGGGTAGGTCGCTGATGTCAATGGATTGGTTTCCAGTGACTTCTGTTGATTTGACCAATCTTCCGTCGAGGGCGTAGATGCTGATGTTTTCCTTGCCCTCAAGGTTGCGGAGCGTGAAAGCATCGTGAACGGGGTTGGGGGAGAGGGAAACCTTCGCGTCCGAGGCTTCCGAAAGGCCCACGGTTTCGTCACAGGTAATCTTTCGGATGTCGGCCAACGGAATGATGACCGTGCTTTTGGTTGAGATTTGCTCGATGACGAGTTTCGTATTGTCCTCAAAATAAAGGCGGTCGGCTTCAATCAATGAGTAGGTTTGCTCGCTGCCATTGTTCAGGAAAACAACGATTTGTGTGGATTGCGCCGACATACGGAAAAACAGCCCGAAAACAAAGGCCATCAGCAGCAATCCACGTTGGATGATGTGTTTCATTTTGCGTTTGAATTAATGTAAAGCGCAAAAGTACACATTATTACGATATATGCGTCGCGGTTGTGAAGAATATTATTTGAGTTCGGAAGCCAAATAAGGCCCCGTGACCGACTTTTTGCAATGCAACATTTCCGTCGGGGTGCCGCTGAAAATGACCTTGCCGCCCATCGCGCCGCCGCCCGGACCGAGTTCGATGATGTAATCGCAAGCCTTCAGCATTTCCAAGTTGTGTTCGATGAGGAAGATGGTGTTGCCTGCCTCGACCATCGTCTCAAAAAGGTCAAGGATGCGGCGGATGTCGTTGAGGTGGAGGCCGTCGGAAGGCTCGTCCATAATGAAGATTTTGCCCGCGTCGCGGAGGTAGGACGCCAACTTGATGCGCTGCAACTCGCCGCCCGAAAGCGTCGAAAGCGATTGGTTCAGATGGAGATAGCCCAACCCGACCTTGCGCAATGGCTCCAATTTTTCGGCAATGAGAGTGCCAGCAAACATTTCCGAAGCTTTGTTGGCAGTCATATCCATCACCTCGGCGATGTTCATTCCTTGCACCTTATAAGATAAGACCTCGTTGGAGTAACGCAGTCCGCCACAAGCCTCACAAACGGTTTCGATGCTGTCCATAAAAGCCATATCGTTGACAATCACGCCCTTGCCTTGACAAACGGGGCAACCTCCCTTGCCGTTGAAGGAGAACAAATCGGCCTTGGTCTTGTTGGTTTTGGCGAAGAGTTTACGGATGTCGTCGGCCACTTCGAGGTAGGTGGCTGGCGTGGAGCGTAGGCTGATGCCGATGTTCTTTTGGCTGATGTAAACGATTTCCTCGGGCTGCGGATAAGCTTTGCGAAAACACTCCATCAGCGAACTCTTTCCCGAACCGGCCACGCCCGCGATGCCGCACATCACGCCCAAGGGCAAATCTGTTGTCAAGTCCTTGATATTGTGCAAACTGACATTCTCCAAATGGAAAAAGGCTTTGGGTTGGCGCACTTGTTCCTTTATCGCGCTTGTCGCATTGAGCGAAGTGCCTGTAAGCGTTTGACTGTGAAGCAATTCGTTGTAACTGCCTTCAAATACGATTTCGCCGCCTGCCATACCCGCGCCCGGACCCATATCAATAATGTGGTCGGCGATTTTGATCATTTCCTTGTGATGCTCGACGAGGATGACCGTGTTGCCGTGGTTTTTCAGTTTTTGCACGGATTTTTGCATCAACAAAATGTCGTGGTTGTGGAGGCCTACACTCGGCTCGTCAAGGATATACATCACGTCCGACAGCGGTGAGTTGATGTATTTTGCGATTTTGCAGCGTTGCGACTCGCCGCCCGAAAGCGTCCCGATGGCGCGGTCCAAAGTCAAATAGCCTAACCCGATTTCCTCCAAAGCGGCCAAGCGTTCAATGGTGGCGTGTTTGATGTCTTCTGCAAGTTGGTTGTCAATGGTTTCCATCCACTTGCGGCAGTCGCTGATGCTCATAGCAGTCACTTCGGCAATGTTCACGCCGTTGATTTTGCAGGAGCGGATTTTCTCGTTGAGGCGTGTGCCTTTGCAGTCGGGGCAGGTGCCCATCGTCAGCATCGGGTTGAGTACGGCAGCGTGGAGAAGGCCTTCCTCCGAGTTGATGATGCTGCGGTACATTCGCGGGATGAGGCCTTCGTATTTGGCACTTTTCGGCCAGTTCGAAGGTGGGTTTTTCAGTCTGATTTGCGGCGAGTTAAGGAACAAGTCGAGTTCTTCGGGCGAATAATCCTTGATTTTCTTGTCGAGGTCGAAAAGGCCGCTGTGGGCATAGCGAATCCAGCGCCAGCCGCCCTTGCCGAAGGCGATATAATGAATGGTGTCTTCGTCGTTGAGCGACTTGTCGAAATCTACCAACTTGTGGATGTTCAACTCGCGGATTTCGCCCAAACCGGCGCAGCGGGGACAACTCCCCGAAGGGTGATTGAACGAGAAGGCATCCGAATAGCCCACAAAAGGCTGACCGATACGCGAAAACAATAGGCGAAGCAGGGCGTAAATGTCTGTATATGTGCCTACTGTGGAGCGTGAATTGGAAGTGGGTTTCCTTTGCTCGATGACGATGGCAATGGGCAAATTCTCAATATCACCGACGTGAGGACGGCCATATTTGGGCAAATATTGTTGCGTGAACGATGGAAAAGTATCGTTCAGTTCCCGCCGCGACTTGGCCGCGATGGTATCAAGCACCAACGACGACTTCCCCGACCCCGACACGCCCGTCACCACGGTAATCTGCCGCTTCGGAATTCTGACGGTGACGTGTTTCAGGTTGTTTTCGGAGGCATCTTTGATGAGGATGGAATCAATGTTCATTGTGCTCATTAAAATCTAAGTATTTTGTCTTCCGAGTCTGAAAAGGCGTTGGCGCGTTCCAGTTGGAGTTGCAGGGTTTCAAAATTTTCGGTTTGGAGTTGCGCACTGAAGCGGTAGACTCTACTCAAAGCACGAATCAAGGCGGTTGGATCACTTTGACGGGTGAATTTCCGCAAGGCATCCAAATAATCCGTCCTGAAAACCGTTGGGATGATGATTTTTGTTTCGTTAGCGTGGGTCAGTTCCGCGTTCATCATAATGCGTGAAACACGCCCGTTCCCGTCATCGAAGGGATGTATTTCGCTGACCATAAACAACATAAAGACGGCTTTCGCGAAAGGCGAGCGCAGAGCCCGATAGAAATCGAATCCTTTTTTCAAGGTGCCTTTAACGAGTTCGTAATCAACGAAAAGACTGTTTCCGGCGCGGTTGTTTTGCATCTTGAACAGCCCAGGATGCTTCTCCGGACGGGCAGAAAGCAACTTTTTGTGCCTTGCTTGCAATAGTTCAATCAATTCGTCAGGGGTGTTGGGCACGATTGACATTTCCCGACGGTCGGAAACGATGGCAAATGTTCCCAACATATCGTGTGAATCTTCGTTTCTTGCGGGTAGGGGAAGATTGGTCTCAATAATCTGTTTGGCATCGTCGATGGTGAATTCCGTGCCTTCGATGTAGTTGGAAAAATAACTTTCGAAAAAGGCGAAATTGCGGTAAGCTAAAGTGGTTGGACTGTTTTCGGGGTAGGACGGGAACACATCGTTATTGAGCACGGTGAATAGGTTTTGGAACAACTCGTAACGTTGAGGGTCGTAAGGTTCTCCGAAAACCCGTGCCGTGGCCAAAGGTGAGGTCAGGATGTTTGCGTCGCGTGTTGAGAGCAAGGCACCGATGAGTTTGTCCAATCGTGCGTATTCGTCAGTCATCCCCAACCGTTCCGAAAGCGCTTTCGCCTTGTCGCGCAAGGCATTGATGGCAGTCTCGCCATTGATTCTGATGACTTTTTCCAAACGTTCTTCGATGACGGATTGTGGCAGGCATTTCCCTCCGTCTTTTTTCTGATAGGCGGTTTGAAGATTCTCCAAAAATGCCCTTTCGGGACACGCGATGAAAAGCCCGTTGACGAAAGGCGTGTCCTCCGGCTGACCCGATTGACCCTCCAAAAGATGGATGATAAGCCCTGGCAGCGTTATCTTTTTGGTGTATTTGTAGGTCAGGAAAAAGTCGCCAGAAGCGGTTGGTTTCATCTCGATTGCCGAGCGATGGCTGACAACGGCTTCAGGAAACAATCGTCCCAAGATGAGGAAAAGGTTTCGCCTTACGATGACCTCTTCGGACTCGTTCAAGTTGGAAGTGTAGATTTTAGGCATCACCTTTTTGATGCGTCCTTTTTTCACCAAATCAGACAAGTAATAGGAATATTTCTTGTCGCCATTGGCTATCATGACTTCAGGCAAGGCTTCTCCGATTTTTGGAAACTTTTCCATTTTTAGCATAAATTTCGGCAAAAATACGGAGTTTTTTCTTTTTTATAGGTTGTTTCTTGGAAATTTTTCCATTTTCAAGCGGAAATTACGGAAATTTTTCCATTTTCACAAAATCTCCCGTGCAATCCAAGCGCAAGCCTCGGCATCGGCCAAGGCGTGATGATGGTTGAAAAGAGGAAAGCCACAGGCTTCGGCCACGGTGTGCAATTGATGGTTTGGCAATCGTTTCCCAAAATGCTTTCGCGAGGCGCGACAAGTGCAATAAAACTGATAGTCAGGGTAATCCATTTGGTAGCAACGCATCACGGCCTTCAGGCAGCCTTCATCGAAAGGACTGTTGTGCGCCACCAGCGGCAAGCCCTCAATAAGCGGATCGATTTGTCGCCAGACGTATGGAAACACGGGCGCGTCCTCGGTGTCCTCCTTGGTGATGCCGTGGACGAGCGTGTTCCAATACAGGTAATAGTTCGGCTCCGGCTGGATAAGCGAATAGAACGAGTCCACAAACTCGCCCTCGCGGACAATCACAACTCCAACGCTGCAAACACTTGTGCGCTCGTTGTTGGCAGTCTCGAAGTCGATGGCGGCGAAGTTGTTCATAAAGGGAACGATTCGATGTAAAAAATGTTAAGTATCTGATTATAAATGGGCTATATTTCTCCGTTTTTGGACTTTATCCATTTGTAGCGCGTGGCTTTTCCTTTTCCTTCTCTGCCTATGATCTGGTTTTCAAACAACTTTTCGACCAAAGTACGGGTTTGCTTCACTGAATATTCGTTGGCGAAAACCTGAATGAAATCGGACATGCTGATGTCGCCATCGCGCTGCAAAAGGTAATAGACCTGCCTGATGTCGCTTGCCTTGAAAACACCATTTGCCACGGGCGGGAAGTGCTTGAAGTAGGTGTCGGACAGAGTGTACTGGAAGTAACTGTCGGGCATAATTAGTTCTTCTTCAAGCAGTTTCTTGATGCTATTGGGATAAAAATAGGTGTCGTTGTGGCAAGCGATGGAATATAAGGTGAGCATGTCGAACACGCTCAACTGCTTGTCAATCGCTCTTGAGTTTTGGAAATCGCGGATAAGCAACGCCAAATAAGGCATAACGACAGTGGCACTTATCGAAAGTTGCACTTGGTAATCATCGGAGGCCGAATAATCGGGTAAGGCCTTGCCTTCCATCAGGCAATTGCGGAACATGATGTCCACACCTTGCCCCGACCGCTCTATCAATCCGGTTTTTTCGACGACTTCAGTCAGAAGTCTGCTGCGTGGAGAACTATTGATAGTCAGTAAGTTATCCAAATTTACGCCGTATGGAAAACCTCCTGAATTGCAAATGGTTATCTCGTCGGGGTATTGCCTGATGAAAATGTCGCCGCCCATTTGGAAACTTCTGTGCATCATGGCATTCAGCACGGCCTCACGGATGGTTTCGCTGTTGAATGACGGGATGTCAAGTATTTGCGGCATCAGTTCGATGTGCTGTGTCGGATTGCTGGCTGGCTGGTTGAGGTAGTCCCAAACCTTGTCGATGGCAATGACGAGAGGCTCTTTGAACTCTTGCCTCGCGCTATGTCGGATTTGCGCGTGGTTGGCCCGATATTCAATCACGATGTTGTTTTGAGGCAAATACTGGTTGATGATTTCGCTTTTCCCCAGCAATATCAAAGCCGCGTATGTCAATTTGCCCTCGGCGTTCATCAAATTCAAATCGGTGAGCAATTGCCTTTCGGGTATGGTCAGTATGTTGGGGTTGTTTTGCTTTTGGTAAATGCGGTTCCGCAGGTTGGCAATCGCTGGCTCGGAAAGGTCGTCGATGGTCAGCCCGTTACAGATAGTTGCCGAAAAATCAGGCGATTGCTCCGATATGATGGAGAAATATTCTGCGTCATCCATTTCGCGCAGGCTTTCGCCAATGCGCATCAACGGAACGCCCTCAAAACGAAGCGCTTTCCCTATGGGTCGCGACGGCACATTGATGACCAACACGCGCTTTTGTGCCTCGTCGTAGAGTTCTTCGGTTCTCACCCTGATATGTAACCTCTCATAGATTTCGTCCTCCAAAGCCCCCGTTTTATCCGCTGCAAAGTCGCTCCCTACCACCTTGTGAGGAATGTTGTCGGTCATACCCAACACGAGCCTGCCGCCTCGTTCATTGGCCAATGCGACGATATAGCCTAATACACAGTGCCTTCTGTCTCTTGGGTCGGTGTGTTGACCACCGGCAAAGGGGTAATTATGCGTTGCTTCCTTAAACTCGATGTGGTCTTCTTTTTCCCGCAAAACCGACAATTCTTGTAGGGTACTCATAGGCGTGATGTTTCTGCAAAAATACTGACAATTCCTGAAAAGGGAACGATTTGTGTAAAAATTTGTGTTAATTTTTTAGAAATATAGTTTATATATCTCATTTTCAATGGGCTATATTTTATTGATATAGAGGGCTGAATTGTGGTATTTTGAGTTTTATGCTGCACACACTTGTGCGCTCGTTGTTGGCGGTCTCGAAGTCGATGGCGGCGAAGTCTTTCATTTTGTGTTGTAATGATTCCACATCCGTTTCACTGTGCCCGCCAACTCTTGCCGCAGCCAAAGCGGTTCCAACACTTCAAGCGCGTCGCCGTTCCAAAGGAGTTCTTGCTGGAAATCGAAGGTCGGACGGACTTGCAGGGTGAAAATGCTGTGGTCGGCGTTGCGATCGGTTTCCTTTTGGCTTGGGTGCAAAGGCAAGGAACGCAGGTAGTTGGCTTGGTTGGCACTAACCTTAATCTTTACTGTTTCTATTCCGGTTCCATCGCCACGGATGACGCCGAAACAGCCCTCAAAATAGACCTCGGGACTGAAGTCTTTGGGATAGGAAAAAGGCTCGTCCGTCAGTTTGACCTTCAAAACGCGGTCCAAGGAATAGATGCGGATTTTGCCTTCATAAACGCTGTTGCCGACCAAATACCAACGTTGGCGAAACAGTTTCACACAATAAGGCGCCACCCTGAAAGTGCTTTCGTGTTCTCTCCAATATCCCTTGTAGGTGATTTCCAGTACTTTGCTTTTCTTCATCGCGGCCATTACCGTGTCCAAAAAGTCCTGTCCCGATGGTATGTTTTCAAGCAAAATGCGGTCGCTGAGCGACTTGTTTTCAAGTAGCGTGTTGCTGGCCGACATGCTGTTGAGCAGCCAGCGTTGCAGGCCATCGTCCTCAAGTGCCTCGCGGTTCTCGATGTAATAGCGGTCGCCGTCGTGTTTGTCGCACATAATGACGAGGCCGAACATCTCTTCCACCGTGTTTTTCCAATGGTGGAACGTGCGGCGCGGAATCTCCAGACCCTCGCTCAAATCGGTTTCGAGCCACCGACGGTTGATTTCCTTCAGCGTGATTTTCTTGGCATGGTAGAGCGTTTCTACGAGCCAGACGTATTTGTTGATTTGGTTTTTGGACATGGTTTTTAGTTTTTCTGGTTGATAAGGTTCACCACCACCTTCACCATCACATCTTTTTCCTCGGGTTTGCTTTCGGCGATCATCAAGGTCAATGCGACCAAGGTGTTGTCGGCTATGCGTTTGCTGCCGTCCTCGCGGTAGAGGATGCCGTTGTTGTTGAGGAACCACAGGAACAGCGTGGCGGCAATGCGTTTGTTGCCGTCGCTGAACGAATGGTTCTTGGTGACAAGATACAGCAGCATGGCCGCTTTCTCTTCCACGCTCGGATAAAGGTCTTCGCCGCCAAAAGTCTGATAGAGTTGCCCGATGCTGCTTTTGAATGAGTCGTCTTTCTCGTTGCCGAACAGCGAACTTCCACCGAACTTCTCGCGCAATGCCGTTATAGCTTGCATGGCGTTGTCGTAAGTCGCCTGAAACTTTTCTTCCTGGGTGGTTTCTTTCACGCCCAAACGTTGATAATCGTAATCGTCAAGCGTATCGAGGGCGTAGGTGTAATCCACAACAATGTCAAACAGGGCTTGGTTTTCTTCGTTTTTCAGCAAGGGCTGGTTTTGCAGCGTCCGACCCACCATTTGCATCAATTGCCGCAGTTCACTGATTTGGTTTCTGCGAATCTTTTCGTTCACGGCATAGCCTTTCAGCAGATAGTCTTTCAGCACTTTGTTGGCCCATTGGCGGAACTGCACACCTCGCTGGCTTTTCACGCGATAACCTACGGAAGTTATTACTTCAAGGTTGAAATACTCGACATCGTGGGTCTGGGTTTTTCCTTCCATAGCACCATGTTGAGTGGTAGTCGCAAATTTTGCGACTACCACTGAACCTGACAATTCTTCCTTAAGAGCATTGTTGATATGTTTGCTGATGGTTTTGTAATCACGGTCAAATAGAACTGCTATTTGATGGCGCGTTAGCCATAGCATTTCATTCTCAAGCCTGACATCAATGGCAGTCTGGCCGTTGTCGGTTTGGTATATGACGATTTGGTTTTCCATGGGGTGGGTTTTAAGCGGCAAAGATAACAAAAAGATTGTGCAAGTTTATGGCACAGATTGTTTAAATGCTATATCCATTACGAGGAGTGACCAGACGTATTTGTTGATTTGGTTTTTGGACATAAAAGTCAATTATTGTTATATCCAAATTCTCTTGACAACAATTTTTCTTTCCACTTCGATTCACGATCAACAGCAACTTTGGGTATTACATTCAACGGTAATATTTCTAAAATGGACCATTGAAAGTAGTTTTCTGCGTATTTTGGATTCTTTTGACAACACTCCACTAATTTTACATCATCACCGTGACCGTTATTTGCATATTCAGACCATCTGCTCCAAATGCCGCTTTTCATGCGCGGTTTTGAGTTCTTATATGTTACGCCAACATACTGCCGTCCGGTTTTCTTGTCCGCAATCACATAGACACAATTGCATGCTTCAAGCTTTGATTTCCATTCTTTATCTCTTACAACCTTTTTCAATTGGGAGTAATTCAAAACCACATCCTCATACCGAGTAAAGTAAGGTATTCCTGAAGTATCTATAGTTTTATACATCTGTATCACTTCTTTAGTGGTAGTCCAATTATGCATAAAATTCCGTGTGCTTTTCCCCCATTCTATTACTATTTGATTTTTTAATAAATCAAAACCAGCAACTTCAATCAATTTGTATTTTGCACCCACTTGAGTAGCTTCTATAAAACCTAAATTTTTGAAAACACCTATGAACCTACATGAGCATTGTTCCTCACCTATGAAAACGACTAAATAAACAACATTTTTCATATCCTTTTCTTTCTGTTCGGATTGCCACTCCAGAAAAACGGGATAGTGAAAACGATATAAATCGTAAACCGACTTCCCCTTGTACTCGTTCCCAATGACGCTATCTGGCTTCACTATGTCAGAATGTCTAACTAATTTTATGCTTTTGGGATTGGTTTCGATGGCCTTATTAAAATCGGCGTTTCTTCCTGTCAATAATTCTTGAATGCTGATTAAAATATTACTTCTATCCATGTTTTTTTCCATAGCTTTATAATTTATCAAGTGCAAAAATAATAAATTCTTTTTTCCCTTCACCACAAAAAATGCCGATAGTCCCACCAAAACTCCGACCTTCTCAGATATTGGCTGAAAGGCTCTTCAGGATGTTTGCGCCAATGCCGGTACTCAATCTTGTCGAGAATTTCATCACTCAACCATTCGTCATCTGAAAGCAGTCTCCAATGTTCGTGGAATTTGTGGTTTTTGTCCATCTCGCTACTTGGCACCACATCCCGTTTCAATTCCTTCGTGAGCAGTTCCACAAGTTCGTCCTTGTTCAGCCGTTTGATGCGGTCAACCAAAGGAACCTTTTCGTATGGCTTTATCCGATTGCCGACCATAAGTTTCAAGATATACTCCAAGACACAAAACTGGATGCGATTGGTGTATTCTTCGTCTCGGTCTTTGGTGTAGCGGGCAAGGACTTTCTTCAAACTCCCGCCTTGCTGTACGAAACCGGCAAGACGCACCAACTTTTTCTCCATCGAACTCCAATTCCATTCGGCTCCGAGGTCGTCCCAATACTCTCGGTTGGCCATCATTCCTTCATATTCATTTAAGGGGACGTGATAGGGTACGTTGTATGCATAAATCATAGTTTTATCGTTTTAGCTTTACGCTGCAAAGAAAAAGCAAGCCTGTGCCAAATCGCAGCACAGGTTCAAAGTTTTTTTTCAAAAAAGACGCTTTGAGCCTCTCATGCAGAAATAAATCTTACTTTTGCGTCATGGTTCTGTCCCTTCCACGGGAAATCCAATCCCGCCGCAAAAGCCCCAAACGAGAATGAACACCGCCAACAACATACCTAACGAAACCTCCACATGGCAACAGCCGGCGCATGGCGCAAGCCGTGCATCGTGCATGTGACAATGGTGGCCAAGGGACGAGAACCCATTTTCGGCAAACTCACCCACAACGGCACACGGGCCGAGGTGGAAAAGACGGCCAAAGTCGGTTCAATATATGTGACACATCTTAACCTTCGCTTCAGGAATTGCCCGCTCTTCTACCGTCATTATATCGCGGTCAAGTATCACAAAATCAGCGTCTTTCCATACTTCGATGCTGCCTTTTCGGGCTTCTAAGAAACAGCCTTTGGCCACCCAAATCGTGATGGAGCGCAAGGCTTGCTCGCGGGTGAGGGCGTTCTCCATTTGGAAGCTTTCGGCGGGCGTGCCGTTCAAATGCTTGCGGGCGACGGCGGCATAGAAAGTGTAAATCGGGCTGATGTCCTCGATGGGGAAGTCGGTGCCGTTGATGACCCAGCCGTTCTGTTGCAGCAACTGTTGGTAGGCGTAGGCGTTCTTGATGCGCTCGCCAAGACGCTCGTCGGCCCAGTCCATATCGGAAGTGCAATGCGTTGTCTGGATGGAAGGGATGACGGAAAACTCGCCAAAACGCTGGAAATCAGCGTCGCTTACCGTTTGAGAGTGCTCAATGCGCCAACGGAGGTCGTTTTTGCCTTTGAGGTATTCAGAAAAGATGTCCAAGATATGATGAACTCCGCCGTCGCCGATGGCGTGGCAACACACTTGATAACCAGCATCGTATGCCTTTTGGCAAACGTGGCTGTAGAAGTCGTCGCTTTCCAAAATCAAGCCGTCGTTGGTCGGGTCGTCGGTGTAGGGTTCAAGTAGTTTCGCGCCGCGAGAGCCTAAAGCACCATCGGCGTAGATTTTCACGCTGCGGACGGTGAGCCTTTCCTTGTCGATAACACCTTGATTCATAAAATAATCCATCGTCTCGTCGTCGGGATTGACCATCGCGTTGACGTGCATCTTGAGCTGTCCGGCCTGTTGCAGACTGTCGATAAGATTAATGGTGGCGATGTCTTGTCCCGCATCGGTGACGCTCGTCAGACCTACCGCCATACAGTTCTTTTGCGCTTTCAGCAAGGCTTGAACCCGCAGTTCGGTTTCCATTTTCGGCACCAAAGCCTTGGCGGCATCGGCCAAATTGTCCAACAACACGCCCGTGCAGCGACCCTCCTTGACGATGGCCATGCCGCCGTCCATCTTCGTGTTTTCGTTAATGCCCGCCAAATCAAGCACTTCCTTGGAAACCAAAACGGCGTGACCATCCACGCGGGTCAGCAGGACTTTTTTTTCTGGAAAAGCCTCGGCAAGTCTTTCATTGTCAGGAAATTCGGCCACTTCCCAAAGGTTTTGGTCCCAGCCGCGACCCAAGAGCCATTCGGAAGGGTAGAGGCTATCGTGGACTTTTAGCCGCTCAATGATTTCGTCGTAGGATCGGCTGCTTTTCAGGTCGGCCCAGCGGATGAGGTTTTCGCCGTAACCCGTGAAATGGCTGTGGCCGTCCATAAAGCCCGGATACACTGCATCGCCTTGGGCATCAATGGTTTCCTTGGCTGAATATTGGCCCATGATGGTCGCTTCATCGCCAACGGCGACAAACTTCCCATCCTTGACGGCAAAGGCTTGGGCTTTGGAGAAATCACCGTCGACGGTATAGACGTTGGCATTGTGGACGATGAGGTCAACAGGTGTTTTTTGGTTGCATGAGGTCATAAGCATTAGAATTGAAGCGCAGAACGCTGGAATGATGGTTTTAAGTGATTGTTTTACAGTTGTTTTCATTTCTGCATGTTTTTTTGAATTCAAAAATCCTTCAAGATGTCCCAAACAAGATTGCCTTCAAAGCCCTTCTGCATTGCGTAGGCGGCCAATTTGCGTTTTTTCTCGAAGTCGTTGGCAGCTTTCACGGTCTTGGATTTGGTTTTCAGAATGTCGATGAGACGCTGTCGGTAGGCTTCTTCGTCGGTTTGCTCTAAGGCTTCTTCAATAATCTCTTTGTCAATGCCTTTTTGTATTAGGTGGAAACGGATTTTGTTCACGCCCCAGCCGCTTTGGTTGATTTTGCCGCGCACGAAACTTTTGGCAAACCGCTCATCGTTGACAAAACGATTATCCAACAGATAATCAAGGATTTCGTCTTTTTCTTTTTGCGGAATGTCGAAGGTTTTCAGTTTGTCGCGCACATCCTTTACGCAACGTTCCTGATAGGCGCAGTATTTGGCCATTTTGTCCAAAACTTGGTCGGGAGTGAGTGGCTTGTCAGGTTGCTTGGGCATCAGCAGTCGATTTTGAGGTCGCCTTCTTTAATCCAGCCTATCTTTCTTAGAATCAAACCGAAAAGCCAAGTGAGGACGGCGGGCAAAACGAAACAAACAAGCAACATCCCAATCCACATATTCGCGCCGCCTTCAGGCATTGCGGTGTAGATGCCGATAGGTCCGACGAGGCCGCAAGTGCCCATACCTGAACCGATAGGGATGTTTTGCAAATGGAAGACGCAGGTGGAAATCGGGCCAGTGATGGCAGCTGTCAGAAGCACTGGAATCCAAATTTTGGGGTTTTTCACGATGTTGCCCATTTGCAGCATAGAAGTACCCAAACCTTGCGCAACAAGTCCGCCCCAGCGGTTTTCCCTGAAACTCAGTATGGCAAAGCCTATCATTTGTGCGCAACAGCCCGCTGTGGCCGCTCCTCCGGCAATGCCGCCCAAACCGATGGCAAGGCAAATGGCCGCCGAACTAATCGGTAGTGTCAGGACCATACCGATGACCACCGAAACGACGATGCCCATAAGGAAAGGCTGCATTTGCGTGGCGTTTTCGATGAAAGTGCCAAGCGCGGTCATTACCTTTTGAATGGGTGCGCCCACGGCGTAGGCCACCAAAACGCCGCTGATAATCACAACGGCAGGCGTGACCAAAATGTCGACTTGGGTTTCCTTGTAGACTATCTTGCCCAACTCAATGGCCACAATGACAGCGGCGTAGGCTCCCATCGGGCCACCGAGTTCGTTGCCCGCAATGCCCACGGCAATCGCGCTGAACAGCACCAAGCCTTCACACCCCAATTTATAGGCGATTGCTACTGCTATGGCAGCTCCCGTAGCGGCTTTGGCGTATTTCGCGATGGTCACGAAGGCCTCAATACCGGTTTTGTCGCCCAACGTCTGGAAGATGGTGCCGATGAGCAACGAAGCAAACAAGCCCAAAGCCATAGCACCAAGAGCGTCGACGAAATAAACCTTCCAAGTCATGTCGATGCCCTTGCGCTGTAGGAATGTCTTGAATTTAGTCATTAAAACTCAATGCCTTGTATGTTGTTTTCCTTCATCAGGTCGGAGAGTTTAGTGTCGTTGTCGTCGACGGCGGCGAGGCAGTTGGTGACGATTCGGATTTGCTTGGCGGGATAGAAAGCCATCAAGTCTTTGGTTGTTTCATAAACGCAGTAATCCGTGGCGATGCCGCAGATGTCGATGCCATCAAAATGTTCAAATTCCTCGATGGTGCGACGAAGTTTCTCACCGCTGTGCTTGTTTTGGAAAATGCTAAACTCTTCTTTGTCAGCCAAATCGCCTTTCTGCATATAATGGATGTTGGAAACGTTGGCAGTCAAGCCATTTAGTACTTGTTGCAAAGCGGGATATACATTCATGCCTTCGGTGCCTTGCACGCAGTGGGGCGGAAACACGCCGCCTTGTTCCACAAACGAGCAGTGATCCTTGGGATGCGCGTCTTGCGTGACGATAATCCAACTGTAGTTTTTCCATGCGCCACCGTCCAAAGCCTTGGCCAAATAGTCCATTGCTGCGGGACCGTTTTTGGTGGCCAAACTGCCTGTGGTGAAGTCGATTTGCGGGTCGACGATGATGAGCAGACGGTTGGGGAGAGTCGCTTCCTCGGCTTTGGTTTCGGCCTGGGTTTCTTTGGTGGCCTCTTCTTTTTTCTGGTTTTTGTTGCCGCAGCCCACTAAGGCAAGCGCAGCGACGAGCACGATGGCTCCAATGAGGTTTTTCTTCATCTTATTATGTGTTAGAAATTTGCGGCAAAGGTAGTGAATTTTTTGTTTTTGTGGCAACAGCATTTGTGTTCGTGCTTTGATGTTTGCTCGATACCATAGCCAAATCTACAAAAAAAGGACACTTTTGGCTTTACAATCGAAAATACTATAGCCAAATCCATCAAAAATTGGGTACTTTTGGCTCTAGTATCGGAAGCCAAAACGACTCTTATAGTTCCACTTTGGCGAAGAGGTCGTTCAAGGTGATTTCAGAATGAACGACATCTGACCATTCGTTTCGTTTCACGCCGTATGTGGTGATAAACACGTGTTGGAGCGCTTTTCGCGTTTTGGTGACGTGGCGGAAAGTCGCTTCGCGCGACCAAAGTTTGCGCTCGTATTCCTCCGTGATGACGTATGGCGACTTGGAGTATTTGATTTCGCAGATGTTAATCACCTCGTCGTTGCGGTCGATGAGCAGGTCGATTTGGCCGCCTTCCCACTCGGTTTTGTCGCTGTCGGTGAAGGTTTTGCACGACCACGAATAGGCACTGCTCAACACGCCGAGAATGCCGAGTTTCGCCTTGATTTGGCGCAGGTGTTGGAGGCACACTTGCTCGAAAGCATAGCCTTTCCAAGCGTTTTGGGCGGGCAAGCCGTGGTTGTTTTGCCAGAATTGCTCGTCTTTGTGTGTCGACAATCCGGCGTGGCGCAAATAAAACAGCGTGAACGGGTCGGAAAGCTGATAGAGCGCGTCTTTGTCCGACTTCCCGATGGCACTGTATCTCCTGATGAAGTCGCAACTGCACAATTCGTTGAGGATGGTGGTCAACCGCCCTCCGCTCTTCATTTTCAACGACTTGATGATTTCTTCGCGGGTCATTCCCTTGGTTTTTTCGGCTAAGATTTCCACCACTTGCCGATATTGCTCCGAGTCTTTGAACAAACTGCGATAAAGGAATTCAAACTCCGTGCTCAGCGGTGCGCCTTCGCGGAAAAACAGGTCGTCGATGCTTTTTGCGAAGGGCTTGTCTTTATCGAGCATATCTAAATAATAAGGTATGCCGCCCAAAATCATATAGGCTTCCGTGATTTGGTAGCGGTTCCAACGTATGCCCTTGGCCTTGATGAGAAATTCCTCCGTTTCGTTCAATCGGAAAGGGGCCAGGTAAATCTGCCGCGTGACGCGCCCGTAGAGGCCGCCTTTGTCGCCGATGATTTTCGACAGCATCCAAGTCGTGGAACTTCCGCAGATGAAGAGTTTCATGCCATCTTGCATTGAGGCCCACGAGTTCCAGAAGTATCCAAAGGCTTGGATGAAGTGGCTTTTGGGCGTGTCCATCCACGGCAGTTCGTCGAGAAATACCACGATTTTCCTTTTGCGGAGCGTACTTAAGTATTTGCGCAAGAGGCGGAAAGCCTCAAACCAAGTCTTGGGCACGGGGGTTGCCTTGCCGGTCTTTTTCTCGATTTCGGCAGCGAATACCGAAAGTTGCACCTGCTTGGGCGTTTCGTAAAGCCCAGTGAAGTAAAAGTCGAATTGCTCGTCGAAGAAACGCTTCACGAGATAGGTTTTCCCGACACGCCGCCGCCCGTAGATGGCCACAAGTTCGGCCTTGTCGGACTGGTATAGTTTCTTGATGAGGGATTGCTCGTAATCTCTTCCGATAATGCTGCGATTTTTCATAGTGTGTTTCGTCGTATTTCGCTGGCAAAGATAGAGATAAATTCTGAAATAGGAGGCAATACTATAGCCAAATCTATCAAAAAATAGATACTTTTGGCTTTATAATCGATAATACTATGGCCAAATCTATCAAAATAATGGTACTTTTGGCTATAGTATCGTGAATAAAAACATTCTTTAATTTTTGTGTATCTATTTGAATAACAGTTTAATCCAATCCGAATGACCAATGCGCCGTAGTGCATTTTTTACCCACTCTCTATTCTCTGGTTTGTACCAGAAGAAAAACCTTTGCTGGGCAAGTTTTTCCTCCTTTGTTTTGGCACAAAAAACAGGCTCCAAGGTGTAGGGGTCGTAGCCGGAATAATAGATTTCAGTGGCCAAGGTCATCGGCGTGGGCGTGAAGTCCTGAACTTGCTCTAAATGATAGCCTAACTCTTTGGTTCTTACGGCTAAATCGGCCATATCTTCAAGATAGCAATCGGGATGCGAGGAGATGAAATAGGGGATGAGTTGCTGGTTGAGATGCTCCTTTTCGTTGATTTGGTCGAACTTCTTTTTCAGTTTGACAAACATATCGAATTTGGGCTTTCGCATCAGTTTCAGGACGGCATCGCTGGTGTGTTCGGGCGCGACTTTCAGCCTTCCGCTGACGTGCCGCGTGACCAATTGGCGGAAATATTCGTCATAGCCCATCGCCTTGTTTTCCTCGGGCGTGCAGTCGTGCAAAAACAAATCATAACGGATGCCCGATCCGATAGTGGCCTTCTTGACTTTCGGGTGCGCGTCCACCTCTTTATATATGTCGATGAGCGGATGGTGGTCGGTGTTGAGGTTTTTGCAGACGGTGGGTTGCAGGCAGGTCGGGCGGGCGCATTTTTCGCAGAGGCGCTCGTCTTTGCCCTTCATTCGGTACATATTGGCTGACGGGCCGCCGAGGTCGCTGATGTAGCCCTTAAAGTCTTCCATTTCAACGACTTTCTCCACCTCGCGCATAATGGATTCCTTGCTCCGCGAAGCCACGAACTTGCCTTGGTGCGCCGAGATGGTGCAAAAAGCGCAGCCGCCAAAACAGCCACGGTGCAAATTCACCGAGTGGCGAATCATCTCGTAGGCGGGAATCACGCCGCGCTTAGCATATTTCGGATGCGGCAGCCTCGTGTAAGGCAAATCAAAAGAAGCATCAATCTGCTCCGTGGTGAAGGTCGGCAAGGGCGGGTTGATGACAAGTCTTTGGTTTCCAACTTCTTGAATTAGTCTTGCCGCGTGTTTCTTGTTCGATTCCTCCTCGATATGGCGGAAGTTGGAGGCGTATTTCTTTTTGTCCTTGAGGCAGATTTCGTGCGACACGAGTTCGATGGTCTCGCCTTTGAAATCGGGCAACGGCTGTTTTTTGTCTTGCAAAAAGAAAGTCTGCTGAATGTCTGTCAGTTCGTTGACTTTTTTTCCGCTTTGGATGGCCTTCGCGATTTCCACCATCGTGAGTTCGCCCATACCGTAAACGCCAATGTCGGCCTTTGAATCGACCAAAATGCTGGGTTTCAGGCAGTCGTCCCAATAGTCGTAATGTGTCACGCGCCTTAAAGAGGCCTCGATGCCGCCAATGACGATGGGCACGTCGGGATAGAGTTGCTTGAGGATGTTGCTATAAACCACTGTGGCGCGGTCGGGTCGGAAGCCCGCTTCGCCGCCCGGGGTGTAGGCATCGTTGCTGCGGAGGCGTTTGTTGGCCGTGTAGTGGTTCACCATCGAGTCCATACAGCCCGCCGACACGCCGAAATAGATTCTCGGCTTGCCGAATTTCTTGAAGTCGCGCAAATCATCCCTCCAGTTGGGTTGCGGAATGAGCGCCACTCGGAAACCATTGTGTTCCAATACTCTTCCAATGACCGCCGCACCGAAAGCTGGATGGTCAACATACGCATCGCCCGTGACGAACACGATGTCCACCTCGTCCCAACCGCGCAGGTCGGTCTCTTTTTTCGTTATGGGGAGCCAATCGAGTAGGGTCATTGGATAGATATTTTATGCCTCGACAAGTTCACTATGGTTTACAGGCACTTCCAAAAGATTTTCACCCAAAGCGATGGAAATCTTGCAAAGTGTCGCCAAGGTCAGATTGTGCGTTCCAGAAAGCCAGCGGCTGATTTCCGTTTCGGTTTTCCCCATCAGTCGGGCAAAGTCTTTCTGTGACATTCCTTTTTCCTCAAGAATTTCATAAATGCGGTTGGCGATGGCCACAGATAATTCCATTTGCATCTTCATTTCAGGCGAAATCGTTTCGCGAATCTCGTCCATTATCCGGTTCGTTTTCATCTTTCAGGGTTTTTGCGGTTAGTCGTCTATCGAAAAGGTAAGTGTCCCAAGCAACTTAGTTCCTGTCACGGTGATAACCCGTCGTTTTTCCATTTGTTTCATTTGGATGTCAATCTTTTGAAGCGTTTGCACGCATTTATGCAAAACAGCGTCTTCCTCGTAGGTCGCGGTTGTTTTCAATCCACCGTTGCCAAGAATAAGAATTTTGGCATTGATATTAAGTAAGTACAATCGTAGTGATGTTGTTTCGAGATGGGAAGGCAAAGCCATCACTCTATCCCTGCGTGTTCCTTCATATCGGAAATGCCTGTCTTCGGCACCATCGCGCTTGATGATGTCGAGACGATACACCAATTGGCGAATGTCATCGGGATAGGTGTCCTTATAAGCCAGCAGGAATTTCTCAAACTCCGAATATTCTTCTCCCTCAAAATGAGGGGAATAAAGGCTTACCTTATTGTTGTCTTCCAATAACTCAAGAAATAGATTTCTTTCCATAAATCTAATTTTAATCTGCCGCAAAAATAAACATAAAAGTTGATTTTTGCGTATCGTTTTAGAAAAATTTCTTGATTTGTTTGTGTTTTTCAGATTTTCCCTATTTTTGCCCCCGTCATTCCGGGAAAAATCGGAACGGCCAGAGAAAGCACATTCTTCGCTTTTGCCTCGACAGTGAACCTAGACAATTCACCTGTGAAATAAGAAAGAGGATAAGGGTTAGAAGGTTGCTTTCGCTGTTATGTGTATGTTTCAAAACACTACATATACAGTGGAGCAGACCCTTGTTCAAAGTTTCTTTTCTTATGGGAAGTCTAGGCCCAACTGTCAGAAATAAGGATAAGTTTGGGAGGCTCCGCTCTGTAGTCGTTTTCAGAACTGCCCGATTGAGCCAAAGGGCAAAAACGGTTTCAAATCATGCGAAACATCAAGACAAAAAAGAAGTTTAAAATGTTGGCAATGGTGATGGCATTGTCTATTCCGATTGTTGCAACAGCCCAAGGTGGATTGTTCCAACGCGGCGATGAACCTGCGGGACCACGAAACAGCGGCGCGGCAGCCTTGACCAACCAAGGCTTTGGCAATCCCTTGGACGGAAGCATTGTCACCAATCAGACTTTCGGCAATCCGACCGATGGCGTGAACGTCACAAACCAGACCTTTGGCGCACCGCTTGGGAGCGGATTATTCACCCTGCTTTTGGCCAGTGTTGGCTATGCAGCAATAAACAAACAAAAGAAACAACAAAAGTAAAAAGGAGAACATAAAATGAAGAAAATCAGTATGATTCTGATGGCTTTTGCATTGGCCTTAACTATGTCGCAATGCAAGAAAAACGAAGGTCAAACAATCTCCAACGACGAGGTCGTGACCATCACCCTTGACGTGAAACAAAACAACGGCTCGAAAGTGGTGGTGAATCCCAATACGGGCACGGTCGACTTTGAAATTGGCGACAAGATTTATGTGGGCAGTGGCGGCAAGTATGTCGGCGTATTGACCCACAACGGCACCAATTTCGTTGGCAACATCACCAATCCGACTGAAAACCAACCTTTGCAATTCTATTTCCTTGGTAATGTAACCCCACAAGAAACCCTTTCCGCTGGTACAACGGAGGAATGTTCGGTCATCATCAGCGACCAAACGGAGCATCTGCCCGTGATTTCGTGTGCAGCCTCCATTGAGAACTATGTTTCGGGCGTAACAGCCTATTCCGCCCATCTGTTGAACAAGTGTGCTTTGGTGAAGTTCAATGTGACTACGCCTTCAAATTCACCTATCTGCATTACAGGGATGAAAAACAAGGTGACGGTGGATTTCACGCTAAACACGATGACACCCAGCATAGATGGTGATGGCGTGATTATGCTGCCTGCTGGAAGTGGCGAGAATGTTGAGAAATGGGCGATTTTGTTGCCGCAAGAGGCTTTGGAGGCAGGGGGGTATGGAACAGTTTATTCAGAGGGTGGAAACTATCTTGGAGCATATTCTGCAATTCCACAAATTCTTGAAAACAATTATCTTACAGACGGTATTATAGTCACAATTGATTACGAAGTCTTCCCAGTGGGAGCTGTTAATGGACTGTTCACTATTAACAACTATGGCGGACAAGTGTACTTCTCGCAAGGCAATTTACAGTACATAGGCAGTGCTTCATCTCCTTACTGGAAGTTTGCAGATAACCAATGGGATTATTACGGTTCTTCGACTGGACAAAATAGTAGCAGTCAAACTGTCGATAGAGACCTATTCGGATGGGGTACAAGTGGTTACAATCATGGTGCTGTTGCTTATCAACCATGGAGTACTAGCACTAATTATAGCCATTATTTTGCTTATGGCAGTGAAGCATATCATCTAAATAGTTTTGCCACTATGACTGCCGACTGGGGTTACAATGTCATCACTAATGGCGGCAATATAGAAAATAGAGGGTGGCGTACACTGACTAGGGGCGAATGGTACTATTTGTTTAACAGCCGTCCGAACGCCGCATTGAAATGGGGACACGGCAAAGTGAATGGCCATAATGGTATAATCCTTCTTCCTGATGATTGGACTCAGCCAGAAGGGCTTGGTTTTGTCTCTGGCAGTAGTAACTGGGGTAATATTTACAATTTGACGCAGTGGTCTCAAATGGAGGAGAATGGTGCTGTCTTTCTTCCAGCTTCGGGCTTTCGTGAAGGAACTTCGGTTAATAACGTAGGCAGTTACGGTGGTTATTGGTCAAGTTCATACTACTTTAACTATAGTTCCAATGCATACTTTTTGTACTTTATTAGTGGATATAATTCTCCACAGGACTATAGTAACCGTTGCTATGGACATAGTGTTCGCCTCGTCATTGATGCTTAGTATCCCGTCCTTCTGAATTTTCAATTCGGAAGGCCAGAATATCACCATTTGCAATGCGCGAATGAATAATGCGGCTGCCGTGGTACGACAGCCCTACAGCCTGGGCGGGGCGGTGTAGGGCTGTCACAAGGTTGCTGAGCCTGTCGAAGCACCGTGGCAGCCGCTTGTTTATGTCATATTTTCTCCAACGAGTCTCTCATTACACGCTTATTGTTTAAGCGTTACATAATACTTTACAACAAAACAGCGGAACTTCAAAAACTCCGCCGTTTTTGGTAGAAAACCGTGATGATTGCACATTTTTTGCCGAGCGTCCTGAATTTGTTGCTATTTATGGTCGCCGAAGGGTCGGCAAGACTTATCTCGTCAACCAACTGTTCAATGGAAAAATGGCTTTTGCCATAACGGGCGTACTCAACGGCACCAAGGAGGAGCAGATGGAGGCTTTCATTGACGCCATGCAGGAATATAGCGGCAAACTGCCCGAAAAACCCAAGACATGGATGGAGGCTTTCAGGATTCTGAAACTTTATCTGAAAAAGAAAGTCACGCTGAAACGCCGTTGCATCGTGTTTCTCGATGAATTGCCTTCGATGGACACGCAACGGTCGGGATTCGTGCGGGCATTGGGCTATTTTTGGAACAGTTGGGCTTCGCTGCAAGACAACCTGACGCTGATTGTGTGCGGCAGCGCCACCTCGTGGATGATACGCAACATCGTCAACGACAAAGGCGGCCTCCACGACCGCATCACGCACGAATTGCATTTGCACCCGTTTACGCTGAAAGAGACAGAGTTATACCTCAAGAGTCGGCAATTCAAGTGGGACCGCCTGACCGTCATGCAGGCATACATGGCCTTGGGCGGCGTGCCCTATTATTTGAGCCTGCTTCATCGTGGCGAGAGTTTCGCCGCCAACATCGACCGACTGTTTTTCGGCGACGAAGAAGAACTTCGCAGGGAATACAAACGGCTGTATTCCACTTTGTTCAAGTCGCCGGAATCGTATATGACCATCGTCAATGCTCTGGCAAAAGTCAAGGCAGGAATGTCGCGCGACGAATTGAGAAAGGCTTTGGGGCAGGATTCAAGCGGATCGCTCAGCGGGAAACTTGAAGACCTCGTCAATTGCGACATTCTTCGCAAGTATCCCATCCATAACAAAACCACGAAAAAGAATTCCGCCATCTACCAACTTGTTGATTTCTACTCACTTTTCTACCTCACCTTCGTGTCGCGTGCCGAGGCTGAGACGGGCTATTGGAGCAACCATATCGGCACTTCCGAGGTCAACACATGGTTGGGATTGAGTTTTGAGCGGGTGTGCCTGACCCATGTACAACAAATCAAGCAAGCACTCCACATTGATAGGATTTCGACCCAATTTTATTCATGGCGAAGCCAGAAAAGTACACCAAAAGCGCAAATCGACATGGTTCTTGACCGCGCCGATGGCATCATCAATCTGTTTGAAATCAAATACAGCGAGGCGGATTTTCGCCTTGATAACGATGAGGCCAAAAAACTGCAAAACAGGATAGCGGCTTTCCGCAATGAAACAAAAACAAAGAAAGCCTTATGGCTCACATTGCTAACCACTTACGGTCTTAATGAAGGCCGTTATTCCTCAACTTTTGTTTCGATTTTAACGATGGATGACTTGTTCCAATAACTGGTTTTCGTAATCTGAGTTTTTTCCAAAGTTGATAAAAAATCACAATTTTGGAAAAAACTCAACCGAAAATCCCACACTTCTTTCCAACGAGTTTTACCGTTCAAAAACCCGCAAAATCGCCAGTTTCGTCTTCTCCATCTTGCCTCCGTATGGATGCTCGCGCAAAGGCAGATTGAACCTTGTTTTTCCTTTGAGCACCGTTTGTGGATGCGTGAACTCTCGGAAGCCCCATTCGCCGTGGTAGGCACCCATGCCGGAGTGACCTGTGCCGTTGAAGGGAACACCTTTCACCATCATGTGGATGCAAACCTCATTGATGCAACCGCCGCCATATTGTTGGGTTTGCATGGTGCGGTTGGCCCATTTCATATCCTTGGTAAACAGATACATGGCCAAGGGATGCTCGCGCTCGGCGATAGTGTCCATCAGCACGTCAACTTCGGCATCTTTGAAGGGCACGATGGGCAACAAAGGACAGAAAAGCTCATGTTGCACGATGTGTTCGTTGATGTCGACAGGATAGATGAGGGTGGTCGCAAAGCGGCGCGTTTCCTTGTCGCCAATGCCACCAAAAATGATACGGTCGCGGTATTCGTCGGCGAGGTGGGCGCATTTGTCGTAGGCAGTATCGGTGATGAGTTTGGGATATTCGGGATTGCTTTCGGGATGTTCACCGATTTGCTTTATGAAGGCTTGTTTGAGTTCTTCAATGAAAGGCTTTGCCACCTCTTCCGCAACAGCTATCTGGTTGATATTGATGCAGATTTGTCCGGCGTTGCAAAGCTTGAAGAAGGCAATCTTGCGGGCGGTGTCCTTCAGGTCAGCATCCTTGCGGACGATGCACCAGTTGCCGGTCTCGCCACCGAGTTCCAAGGCCACAGGGGTGAGATTTTTGGCGGCTTCGGCCAACACATGTTTGCCCACCGAGGGCGAGCCTGTGTAGAAAATCTTGTCGAAACGCTGCGCCAGACATAAATCTGCCACATCGTGGCCACCATCAATCAAGGTGACGTATTCGGGCGGGAAGACCTCGGCAAAGAACTTTTTGAGAAATGCAGTGCTGGCCGCCGACTTTGAACTGGCCTTGATGACCGCCGTATTACCGCCACACATCGCCGCCGCCACCACTCCAATGGTGAGCAGCATCGGGAAATTGAACGGACTGATGACCAACGACACGCCGTATGGCATCTTATACACTTTGGTAATTAGGCTCGGGAAGCACATAAGCCCGCTAAAATGCCTTTCGGGGCGCGACCAACGCCGCAAACCGCGAATCATCTCGTTGATTTCCACGATGATGGGGCCAACGTCGCAGAGATAAGCCTCCACGCGGCTCCGGCCAAGGTCTTGGCCAAGGGCATCTTCCATCTCGGTTTCGTGGGCAATCACGGCGGCTTTCAGTTTCTTGAGTTGCTGGATTCTCCATTTTATGGGTAAGGTTGTGCCGGTGCGGAAAAACTTCCGTTGCGCGGCCACAATTGCACTGATTTCGTGTTCGGAGTAGGACATAATGAAGGGTTATGGGGTGGGTGTGACAGTTTTTAGGATCTGTTCTATATCGTTATTATTCATTGTGATAGGCGCAGAATAATTGATGGAGTCTTGGACAATCATTCGAGTCAATTCCTCGTAATCCTCGCTTTTTACGGGAGACACGAGCTTGTCTATGCCGCATTGAGCCATCAATTGGGCAACGGCTTGCAGGAATAGTTCGGCGGCCTGCCCGTCGTCAGTGTCGAGATTGGCAATGTGGCAATGTCTTGCCAACATAGCGTATTTTTCTGTGCAGACCTCTTTCTGGAATTCTAATACGGGCATGAGCATCAAGGAGATGGCTTGTCCGTGAGGCAGATGATACCTGGCCCCGATGCTGTGGGCAAAGGCGTGGACATAGCCCGCCAACTGCGTGTTGATGGCGTGGCCGCCAAAATAGGCCGCCCGACACATATTCAAACGCGCTTCGATATTCTCCGGTTCGCGAATCACGACAGGAAGATTCTCGAAAATAAGCCGCACACCCTCCTTGGAGAGATACATGTTCGCCTCATCCACTTTGACATCGCTGACAGCACCTTCAATGACATGGCTAAGGGCATCCATGCCGCAGGCGGCAGTCACAGTTTGAGGCGCATGGATGGTTAGTTCGCTGTCGAGCACCACATGGGTCACATCAAGGCCAATCAACACGGTGGAAGTCTTCACCCCTTGGCTGTTATGCACCACGGCACCCACAGTGACTTCGGCTCCCGTGCCAGCCGTGGAAGGCACCGAAATCATGGGCAACGTCTTACCCGGGACAGGCAAGAACTTTATCAGCAAGGACTTAACGCTTCTACGAGGCATCTTTGCTCCAGCAGCAATCATCTTGGTGGTATCCATCACCGAACCGCCTCCAAGGGCAATCACACATTCAGCCTGACATTCAATGGCCTTTTTGCGACCCGCTTCAATGAGGTCGATAGTAGGTTCGGAATTGATGTCGTTGTAGATGGCATAATGGATTTCGGCCTCCTCCAAGGCTTGCGTAATGGCTTGCTCATAGCCGAGGCTGCTCAAAGTTTGGTCTGTGACCACCAGCACATTTTTGTAGCCGCATTTTTGGCAAATCTTGCCCATCCTTTTGCGTGCGCCGTGGCCTTCCACCAACTGTGGCTGCGGCAGCGGGACTGTGTGAATCACCTTGCCGGGCAAACGGTGAATCTGTTTTCTGATATGATAGGTTTCCATGATTTGATCTTTAGTGGAGCAAAAATACAATTATTATTCGAATTATTTTCATATCTCAAAAAGATTTCCGACCTTTGCAGCCGCAAAAATCAAAAACAAATTTGTAATTAAAAAATTGTAATTCAAAGTGTTATGAGTAAGTTTAATGACATAATGAAGGAAGTAGGCTCGGCTTTGGTGAGCAAAAAGTTCTGGGTGGAACTGCTGATTATGACTTTCGGCATGTTCATGACGGGCGTTTGCGTGTATTATTTCCTCGTCCCGAGCAAACTGATTGTCGGCTCCATTTCAGGTCTCTCCATCGTGCTGACCAACATTTTCAACGGCATGGGCATCAGCATCAGCCTTTCGATGATGATTTCCATCATCAACGCTATCTTGCTGATTCTGGCCTATTTGCTCATCGGCAAGGAGTTCGGACTCAAAACGGTGTATTGCGCCATGATTCTCGGTCCCATGACCAAGGTGTGCGAATGGATTTACCCTTGGGAAAACTTCGCCACCCCGAACAGCTACCTTATTAATATGGGTGTCGACCCCAGTTCGGCCTATTCCGTGATGGGCAACCCGTGGTTCGACCTGCTTTGCTGCGTGATTATCCTCAGCGCGGCCCAAACGCTGATGTTCTCCATCAACGCTTCCACGGGCGGCCTCGACATTTTGGCCAAGATCGTCAACAAATACTTGCACTTCGACATGGGCAAGTCGGTGAGCGTGGCGGGTGCCATCATCTGCCTCACGGCTTTCGCCATCAACCCCTTCCAGATGGTTGTCATCGGCCTCATCGCCACTTGGATTAACGGTCTGGTAGTGAATATGTTCACCGCCAACCTCAACCAACGCAAGCGTGTTTGCATCGTCTCGAAAGACTACGACCGCATTCGCCGCTACATCATCGACGAGCTTCATCGTGGCTGCACGCTTTATGAAGTCATCGGAGGCTACACCAACGAAAAGTCGATTGAATTGGAATCGTTGCTTACCAACGACGAATTCTCAAAACTGATGGAATACCTCGGCAAGAACGAAATCAATGCCTTCACCACAGCAGGCAACGTGAGTGAGGTGTACGGCCTGTGGGCAAAGGATCGCCACCGGGCAAAGAAACACGCTGAGAAACGTTGAAGATGTTCAAAAAAAAGTCGTTTTTCTTCGCGAAAAGCGGCTTTTTTCTCAAATAGGTTTCCTATTTTTGTACTCTCGAAAACAATCAAAGTTTTACGATATGAGTACAAATCAAAAATTGAGAAAATTCGGCGGCATCAGCCTGATTGTCACGGCGTTGCTGCTGGCCTTCATGCCCTCGTGCGGCAAGAAGGGAACGACGAAAGGTTCGGAAATGTTCGTGGAGCGCATCCAGCCTTTGAATGAGGCCATGTTGGCCTTGCTCGACAGTTACACTTCGGGCATCATTGCGGCGGGAGAGCCTGTCATGGTGCGGTTCAACAATCCCGCGACGCTGAAAGTGAAGTACGGCGAACCCATCCCCGCCAAGGCTTTCGACTTCAAGCCCGCGTTGAAGGGCAAGGCCGTTTGGATTGACGAGAACACCATCGGTTTCCAGTACGACGACATCGACAAGGACCAGAACTATGTCTGCCAGTTCAAGATGGCCGACTTCGTGGATGTGCCTGCCGACCAGCAACTTGAGTTTGGCTTTGGCGTGCGCCGACAGAATTTCAGCCTCGTCACGATGCAGCCCGTTTGCACCTCCAACGATGATATGAGTTATCTCATGCAGGTTGCCTTTGCCACGCCCATCGACCTTGAGGATGCCGTCAAAATCTTTGATGACGCTTTCCGCAAAGCCCATCCCGTGGAGGCGGCTTCGTTGGGCAACAACCTCTTTGAGTTTGAGTTGCAAGGCTTTAAACGTCAGAAAGACGAATATGAGATGCCCGTCGTCCTCGATGGGAAGGCCATTGACTGCAAGGCGAAGATGGAACGCAGCCTGACCGTTTATGCTCAGGATGTCTTCAAGCCCGTGATGTTCGATGTCGACAAGGCGGGAAGCAAGGGAACTTTGCTTTTCTCGCAGCCGCTGAAGGAAAACCAAAACCTTGACGGCTTCGTGAATTTCGACCAAAAAGTTGGCTATAAGGCTGACATTAAGGGAAATAAGGTGGATTTCTATTTCGATAAGTCCAACCTTTATCCTTACCAGTTGGAGAGCCTTCAACTGACCGTGGGCAGTGGTATTCGTGCCGTCAACGGCATGTTGCTGCAAAACGATTATCAGTATGATTTCGACCTGACCGACAACCTCCCGAAGGTGCGTTGGACTGACGATGGTGTCATCATTCCCGATGTGAACGAAACTACCATCTATTTCGATGCCATCTGCCTTAACTCGGTGACTTTGAGGATTGTGCGTATCTTCGACGACAACATCCTTTCCTTCTTGCAGGACAACGAATTGAACGAAACTTACGGCGTGCGCAAGGCGGGTCGGTTGGAGAAAAAGGTGCGTTTGGCCATCGACAACCCGTACGCCAACCAGTGGAAGACCTTCCCGATTGTGCTTTCCGACTATATCAAGGTGGAACCGGGCGCGATGTACCAGTTGAGCCTCAATTTCGGTCCCGCCGACTACACTTTTGCATCTGATGAAATGCGCAGCGCAGTGTCTGAAAACGAGGCACTTGAGGCTTCCTATTGGGACGGCAACGCCTACGATTACAAGGAATACCGCTACGACGGTGAGTGGGGCGACCCGAATGGCTTCTACTATTATAACTATGTGGAGCAGAAAAAGAACATCGTCGTCAGCGACTTGGCCTTGACCGCAAAAATGGGTCGCAGCGATGCGGTGGATGTGTTTGTCTACAGGATTTCCGATGCCATGCCGGTTGCGGGCGCGCAGGTGACGGCCTACAGTTTCCAGCGTCAGGAATTGGTCAAAGGTAGCACCGATGCGCAGGGTCATGCGCAACTGAAATGTGAAAATCATCCTGCCTTCGTGATGGTCACGGACAAGAAAGGAAGCAAGTCGGTGATAAAGTTGAACGATGGCAATGCGCTCTCTTACAGCCGTTTCGATGTGGCGGGCGAGCCTGTCGAGAAGGGCGTTTCGGGATTTGCCTACAGCAACCGAGGCGTTTGGCGGCCAGGTGATGAGATGCAACTCAACCTGATGCTCAACGATTTCGAGTCGAGCGCGCCTGACGACTATCCTGTTGTCCTTGAGGTGGTTGACGCGACAGGTCGACTCTATGCCAAGCAGGTGAACACCAAGCCCGTGAACGACATTTATTGCTTCCGCGTCCCGACCAATGTCAGCGACGAAACGGGAGTGTGGACGGCGCGTTTCAAGGTGGGCACAAGTACCATCACCAAGAACCTCCGCGTGGAAACCGTGAAGCCCAACCGTTTGGAAATCAACTTCAACTTGCCCGAAGTGGTCAGTTTGTCACGCAATGAGCGTGTCAATCTGACTTCGAGATGGCTCAATGGCATGAAAGCCAACGGTTTGAAGGCTGAAGTGGATGTGAAATTGCGCGGCGGCGAAACCTCGTTCAAGAATTTCGCAAATTATTCCTTCGTCAACGAAACGCAAAGTTTTGAGCCACAGGAGATTTCGCTGTTTAGCGGCAACCTCAACTCGGAAGGCATCGCCAACATTGGTTTTGGCCCGATGAAGGATGTTTACGCCTCGCAGATGATGAACGGCACCTTCACGGTGAAGGTTTTCGAGCAGGGCGGCGACTTCAGCATTGCTTCTTTCAAGGCAAAACTTTCTCCCTTCCAGCGTTATGTGGGTGTGGATTTGCCCGAAACTTCCTCAAAATACGGCAGTTACTACGACACGGGCAAGGATTGGAAGTTCAATATCGCGATGGTCGGTGAGGACGGCACGGCTTATCAGTCGGCGGTTGCCCTTGAATATGCCTTGTATAAGTTGGATTCCTATTGGTGGTGGTCGAGTGAGGATCAGTATTCGCTGCAACGCTATGCTTCAGGCACTTACAAGGCTCCCGTGCAAAACGGCACCTTGACCTGCAACGGCACGACTTCCGTCACTTTCAACATCCCTAATGAAAAATGGGGCAGTTACCTCTTTGTGGTGAACGACAAGCAGGGTGGCCATCAGTTCGCCAAAGTCATCAGTTTCGATTGGGGCTATGGACATTCTTCGTCCGCTTCGGGTGCGCCTGCGCAATTGGCCATGAAAACCACTGCCGACAGCTATCAGGTGGGCGAGAAAATGGTCGTCAAATTCCCTGCCAACGACAAGGCCAAGGCACTCGTAACCGTCGAGGCCAACGACAGGGTTTTGCAGACCATGTTGGTCGAAAATCTCGGTCAAGAGGGCAAGGCGGAAATCACAGCTACGGAGGAGATGGTTCCGAATGTGTATGTCTATGTCGCTCTGATTCAGCCACATGATGCCGCCAACGACATGCCGATTCGTTTGTATGGCGTGGTGCCGGTGAAGGTGGAGAAGAAGGATTTGCAGTTGCAACCCAATCTCCAAGTGCCCGAAACGGCCAACACGAACAAGAAGATTGAGGTGAAGGTGAGCGAGGCCAACAAGCAGGGCATGACCTACACTTTGGCCATCGTTGACGAAGGCATTCTTGGCCTCACCAATTTCAAGACCCCGAACCCTTACGGCTATTTCAACAGCAAGCAGGCATTGAGCGTCCGCACTTGGGACAACTACGCCAACATCGTTGATGCGTTCAGCGGCGAGTTGGGTTCCGTTTATGCCATCGGCGGCGACGGTATCCTCAATCAGGAAATCACTTTGGACAACCGTTTCAAGGCCTATGCCGTCACTTTGGGACCTTTCGAGTTGAAGGCGGGACAAGAAAACACCCATAGTTTTGAAGTGCCGCAATGCTCTGGCGCCCTGCGCTTTATGGTGGTGGCCAAGGGCACCGGCAAGGCTTTTGGCTCGTCCGAAAAACAGATGAAAGTCGTTGACCCGATTACGCTCTATCCTTCACTGCCGCGAGTGGTTGCTCCCGGCGATGAACTGAACCTGAAAGTCCAAGTGCAAGCCCCGACGATGAAGGGTAAGACCTTGCCGATAAAATTCGACAACAAGAACCTTGAACCCGTTGGCAATCTGCCGACTATGGTCACGATTGACAACAATGGCGAGGGTATTATTGCGGTCAGGACAAGCATCCCCAAGACTTTGGGCAACGCCGAACTGAAACTCACGGTGACGGGCGAGGGCTACACAGCCGAATCCTCGACGGTGATGCCTATCCGTATGCCTTACGCCGAGCATCGCAGCACGATTACCAAGGAAATTGAGGCTGGGCAAACGGTCAGCGTGCCGTTCAATCTCACTGGCATTGACGGTTCTCAACAGGGCAAAATCACCGTTTCGAGCCTGTTGCCTGTCGACCTCTTTGGCCGCATCGATTATCTGATGGATTATCCGCACGGCTGCCTTGAACAGTTGACTTCCAAGGCTTTCCCGCAACTTTACCTCAATTATTTCGTCCAACTCGACGACAAGGAAAAGGAAGCGATGCGCAGCAATATTGAAGCCGCAATCACCAACCTGAAGGCCTATCAGAAGTCAGACAATTCGATGACCAACTGGATTGGAGGCACTTATACGGACCCGTGGACGGAGATTTACGCTTTGCACTTCTTGGTGGAGGCTCAGAAACAAGGTTTCAACGTGCCGCAATATTTCTTGGACGGTTTGCTGAAATATCAGGCCGACCGCGCCAAGCAATGGAAGAACAACCCCGACTTCAAGCAGGGCGAAACCATCCAAGCCTACCGCCTCTTTGTGCTGGCTTTGGCTGGCAAGGCCGAAATGGGCGCGATGAACCGCTTCAAGGAAATCGAGATGAACTATCCACTGACCAAGGCGTTGGCCGCTGCCTCCTTCGCGCAAACGGGCAAGACCACCATTGCGCAGAACCTGCTGCCCAATGTGGAGGAGGGCGAAAGGATGTCTGACTATTACACATCCTTCGGCTCCCGCACCCGCGATTTGGCTTTCCTGACCTACGTCCAAATGCTCTGCGACATTGACCAGCAAACGGTGCAGAACAACATCAACAACGTTTGCGGTATGATTAGCGGCGACCGATGGATGGACACCCAAACCACGGCGTTCTCGCTCTTTGTCTTAGGCAAGTATGCCGAAAAGATGAACCTAAGTAACGTCAACCTCTCCGCCACCGTAAAGGTGATCGGCGAGGAACGCACGCTGAACACCAATATGGCCTCTGCGGGCTTTGGCTTCACGCCGAAATTGGGCAACAACACTTTGGAAATCAAGAACAACACCAACGAGAAGATGGTCGCCAACCTGTTCACCAAGACTGCCGTTGCCGAATACGATATGAACGAAAGCGGCAATTTCATCACAATGACGGTGAACTACACCGACAAGAACGGCAATCCCGTGAATCTCACCAACTTGACCTCTGGCACCGACCTGAAAGTCCAGATGACGGTGACCAACCCGAGCGAGTGGCAAGTCACGGAGTTGGCCTTGTCGTACTACCTGCCTTCGGGCTGGGAGTTGGTGAACGACCGTTTGAGTGGCGATATGACCGGCAACGAAGGCGCGAAGCACATCGACCTCCGCGACGACCGCGCCTACATCTATTTTGACCTGATGCCGCGCTCGAAGAAGACCTTCACCCTGAAGGCCAACGCCACCTACGAGGGCAACTACATGATTCCCGCCGTGCGCTGCGAGGATATGTACAACAACGAAATTTATTACCAGATTCCCGCTCGTGGGTGTGTGGTGAAGTGAATTATGCAATGATGTGAAAATTTTGGGGCGGGCTTGTGTGTCCGCCCTTTTTTTGGAATAAAATTGCTAATATTACAGTTTCAAAAGGCAACATTATGAGCAAGTCGATAAACATTTTAGACAAGGAATATATTCAATGGATTAAGGAATTGAGCAGCCGTTACCGCAGAAGCCAAATCAAGGCGGCGGTGAAGGTGAACGAGGAGATGCTACGGTTTTATTGGGAAGTTGGGCGGGATATTGTGGAACGCGATGCTGAGAACAGATATGGCAAGAGGTTCTATGCTACATTGAGCAGGGATTTGGAAACCGAACTTGATGCAAGCGGTTTTTCGGTGACCAATTTGAAGTATTCAAAATACTTTTATTGCTTCTATTATGAAGCATTACAGCGATATATGAATGATTCCGAAAATCGTCCACAACTTGTGGACAGTTCGCCCGATGAAAATCGTCCACAAGTTGTGGACAAATCTGATGGGGAGATTTTGACCCTAACTGGAACAAAACTCGTTAATCAAATTATGCACGATTTGTTTTCTGTGCCTTGGGGGCATCATCGTTTCATCATTGACAAAGTCAAAGGCGACGCTGAAAAAGCTCTTTTCTTTATCCACCAAACCGTTGAAAACGGCTGGAGCAGAAATGTGTTGCTCAACTTTCTCGACACCGACCTCTACGAGCGGCAAGGCAAGGCACTGACCAATTTCAGCAGGACTTTGCCCGACGAAACCAGCGACTTGGCGCAAGAGTTGACCAAAGACCCTTACGACTTCGCTTTCACGGGAATAACAGGGCGCTACAACGAGCGTTTGTTGAAGGATGCCTTGCTGAACACTTTGGCCTGCTCATCTGCAAGGAGAAAGACCGCATACAAGCCCAATATGCCTTGGAATCGAGCAGCCAGCCTTTGGGAATCTCGGAGTACGAGTTGGAAAAGTTCTATCCCGAAAAAATAGAAGGCACGATACCTACCATTAAGGAGATAGAGGAGAAGTTGAAGGGTTTGGTGGTTTGATTGGGGAAAAATGTTTAATATTGCAGATTGAAAAAAAGATAAGTAACGATTAAAAAATAACATGATACGATACGGAAGGAGATATGAGGTAATT
>CAMVCZ010000021.1 GCA_947166105.1 uncultured Bacteroidales bacterium
GTGTCGGGGATTGAAATTCCCCGATGAGGTAGGGTCGCCCTTTCAGGGCTTTGTAAGTGGGTCATAGCCCTGAAAGGGCGATTCTATTACAACGGAAGGTTTCAACCTCCGCGTAGAAGGAGGGTTATGGTCATACTGATATGTCGGGGATTGAAATTCCCCGATGAGGTAGGGTCGCCCTTTCAGGGCTTGTAGTCTTCAGAGCCCTGAAGGGGCGGTGTTATTACATCGGAGGTTTCAACCTCCGCGTAGAAAAAGGGCTATAGTCAAACTGATGCGCTGGGGATTGAAATTCCCCGATGAGATAGGGTCGCCCTTTCAGGGCTTTATAGGTGGGTCATAGCCCTGAAAGGGCGATTCTATTACAACGGACGGTTTCAACCTCCGCCAAAAACAAAGACCATCAAGCAAGCCAAATGTATGTCGAAAACACCGAACAAATTACCGCTAAAACACCGAACAAAACGTGTCGAAAACACCGAACAAAACTGGTAAAAAACACCGAATAGATTTGCGTAATTCATTTATTTATAGTAATTTTGCGTCGAATTTAAAAATGGTGAATTATGGACTACTATAAAAGGATGGCAGACATCCAACTTGAAGAGCGTTTGAACGCCTTCGGAGCGGTGTTGATAGAAGGTCCCAAATGGTGCGGAAAAACCACTACTGCGGAGCAGTTGGCGGGCAGTGTGATTAAGTTGCAGTCGCCCGACATGCGTGAGCAGTATCTCACCACCGCCGCGTCAAAGCCGTCGTTGTTGCTGCAAGGAGCCACGCCACGGCTCATCGACGAATGGCAAGACGCTCCCGTCATTTGGGATGCCGTGCGCACCTTGCTGGACGAGAGAGGACTTGAAGGACAATTCATCCTGACAGGCTCAAATGCAGTGGATAAGAGCAAGATACATCATTCCGGAAACGGTCGCATCTCGAAAATGGAAATGTTGCCGATGAGCCTTTGGGAATCGAGGGAATCCAATGGAACGGTCAGTTTGACGGAATTGTTTGACAACCCACAAATGGACATTGCGGCGGTTTCCGACATGCAGGTTGAGGATATCATTTTTGCTGCCTGTCGCGGCGGGTGGCCAGCCACTTTGCGCCTCAAGGACGAAAAGTCGAAACTGATGGTGGCCAAAGACTATTTCCGAACCGTTTGCAAGGAGGACATTTCGAGGATTGACGGCGTGCAAAGGGACGAGAAACTAACGCGGATGATCTTGCGCTCATATGCACGTAATATCTCCACCTTGGCCAAGAAAACGACCTTGCTCGCCGATGTGTCGGCATCAGAGGAGATGACCTGCTCGATGGACACCTTCACCTCGTATGTCACGGCTTTGGAGAAACTGTTTGTCGTTCAGGATGTTGAGGCCTGGTGCCCGGCCATTCGCAGCAAGTCGGTCATTCGCAGCACACCGAAGCGCACGTTCTGCGACCCGAGTGTGGCCGTGGCTGCTATGCAACTATCGCCTAAAGCTTTGATGACCCAATTCAAGACTTTCGGCTTCCTCTTTGAGCAGTTGTGCATCAGGGACTTGAAGGCCTACACTTCCGACATTGACTCGCATATCGGCTATTATCGAGATAAATATGGCTTGGAGGCAGATGTTGTGCTGCATATCAACGATGGCCGTTACGCGCTGATAGAGTGTAAGTTGGGCAGCACGGAAATCGAGGAAGGAGCTGGTCATCTTTGCGAATTGCAGCGGCTTATCAGAGAGCATAACAAAACGGATCAGCAGACCCTGATACGCGAGCCTGATTTGCTGCTTGTTCTCACTGGTGGGCAGTATGCCTATCGCCGAAAAGACGGCGTTTTTGTAGTGCCGATTGGGTGTTTGAAAAATTGAGGTGCTGATGGAACCAAAGGTTTATGAATATGAGTTTTTGAGATGAGGGCATTTCATGTCGAAAACACCGAACAAATTACCGCTAAAACACCGAACAAAACGTGTCGAAATCACCGAACAAACTACCTATAAATGATTGAAAACCATCCACTAAATCCGTTCTTGCCGCCCAATGCCAAGGTGCTGTTTTTGGGCAGTTTCCCGCCGCCGAAAAAACGCTGGTGCATGGACTTTTTCTACCCCAATTTCATCAATGACCACTGGCGCATTGAGGGGCAAATCTGGTTCGGCGACCGTAACCATTTCGTGGATTTGGAGCATAAACGCTTCAAAATGAACGAAATCGTCACATTCCTGAACGAGAAAGGCATTGCCTTCTTCGACACGGCCACGGCGGTCAATCGGCTGAAAGACAATGCCTCTGATGCCTTCTTGGAGATAGTGGAACACACTGACATTGAGGCACTTTTGGCGCAAATGCCACAATGTCGCACCATCGCCACCACAGGCGAGAAGGCCACTACTGAAGTCTGCGCCTATTACAAGATCGATTCTATACCCTCGCCCAACGGCCAAGTCGCGCTGCGGGAGGGTTTGACATTGTACCGTTTGCCTTCATCCTCAAGGGCTTATCCTTTGGCATTTGACAAGAAAGTTGAAGCCTATCAGAGGATGTTTGAGGCGGTGTTTGGGGCTTCCGTTTTAGGGATGGAATGAGATAAGCGGCTATTTTTGCTGCGTGAATTGAAGAAAAATCTTTATTTTTGCACCGTTTGAAAACGCATAATGGAAATCGAAGACAATTTGGAGAACGAACCCAAGGACGAGCAGTTGCCGGACGAGACTTTTGAAGGTGTGCAAGACGCTCAGGCTCAAGAGGATGAACATCATATCATCCCCTTGAAAGGCATGTTCGAGAACTGGTTTCTCGACTATGCCTCGTATGTCATCCTTGAACGTGCCGTGCCTGCCATTGAGGACGGCTTGAAGCCCGTGCAACGCCGCATTCTGCACTCGATGGACGAACTCGACGATGGTCGCTTCAATAAGGTGGCCAACATCGTGGGCAACACGATGAAATACCATCCGCATGGCGATGCTTCCATTGGTGATGCACTGGTGCAACTCGCTCAAAAAGAACTGCTTATGGATACGCAGGGAAACTTCGGCAACATCCTCACGGGCGATGATGCGGCTGCCCCACGTTATATCGAGGCGCGGCTGTCGAAGTTTGCCAAAGAGGTCGTTTTCAACCATAAAACCACTGACTGGACGCGCTCATACGACAACCGCAACGCTGAGCCAGTTTCACTGCCAGTGAAGTTCCCATTGCTGTTGGCGCAAGGCACTGAAGGCATTGCCGTGGGCTTGGCCTCCAAGTTCTTGCCGCACAACTTCAACGAACTGATTGATGCCTCCGTAGCTTATTTACGCGACGAGCCTTTCACGCTCTATCCCGACTTCCCGACGGGCGGCCTGATGGATGTGACCAACTACAATGACGGTTTGCGCGGCGGCAAGGTGCGCATCCGCGCAAGAATCAGCCAGCAAGACAAAAAAACGCTTGTAATCAGCGAGATACCTTACGGAACCACCACAGGCGGCTTGATTGAAAGCATCGTGAAGTGCAACGACAAGGGCAAAATCAAAATCAAGAAAATTGACGACAATACCGCCGAACAGTGCGAAATCGTGATTTACCTGAACCCTGGTGTTTCTCCCGACCAAACCATCGACGCACTTTATGCCTTCACGGATTGCGAAGTGTCGATTTCGCCTAACGCTTGCGTCATCGTGAACCAGCATCCGGCGTTCCTCGGCGTGAGCGAGATCCTGAAACTCAGCACCGACCGCACAATGGAACTCTTGAGCCTCGAACTGCGCATTTTGCTCGACGAGTTGGCCAACAGTTGGCATTGGGTGTCGTTGGAGAAGATTTTCTTCGAGAAGGGCATTTATAAGGAGTTGGAAAACAAGGACTACGCCACTTGGGACAACCAACTGACAGGCATCGAGCGGCGTTTTGACCCGTATCGCAATCTGCTTAAACGTGAGGTAACCCGCGAGGATGTGGAGAAGCTATGCGAGAAGCCCGTGCGCAAGATTTCCAAGTTCGACATCAAGAAAGCCGATGAACAAATCGCTGATATTGAGAAGCGTATGGAAGAGGCGCAATACCACCTCGACCATATTGTGGACTATACCATCGACTATTTCTTGCGCATCAATGAGAAATACGGCGAGGGTCGCGAGCGCAAGACCGAAATCCGTAACTTCGACAACATCTCCGCCGTGGCCGTGGCCGCCAACAACGAGAAACTTTATGTGAACAAGGAGGAAGGCTTCGTTTGCACTGGCGAAGGCCTGAAACGCGAGAAAAACAAGGAAGCATACGAATATGTGTGCGACTGCTCCGACATGGACGACATCATCGTTTTCCACGAGGACGGCAAATATGCAGTGGTCAAATTACAGCCGAAACTCTTTGTGGGACAGAAGGTTATCCATGTCGATGTGTTCCACAAGAACGATGGTCGCACCACCTACAATGTGGTCTATCGCGACGGCAAGAATGGTGCGCCGCATTATGTGAAGCGTTTCGCCGTGAAGGGCGTCACCCGCGACAAGGAATACGACCTCACGCAAGGCAAGCCCGGCTCGAAAGTACGCTATTTTTCCTCGAATCCGAATGGTGAGGCCGAGGTTATCAAAGTAACCTTAGTGTTGTTCAACAAGAAGCAAAAAACCGTCGACTACAAGTTTGCCGACCTTGGCGTGAAAGGTCGCGACGCGCGAGGCAACCTGCTCACGAAGTACGAGGTCAAGGAAATCAAGAAGGGTGGGGAAGGCGTTTCCACACTTGACGCTCGCGAGATTTGGTTTGATGACACCGTGCGCCGCCTCAACGCCGACAAGCGCGGACAATACCTCGGCGCATTTGAAGGCGAAGACCGTATCTTGCAGATTTTCAGCAATGGCGAGTTCAAGATTTCGGGCTTCGACCTCAACACCCATTTCGACGATGACATGATCGAAATCCGCAAGTTCGACCCCGACGAAATTTTTTCCGTCGTTTATATCGAAGGCGAGACGCAAAAGATGTACTTGAAGCGTTTCTGCATCGAGGTCGAAACCAAGTTGAACGCCCGCGCTTCCTTCATCGGCGAGCATCCCGATGCGAAATATTTGGGCATGAGTACTGACACTTTGCCGCGCCTGTTGTTGAGTTACAAGGTCAGCGACGCAGGCAACAGTTTCCCCGACGACGAGGTGAATGTGGAAGAATTTATTGGTATCAAGAGTTATAAGGCAAAAGGTAAACGCTTGTCAACGAGGGAGATAGAAAGTTGGCAATTCCTTGAGCCTTTCCAACCAGAACCACAAGAAGAAACCGAGGTTCCTGAGCCTGTCGAAGGAACAGAAAACGAGGATAAAATCGAAGTCAATCCCGCCGATGTGCCGTTGGAAATCGTGGAAACGAAGGAAGAACCCAAGGGCGACGGTATACAAATGGATTTGTTTGATAATGTTTAACTCTATTTATCACAAAACTTGTAAAACCTACAAAACAATGAATAAACTCGATAAACGTGTGGCAATTGCACAACCGTGCGTTGCCGGAAAACTGCCGGTTGGCAAGTTTTCCCACACATCAAAAAAACTAAGTTTTGGGTGTTTTGTTTGTTTTGTGGTATTTCTACTGACTTTTACGGGCTGCCAAACTGAATTGAAATTGGCCAAGCGATATATGGCCGAGCGACCCAATATCGCGGCGGCGGTGTATTTTCCCGAACAAGCCGAGGTGAAATCGGAATACAACACGCAATATGGCAGGAAAACCGAGGTTTTGAATGGCTTCAGTCAGGACTTGTTCCTCGATGTCATGTACAACGCATACGCAGAGGCGTTGGGCGATTATGGCATTGAAGTCTATGTGCCTGAAAACGCTGACAATGTGCAAGTTGACTCAACCCATTGGTTAGTGATGCTATCCCGAATGGAGATTTCTGGACGCATCACGGAATTCGAGGATTATTTGTATAGCGACACCGAAGAATTCAGTTACAAGCACCCTTTGAACACGGTCAATGTGGCCTCGTGGTTTGAAATCAATGATGGCGACTGGAAGCCCGTGCTGTTTTGCGAGCACAACCTCATGGACGGTTTCGAATCCAATACGGACTTTTCGATTTGGACACAAAAGATAGACTATACCTATACCATTGACACTCTGAAACTTAGAGATGTCTACAATTATGCCGTGTATTTGGGCAAACTCTATGCGGGCTACACTTACGATTACATGATGAACAGTTATGTGGGCGCGGAACTGAAGAAAATGGGCTATGCCTATCAGTTGCTGCTGCGCTATGATCCTTATCGGAAGCAATTGCGGTATGCGGATGAGGATGGGTTTGTGGAAATCAATGATTAACCATTCAATTCTGTTTCAATCATTTCCTTCAATTCTGACGCTTTCAAAGTCCGGATTTCCCCGTTTGTGACCATGCTGATATTGCCCGTTTCCTCCGAAACCACGAGCGCGATGCAGTCGTTGACTTCGGTCACGCCGATGGCGGCGCGGTGGCGCAGGCCGTAATGCCCGGGAATGTTGGATTTTTGGGTCACGGGAAGGATGCAACGGGCAGAAGTAATGCGGTTGTTGCGAATGATCATGGCACCGTCGTGCAAGGGGCTGTTTTTGAAGAAAATGTTCTCAATCAGCGGGTTACTGATGTCAGCGTTGACGAGAACACCCGTTGAGATGATGTCGTCGAGGTTGTTCTTTCGGGCGATGAGGATGAGTGCGCCTTGCTTGATGTCCGACATGTTTTGGCAGGCCTTGGTGATGGCATCCACATTGAGTCCAGCGTTGCCCGTAACTCTCAGAAACTTAAACTTTTGCATTAATTTCCCTTCCTGAGCCTGCGTGCCGATGGTGAATAGGAAGCGTCGGATTTCAGGCTGGAAAATGATAATCAGCGCAATGAAACCCACACTGACGAAAGCTCCAAGGATGGAACTCAATAATTCCATCTGCAAAGCCTTGACTATCTGCCAACTAAGGAAGATGGCCACTATGCCGAGGAAGATGCTGATGGCCGTGGTGCCTTTCAGGATGCGGTAGAACCAATAGAAAAGCAGGGCTACCAAAAATATGTCGATGATGTCGAAAATGCGGACTTGGATGAAAAGGTCAATCATAGTTGAATTTTTGGCGCAAAATTACGAAAAGAACTGACCAATTCGATGGCTTCGCGTGCATTTTTCACATCATGGACGCGGAGGATGTCCGCTCCATTGAGCAGGGCAATGGTGTTCAGCACGGTAGTGCCGTTCTCAGCGGTCTGTGGCGTTGTGCCAAGCACCTTATTTATTAATGACTTTCGCGAAATGCCGATGAGGATAGGCAAGTTGTCATAGCGATAACGATTCAAGTTGCTGAGTAACTGATAGTTGGCTTCCAAACTCTTACCGAAACCTATGCCAGGGTCGAGGATGATTTGCTGTTCGCCGTAGGCTTCCAGAATGGCGCATTGCTTCTCGAAAAACTCCATCACGGTCTGGTGGATGTCGCCGCCGAGGGCGTATTGGTGCATGGTTTCTGGCGTGCCCACGCAATGCATCATTATGTATGGGATGTGGTTTTTGCCGATGTAGGGCAACATTTCCGCATCAAACAGCCCGCCCGAAATGTCATTGATGAGGTCGGCACCCGCGCTCATGCAGGCTTCGGCCACGTTTTTCCTGAACGTGTCGATGGAAATCAGGGCTTCGGGAAAGGCTTTTCGGATGGCTTTCAGTATCGGGATGACACGCTCCAATTCCTCCTGTTCTGTGGCGATGGCGTTGTTGGGCCGAGTGGAGCAGCCCCCGATGTCGATGAAGTCGGCACCATTGGAAATCATCTGTTCGCAATGTTGCAAAGCGTTGTCCATCAAGTTATAACGCCCTCCATCCGAGAACGAGTCGGGGGTCACATTGAGGATGCCCATGATTGCGGGGCGGTCGAAAATGAAGGTCTTGTTTCGTGATGTGATTTGTAACATACCAATTGCTGAAGTTTAAAAGTCGCAAAAATATGGTTTTTTCGATTGACTTTGCCGTTTTTCTTGTTTTTCATTTGCCGTTTGAATCTGCGTTGGAAAATTGTCGAGGTTTTGCGTAAAAATATGTATCTTTGCAGCCAAAGACGAAATCGATGACGGAACAGAACTATAATGAACGGAGGTATCCTATTGGGATTCAGACGTTTGAAAGAATCATTAAAGATGGATACATCTATTTGGATAAAACGGACTTGGTCTGGAACATGGCTCATATTAGCCCGTTTGTGTTTCTAAGCCGCCCGCGAAGGTTCGGAAAATCGTTGCTTTCCTCCACTTTACATTCCTATTTCGCTGGTGAGAAGGAACTGTTTGAAGGACTGAAAATCATGGAGTTGGAAAAGGAATGGGCATCATACCCCGTCATCCATTTTGACTTGAGCGTGGCCAAGGCCCAGCCAACGCCTGATGCATTGCGACAGGTGCTTTTCCGCCTTCTGGAAAATTATAGGAAATTGTATGGAGAAGGGGCCTACGAAACGACTCCGGGCGGACGTTTTAGTGGCATAATCCATCGCGCCTACGAGCAAACGGGCAAACAGGTTGTGGTCATCATTGACGAATATGATGCTCCGCTTTTGGACAAATTGCATGACAAAACTTCGCTTGACGAGTTCCGCAACGTGATGCAGGATTTCTATGTGCAGCTCAAGGCCAATGAAGCCTTGATTCGCTTCTGCTTCATCACTGGCATCACCAAATTCAGCCAATTGAGCATTTTTTCCACCATCAACAATATTAAGAACATCTCCATGTTGCCCCAATTCTCTGCCATTTGTGGAATTACCGATACGGAACTCTCCACAAACCTCGCCCCAGACGTTAGCCTGATGGCGGAAGCATACGGCTGCACAAAGGAGGAAATGCACGAGAAGTTGAAACAATACTATGATGGTTACCATTTTTCGTATGCTTCGGAAGACATTTACAATCCTTTCAGCCTGATGAATGCTTTCTGCGACCGACAAATTTCCAACTATTGGTTTGAGAGCGGCACGCCTACGTTTTTGTTCCAGCAGATGCAGCGTTTCCACACGGATATTCTTGGTTTGGATGAACTTGAGGAGCCTTCTTCGGCTTTTGACCGCCCCACGGAGGCGATGGAGAGTGCTTTGCCCTTGCTCTATCAAAGTGGCTATTTGACCATCAAAGGCTACGACCGCGAGTCGGAGCTTTATCGTCTTTCGCTTCCCAACAAGGAGGTGCGCGTTGGGTTCATTCAGGGCTTGTTGCCGACTTATGTGGGCTTAGAAAGCAATATTGTGCAGAAAGGATTTGCCCTTAAGTTTTGGCAGGCATTGAAAAAGAACGACATAGACCTCGCCTTGCGCGAGATGCAGGCTTATTTGGCTGGGTTGCCCTATATTGAGGGCTTCAAGAAAAAGTTGGAGAATGTGAGCGACCGCGAAGGTTTCTATGAGTGGACTTTCTATCTGATTTTCAATATGTTGAATATATATGTCAGAACCCAAGTGAAGTGCGCCAACGGCAGGGCTGACGTGGTGGTGTTCATGCCCGATACGGTGTATGTCATTGAGTTGAAAGTGGACAAAACCGCTCAAGAAGCCTTGAATCAGATAGAAAACAATGGTTATGCCGTTCAGTATCAAACTGATGGACAAAAAGTGGTGAAAGTTGGTGTCAACTTTTCGTCGGAAACCAAAACCATCACCGATTGGATTGTCGGATAAGTTGAATTGAAAACGTAAAAGTCATTATGCCTCAAAAAGATACAAAAACCCAATTTCATGCAGTGTTGGCGCAATGCCGCAAATTGTTTGTCGATAAGATGAAGGACTATGGTCCGGCATGGCGGATTTTAAGAACGCCTTCGATTACCGACCAGATTTTTATTAAGGTCAAGAGAATCAGAACTTTGCAGACTATTTCTGAGCGACTTGTGGACGAAGGCATTGAGCCGGAGTTCATCGGCATTGTCAATTATGCGGCGATGGGTGTCATACAGTTGCAACTCGGAGTGGTTGACCAGCCGGATTTGAACGCTGAAGAAGCCACGGCATTGTACGACAAAGTCACCACCGAGGCCTACGAACTGATGACGCGCAAGAACCACGACTATTCCGAGGCTTGGCGTGACATGCGTGTCAGTTCCATCACTGACCTGATTATGAGCAAGGTGTTGCGCACCAAAAGCATCGAGGATCACGGCGGCAAAACCCTTGTGTCTGAAGGACTTGACGCAAATTATTACGATATGATTAATTATGCGGTATTCGCGCTGATACTGCTGAGCGAACAGGAAAAGAAATGAAAAAGAGAAACAACATCAACCTTCCTTGGATGAGCATCGTTCTGGCACTGGCCTCGGCTGTGGGCATCTATTTCCTGCCCGAATTTCATCTTTGGTTTCTACTTATTTTGCTGATTAACTTGTTGATACCATTGGTTTTCAGCAAAAAATATGACAATGCGGCCTTGACGGTTTGTCGCCTTTTGGTGGGCGCGTTGTTCATTTTCAGCAGTTTCACTAAGGGCGTTGACCCACTCGGGACAAAGTACAAAATGCTGGATTATTTGGCCGTCTACGGCATGACTTGGCTCAACGATTTTGCCTTGATTTTGGCCATGCTGATGATTTTGGCCGAGTTTATTGTGGGCATTTGCTTGATTACCAAAGTTTTCCCACGATTGGCCGTGTTGGGTGCCACCTTATTAATGATGTTTTTCACCGCAACGACCTTGTTTGATGCCTTGTATGATTTGGTGCCTGATTGTGGGTGTTTTGGTACGGCTATCAAAATGAGCAACTGGCAGACTTTCTACAAGAATTTGGTCATTGATGCTGTTCTTATTCCGCTGATTATCAATAATAAAAAGTTGGAAAACAAGATGTCTGATGGCTCGCAGTTTGCCATTGGTTGCGTTTATGCCTTGGCGTTTTTGGGTTTTGAGGTTTACAATTATCGTCATTTGCCCGTTGTCGATTTCATGAATTGGAAGGTGGGCAAGCAATTGAATGTTGAAACCTCTGGCGATGCAGATATTTATTTGATTTACAGGAATAAAGCCACTGGAGAGACGCAAGAATTCCTCTCGCCGAATTATCCTTGGAATGATTCGGTTTGGATGTCGGAGTGGGAGTTCGTAGACCAAAGGACGGAAGGCGGAAGCAATTTCCTCGGATTCAGTGCTTTGGATGAATCGGGCAATGATGTCACCGAGTCCATCTTGACGACGGAAAAACTGTTGATGTTCACCTCACACGATTTGGCCGATGTGTCGGAAAAGCAATGGGCGAAGGTGAAAGAAGTCACGGAAACCGCTGAAAAACAGGGCTATATTGTGATTTGGGTGGTTGCCAACGAGCCTGAATTTGTGGAACAATTGCGCGAGCAATATGATTTCCTTTACGAGGTGTATTACGCTGACGAACTGGAAATCAAGCCGATAGTGCGCTCCAATCCGGGTCTGGTTTGGTTGGACAATGGCTTGGTGAAGAACAAATGGAGCGTTGCCGATTTCAAAAAGGCGATGAAAGTTTTGTAAGGAAAAACGATGAGCGCATACATTGTCAGGAAACTGCTTTACGGAATTGCGGTGCTTTGGGGTGTCGCGACGTTGGTGTTTTTCCTGTTCAACATCCTGCCCGGCGACCCTGCCCAAATGATGCTCGGCCAGCGTGCCGACAAGGAATCGGTGGATGCCATCCGTGAGGAATTGGGTATGAACCAAAGCCTTGGAAAACAATATGTTGACTATCTCAACGACTTGGTTCCGATTTCGTTTTATGATGTTTCGGAAGGTGAGCAAAAGTTGGAAAAGATTGGCCGTTTTGCCAAAATTGCTGCCATTGGTTCGACCGCTATTGTGCTGAAAGCCCCTTACTTGCGCATGTCGTACCAAAGCAAGCGCAAGGTTTCCGACATTTTGGGCGAAGCCTTTCCGAATACCCTGCTGTTAGCTGCCGTTTCCATTTCCCTTGCTATGATTTTGGGCTTGGTTATCGGCATTTTGACGGCGGTCATCAACACCAAGTTTCTCAACAAGTTGACGCTTTTCATCACCACGATAGGCATGTCCTTGCCCTCGTTTTTCGCGGCCATTCTGATGGCTTGGGTTTTCGGTTTTTTGTTGGAACATTATACAGGTTTGGGCATGACGGGCAGCCTTTACACCGTCGACGAATACGGCAGGGGAGAGTTCCTCAGCCTTCGCAACCTCATTTTGCCCGCTTTGACCTTGGGAATGAGGCCTTTGGCAGTGGTCACTGAACTTACACGCACCTCTTTGCTTGAGGCTATGTCGATGGACTATGTGCGCACGGCGCGAGCCAAAGGCTTGAAGCCGTTCCGTGTCATTTGCGTTCATGCCTTGCGCAATGCCTTAAACCCTGTCGTGACGGCGGTTTCAGGCTGGTTTGCCTCGCTGTTAGCGGGTGCGGTTTTCGTGGAGTATGTCTTCGATTGGAAGGGCATCGGCGTTGTGGTGGTCGACGCGCTCGACAAGTACGATTTCCCCGTCATCATGGGTGCGGTGCTGCTCATTGCGGTCATGCTCATCATCGTCAATATTGTGGTCGACATCATATATGGCATCATCGACCCGCGTGTGAGAATAAGTTAGTTGTAGGGCTGTCACACCGTGGCAGCCGAAAAATTGAAACAATGGATAAAATCGGAAAATACGAGTTTGTTGCGGAGCCGTTCCACTGTGATTTTTCGGGACGGATGTTTCTCGGACACCTTGGAAACCAGATGCTTAATGCGGCTGATTTCCATTCCACTGACCGAGGTTTCGGGATGAAATACCTTATGACCATCAATCGCTCGTGGGTGCTTTCGCGATTGGCTATTGAAATGATGGAAATGCCCGGTCAACATGAGCATTACACCGTTGAGACATGGGTGGAAAGCGCGATGAAGTTTTTCACCAATCGTAATTTCTGCGTAACTGGCGGCGATGGCCGCATCTTTGGCTACGGGCGTTCCATTTGGGCCATGATTGACACGGAAACGCGCCAACCTACCGACATCTATTCTATCGACAACGGTGCCATCGACAAATGGATTGTGGCCGACAAACCTTGCCCGATTGAAAAAAACAGTCGTGTGAAGATGCCGGAAAACGCTGATTTTGTGCGTTGTATAGATATTAATTATAATGACATCGACATCAACGGGCATGTCAATTCGGTGAAATATATCGAGCATGTGCTGGATTTGTGGGACATTGCTTGGTATCGTGAGCATAGGCTCAAACGCTTTGAAATTGCCTATGTCGCGGAGGCACACGAGGGCGACAAATTGAGTTTCTATCGCGAGCAAACGGCTGAAAATGAGTGTTGTGTGCGTTTGGTGAAATTCGAACCAACTGGGATAAATACGGAAGTTTGCCGTTGCAAGTTGGTATTTGTTAATCATTAAAACAAATCTGAATGAAAAAACTGATAATCATATTGTTATGCCTGATTCCGTTGTTTTCTAAGGCGCAGTTGGTGGCCTGCCGTAATGTCATTCCTGATAACTACGATTTTTGGCTCTATCTGCCTAAGGATTATGCAACTGCAATCGAAAAGAAGCCCGTAATCCTGTTCCTTCATGGCCGGAGTTTGAGTGGCGATGACTTGAGTTTGGTTCGGTATTATGGTTGCATTAATGCGCTGCTCCGTGGTCGCGAAATTGATGCAATTGTGATTGCTCCACAATCGAAAACAGCATGGAAACCCGAAAAATTGATGGAGTTATATAATTGGGTGACAACTAATTACCGTTCAGATACTAACCGGTTTTATGTGTTGGGCATGAGCATGGGCGGTTTCGGGACGTTGGATTTTGTGGCGGCTTATCCCGACAAGGTGGCTGCGGCTATGTCTATGTGTGGCGGCTCGACGGCCAAGTCGCTTTGCGGTTTGAATGATGTGCCTTTGTGGATTATTCATGGCACGGCAGATCAGGATGTTCCTGTTTGGCGTTCAGAAAGGGTGGTCGATTCCATGTGCGTTTGCGGCGACACGAGTAGGTTGATTTTCAATAAATTGAAGAGCGTAAACCATACCAGTCTTGTGCGTGTTTTCTACTTGCAGCAAACATACGACTGGTTGTTTTCCCACACCTTGACGGATTCATTGCGTTTGGCAAACAAGGATTATACCATTTCGCGGGAGTTGCTTTATGCCGCTTACGACGACCTTGAAAACAAATCCGATATTCAAATCATTGATTTGCAGAGTTATAAGGATAGTCAGAAGCAATATTATGTCGTCAAGAAGGGCGATACGTTGAGTTCGATTGCGGTGGAAAACAATTCTACGGTGTCCATTTTGTGCAAACTCAACAACATTAGGAAAGACGCAAAACTATGGCCTGGGCGGAAAATCAGGGTGAAGTGATGCTTGGTTGAAAAAGCTGGTATTCAATCAATTAATCATCCATGCCACGCCTGCGCCGATGGAAAAGTATTTCCCAAGGTTTTGGAAATCCAAGTCGGCTTCGAGGTCTAACTGCACGCGGCGCGACACCAACCAAGTCAGGCCAAATTCGGCCATGTATTGGTTTGCCTCTTCGGGATGCAGGTAATTGTAGGTTTCCACAAATGCCCCAAGGCTTTCCGTGAAGTTGTAGCCTAATGCAAAAGCGAGGAACGTGGTGGGTGTTGCCGTTTCGCCATCCCATTCCAAACCAGCATTATAGGAAATGGAGAAGCGCTCGCCAATGCTATGCTCGAAGATGGCGTACATGGCAGGCGCGAGGTTGGAGGGGAGCAAGTCCTTTGAGCCGACATGAGGTGACTTGAGTTCAGCCAAAAAACCAACGGATGGGATGATGCCCGAACCTTCGTTGAACTTGATTTTTGTCCCGACGGTGAGCGGCGCGATGCCAAAAGTGGGCATGGCGGCTTCGTTGTCGTACATCAGGAAGTCCATGCCAACGCGCAACTCCATGTTTTGGAAAAGGCCATAGCGGAGGATGGTGCTGTTCAATGTAAATGTGCGTGTCCCGTCGGCTGCTTTTTCGAAAGCAAATCCGTTGTCCCATCCAAGTTTTTGATAATGAGTTACATCTGCACCGAATGTATGTCCAGGACGGTCGGGAACCACGGTGGGGTGTTCGTTTTGGGCGAAGCAGATGTTTGCACTTAATGTAAGAATGATTAACAATACTTTGATTTTCATAGTGATAGTGGTCTCCAAATGGTTTACATGTTTTTCGCCATTTCCAAATTCCGTTTCATATAGTTGGCAGCGTCTTCGGATTTCATTGGCGATTTCCTTAATTCGGTGATTTTCCGCATCTTTCTCTCCACTGCTTCTTTGTGAAATTGATTCAGATAAGTCATACTTCATCTTTTTTTTGCAAAAATACACATTTTTCTGAAAAGAAAACTTCGTCACAAACAAAAGCAGATTAATTTTCAACAGCCATTACATTTTTTTGTATTTTTGTCATTCAAAAATGTAGAATCTTTCATTTTTAAATCCTTGAATCTTAAATCTTTAAATCAAAAATAAAATGAGAAGCAAAATCGTAGCAGGAAACTGGAAAATGAACCTCACTTTCGATGAGGCTGAAGATTTGGTCGATGGCATCCTTGACCGCTTTGACGCAATGGACGAACTGAATTGCGAAGTCATCATTTGCCCGCCGTTCCCCTATTTGGAAATGCTAACCGACTGGGAGGCAGAGGAACAGCGTTTCAATGTGGGTGCGCAAAATTGCAGCGCTTACGACAAGGGCGCTTACACGGGCGAAGTTTCGGCCAAAATGCTGAAGTCACTGGAAGTTGACTATTGCATCGTCGGGCACAGCGAGAGAAGGAAATATTTCGGCGAGACCAATGAGGTGCTGGCTGAAAAGATTAACCGCTTGATTGAGAACAATATGTCGCCGATTTATTGTGTCGGTGAGGTGCTTGAGGAGCGTGAGGCGGGTCGCCATTTCGAGGTTGTCAAGGAGCAATTGGAGAAAGGGTTGTTCCACCTCGACGGCGATGCCATTTACGACACCATCATTGCTTATGAGCCCGTTTGGGCCATCGGCACGGGCAAGACCGCCACGCCCGAACAGGCGCAGGAAATGCACGCCTACATCCGCTCGTTGGTGAAGGAACACTACGACGAGGCCACGGCTGACGACATACGCATCCTTTACGGCGGCAGTTGCAACGCCAAGAACGCCACTGAGTTGTTCTCGCAACCCGACGTGGATGGTGGCTTGATTGGTGGCGCGTCATTGAAGGCTGAGGACTTCGCTTCCATCTGCGAACAAGCCTCACACATCGGCGAGGAATGAAGACATTCGAGTATTCATTTACGGCACCAAGTTCCGACATTCAGCACGACATGCTGACTACGATGCTGGCGGAAATTGGTTTTGACTCGTTCATGGATGATGCAATGGGCTTAAAAGCCTATTGCTCAGCCGATAACCGAGATGATTTGGCTGTTGAGAACCTCTTGCTTGAGCCGTCTTTTTCAGACATCCGTCTGCTGAAAGTGGAGGAAATGCCCGACAAGGACTGGAACGAGGTTTGGGAGGCTTCCTATCAGCCTGTGGTTGTGAACGATAGGTGTCGTGTTCGGGCACCATTCCACGAGCCTGACCCAAGTTTCGAGTTCGATTTGGTCATTGAGCCGAAAATGTCGTTTGGGACGGCCAACCACGAAACGACCGCGCAAATCATCCAATTGATGTTGGAAACTGATTTTCAAGGGAAAACAGTGCTCGACATGGGTAGTGGAACGGCGGTTTTGGCCATTCTCGCCAAAAAACTTGGCGCGGCGCATACCGTGGCCATCGACAACGACGAGTGGGCCTATCGCAACGCTTTCACTAACACGGAGTTGAATGGCGTTTCCGACATTGAAATTATCCTCGGCGATGCTTCGTCGATTCGGGGCAGTTTCGATGTGGTGTTGGCCAACATCAACCGCAACATCCTTTTGCGCGACATGCACCTTTATGTTGCCGCCATGCGTCCCTATGCGCACATTTTCTTCAGCGGTTTCTACACTGAGGATTTGGAAAGCATCAAGGCGGAGGCGGAACGTTTAGGACTACATTATCGCCGCCACCTGAGCCGCAACAATTGGGTGGCTGCTGAATTTGTCAAATAATTGGTTTTTAATACTTTGAATAGATGAAAAAAGGAATCCTTATTGCCGTTTTTGCGCTTTTGTTGGGGGTGACCTCGGCATGGGCGCAGGCGTTTTTCCCCACAGAAAAAGAGGCTTTTTACGAACAGTTGAACACTTACTTGAACTCGTCCACCTCGAAGCAAGACCGCGATGAGGCCGTCAAGATAATGAAGGCTTTTCGTGGTGTTTGGGATAGTTATTACTCTGACAATGAAATCAATACGGTGATGCAATTGTGTGAGTTGTACCATTCCAAAAGCGGAACGAAGGCTTACGCCAACATTTTCAATTTCGTGGAGACTCTGCAAGGGATTCCTACGGCAGGTTTGACGCACAAGGACGTCGGAAATTGGCTGAGATTCACTGAAACCAAGTCGCAAAAATCGATGACAGGTGTGGACAAGTATCTGGCCGCTTGCCGCAATATTTTTGTGGATAAGGTGCTGTCGGCCAAGGGCAATTCCAAGTGGCTGGTTCGCGATGCGCTGTTGGGCTTTCCTTCGGCGGACAAGTTCGAACTGACGGTTGACGGTACATTGGTGCTGGCTTCCAACAAGGACGAGTCTGTCATCAAGCAGACGAAAGGCGTTTTTTATTTGGACGACAACCGCTGGGAAGGCATGGGCGGTCGCGCCGACTGGTCGCGATTTGAAATTGCGGAAGACAAAGTATATGTTTCATTCCCAGATTATTACGAACTCGATTTGAACCGCTCGGAATATGCGGTTGACTCGGTGACGTTTTACGAAAGGCGGCACTTCAACCAAGCCATTTTGTGCCGTTACGAGGACAAGGTGCTGGTGAACGCGCCCAACGAAAAGACGATGTATCCTCGCGTGAAGTCGTATCGTTCCGATTACGCTATCAAAGACTTGATGAAAAACATTGATTTTGAGGGTGGTATCGGCATGATGGGCAATCAGGTGGATGTGTTTGGTGGTGTCGACAACAAGGCCATTTTCCATTTCAGGCAAGGCGGCAGGGAGGTGCTGAAGGCCGTGGCGAAGCGCTTCGTGATGTCGGAGGACGAGGTATTGGTTTCCGACCATGTTGCGATGCGGCTGTTCCTGACTGATTCGGTGGGCATCGAAAAGGATTCCATCTACCATAACAATCTGGGTTTCAGGTATGATAACAAGACCCGCAAGATGATGTTTTTCCGCGAGGAGAAGGGCAAGAACTTCGGCGACGGGCCTTTTCACGACTATTTTCACGGCCTCGACCTTTTCATTGAGGCGATGTATTGGAACATTGATTCGCCCACGGTCGATTTCCGCCGCATGGAGGGTGTCAATCCTAACAGTGAGGGCGATGTGGTGTCGGTGAGTTACTTCCGCAACGAGGATTTCAAGCGGCTGCAAGGCCTCGACGGCACCCATCCCATGGTGCGCATGGAGAAGTTTTTGAAGGGTTTCAGCAATGTGGACCGGCAGGTGCATTTCTATTCCGGCGACTTGGCTTCCTACCTGCAATATCCAATAGAACAGGTGATTTCGATGTTGCTGAAACTGCAAGCTGAGGGTTATGTGGAATACGACAACGAAACCAAATGGGTGACAGCACTCCCGCGTTTTTTTGATGTGCTGGATTCCTACCGCGAAAACATTGATTTCGATGTGATTAAGTTGCACACACACACTACCAACCGTCAACCCAATGCCCGCCTCGACTTGGCCACCAACGACTTGCTTGTTTACGGCATTACCAGCCAGATTGAGGGCGTGAATGGCTCGGCCATTTCGTTGAGCGACCGCAAGCGCGTGGTCATCGTGCCCGACAATGGTCGATTGGTCTTTATGAAGGACAAGAATTTCAAGTTTTCGGGCGGCATTTTGGCCGGCATGTTCGAGTTTTTCACCAAGGACTGCGAGTTTTCATACGAAGATTTCACCATCAAAATGGCCAAGGTCGACTCGCTGCGTTTTTATGCCAAGCGCGACTACCAAATCATTCCCGTCAACGGGACGCTTGAGAAATTGCAAGGTAAGTTGGAAATAGACCGAGGCGACAATAAATCAAGCCGTTACGATACGCCTGAATACCCCATTTTCCACAGCGAGGCCGAAGGTTTCAAGTTCTATCGCAAAATCAATGGCGGCGTTTTCCATCCCGGCAGCGTCGATTCGGTGATGACCGCTGACGACTTGGAAGGCAAGTTCTATTACAGCCTTGACCCCTTTGTCGTAGACAGCCTCAACGACCTCTCAATGCGAAAGGTGAGGTTTGACGGTCATTTGGTTTCGGGCGGCATTTTGCCCGACATCGAACAGCCTTTGGTGGTGATGGAAGATTATTCCTTGGGCTTCGAGCATCAGATAGGCGACGGAGAATCAGACACTTACCCGATGTTTGACGGTTCGGGACATTTCCACCAGAAAGTGCATCTTTCCGAGGACGGTTTCTTCGGCATGGGACAACTTGACTATCAGACGGCTACATTCACTGGCGACCGTTTCATGTTCTATCTCGATTCGGTGACGGCCATCACAAACCAGTTCAGGTTGGTGCCGCTTGAGGACGGAACCAAGTATCCTATGGCCAACGCCGATGCGTTGAGGCTGAAATGGGATGTGGGCAAACCCGAACTGACCACCCAGACCATTGACCACCCGATTTGCATGTACGGCGACACCTATTTTTCGGGCAAGACAAGTCTCACGCCCGATGGCTATTCTGCTGACGGCAAGTTGCGTTTCGGCCTCACGGAGTTCGATTCCGACCATTTCGCATTGGATTCGAGGACTTTCGTGGCTGATTCCGCCAAATTCCTGCTGTATTCCGCCGACACGTCCAACATCGCTTTCGCCGCGACCAACTACCGCGCCAATGTGGACTTCGACGCACAAAAAGTGCAATACGACTATCTTGACCAGCGTAGCAACCTTGATTTCCCTATGAATCAATATGTTTGCACGCTGAAGGAGGCCGAATGGGATATGGCCACCAACAGCCTGCACTTATACAATCCGGTGGAGAGTTTCGGCGATTATGCCAACGCCACTACCCATGAGGAATTGTTGGCCATCCACAGCAATGCGGCCAAGTTCATTTCGCTTGTGCCCGAGCAGGATTCGCTGCAATTCTACAGCATGAGCGCGGAATACGACATGACCAACTATGTGATTCATGCTCACGACGTTAAGATTATTCGTGTGGCCGATGCCGCCGTGTTCCCTTACATGCACGATGTTGACATCAACGCGGAGTCGAAATTGGAGCCTATCAGTGGTGATTTGTTGGCAGATACTTTGAACAATTACTACCTCTACAAAAATGCGGTTGTCAACATCCACAGCCGCAACCATTTTGACGCGCAGGGCACTTGGGACTTCACCAATGCCAACGGAACGAGCACTCCGATTCGGGTGGATACCATCGTTCCCGTGGAGGGTGTTACGCATGGCTATGCACAAATCGCTGACAATTCGGAGTTTAGGTTGAGCAATCAATTCGGTTTCCGAGGCCGCCTGACCTTGAAGGCCACGGATGAGTTTGGCTATTATGACGGCCAGTTTGCCCTGCTTGGCTTTGATGAGCCGATGTCCATTGAGCCTGTCGGAATGGCAATGGATTCGATAGCCGATGAAGTGTTGGAAACGGTTCCTTCGATAGGTTTAGGAACCTTTGATTCCATCGCCGCCCTGAACCGTTGGTTTGTTTCGGAAACGCACATTAATCCGGCGGACATTCGCATACCTATTAATATGGAGCGCATCCAGGAGCAAGACCCGCGCATGACCAATGGACTTTATTATGAATTGGCCATCGACGGAGGCTATTTCGGCTCGTTCCTCACGCCCAAAGAGGGTAGGAAAGACCTTGACGAAACCGCGCCTGCCAACGGTATGTTATGGTATGATGCTGACAGCCTGCGTTTTGTGGTGACAGACACGACCCGTTTCGATACCTATGTAGACCTCAATTCGCGGGGTGTCGTCAGTGGCGAGGGTACATTTGGTTTGGGCATAGAGGTGCCTTTGGCGAATTTCCTCGTTCATGGTCGCTATACGCAATACCCCAACGATAGCCTCACTTTGCAAGGCCTCAATGTCTTTAACGCCCCCATTTTCGACGACAAGGCACTTGAGGCGATGGCCGAAGTCTACGCCAATGCCGACGGCAATTCCATAGACCTGACGCAGACCCAATACCTGCATTATTACCGCTCCGAAAACAGCGAAGAGAAAACCGATGAGCGGCGACAAGCCATCGAATTAGAGGGCTATCCAGAAATGAAATCGTCTGATTTTTACTGCAATACCGTCGTCATTCCCGACTTGAAGATGGTTTGGAACGACAAACTTCACGCCTTCGTTTCTGTCGGCAAGATTGGCTTGGGCAATTTCGGCAACCACATCGTCAATAAGTATGTGGACGGTTGCGTTGTGTTCGACCGTCGACTGGGCAACATCACCTATTATTTCCAGCACGACATGTTCCAGACCTTTATCAATTACAACAGCGGCGACGGCCAATTCCAAGTGCATTGTACCTATTCCGACATCAACCAACGACTTTCGGAGATGAAGGAAAAGAACCGCACGAGGAAGAAGGACGACCAACGATTCCAGTACGTGGCCGTACCTTACGAGTCGATGCTCGATTTCCTGAACCGCCTGAAATATGCGGGTTTGAGCGTGGGAACCTACTAAAAAATGAGAAATTTTTCAAAAAACAGGCCTCCATGTTCCAATTATTTGTACTTTTACCGATTCAAAATCCGAAAGCAATAAAAATCCTATCTATATGAAATTCATAGTATCAAGCCTAAAATTGTTGAAGAATCTCCAAGCCTTGGGCGGTGTCATCGGCTCGAAAAACACCCTCCCGATTTTGGACGATTTCCTGTTTCAGTTGACTGAGAACGAACTGAAAATCACCTCATCCGACCTCGACGTGACCATGTCGGTCAGAATGGTTCCTGACATGGTGGAAGGCACGGGCGAAGTGACGATTCCCGCACGCCTGCTGCTCGAAATCATGAAGAACTTCCCCGATGTGCCGATTACCATCAGCGTTGACAGCAACACCTTGGCCGTCGAACTGATTGCTGGCGAAGGTCGCTACAAGTTGGCTGGCCACAAGAGCGACGAGTTCCCGCAACTGCCCGTGATGACCGAGACTTCGGTGTGGGAAATTCCCGCCGATGTGCTGGCTCGCGGTTTCGAGAAGACCGTTTTCGCCACGGGAATGGATGAGATTCGTCCTATCATGTCGGGCGTGCTGATGGAAATGACCGAAAACTACCTCACCTTCGTCGCCACCGATGCGCATAAGTTGGTGCGTTACAGAAGGTTGGATGTGAAGTCGGAGGTGGCTGCCTCGTTCATCATGCCGAAGAAGCCCATCAACCAATTGAAGAGCATCCTCGGCACCCTCGCTGATGAGCCTGTGCGCATTGAGTTCAACAAGACCAATGCTTCATTCGTGTTCGGCGACTATGTGTTGGTGTGCCGCCTCATCGAAGGCCGCTATCCCAACTATGAGGCCGTCATTCCGAAGAACAACCCCAACCAACTGACCATCGACCGTCAGGTGTTTCTTGCTGCCATCCGCCGTGTGGCCGTGTTCTCCAGCAAGGCCACGCACCAAGTGCGTTTCCGCATTGCAGGTCAAGAACTTACGCTGACCGCCGAAGACATCGACTTCTACAACGAGGCCAAGGAACGCCTCACTTGCAGTTACGAGGGTGACGACATGGAAATTGGCTTCAACTCGCGCTTCTTGCAAGACATGCTCGGCAACTTCGACTCCGAGTCGGTGAAACTCGAAATGTCGGCTCCCAATCGTGCCGGTATCTTCACTCCCGTTGAGAACGACAACGCCTCTGAAGACCTGCTCATGTTGCTGATGCCGGTCATGCTGAACTGAGCATCAAAGGCCAAAACGCAAACAAAAAACCAGCGGACACTCCGCTGGTTTTTTAGTTACTATAATTCTGTGTGAGAAAGTCACTTGACTTCAACAGTCGTGTTGCCGACTATGGTTACGGGGATGCTCAAGCCTTGCTGAGATAGGGTCATCGAGAGATTGCTCTTGAGGCTGCTCTTGGTGACGAAACCTTGTTGCGGGTCGATGCTGGCCGTTCCGTTGTAATTACCGTTGATTTCCTCGGAGCCTTTGCCGGTCACTGTTCCTGCCACGGTGAGGTCGACGCTCTTCTTGGAGATGCTGGTGACAGTGTAGGTGTAGTGGACATTCATCTCAGAGCCGCTGATGTTTTGGCTCTTGTCGACGCTCCAAGTGCTACCTACGCTCAGCTCTTCTTCGGGGAGTTGGATGATGACACCGCCCAATTGGCTCATTTCAAGGTCCAGTGAGTCGATGACTTGGCCCATGACGTCATACTTGATGGTGCCCGTCTTGTTGATGGCTTCGTCCATTTCCTTGGTCTGTCCGGCAAGCATGGGGCTGGTCTTCTCGGGGTGTTCCGAGTCGTATTCCAACTTCATGCCCATTTGGGAGATGCTCATTTTCAGGGCTTCGATTTTGGTTTCGAGCTGCACGTCCTTTTCGGTGACGTTTTTGGCGGTGAAGCTCTGGCGATACTCCATGTTTTGGGTCTGGTTCATGGTTTGGCCTTGCACTTCCATCATCATCATCATGTTAGCCTTGGCGTTGATGGTGTAGGTCTTGCCTTGCTGGGGCTTCAGGCGCAGCGTGACGCCGTTTTTGGCCATGAACGAAAGGGTTGCCAATGCTACGAGAATGAGCATTGCGGGAGCGAATTTTCTAATGGTTTTCTTCATTTTTTGATTGATTTTGTTGATGATTGATAACTTCCAATATTATTTTGGGTGCAAAAATACCAAAAAGATAACAAAATGGAGGGAAAATTGTCCATTTTTGACAATGCGCAACCATAGAACCCCCAAAATCTTTGACAATGCGCAGGGATAACGCAAAAAAAGCCGCCCCAATCGGGGCGGCTCGTTTCTCTAAATATTCTGCGATTTAACTTCGTTGAATGCTTTGCATTTCTGCGGGTTCTGCGTGAAAAAACTGCTGAACTTATAGCAACGCCGTATAATACACCGGCAAGCAAGTAACCACGCCATCTTTCTGGTAATCCTTGGTGTAAAGCAAGATGCGTTCTCCTATCCTTGAAGGATATTTCTTGCAAAATTCGTCCAACGACTTGTGCGTCTTGTATCCCGAAGATTTCACCTCAATGGGAACGATTTTGTTGCCTCGCGATAGTAGGAAATCAACTTCATAGTTTTTGTTTCCGTTGCCCGTGGGAAAGGTGTAGTAATACAATTCGTTGCCTGCCGTGCGGAGCATTTGCGCGATAAGGTTCTCGTAAACGTAACCAAGGTTGGCTTTCAGTTTATCGGACAGAAGTTTCTCATAAATAATGTTTTCCGTGAATCTTTTGTCCCAAAATGCCAAAGTCACGAACAGGCCTGTGTCGGCAAGGAACATCTTGTAGGAAAACAAGGATTTGGTCAGTCCCATGCCCACATTGGGGTCGGTGACATGATGCGCAAGGTTGATGACCATACTCTCACGCATCTCCGAAACAATGATTTCTGTGTTTTCAGAACGACGCTCGTCAATGGCGGTTTCAATCATGTATCGGGAAGCGTTGCCCGAAAGTTGCGCTGGAATGTCCTTGAACATTTTCGAAGCCCGGCCCGAAGGGTCGATTTTGTTGAAATCGACTTCATACAGTTTCAGGATTTCCCGTTTCATGTCATCGACCTTTTGCAGGTTGTTGTAGTGCAGGTAGGCATCCACGGCTTGGGGCATTCCGCCGACAAGCATGTAAAGCCGCAAGTCGCGCATCCAGCGTAAGTGAACGGCCTGACCCATAGGGCGATGCATGGCAAAAACCTGCCTGATTTGGTCAGGACTGACTTCATTGCCTGTTGCCCAATAAAACTCCTCCCAATCCATCGGATACAAAGTCATGCTCATCTCTTCGCTGGGTATGACGATGTTCTGCACGTTTTTCCGAATCGAGATGAGAGAACCAGTTTCGATGTAGTCATAACGTCCGTCTTTGACTAAATGCTTGATGGCTTGGCGTGCCAAAGGTTGGTTCTGTACCTCGTCGAACACAATGGCAGACTCGCGCTTGTAAAGGTTCACTTTCATAAGCGTTTGTAGGCGCATGAAGAAATAGTCCAAGTCCATCATGTCTTCAAACAGTTCGTTGATTTGTTTTGACGGTTTCGAGAAATCGATGAGGATGTAGGACTTGTACTCGCGTTTGGCAAATTCCTCAACCAAAGTGGATTTGCCGACGCGCCTCGCGCCCTTAATCAGAAGCGCGTACCGACCTTTCCATTGCTGTTTCCACTCCAGCATTTTGTCGTATAGTTTCCGCTTGAATATCATAAAACACTTAACTTATTGAAAATCGCTGCAAAAGTAAGATATTTTGCAGTAATCCACAAATTTTTTCTCTCCAAATTTGCAGTAATCCACAAATTTTTTCTCTCTAAATTTGCAGTAATCTACATTTTTTTTCTTCGAAAACAAAACGAGCCGCCCCAATCGGAGCGGCTCGTCATTCTCATAGTTCTGCGTTTTCAGCGGATTCTGCGTGAAAAAAATCACAATTTCGGTCCAGCAGCCACCAATGCCTTGCCAGCGTCATTCGTTGTGAACTTCTCGAAGTTCTTGATGAAGCGCGAGGAGAGGTCTTTGGCCTTCTCTTCCCAAGCGTTCTTGTCGGCGTAGGTGTCGCGCGGGTCGAGGATGTTCGGGTCGACGCCGGGCAATGCGGTCGGCACTTCGAAGTTGAAGTACGGGATCATCTTGGTCGGGGTCTTCTCGATGCTGCCATCGAGGATGGCGTCGATGATGCCTCGTGTGTCGCGGATGGAGATGCGCTTGCCCGTTCCGTTCCAGCCGGTGTTCACCAAATAAGCCTTGGCGCCGCTCTGTTCCATACGCTTCACGAGCTCTTCGGCGTACTTGGTCGGGTGCAGCTCAAGGAAGGCTTGGCCGAAGCAGGCACTGAAGGTCGGCGTAGGCTCTGTGATGCCGCGCTCGGTACCGGCCAACTTGGCGGTGAAGCCGCTCAGGAAGTAGTACTTGCACTGTTCGGGTGTCAGGATGCTGACGGGAGGCAGCACACCGAAAGCATCGGCACTGAGGAAGATGACGTTCTTGGCGGCGGGACCCGACGAAACGGGACGCACGTTCTTCACAATCTTCTCAATGTGCTCGATAGGGTAGGAGACGCGGGTGTTTTCGGTCACGCTCTTGTCCTTGAAGTCGATTTTGCCGTTGGCATCGACGGTGACGTTTTCCAGAAGTGCGTCGCGCTTGATGGCGTTGTAGATGTCAGGCTCGCTTTCCTTGTCAAGATTGATGACCTTGGCATAGCAGCCGCCTTCGAAGTTGAACACGCCTTCGTCGTCCCAGCCGTGCTCGTCGTCGCCGATGAGCAGACGTTTCGGGTCGGTCGAAAGGGTGGTTTTGCCCGTGCCGCTCAAGCCGAAGAAGATGGCGGTGTTTTCGCCCTTCATGTCGGTGTTGGCGGAGCAGTGCATGGCGGCGATGCCTTGCAGCGGCAGGTAATAGTTCATCATCGAGAACATGCCTTTCTTCATCTCGCCACCGTACCAAGTGTTCAGAATCACTTGCTCGCGCGAAGTCACGTTGAAGGCCACGCAAGTGTCGCTGTTCAGGCCGAGTTCCTTGTAGTTCTCGACCTTGGCTTTCGAGGCGGTGTAGACGGTGAAGTTGGGCATGAAGTCGGCCAGTTCCTCAGCCGTGGGCTTGATGAACATGTTGAGCACGAAATGGGCTTGCCATGCCACTTCCATGATGAAACGGACGGCCATACGGGTGTCCTTGTTGGCACCGCAGAAGGCATCCACCACATAAAGGTTCTTGCCACTGAGTTGTTTCTTGGCAAGGTCTTTCACTTGAGCCCAGACTTCTTCGCTCATCGGGTGGTTGTCGTTCTTGTAGCCCTCGGTGGTCCACCAAACGGTGTCCTTCGACTTGGCGTCCATCACGATGTATTTGTCCTTGGGCGAGCGGCCGGTGTAGATGCCCGTCATCACGTTGACGGCGTTGAGTTCGGTCAATACGCCTTTGTCGTAACCCGTCAGGGCGGGGTTCATCTCGTCCTTGAAGAGTTGTTCGTAGCTTGGGTTATAATAAATTTCCTTTGCGCCGGTGATGCCGTATTCGGCCAAAGCGGCTTTGATTTCTTCGATGTTTTTTGCCATAATTGTTAGTTTAGTTGAAATGATGCGCAAAGGTAGGGATTATTTCTTTTTGTTAAAGTGGAAAGAATGATTTTGTTTGGTTTTTCTACAAGATTTTGTGTTGTCGTGATAAAAGTGTAACTTTGCAGCATTGAATCCGAGGTTTTGAAGATATGAATATAGGCGAAATAAGAGCACTGCTCAACGACATTGAAAGTGATCGTGTGGAACGCACCATATCAACCACGAACACTGACAAGTTCGGCCAGGCGATATGCGCTTTTGCCAACGATTTACCTGACTACAGACAAGCAGGTTATCTGTTTTTAGGTGTTGAGGATGATGGAACGGTGAAAGGAATTGACGTAACGGATGATTTGCTGAAAAATGTTGCAGCCATTCGTACTGACGGCAATATCCAACCGCAACCGTCGATGACGGTGGAGAAGGAGGCTATGCCAGAGGGCGATATCGTGATGGTGAGAGTGGAACCGGCTTCGTTTCCTCCGGTCAGGTACAAAGGGCGCATTTGGATTCGCATTGGCCTGCGACGCGGCGTGGCCAGCGAAAACGACGAGCGTCTACTGATGGAGAAACGCAGAACGAATGTGACCTCATTCGATGCCTCGCCTTGCCTGAATGCAACTATCGATGACTTGGACTTGCAAAAGTTCAAGCATGTATTCCTGCCAAAGGCGATGACTGACGATGAATTGGAAGAAGACAAGCGTGATGTGAAACTGCAACTGAGCGGTTTCGGATTCTTCGACACACGTTACGATTGCCCTACCAATGCGGGTATGTTGCTTTTCGCCAAAAACTTGCGCAGGTTTATCCCTGGGGCATATATCCAATATGTGCGTTTTGCAGGAAAGGATCGTGCAGGTGAGATTTTGACCGAACATGAGTTTAAGGACAACCTTTGTGTGACGCTGTTCGAATTGGATACATTTGTTGAGACAACTATTGCCAATCGCAGGCCGATACCAGTGAGTTCCACGCGCGAAGACCCATTTGTTGACTATCCTTATTGGGCCACCCGAGAGTTGTTGATGAACGCCATCTGTCACCGCGACTATCAGAGCAATGGTCCGATACAATTCTATCAGTATGACGACCGCATTGAGATCATGAACCATGGTGGCCTGTATGGTAGGGCCAATGTCCAGAATTTCCCCAACGTGAACGATTACAGAAACATCGTATTGGCAGAAGCAATGAAGGTTCTGGGGTTTGTGAATAGGCATAGCCGTGGAGTGCTGCGGGTTCAGAAAGAATTGATGGCCAACGAGAATGGTGAGGCAATATTCGATTTTGGCTACCAGACAGCAATTGTGGTGAGGGAGATGAAGTCACCGCGAGGTGAACAGGCAATACGCGAGGCAATCGCTCAAGGCTTTATGACTGAAAAAGGCGAAAACCAGACCACTTTAGTTGTCTCTGATGGTCACGAAAATGGTCACGAAAATGGTTATGAGAACGAAAAGGGGCTAGAAAAACCGTCAAAAAAACCGTCAAAAAAACCGTCAAAAAAACCGTCAAAAAAACCGTCAGAAATAAAGGTTTCCAAGTTTCCTGCGCCCATAGTGGAGGAAGTTTATAAGGCGATAAAACTGAACCGAAAAGCAAAATACTCATGGCTTCAAGATAATCTTGGAGTCAGTGAGAGTACCATCTTACGAGCCATCAGTGACTTGAAGGAACTGGGCTATATCAGCAAGGAGCATTCAAAGGTGAAAGGCGAATGGCAGTTGCTGAAATGACAAATTTTTACCCGCTCGGATGATGCAAACCCTGTAGAATTCGATTCGAATAGAAAAAATCCTTACCTTTGCAGCCCTTTTCACAAAGGAATTAACATATTTAATTATTAACCATAACACGATCTCGATGAGAAAGATTTTACTGCCATTCCTCGCAATGGCATTATTGATGGCCGCTCCTTTTGGAGCGACGGCCCAACAGGGCATTGAAAACTATGTGTCGGCCTCCGGCTATGTGATTTACTGTGCGCCCGGTTATTATTCCCCCGACGGAGCCTATTCCTGGAACTTTGAACAAGACTTCGAGGAAGGCCGCATCCTCGACTGGACCCTCATCGATGCCGACGGCGACAGCCACAACTGGCAACTGCCTTTGGCAAGCGGTATGGGCTTTGGCAATTCGGATGGTATGTTGGTGTCGTATTCCTACGACAACACAACCACTTCGCCGCTTACGCCCAACAATTTCATGGTTTCGCCCCGCTTGATCTTGCCTTCGGTAGGCGGTATCATCAGTTTCTGGGCTTGCGCTATGGATGAGCAATATTGCGCTGAGCATTTTGCAATGGCCATCTCCACGACGGTCAACAATGACCCGATGGCTTTCACCACCTTGCAGGAATGGACTTTGTCTGCCAAAGACCAAGGAAACCGTCAGGGCACTTGGCGCCAGTATACAGTTGACCTTTCCGCTTATGCTGGTCAGGAGGTCTTTCTCGCTATTCGTCACTTCAACTGCACCGACATGTTCGCCATCTGCGTTGACGACATATTTATCGGCGATGAAAACGCTTCTTCTTTGATGGGCTGTGACATCGTTCTCGACGGCCAGACAGTGGCTACCAACCAACTCGGTACCCATTATCATTTGAATACCAATGGCTTCGCTGATGGCTCAAACCACACGACCACCATTCGTGCCCATTACGCAAATGGCGCAACGCTTGAAAGCGAATACGCTTGGATTTACCGTTCAAGCAACCATTTCCAAGGCTCTCCCACGGGATTGCAAGCCGAAAGCGATGGCAATCGGGTGCAACTTTCGTGGACATTGCCAACGATGTCGGCTCCATTCCCCATCGAAGGACTGTTTTACGACTTCGCAGACAGCACTTTGATGGACCTCACCCTCATCGATGCCAACAATGACGGACAGAACTTCCGCGTGTATCCTTGGAGCGGCTACGGCGGCGGCATTGGCCTGCGTTCCTTCTCGTGGATGAATGGCCCGGGTGCGCTCAATCCCGACAATTTCATTGTCACGCCGCGACTGACGCCCACCGAAAACGGACGCATTTCCTTTATGGCCTGCGATGCCGATATGCCCGGCATTGCCCCTGACCCTGAGCATTTTGGCGTGGCCGTTTCCACTTCGGGCAACACCAATCCCGCCGATTTCACCATGATTCAGGAATGGAACAGCACGGGTTCTTATACCGAGTATTCCGTCGACCTTTCGGCCTACGCCGGACAGCAAATCTATGTGGCCATCCGCCACTTCAACACCACGGGCGAGACCTATTTCCTCTGCGTCGACGACATCAAGGTTGAAGGCGTTCAGGCCGAGGTGACGCGCCCCGCCATCGGTGCCTTGGTTTATGCCAACGGCGAGCTGCTGGCCACCCTCAACCATGGTGAGACTTCTTTCTCGCATGACGTAAACCGCTACACTTCCGAGTATTGTATCCGCATCATCCAAGACGGTGCCAAAGAAACGGGCGACTATTACGCCCTTGCCGCACCGCAATGTGCCGAGGTCGAGGTGAATTGCTTGGCTCCGAAGAACTTGGCGGCTGAATGGGACGGCCAAAAGGTGATTCTCACTTGGGAACGCGAGATTTTCACCGACTTTGAGGACGACCCCGATGGCTGGACTTTCCTCGATGCCGATGGCGATGGCTTTGTTTTCGGAATTTACGCCGCAGGTGGCATGAATCCCGATGGTAGCGTGAACAACACGGGCACCAATGCCTCACTGACCTCGTTCTCATATAATAATAATTACGGTGCGCTTCACCCTGACAATTACGCTTTTATGTCCAAAGTCAAGGTGCTGCCCAATGCCAAGATGACCTTCTATGCCGCTGGTTTTGACCCTGCTTATCCTACCGAGCATTTCGGCGTGGCCGTGGCTTCGGCTGACGGGCTGAATGTGGCCACCATCGCCGAATGGGAATCAAGGCATCCTTACCAATCCTATTCCGTTGACTTGTCGGCTTATGCCGGACAAGAAATCTACCTCGGTTTCCGCCATTTTACCACAGTGTCCAACTATGCCCTCTGCATCGACAATATCACCGTGACCAATGCGGTGTGGGCCGGCACTTCGAGCGAAACGCTTTGGTACAATGTCTACCGCTCCATAAACGGCAGCAATTACGAGTTGATTGGCGTGGCCGATGGCAATGCCGTGAGTTTCGACGACAATGACATCAACGCAGTCAATTTCTATTATCAAGTGACGGCGGTCAATTCCGTTGTGGGTGGCACTTGCGAATCGGAGCCCGCCATGTCCGTTGACGGCATCCACAACTTTGTGACCGTGACCACTGACGGCTTGGACGAAAACGGCGAAAGTGTCAGCGTCTATCCCAATCCGGCTCGTGCCCGATTGACCATTGAGGCTGAAGGTTTGAGGCAGGTCACCTTAATTAATTTGCAGGGTCAAATCGTTTACGATGCCATCGCCGAAGGCAACCAAACCAACATCGACCTTGCCGGCTTTGTGGCGGGATTGTATATGCTGCGCATAGACACGGAAAATGGTGTCGTTTCAAGACAAGTTTCGGTTGTGAAACAACCTGATTTTTAGGTTTGTACGGCTGTCGTATTACGGCAGCCGCATTGAAAACACAGATAGGGCTGCCACAATGTGGCAGCCCTAAATGTTTTTTAGAAAATCTTCGTATAGATGTGACATTCAGGCGTTTCCTGTCTTTCGTCTAAGTAGTTTTGATGGTAGTCCTCGGCAGGGTAGAAGGGCATGGCTTGACGAATCTGTGTGGCAGGATGATAGCCCATCTGCGTCAGTTCGCCAAAAACTTTTATGGCGGTGTCGCGTTCCTCAGTATTGTTGAACCAAATGGCGGAAAGATATTGTGTGCCGATGTCGATGCCTTGTCCGTCGGCTTGCTCAAAGTTGTGGATTTCAAAGAAATAGCGCACCAAGGCTTCGTAGGAAACCATTTCGGGGTCGTATTCCACTTCGATGGTTTCCAAATGCCCTGTGGTGCCAGTTTTCACTTGTTTGTAACTCGGGTTCTCGATTTCGCCGCCCATGAATCCGACGGTGGTTTTCGTCACGCCTTTGAGCCGCTTGAAGTAATACTCCACGCCCCAAAAGCATCCAGCAGAGAAATAGGCTTTTGACATTTTATTCCTTTAGTATTTTGATGACACTTTTACTTCCGTTTCTATCGCTGACAATCAAGAAATAAACACCTTTTTCGAGATTGCCCATATCGATTGTTTCAACCTTTTCGGCAGTCAAAACAATTTGCCCTAACAGGTTGCGGATTTCCACATTTTCAATCCCTTCGGCCTCAATGTGCAACGTGCTTGAAGTTGGATTGGGCCAAACATTGATTTCTGCTTCCTTTTGCTCGGTTGTTCCGGTCAAGATGTTGAGTGTCAATCCGATGACGCTGTCGCAGTCGGAGCCGTTGAGGACAGCGGTGTAGTAGCCCGGTTCGTTCAGGTATCTCCCATGGAAATAATAGTTTCCGTAAGATGCTTCTTCAATGTTGGTGAGCGAGGCGCAACTCTCGTAGGCTCCAATTTCCACTCGGCCTTTTTGGATGCGCGGGTTGCCCGCGATGTCGATGGCACCAAGCCCGGTCGTGTTTGGCTTGCCTGAATTAAGGCAAATGCTGCGCGGATGCAGGCTCCAATTCTCGTTGTGATAGTCGGCACCAGCACCTTCGGCGGGATGGGCGAAGCGGACGAAAACACCTGGCTCTTCGCCATCGTGCTCAACGGGAACATTGTAATTCTCCGACCCATTGACGATGCCGACGACGGCGCAATGGTCGAAGTCGCTCAACCCTGCAAACTGGTTGGGCAGGCCGTTGGCCACATTGCCCCAAACGATGCAATTGTAGTATTTGTTGTGGCTGTTTTCGTGATAGATGCCGCCGATGCTTTCCGTGGCCAAGTTCATCACGAAGTCGCAGTTGTAAGCCGTGAACTGGCCTCGGGCGTACATGCCGCCGGCGTTGTTGGCCGTGTTGTTGCTGATGATGCAGTTTTTGAGCGTCGGTTCGGTATTATTATAAAGGTATATGCCGCCGCCCTTGGTCGAGGCGCGGTTGTTGCTGATGCGGCAGTTGGTGTAGTCGGCACCGATACGGTCGCAAATGCCACCACCCATCGAGGCGGTGTTGTCCATGATGCGGCAGTTGTTCAGCGCGACATGTGCCGTGCCACCCGTCGAGTTGATGTAAACGCCGCCGCCGTACATCCTGGCTTCATTGTTCACGATGTTGCAGTTCGACAAAGTGACATGATTATTCAGGTAAGCCCCTGCACCGCTTCCAATATTTCCGTTTTGGAGGGTGAAGCCGTCCCAAATGGCCATCGAAGCCGAAGTGAAGGCTTGGTCTTGCATCAGCACACGCCTTGCATTTTGACCGTCAAGGATGGTGGTGTTTTTCTCAAAATCGCGCTGCGAGAGGTCGAAATCGGGGGCTTCGTTGCCCTCGAAACCGCCATAAACGCGGTTGCTTGGCGAGATGCGGAAGGCACCCTCGGGGTCGGTGGTGTCGCCGTAATAAGTGCCGGCCTTCACCCAAACCTTGGTGCCACCACCGCTTGAAAGGTTGGAGGCAAACTCCAATTTGTTGGTGGCGTTGGCCCATGATGAGCCGTCGCCCGTGCCGTTTTCGCTGACATAAATGATGCCGTTTTCATCGGCTTGGATGCTGGCAGGGTAGAGGTTCATCACCACGGCCTGACCTTCGTTGAAGCCGTTCACGTCGTATGTGGAATAAAAGCCGTCGCCGCTACCGCTCCAGCCGAAGTTGAAGTGCATCAGGTCATTGTTGTCGTAGCCGTCGCAAACGAAAGCGTGACCGCTGTCGCCGTTGGCACCTGAATAATACATTGGGTGTGACTGGTCGAGTTCTGCCTTCAGCATGGTCGTCCATGCCTCATTGGTGTATGTGCTTTTTTGGCGGTATTTTGCGCCGCAATAGCCGAAATAGGAGCGCATGGCGGTTTCCACATCCATTGATTGCGCACCGCTGCCCGAAGCGGAATAGTTCATGTTGACACTCACGCCGCAATGGTACATCAGTGTGGCGACGGCATCGTTATGACTCCAAACATCGTTGGGCATTTGTTCCCAATGGTAGGTGGTGGCGGCAAAATTGGCACTTTGCTCACCATATTGGTTGTGGACATAACTATGCGAGCCAAAGCCCGTTGAGGGATAATCCCAATATTTCATCACCTGAGCCATAGCGCAAGCCACACAGCCTGCATAAACATGTCCGCAGGGGCCGCCCCACCAGCCGCCTCCCGAAGTGGCCGGACAATACTCATTGTAATAACAATCCTGATTCCAGCGCGTACTGACCAATGGGTCAACGGTTTGCACCTCGCGTGAGCCGAAAACGCCTTGTGCGGCTTCTGCCCATTGGCGTTGAATGTCTGCCTCGGGTGCAATGTTGTTGGCAACAGCGAAATCAATCATTTCGGAATAATGCTGAAGCCATGACGTGAAGTTTTCTGGTGCATCGGTCAAATCGGGGAAATTACCTTGGTCGGACCAGCCCAAAATGGGCGGCAGAACGGCATTGCTTGAAATGATGACAAAGCCTTGTGAGCCAATGTTGTAGATGAAGTTCCTTTCGGAGGAAACCAAATCCAAATCTTGACCATCAAAGCCTTTACGCGAAGCGACGAAAGAATGTGCGGTCTTTCGTGCTAATGCCTCATCGATCGACTTGGCAGTTTGCGCAAATGTTTGTGATAGAGTAGTGAAAACCAGTAACAAAACGATTGATAGATTTTTCATAGAAAGGTGTTTTTGAATTATGTGGGATATTCGATAGTATTTAAAAGTTCATGCTTGTTGGTTTCGGTACTGTTCATCAAGGTTAAACCCTTCTGGGTGTTTCGCTTTGATGTCTTTGTAATAATCCCAAATTTCGGCCAAATCCTTGTTGTAATCGCCTGTGGGATAGAAAATCCGCTCAATGCCGCAATACCTCTTTTTATAGTCGATGAAGCCGAGGACGACGGGTACATGGGCACCTTCAGCAATGACATAGAATCCTTTTTTCCAATGCTTTACAGCCTTTCGAGTGCCTTCAGGACAAATGATGAGGTGTGTGTCCTTGTTTTGGCTGAACATGTCGACCATCTGTTCCACGAGGTGGTTTTGGTGCCCTCGGTTGACAGGGATTCCGCCGACTTTCTTCAAGAGCCAGCCGACGACGGGAACAAAGAACTCCTTCTTTATCATCACCTTGAACTTGATGCCGTAAGACCAATAGAAGGCCAACCCGACGAAGAAATCCTCGATGGCCGTGTGCGGCGCAACGATGCAAACCGCGTTGCCAAGGTCTTTAGGGGCTTCGTTGACGACTTTCCAGCCGCCAAGTCGAAGCCCCAGTCTACCTATTTGTTTTTTTAGTCCCATGATTACCAAATGGCAGCGCGTTCCTCAGGAGCGATATACATCTTGCTTTCGGCTGGAATCTCGAAAGCCTCGTAGAAGTGCGGCATCGAGCCGAGGGTGCGGTTGACGCGGGCTTCCGCTGGTGAGTGTACGTCGGTGACGACTTGGCGCTCAAGGTACTTGTCGCGGGAGTTGTTGCGCCAGATGGTGCCGTAGCTGATGAAGAAACGCTGGGCGGGCGTGAAGCCGTCAATGCTCTGGTTGGCCTTGGCCTCGTCGGTCATTTGGTAGGCATCCCAGGCCACATTCAGGCCACCGAGGTCGGCGATGTTCTCGCCAAGGGTCAGTTGGCCGTTGATTTGGTAGCCACGCACTTGGAATTCGTCGAACAACTTGGCCAATTGGGCGGTGCGCTCGTTGAATTTCTTGGAGTCTTCCTCGGTCCACCAGTTGTTGAGGTTGCCTTTTTCGTCGTACTTGCAGCCTTGGTCGTCGAAGCCGTGGGTCATTTCGTGGCCAATCACCACGCCAATGCCGCCGTAGTTGATGGCATCGTCAGCATCCATGTTGAAGAAAGGCGGTTGCAGGATGGCGGCGGGAAACACGATTTCGTTCATCTCGGGGCTGTAGTAGGCGTTGACGGTTTGAGGTGTCATGAACCATTCGTCCTTGTCGACAGGCTTGCCGATTTTGGCCATGTCTCTCTCATTTTCAAAGCGGATGGCGCGGTGTACATTCTCGAAATACGACTCCGGCGTGACTTCATACTTGCTGTAATCCTTCCACTTGTCGGGATAGCCGATTTTCACGTTGAAGGCGTCGAGTTTGACGAGGGCTTTGGCTTTGGTGTCTTCGCTCATCCATTCAAGGTTCTTGATGCGCTCGCCCAACGCCACGCGCAGGTTGCCGACGAGTTCCAACATTCTGGCTTTGGCCTCGGCGGGGAAGTGCTTCTCCACATAGAGTTGGCCGACGGCCTCACCCAAGCAGCCCGAAGTGGCGTCAAGCACGCGGCGCCAACGAGGTTGCTGCACTTCCTGGCCATAGAGGTAGTTGCCGTAGAAGTTGAAGTTCTCGTTGTCTAAGTCGCTGCTGAGCATGGAAGCACTGCCGTGGATGACCTTCCAGCGCAAGTAGTCCTTGAGGGTTTCGAGGTCGGTTTTGCTGATGATTTTGCCCAAAGCGGCAATGTAGTCGGGCATACCCACATTGAGGCTTTCGATCGTCGGGGCGCCGGCATTCTTGAAATAGGTGTTCCAATCGAAGTTGGGCGTGGATTTCTGCAATTCGACCAAAGTCCTCATGTTGTAGGTCTTGTCGGGGTCGCGGCGTTCAACGCGGCTCATCGAGTTTTTGGCCATCTCGGTTTCGAGGGCGAGGATGCGCTTGGCTTTGTCGGCAGCGGCTTCAGGGGCAGTGCCGGTGAGTTCAAACATCTTGGCGACGTGCTCCACATACTTGTCGCGCATTTCTTGCGTCTCTTCCTTTAAGTAGTCGTCGCGGTCGGTGAGGCTCAGCCCGCCTTGGTAGAGGTGCATGATGACCATTTCGGCATTCTTGGGGTCGGAACTGCCGCCAGCTCCAAAGAAACCTCCAATGCCGTCGCTGTGGAGCTTGCCCATCAGCACGGCCAATTGTGCCTTGTCATTCAGGTTGTCAATCATCTCGAAATAAGGCTTCAACTCGCTGTAACCGCGCTCGTTGATGGCCACGGTGTCCATACCAGCGTTGTAGAAGTCGCGGATTTTCTGTGCCACGCTGCCTTGGGCGGCATTGGCGTCTTGCGACACTTCGTCAATAATCTCTTGAATGAGGATTTCATTGCGTTGGTCGATTTCGGTGAAGGCCCCGAAGGTGGAATACTCTTCCGGAATCGGGTTGTTCTTCATCCAATTGTTGTTGCAATAGCGGAAAAAGTCGTCCGCAGGATTGATGCTGGTGTCCATGTTGCCCAGTTCGATGGCTGGAACGACTTCTTTCTTGGGTTCTTGTGTTTCGACTGCCTTTTCTCCGCAGCCCGTTGCCACTGTTGTCAAGATCATCATGGCGATAACGTTTCTTTTTTTCATTATTTGATTATTTAAAGATTTAAAATTCAAGGATTTCTAATTTCAGGATTTCATATTTCAAGATTTCTAATTTCAAGATTTAACATTCCGCATTCTGCATTCCACATTCCGCATTTACAAATCTCCCTCCAACTTTAACTCCGTTTGCAAAGTCCGCAAATAAGGCCGTTCCTCCACCATTTTCTCGAACTTGTCCTTGTCGGTGTAGGCCTCGATTTCGGCGGGGCGTTCCATCTTGATTAGTTGCAATTTAAACTGATTATTATGCAAAACATTTTTCAAGTGAGTTTTCAAGGAATCCATAGCCTTGGCATCTTGTTCAAAAAGAAGGTTGTCTACATTGAATTGGATTTCGTTTCCGTTTGCTTTGGGAATATACTTACCCATTGCTGCCGTAAAAGCAGGGTACTCCTTTCTGTTTTTGTCGATGAATTCATTCCACGCCGCAGATAGATTTTCTTGGGTAAAGGCTTTGTCCCAAGTTTCCTCCTTTTCCTCGGCCTTTTGTTCGGCTTGCTGCATGGCTTTGTTGACGCTAATGCCGCTGGTAGTGCCTCGTGGCCTTACTATGGGCTGGGCAGGAGCAGCGGACGTTGAGCCTGTCGAAACGGGAGCGGTTGATTGTTGAATTGTTGAATTGTTTGATGGCTGTGGGGTTGTTGTTTGGATAGGGTTGGGATTGTGGGTGGGCGGCAACGGGGCATGCCCCGTTGTCATAGTTGGTGTAGGTTGTTGTGTTGCTTGCTGTGGCAGCGGCAGCGGGTCATGACCCGCTGTCAAAGGTGTAGGTTGTTGTGCTGGCCTATTTTGTGGCATTTGCACGGGTTGCGCCTGCGCCGTCGGCATGGTCAAAGCCTGACTGCACAAGGCACACATTTTTAATAATGCAATCTCCAAATGCAGCCGTTTGTTGTTGGCGGAGCGATAGTCAATGTCGCATTGGTTGTTGATTTCCAAGGCTTTGATTAGGAAGGGCAGGGGACAGGCCTGTGCTTGGGCCAGATATTTTTGCCTCAATTGTTCGCTGACCTCTAAAAGTTGCACCGTCACCGCGTCTTTGCATACCAAAAGACTCCTCAAATGGTTGCCCATGCCGCTCACAAAATGCTGTGGCTCAAATCCTTTGCTGATGATGTCGTTCAAAATCAAGAGGATGTCGCTCGTGTTGCCTTGCAGGATGTGGTCAACGATTTGGAAGTAATAGTCGTAGTCCAAAACGTTCAAGTTGTCAATGACATCCTTGTAGGTGATGTTTTTTCCGCTGAAACTCACCATTTGGTCAAAAATGGAAAGCGCGTCACGCAAGGCACCGTCGGCTTTTTGCGCGATGATGTTCAGGGCTTCAGGCTCTGCGTTCACGCCTTCGCTTTGGGCGACAAAAGCCAAATGCTTGGCAATATCATCCACTGTAATCCGTTTGAAATCAAATATTTGGCAGCGTGATAGGATGGTAGGGATGATTTTGTGCTTCTCCGTCGTGGCCAAGATGAATTTGGCATACGTGGGCGGCTCTTCCAAGGTCTTCAGGAAGGCATTGAAAGCCGCTGCCGAAAGCATGTGAACCTCGTCGATGATATAGACTTTGTATTGACCGATTTGTGGCGGAATCCTCACTTGGTCGACCAAACTGCGGATGTCCTCGACGGAGTTATTTGACGCAGCGTCAAGTTCATAGATGTTGAACGAGGCGTTGTTGTTGAAGGCGCGGCACGACTCGCACTCGTTGCAGGCCTCCATGTTCTCGGTGGGATTCAGGCAGTTGATGGTCTTGGCCATGATTCGGGCGCAGGTGGTCTTGCCCACGCCTCGTGGACCGCAAAACAGGAAGGCTTGCGCCAAAGTGTTGTTGCGGATGGCGTTTTTCAAGGTATTGGTGATGGAGCCTTGACCCACAACGGTGTCGAAGGTCATTGGCCTGTATTTTCTTGCGGATACGACGAAATTCTCCATTTTTTCGGGTACTTTATCAAATCGACAAAAATACGACTTTTCGGCTTTGCTTGAACAAATTTCGTCGATTTTGTCGTAGGCATTGAAATTCCTTTTATTTTTGTGCCTATGAAAATGCTGGTTCTTGTACCGAAAATCACGGGGCGCATGATGTATGTCTTCGACCTGACACTCAGGCAGTTGCTTGGCCTTGATTTCGTCCTGACCGCCGACATCGACAAGTTCAAGGCTTTCGACGGGCCGAAACTGCATTACGGCATGGAACGTATTGGTGATGAGCCTTTTATCAAGGCTTTCGATTTGCTTTTCGAGCGTCATGTCCACGAGCAGTCGTTTGGTACGGTTGAGTTTGAGGGTACGATTGCGCCTTACGCAGTTCTCGACAACGGCAATCTGCTGCCTTTCGATGTGTTTGCGGCCTCGTTTTTCTTGGTTTCGCGCTATGAGGAATATCTTTCGCAGGAGCGCGACCAATACGGGCGTTTCCGTGCCGAGTCGACATGGATGTTTAAGAATGAGATGCTTCAGAAACCTTTGGTCAATATTTGGGTTAAATCATTGGGAATCAAGTTAAAATCCATCTATCCCGACTTGTCAGTAAAGCAGCCGAAATTCACTTTCATCCCGACTTATGACATCGACGCGGCTTGGGCTTACAAACACAAGGGCATCTATCGCACGGTGGGCGGTTTCCTCAAGGATTTGGCGGCTGGCGACATGGAACGAATCAAGGAACGCCATCAGGTTTTGAGAGGCAAGCAGAAAGACCCTTTCGACTCCTTCGATTTCCAGTTTGAGTTGCAGAAAGCGTTCAAAATCAAGCCGATATACTTCATCCTCTGCGGCGAATATGACACCAACGACAAAAACATTTCCATCCGCAAGCCGAGTTTCCAAGCTTTGATCAAGCGGTTGGGCGACTATGCCGATGTGGGCATCCATCCATCGTTTTCTTCTTATCTCGACATTGAAAAAATGCAGCGCGAAATCGACAACCTTTCAGAAGTGTTGCACCGCCCGCTCACCAAGAGCCGACAGCATTTTCTGAGGATGAATCTGCCCCGCAGTTACCAGAAACTCATTGAGTTGGACATCAGCGACGACTATACAATGGGTTTTGCATCGCAAGTCGGATTCCGTGCGGGCATTGCCGACACCTTCCGCTTTTATGACCTTGAAAACGACATGGTTACCAACTTGCGCGTGCATCCTTTCGCCATCATGGACGGCACCATGCGCGATTATCTCAACCTCGATGTGGAGGCCTCGCTCCGATTGGCCAAACAACTCGTCGACGAGGTGAAGGCCGTGGGAGGCACTTTTATCTATCTCACTCATAATGAAACCCTTGGCGGCGAACAGCGTTGGGTCGGTTGGCCAGAGATGTACCGTCAACTGATTGAATACATAACGCTGTGATACAATACCTTACACATAACCAAATCGACAAGAAGAAATGGGACGCGACCATTGCTGAATGTGGCAACATTTACGCCTTTTCTTGGTATCTCGACATAGTGCATCCACATTGGGAAGCCCTTGTTGAAGGTGATTATCAGGCTGTTATGCCGATTACTGGCGGGAAAAAGTTCGGCATTAATTATCTTTTCCAGCCCTATTTTGTGCAGCAATTGGGTGTGTTTTCAAAACAGCCTTTGACGCAAGAAAAAACAGAATCTTTCCTGAAAGCGATTCCCTCAAAGTATCGATTTGCTGAGATTCGCCTGAACGAAAGCAACACTTTCGATAAGGAAGTTCAAGGCATTGAATATCATAGAAATGCGTTGCTTGACTTGAATCGGGATTATGAGTCCATCCATGCCAACTATCATCAGAACACAAAGCGCAACCTCGCCAAGGCGAAAAACAACAATTTGCAGTTGACTAACATGGTGGCACCCAATCAAGTGGTGGCTTTGTTCACTGCCAATCGCGGGGCTTTGCTCGACAAATGGGGCGATGCCGAATACGCACGATTGACAGCCTTGACCGAAAAGGCCATCAATTGTAATCATGCCTTTATTTTGGGCGTGACCGAGGAAGGCGTTGAAGAGTTGGTTTGTGCCGCCATTTTCATGAAAACCGCCAAGCGCATCACTTTCCTGTTTTCAGGTCAAAATCAGGCGGGTAAGGACAGGCAAGCCATGACCTATCTTTTGGACCAAGTGATTCAAAACCATGCCAATCAACCAGTGGTTTTCGATTTTGAGGGTTCAGACGACGACAACCTTGCGCGTTTCTACCTCGGTTTTGGCGGCCAGGAGGTGAAATATCCATCCTATACCTACAACCGTTTTTCGCCCATGGGAAAGGCTTTGCTGAAAGTTTGGAAGAAGCGGAAATAGCCTGTTTTCAAAAAAACATGTGCAATTTTGCGTGAGATTAATTTCTTTTGCCTATTTTTGTGCCAAATCAAAACATGACATTATGATTAAAATCCACAATTTAGGCTTGGCCGACAGCGTTTTCAACCAGTTCATGGCCGAACTGCGCGACTCCACCATCCAACAAGACCGTATGCGCTTCCGCCGCAACCTTGAGCGCATCGGCGAAATCATGGCCTACGAAATCAGCAAGACTTTTGAGTATGAGGCCGAAGATGTATATACACCATTGGGAATCAAGACGATACGAACCTTGAGAGAGCAACCCGTCATCGCCACCATCTTGCGAGCGGGACTGCCTTTCCACAACGGAATGTTGAACATGCTCGACCATGCCGACAGCGCTTTTATCGCAGCTTATCGCAAATACGACAAGAACGAGGAAGATTCCGAAATCCGCGTTGAGTATTATTCCTCGCCCGATTTGGAGGGCCGTATCCTCATCCTTTGCGACCCGCTTTTGGCCACGGGCGAATCCATCGTGAAGACCTTGAACGGCCTGATGGAGGACATGATGCCCAAGGAGATTCATATTGCCGTTGCCGTGGCTTCGCAAGATGGCTTGGATTATGTGGAGCGCACCATGTCGCGACTTCCCGTCACTATCTGGGTGGGCAGTGTCGATGAGGAACTTACGGCTCGCGCCTATGTTGTGCCGGGCATTGGTGATGTGGGTGATTTGTCATACGGCGAAAAGAGATCATCTTAAAAATCATATACTATGGCAGAAGAAAAGAAAAAGCGCGATGGCTTTGGCTCGAAATTGGGCATCATTGCCGCTGCTGCGGGTTCGGCCATCGGTTTAGGCAACATCTATCGTTTTCCTTGCGAGTTGGGCGACAATGGAGGGGCAGCGTTCCTCTTGGTGTATCTCGTCATGGTCATTCTCCTCGGCATCCCTGTGATGCTTTCGGAGCTGGTCATCGGTCGTCGTTCCCAAAGCAACATAGTCGGAGCCTTCAAGAAGTTGGCACCTAAATCGGGTTGGCCTTTAGTCGGTTACATGGGCGTTTTGTGTGGCCTCATCATTTTCGCGTTCTATACCACCGTGGCGGGATGGACCTTGGAATACATCTTCAAGGCCGTGACCAACTCGTTCCATGGTAAGGATTTGGCCGCTATGCAGCAAGACTTTGCCGATTTCCACAACTTGGGTTGGCTCAATGTGATATTGCAGGCCATGTTCATCTTCCTGACGGGGTATGTGGTCTTCCGAGGCGTGCAAAACGGCATTGAAAAATACTCAAAAATCCTGATGCCGCTGCTCTTGGTCATCCTTATCATTCTTGGCATACGTTCCGCCACTTTGTCGGGTGCCCACGATGGTTTGGCTTTCCTCTTTAAGATTGATTTCTCGAAGATTACGGGTGAAGTGCTCATTGATGCCTTGGGACAAAGTTTCTTCTCGTTGAGCCTCGGCATGGGTGTGCTTATCACATACGGTTCATACGTGAAGAAAACCGACAACCTGACTTCTACGGCCTTTTCCGTGATATTTGCCGACACTTTGGTTGCAGTGCTGGCGGGAATCGTCATTTTCCCTGCAGCTTTCTCGTTTGGCATCCGTCCGACGGCAGGCATGGGATTGGTGTTCAATACGATACCGATGATTTTCAACCAAATGACGGGAGGATATGTATTCTGCATCATCTTCTTTGTGTTGTTAGCCATTGCCGCACTGACTTCCACGATTTCACTACTTGAAGTCATCGAGGCCTTCCTTTCAGAGGAGTTGCACCTCAACAGAAAGAAAGCCACAGTTTTGGCTTGTGTCGCCACGCTTTTCCTTGGCGCTTTCGCCTCATTGAGCCTTATGGACCACACTCCTTTTGCCATTGGAGGCAAGACTGTTTTCGACCTGATGGACTTCGTTTCCTCCAACATTCTGCTGCCTTTCGGCGGATTGCTGATTGTCATTTTTGTTGGCTGGAAATTGGGCAAGCAGAAGTTTTTTGATGAGGTGTCGAATGAGGGCACGTTGAAGTCGTCACTTAAGACATTCTTTTTCTTCATTATCAGATACTTGGCTCCTGTGGCCATCACCTTCATCTTTGTCAGCGGACTGATTAAGTGACGGATATGGATTCGTTGCGCAAATTGTTGTCGTTCAGTAAGGGAGAGCGCGTCGCTATCGTTTCGATAATGGCGGTCATCTTCCTTTTGGTTTTGGCCTGCATTTTTCGACCTGGGCGCAAGTCGCTGAGCGAGGCTTCGTTACACAATCTGGATTCCTTGTTGGCCTTGCGGCAGCAAGCCATTGAGGAGCAGCAAAGCAAAAAGGCAGAATCGACTCCCGAAGTGGCCGAATTGCATCCTTTTCCCTTCAATCCCAACACCTTGACCGAAGACGAATGGAAGCAAATTGGCTTGACAGACAGGCAGATACGCAATATTATGAACTATCAGGCCAAAGGTGGCAAGTTTTACTCGAAAAACGACCTTGCCAAACTCTACACCATCAGCGAAGAGGACTTCGCGCAGTTGGAGCCGTTTATCGTGTTGCCTGAGATTTCGCGAGGGATGAACAACAAGGCTTCGGAGAAAAAGCAAGAGAATCAGCAATTTGAGGAAAAGCCCAAGCCCGAAAAGAAGCCCATTCCCATTGTCGACCTGAACACTGTTGATTCGACCACTTTGGTGGAACTGCCGCAAATCGGGCCATACATGGCTTTGCGTATCATCGAGTTCCGCGATAAGTTGGGCGGCTTCATCGACAAGGAACAACTCCGCGACGTGAAGGGCATGGACTCGGCGCGTTTCGCCACGATACAGCCGTATATTAATATAGGTGAGGCCGAAACGCGCAAAATCGACATCAATCGCGCCGATTTCAAGACATTGGTGCATCATCCCTACCTCAACTACGAGCAGGTGAAACGCATCTTCAACCAACGAGAAAAGCGTGGAATGATCAAAAACTGGGCGCAGTTGGAGGCACTCATCAAGGATGACGGGGAGGTGAATCCCCTGCTGGAGCATTATGTGAAGTTTTGAGATATTTGCATAAATGAAACGTCTGTTTTGCATCGGTTTGGTTTTGTTGGGCTTTTTGGCGGCCTGCACTCGGCAGCAAACCGACTTTTTGTCGCCCGCTGACGTTAATGATGCGGAATACGCATTGCTAATCGACTTTGTAGAAGCAGCATTTGACGGCTCCAAGTACCATGACTTCACGGATTCCGTCGTAAGTCCAGCTTTAGGTTTTTATACAAAAAGCGACACGCCTCGTGATTATTGGATGCAAGCCCGTTGCCATTACCTGACGGGTTGCCTGCTTTTTGACAACAACAAGCTTTCGGAAAAGGCAACGACGCATTTCGTGGAAGCCCTGAACATCTTGGACACCCATTTCGATGCCCGTCAGGCACCCGTTGGAAGGCTTTACAGCAAGATTTGTATCATCCTTTCGCGCTTGGCTTTCAATTTCTCCGACGAGCAATGCAGCACGAAGTTTGCCCGCTTGGGCTTGGATTGCGCCTCATCTGTTGGCGACACGGCTTGGATGCTCCGCTCGATGGCCAACCTCGGTTTGCTTTACGAGCGTTTCGGGAAACCCGGAGAGGGCGACACAGCCTATTTTTATTGTGACGAAGGCCTTCGCATCGCCAATGCCGACCGTTATCCTTACGAAACGGCATTGTTGGAAAACTCACTTGCCAATAGTTTGCGGCATAGCCATCAATACGATTCCGCCATCTATTATTTTGAGAAGAGTTTTGCCTTGGTCGACAATGACTGCCAGCTGTTTCACAAAAACGCGATAGAAAAGGCTTTTGTCCACTATCGGGCGCGTGACTATGCGGCAGCTTTGGCCGATTTGGAAGTCGCCTATCAGTCGAAGGATGAGAACATTAAGACGCAGGCTGCCTACGGTTTGGCCGATTGTTATGAGGAGTTGGGCGACACGCTGAGGGCAATGCCTTATTACGCTTTTGTGAAGGCACAGGAGGAAAAACGGGTGACCGAATTGAACCACAACGCCGAAGTGCTTTCGGTGCTGAACGCCTATTTGAAGGAAAGGAAGCCGCAAAAAGGTGGGGAAACGCTGCTTTGGGTGCTGGTGTTTCTCGCTATGGCGGCCACTTTTGCAGGCTACCATCACGTCTATCGTAAAAGGATGACCCGAAAACATGAAGCCATCGAGCGCGACTTGCATGAGGCGCACGGTGCTTTGGAAATGCAGGCGCAAGAAACCTTGAGGATGAAGGTGCAGGCCATCTATGGCGACAAACGCAACAACACTTTCAGCCGTATCCTCGAAGTGTTCAACACGACCTATCCTGAAGCCTTGACGAAACTGAAGGCTGCCTATCCCGACCTGAACGAGACCGAACTCGACATTTGTGTGCTTTCCATGTTCCCCTTCCGCACGAAGGAAATCGCCGACATCCTCGACTTGCGCGAAAACACCGTCTCGAAATACCGCACCGCCATCAAGCGAAAGACGCAAGCCGATTCGTTTGAGGTGCTTTGGAGGCGGTTTGTCGGGTGACAAAATTCGTTTAATTCGTATAATTCGCCGTTGTTTTTGTTGGCAAATGAAACGAATTTTGCGAATTTATCATGGATTTCCAACAACTTTTTAGTGGAAAAAGATTTCGTAATCCGTTGACAATCAATATTGATTTCCGAAAAAATAGTGGATTGGCCGATGGAATTGGTTTTTTGGCGGATTTTTGCTATAATTTTGTGTCGCAAATTCAAAAACAAGAAACTATGGACAAGATTTTTAAACTTTCAGTTGCTTTCGCTCTCGCATTGTTTGTCGGGGGCAAGGCTTTTGGGCAGGAGTGGGAACTGTCTTACGAATGGCATTTTTCCGATGAGGAGGAATTTGATTTGGTCCAACCATACGAAACTTCCTCGGGCAACATCGTTGTTTCGACAAATCAATATTATAAGTGTGGCTGGGGCGATTTCTACGCGCCACATCCCGCTTTGAAAATGTTTGCGGCAGACGGAACGGAGTTGGTGGAAAACCTTTACTTCAAACCTGCCTACTATGGAGGACACCCGCACATCATTGAAAACAAAAAAGGGGAACTGTATATGATGGCCTCTTACACTCCAGACCACGACTATACTTCGTTCAATTATTTTCTCAACTATGACAATCCGCCCGATGAAGGTATTTACGGATTGTACAAACTTGACGACCAACTGAACATTGTGGAGGCTTTCGAACACCATATCAAAATTGACACCTCGGAATACCGTGACCAACAATGGGAAGACGTTCCGCTCGAACAATGTGGTGCATTGGTGATGGTTCCTCCTGTCGTTGATGATGACATAATCGTTGGTGCCTATATGAAGACATACAGCAGGTATCCGACCGACCCGCATGGCCCCGATTCCTTGTTCGCATTTCGTATGGATTTTGAAGGGAATATCCTTGACCAACAGGGATTTGAGCTTCCCTATATGGGTAGCGGTGGTAGTTGTCTTCATTTTCTTGGAAGGGAATTGCTGTTTAAAACGGAAACGGGTTATATGTTGTATTGTCCGTTCCGTTTTGTCGATGATGGAAACTATTACCATGTTGTTTATCTTGACAACAACCTCAATCTGCTGAAGATAAGGCCTTACAAGAAAATCGATCCTCTTTCACAATTTGATGACCTGATGCAAGGAATCAAGGTGAAGAGAAGTCGGCACAACACAATCTATTTTACCGTAGAATTGGCGTCAAACAATCCCGCAAAAGCCACGGATTACGATGTGAGGCTTTACGAGTTGGACGACAATATTGACGGAACGGAGCCATACATTCCTTCGTTGCAATACATCACTCGCACTTCAGATGATTTGGATTGGCCAAGTGGCATCGAATTGTTTGATGACAACAGTCTTTGCTTTGCCTACACGTTGAACATAGGATTTTGGAGCAATCTCGATTCATGGATGATGATAGAGCGTTTAACTCCCGGTTTCGACACAATATCAACGTTGTATTACGACCATGAGGGGGAGCGCATCCATAGTACCGCCACGAGCATTTTGGCTACACGTGATGGTGGTTTGCTGCTTGTCTATCAATCCAAAAACCTTGACAACACCGACCAACGTTGGACGACGATAACCAAATTCCCCGCTGAGGCTTTTGAAGGTATCGACGAGGCGCATGACAACGGCTTGAAGGTGGCGGTGGCCTATCCCAATCCAGGTGGCAACACGCTCAACATCCGCACGGCCTTGCAGAACGCCCGCGTGGAAGTGTACGACATAAACGGCAGGCTCGTCCACAGCCAAGCCCTCACGGAGAATGTGACAGCGATTGATGCTGGGGATTGGGCTGAGGGCGTTTATGTTTGGAAGGTGTATACTTCGGATGGCGGCCCTTCGACAGGCTCAGGGACCGCTGGCTCAACGACCTTGGTGGAAACAGGGAAGTGGGTGAAGGAAAAATAATTGCGTAAAGGATAGAGTGGAAGCATATAGGTCAGTCACGAAAGTGGCTGGCCTTTTTTGTTGGCATCGCCAAAAAAATGCTACCTTTGCAGCCATGAAACGCATGTTTTTTATATTGCTTTTGCTTTTTGTCGTGTTGGTGGCTGCTTGCTCCAAGCGCGAAACGCCTCCACCGCCCGAGGAGGACATGCTCTATCGCGTGGAGTGTTTCTACCAAACCAACCTCGACAGTGCAAGGCAAATCCTTGACACGCTGAATGTTTCGGTGCTTTCGGAGAAGGAACGGGCGCATTATTGCCTGCTGCGGCTTGATGCCTTATTCGATACGATGTTCTATAACGCCGAAATCGATTCGCTTCTGCAAGTGGCCGAAAATTGCTTTGTCGGCGGCGGTGACAAGTATTTTGAGGCAAAGTCGTATTACGCCAAAGGCTACGCCTACCGCTCGTCGCCACAGCACCGTTGGCTTTGCATCGACAATTACCAGAAAGCCAAACAAAGCATCGACCAATGCCAGCATGTGGACGAGCGTCTTGTGCGTTTTTCACCCACACCCACCACCGAGCAAGACGTGATCGACCACTTGAAATACAAAATCTACAGCGGTCTTGGTTCGGCTTACGGCGATTTCGGTTACCACAAAGAAAGTCTGGAGGTGTTGAAAGAGGCTGAACGTTTTTTGTGCCATCGGCAATGGCTCGACCAACACTGCCTCACGGCACTCATGATAGGTGAATTGTACCTTCGTTTCAGGGAGTACGACAGCAGCGCGTTGTATCTGGAAAAAGGCTTTCGTTCTGCCCAAACGCTTGGCGACACTTGGAAAATGGCTGCCTGCCACAGCTCGGCTGCCTTGCATTTGCTTTTTCGTTACGAGAAGCAGAAAAAGGCTAAAAGTGAGGAGGAAATGCAGAAATTGTTGAGAGAAGCCATTGCAGAAGAGAAAAAGGCTTTGCAGCTGTTGGGCGGGCAAACGGCCAAGTTCAAGGCAAGCACCATCGACGGACTGACCCATGCCTATTTCGAGTTAAGGCAATACGATTCCTGCATCTTTTTTGCCAAGCAAGCAGCGAATCAATACGGATTGGAGGTGTGGAGGATGAATGCCAACATGTATCTTTACAAATCGTTTGAGGCATTGGGCTGTATGGATAGTGCCTTGTTGTATGCAGAAAAATATATGGATGTGAGGCATAAATACGATTACAGCGGTAAAGCCGTGGCGCAAGTGAAGGAAGAATACGACAAGCAGTTGGAAATCCAGCGATTGGAAAGCGAGCAGCAGTTGAAGCGTTACCGCCTCTATTTGTGGATAGCCCTGTTGGTCATCGTGCTGATGGCGGTGCTATGGGCGGCGTTGCGCTACCGCAAGAACAAGGAATTGGAAACGCTGAAACTCCGCGAAGCGCAACGTCAACTGCAAACTGAGTTGGAGCAACTCACTGCCCAGCAGAAGGAGATGCTCAACCAGCAAGTTTTGGCGATTTACCAATCGGGGCAGAAAGACCGCTTGCAACGCATCATGGAGGCTTTTGAGGCGGCCTATCCCCAAGGCGTTGGGAAAATGAAATCGGCCTATCCCGACCTCAACAAGACGGAGACGCATCTCGTCATTTTGTCGTTCCTCGGCTTCCGCATCAAGGAGGAGGCCGACCTGCTCGGCCTGAGCGAAAACACAGTGGCAAAATACCGCTCCAACCTCAAAAACAAGGCCGATTTTGACCCGATTTCTGCGCTTTTGGACTGAGAAAAATCTGTACTTTTTTCTCGTAAATCGTTGATTATCAAAATGAGTTGAAAACAAAAATCTGTACTTGGCCTTTGGGGTTGAAAAACTCCCTATTTTTTTATATAATTTTGGAGGCATGAAACTAAATGTATCATTAAAACTGTTTTATGCCATGAAAAAAAGTTTGTTTTTTGCAATTTGGATGGCTTTGCTGATGGCTCCGCTTTCGGCTCAGACCATCGAGGTTTCGGGCGAATACCAAGGCAATGTGCTTTGGGACGCCGACACTGTTAAACTTGTAGGCGATGTCGTCATCGAGCCTGATACGGAAGGCACGGCGCGCCTCACCATTGAGCGTGGGACTTGGGTGATTGCGGAAGGCTATTACCGCATTACCGTCCACAACGGCTCGTTTTATGCCTTGGGCGCGGATAAGGCTCTCGTCACCTTCACCGCCCGCGACACCACCGATTTCCATAATCCTACAGCGGAAACAGGGTGGCACGGCATCCATTTGCTTTCCGACCAAAGCAATGCGCAGGACACTGTGGTCATGGAGTTTTGCGAGGTCGAGTTTGGAAAGATTGTCACGGGCGCACCTGAGAATGAGCGATTTGGCGCGGGTGTCGAGGTGAGAAACAAGAAGTTCTGCCATTTCGCCCATTGCCGTTTTTCGCAAAACCGCAACGACCACAACACCAGCTCGCCGTCAGGGAGCGGCGGCGGTGCCATGTATGTGCTCAATCCGGGTAGCGTACTTATAGAGCATTGCGTTTTTCACGGCAATTATGCGTGGTGGGGCGCGAGTGCCACGTTGGGCGGCTTGCGGCATTTCACCGTACACGATTGCGAGTTCTACAACAACTCGGGGCATTATGGAACTGCTCTTGATATGCACATTGGCGAATTGTCGCTGACGGCTTCGGGGCCACAAGTCTATAACAACTACATCCACGGCAACCACGGCAGCACGTTGTACCTCGGTTGGGAAGGCGTGGGGCGCTTGCACGACAATGTCATCGTCAACAACGATGGTTATTCGCCCGTGCTGGGCACCACGGCCCCTAATTATTCCCATTATTATAACAACACGATCGTCAACAACCAGAGCGAGGGGTTTCTTAACGGTCGTGGCTCAGGCATTTGGACCAATGGAGGGCAGAAGATTTACAACAACATTGTATATGGCAATGATTTGTACGATTTCTATCCACAAAACTTGCCCCAAATACATTTTGAACGCATGGACCCGACGCATCCTGACCCGACTATTTTCAATAATTGTGTCAGTTGTCCCGACGGGAACGAAGGATCGATTTATGAAGAACCACAATTTGTCCGTCCGACCGAAGGTTTAGGCCCTGCTTATGACCTTTCGACCACGGCTTTTCATTGGTCGTTGCTTGAGACTTCGCCTTGCATCAATGCGGGGACAACCGACATGAGCCAATACTATCCCGAAACCGATTTTACGGGCAGTCCGCGCGTGGTTGACGAGCGTATTGACCTCGGAGCCATCGAGTTTCCCATCCCGAATGGGGTGGAGGAAACCGCAGTCCAAAGTTGCGTTTATCCCAATCCGGGCAAGGATGTGCTCAACATTGAGGTTCGCGATGCAGCGGATAGGGTGGAGGTGTACGACCTCACCGGACGCAGAGTTTTTGAAAACAAAATATTTGGAAATCAAATTGCTATCAATACTGAGGCTTGGCCTTCGGGAATGTATTTCTGGAAAATCTACTCAACGAGCGGCTCAACGGCTCTCATTGAGACAGGAAAATGGATAAAAGAATAACCCAAAAAACAAGTTAAAATGAAAAACAACAGATTTTACAGTTTGCTCGCCGTTCTGCTGATGGCTTCGATGCCATTGCTTGGCGGAACGGTCGGCGTGGAACGCGCCAAGGCCTTGGGCGCGAAGTTTGTCGAGGTCAACTTCAAGAATGACACGCAGTTGGAATGGGTCTATACCGGCGTTTCCGAAAAAGGCCATCCAGCGTTTTATGCCTTCAACGGCACTTTGGGCGGTTTCGTCATCATCTCGGCCAGCGACCTCACCAGCCCCATCCTCGGCTATGCCGAAACAGGCAATTTCAACATGGAAAACATCCCTGATGGATTGTCCTATTTCCTCAATGGCTATGGCCAATCCGTTGATTTTGCGGAAGAAAACCTAAAAAAAGCCGATTTCGTGATTGCACAAGAATGGGAAAACCTTGAACGCTGCGGCAAAACCCAAACCTTAAAATCGGTGGTCGTCCAGCCTTTGATTGCCACGCATTGGGACCAAGACTGTTTTTATAACGCATTTTGCCCAAAAGACGAAGCGGGACCATGTGGCAATGCCTACGCTGGTTGTGTGGCCACCTCGATGGCGCAGGTGATGAAGTATTGGAACCATCCGCAGCAAGGCACAGGCTCGCACTCTTACAACAGTTACCTTTACGGCACCCAATATGCTGATTTCGGCGCGACCACTTACCACTGGGACGAAATGCCGGAGTCGCTAAATGATGACAATCAATATGTTTCGCTTCTCATGTATCATTGTGGCGTGAGCGTCGACATGAACTATGGCAGCATGGCCAGTGGCGCCTTGCACCAAAGCATCCCACCGGCGATGAGTTCCTATTTCGGCTATGGCACTTCGCACAATCTGTTTAGGGACGATTATCCCTACGATGAATGGGTGGCCATGATGCGTGATGCGTTGGATATGGGCATTCCGATTTTGTATGCAGGTACCGATGGAGGAAGCCAGGGCCATTCATTCATCTGCGACGGCTACGACGACAACGGCCTGTTCCATATCAATTGGAGTTGGGGCGGTTCCCTCGATGGCTGGTTCAGCATCGACAACCTGCAAACCTACAACCAGTCATGGAACCTTGTACAAAAGATGATTGCCGATGCTGTTCCTTCTGGCGTCTATAACGCTATGCCCAAGGCACCGACCAACTTGAGCGTACAGCCGCTTTCAGACGATTCCTATACCTGCACCGTGCATTGGAACAATCCAACAAAGTCATTGAACAACAGTAATTTGACCCATATCGACCAAATCGTAGTCAAACGTGACGGAAGGGTAGTTTATACCGAAGACAATGTCACCCCGGGCGCGGCCATGGAAATCACGGATGAGGTGCCGTTTTATGGCTTGCACGATTATCAGGTTTATGCAGTGAACAACGGTTTGCATGGCCAGATTGCCACAGAAAGCAGGGTGCGCTTCGGGCCTTCCTGCTCGTGGACCATCGCGGCAGGCACCACCTTCTTCAACGGATGGCAGGGCGCTTCCATTCAGGTAATCAACAATGCCTCGCAAGTGGTGGAAGCAGTCACGGCGCATTCAAGCAGCGAGACGATTTCCGTTGAGGTGCCTTTGGGCCATGTTGCTTTCGCTTGGGTCAAAGGAAACAGCACGGTCAGCGATGTGAGTTTTGTCATCAGAGATGCTGACAATCAAGTCGTTTATACTTATTCAGGCACTTTGGAAGACATCGACGAAGGCGTTTTCCTGCAAATGAACAACAGTTGCGGCAATGGCACAGATTGCGGTGCGCCCACCGATTTGTGGGCTTTTGCCGAGGAAGATCGTGTGGTGTTGGCTTGGACTTCCTTTGACGAGTACGCAAATTATAATGTGTATCGTGACGGGCAACTGATTCAGACGGTGAGAGACAACGAGGCTACTTTTGCCGATGAATCAGCGACGCATGGCGGGCATTGCTACTTTGTGACCGCTTTTTGCGCTTCGGGCGAAAGCGACCCAACCAACGAGGCTTGTGCGACCATTGGCGACGACTGCCAGCCAGCCACCCAACTGTGGTATGAGACGACCAACAATAATAAGGTGAAACTCACATGGGGAACACCCCAACCCAATGAAGGCCTTTCGGGGTTCTACATCTACCGCACCAAGGAAGCGGATATGAACTGGCAGCAAATCAAGACATTGGGAGCCAATTACACTTCCTATACCGACAACACCTCAATGGAGGATGAAACGGCTTATCTTTACAAGGTGGTGGCCTATTACCAAGCCATCGACTGCTATTCTGCACCGGCACGCTCGAAGTACAGCGAATTTGAGTATTTCGTGCGGGTGTATTGGTCGGTGAATGGAGTGGGGGAGGTCGAATCGGTTTGCACAGAGGTGTTTCCTGTGCCAGGCACCGACCGCTTGAACATTCGCACGGCTTTGCAAAATGCCTATGTGGAAATCTATGACTTGACAGGGAAACTGGTTTGCAAGAAAGAAATTACGGAGAATGTCACTTCCATAAATGCTGAGAGTTGGCCTTCGGGCGTTTATTTTTGGAAGGTTTACACGGGCGTTTCGACAGGCTCAACGACCCTTGTTGAAACGGGAAAATGGATAAAAGAATAACAAATCAAAACAATAGTACAATGAAAACAACAAGACTTTTCACCCTGCTTGCGCTCCTGCTAATAGCGGGAAGGGTGAAGATGCAAGGGCAAGAGTATTACGACCTTGAAGAAATCTTCGTGACAGATGAAGCCACGCCTGTTTATGCGCAG
>CAMVCZ010000022.1 GCA_947166105.1 uncultured Bacteroidales bacterium
TTTTTGTCATCAAAATTAAAGCATCGTTACAACTAATTTTTTAATCATTACTAAATAAAATAACAACAGAAGTCCCTTCTGAATTTGCAAAATTATATATTGATGCTTTCAATTTATAAAAGAAAAGTTGAATTTAACTGTCTATATGATTTAATAGTGTAATTGGACAAAATGAAAACTTTTGAGATACAAACGATGCAAGATGTTGAGCAATTCTTGCGATATGTGATAGAGCCGAACGGGTTGGCTTTAGGTATGGGATTTCATCCGGACGATGACTTTTCCGATTACATGAAAGATAATGGAGAAAGATTATTCTCCGACAACGAAGCAAAGACACTCAATGAAATGACGGGTAAATGCTTTGCCATTTGCGAAAAACAAAATGCAGATTTATATGCGTTAGCACTAAATGTTATCAACGATCTAAATAATGGCAGGTAAAAAGAAATATACATTCATAAATTTGTTCGCGGGATGCGTTGGCTTCCCTATAGTATGAATTTTACAGTTTAGAATTAATATATGGCTACAGTAGATAAAGATATAAACGAAGTATCAGATAAAATATCAAAAGTCAAACAAATTGTTTAGACAATTCAAGAGCTAATACTCTAAAGTCGATTATAAATCTATAAAAACATGGCAAGAATAATAGTTTCTGATTGTGAGAAAAAAGAGAAGTCTCCTAGAAAACAAGAGGTAGTAAAAGCCACATATTCTGTAAATACAAATGAAGGGTTATTTCAGATAGAGACTTATGGCAGTTCATCACGTCAAAATCCAGATAGTGCATCACAAACTTTCCAAATAGATAAAGATTCTGCTCAACAACTGATTGCTTTGTTGAAAAAGGAATTATTCCTACAAAAGTCGGGGGGAGCGTTTACAGATGATTTTCCTCTCCAGCAAATCTTCTACGGTGCTCCTGGCACAGGCAAAAGCCACGAAGTAAAGAAACAAACGAGAGAATTGTTGGCGAACGGAGACGAAGTGGATCTACCTAATGTGTTCCGTACGACTTTCCATCCTGATACGGATTATGCTTCTTTCGTGGGATGTTATAAGCCCACCATGAAACCGACATCTAAAGAGGAAAAGACGTTAACAGGAAAAGATGAAGAGATAGTGTATGAATTTGTGCCGCAGGTCTTTACAGATGCGTACGTTTATGCGTATAATAATTCCGACCAACCGACCTATCTGGTCATTGAGGAAATCAACCGTGGTAACTGTGCACAGATATTTGGCGACTTGTTCCAACTGTTGGACAGAAAAGAAGGCGTTTCTGAATACAAAATCAAAGCAGACAAAGATTTGGCACAATATCTTAGGGAAAAATTAGGGGTGGATTCCGAAGGTATCCAAGACGGAAAACTTTGTTTGCCGGCGAACCTGAATATTCTCGCCACCATGAACACCTCCGACCAAAGTCTGTTCCCTATGGACAGCGCCTTCAAACGCCGTTGGGAATGGGAGTACGTGCCCATCAATTATGACACAACCATTAAATCGGGCGAGTTTGACATCACCATCGGCGACACATCCTATTCGTGGGTTTGCTTCATCAAGAAAGTGAACGAGAAGATTTTTGACCTTACCCAGAGCGAAGACAAGCAAATGGGTAACTTCTTCATTAAACAATCCATTGACGAAAAAGGGTTCAAGAGCAAAGTAATGTTCTACCTTTGGTACGAAGTGCTTCATGATGAGACAGAAAACAACAAATATTTCTTCTACAAGAAAACAATCGTTGAAGGTAAGGAAGTGTTGAGCAAATTCACATTTAAAGACCTGTTCGGAGATAAAGCGACGGAGACATTGCAGCAATTCATGGCATACTTGGAAGTTGACCCTAAATGAAAATACTCATAGAGCAATACGGCTATGCAAAGGACAGGTTGAGTGCCATACTCGACCCGCACTATTTCACGGAACTGCGTGACGGGAAAGCCAAGATACCCTACGTGGGTTATTTCCTGTCGCACAAGATTCCGGATATGGTGTTTATTCTGCCGAAAGTGTTCATCATCGATGGCAAAGCCTTTGGTGAATACGATCCGGAAGAGATTATTGACTTTGACAACCTCAAGCCGGAGCATAAAGCCAATGTGTTCAGCCTTTCCGTATGGATATACCGCGCTATCAAACTCTATTTCCAACGCAAAGACAAGTTAGGAGAAGAATCGGAGATATTACAGAACGTGGTTTCGCACCAAGGTCCGAGAAGCGAGACAATGATAGATATTGTACTTTCCTTGCTGAAGTTTGACAAAGAGCACAAGAACCTGTTTGCCTATATTACCCGCCTCAAACACTCTGGACAAAACAAAATCCATTGGCAGAAAACAATATCCAGGACACAGGCACTCATCCAAAACGGTGTACCCATATACCTCCAACCGCACACCAAACAGAAAGACATTAACTTCGATGAAGAGCTGATTGTGCTGTTTTACGCGGTGCTGAACTATCTCGCTCAGGAGTTCAAGTTCAATGTCCGTCCGGCATTCGGGTACGACTTACTCAAACCCGAGACCATCCAATCCATGATAGACAGTGGGAAAGGCGTTCGTATGCTCCGTCAAAACCGCCGCAAGTATTTCACAGATGAGATGGTGCAGTTGTGGAACCTGCTTTTCACGTTCTTCGAGCAATCGCAGTATGTTCAAAGCAAAGACAATGACGATGAACAAGCTATGCTGGTCCGTGAGTTCAACCTTGTTTTTGAAGATATGATCGACTCGCTCATTGGCGATAGTGATATATCAGGAGGACTGAAAGCACAAAAAGACGGCAAGATAATCGACCATATTTACCGCGATAATGCACTGATAGAAGACAAGAAACAAATCTATTTCATCGGCGACAGCAAATATTACAAGGATGACAACGACATCGGTCCGAATTCCATCTACAAGCAGTTCACATACGCCAAGAACGTCATCCAGTACAATATTGATTTCTTCAACAGCAAGCCTCAAGAGTTTGAGGCGGAGAACCTGCAATATCGGGACAACACCACCGAAGGCTACAACATCACCCCGAATTTCTTTATCCGCGGACATCTGCAAGCCGATGAGCTAAACAACTTTAGCGATAATTTATTAGATCTTCAGCCGATGAAAGATGGTAAGGATTTTGACATTTCCTACCATTTCAAGAACCGACTCTTTGACCGTGATACACTAATCCTACAGACGTATAACATCAACTTTCTTTTTGTACTCGCGTGCTATGTGCAGGGAGCCGGTGAACACACTCAAGAAATCCGAAGAATATTCCGCGAAAACATCAAAAAAGTTCTTCAATCGCAATATTGTTTCTATGCCATGACCGCCCACCCCGATGTGGACTCAGTGCAATATTTGCGTGAGAACTTTCAGACGCTACTGGGCAAAGTGTTCCAACCGTTTGAGTCTGACAACAATCAGCAGTATTATTCATTGGCGCTACGTAACCCCGAAAAAATAGAACTTGCCGACAAGCAACGGCAAGCAGAGCTTCGCGCAGCCATTGCTGACGAAAACGATGCGGTAATGTTCCGACTTGAGCAAGCGTTTATTGTGAAGCCTTGTCCGCTTGGGGTTAATCCCAAGACGGTGTTGCCAAGTGTTGCACCTGTTGTGCGAAAGGAGATGCCCAAACAATTGCTTACGATACACCATTTGGAGAATTACCCCGAAACCTCATTCTTGATAGGCATAGTAAACGATGACGACCACCTCCGTTGGATTTATAGTCGCGAAGGCGGCAAGCGCGATGACGCCTATAATGTGCGTGTTGGAAAAACGGTTTCGGGTGGTGTGACAAAAAGTAGGGATGAAATCAAACACGCCAAATTTGTGGTCTTGTATTTGGCTGGAAAAGCAGAAGTGGGAGTGTATAAAACGTTCCGCGTGAAGAATATCGGTGAACTGACGAAAGAACAAATGATAAAGACAGGATACAAAGATCCCGGCCACGACAAGTACTTGTGCTACTTCTTTGATGAGGAAGTGACCATCGGAAAACTTAACATTGAAAGAATTATTGAGGATGACAAAGCGGCATTTTTCGAAGCAGCGAAGAATAAGCCCATAAAAGAGGACTACCCTGAAGGCCGCCCAATATACTTGAATGGTGAAAAACTGATAGAATATAGATTGGAATAACATTCGTTCGTAAAAATGATGTAGCTTTGCCTGTCCACAATTCTCTTCGACTTATTTGTTATACAAACCAAGCTTTAAAGATTATGTCCTGCCTCCAAGTCATCCTAGCCATTATCTTTCCGCCTTTGGCGGTGATCGACCGCGGCTGCGGCTCGATGCTTATCGTTTTCCTGCTCACCTGCCTCGGCTGGGTGCCGGGTGTGATTGCCGCGCTGATTATATTGAACAAGAACAAATAAGCCCCATGAACCTCCTCCTCCAATCCATAGCCAAATTCCTCTTGGGAGTCATCATTCTTGGCCTGCTCATCTTCCTGCCCGCAGGCTCGTTCCACTATTGGCAGGGCTGGCTGCTGATGGGCATTTTGTTCGTCCCAATGTTCATTGCGGGACTCGTGATGATGGCAAAAAATCCAGAGTTGTTGCGCAAACGGCTGAATGCCAAGGAACAGGAGAAGGAACAAAAGACCGTCGTGGCACTGAGCGGCTTGCTGTTCGTTGCGGCTTTTGTGGTTGCTGGTTTGAATTGGCGTTTTCAGTGGTTTGTGCTGCCCAATTGGGTGGTTTGGGTGGCTGCGGTGGTTTTCTTGGTGTGTTATGCCTTGTATGCCGAGGTCTTGCGCGAAAACGCCTACCTTTCGCGAACCATCGAGGTGCAAGAACATCAAAAAGTGGTCGATACGGGCCTTTATGGCATTGTCCGCCACCCGATGTATATGGCCACTACCCTCCTTTTCCTGATGATGCCTTTGGTGCTGGCCTCGCCCATTTCCTTTGCCATTATGCTGCTTTATATCCCATTGATTGCCAAACGCATCCGCAACGAAGAAGCCGTTTTGGAACAAGGTTTGGAAGGCTATAAAGAGTATAAACAGCGCGTGAAATACAAGGTTTTGCCGTTTATTTGGTAACATTATGACCGACCGCCTCACTCCACAGCAACGCCACTATGTGATGTCGCGCATCCACGGCAAAGGCACCAAGCCCGAACTTTTGGTGCGGCAATGGTTGTGGCGGCACGGCTATCGCTATCGCCTCAACGTGAAATCGGTGCCGGGCAAGCCGGATATTGTGATGAGGAGGTACCGCACGGCGATTTTCGTGAACGGGTGTTTCTGGCACGGGCATTTTGTTGAGTTTAGTGTTGAGGGTTTAGAGTTTAGGGAAGATGGTTCAAGGTGTTGCAAGATTCCGGAGACAAACCGCGAATTTTGGGTGAACAAAATCCGAAGAAACCAAGAGCGCGACCAGCGGAATTACCAAGTTTTGCGCGACAACGGCTGGCAGGTCATTGTGGTGTGGGAATGTCAGTTGCAGCCCAAAGTGATTGAGCAGACTATGCTTCAGGTGGAGTTGCTGCTCAACGACAATTTCTTGGCCTTGCACCAGCCCAAGCCGGTGCCTTACGATTTCCAAGAAATGCCCGTTTCGATGGCGGCGGAAGATTTTCCTCCTTCTACTTGACCTTAAAAAACTATCACGGCACCACCGCCTTCGGCGAGATGCACTTTCACTTTGTTGCCCATCACTTGAACGGTTTCCGAAACAAAGTCTTTGGCCACACGGTCAGCATTGATGCCGTCGCGGAAGATGTGTCCCGATTTGGCACCGAAGTTGGGCAGCACGGAAAGGTCAAGTTCAAGGTCGCGCTTTTCCCAGTTCGTGATGGCTCCAACATACCAACGGAAATCCTTACGACGGGCAATGACGAGGTATTCGCCCACCTTGCCGTCAAGCACAATGGTTTCGTCCCAAGTGGTAGGCACACTGGCGATGAATTGCGTACATTCGTCTTCGCTCTTATAGTTGCTCGGACTGTCGCAAAGCATGTTGAAAGGCGACTCAAAAACCACATACTCAGCCAATTGTCGGCAACGTGTACCTTGGCTCATCGGCTCTGAATAAATGGCGACAAAGTTGTTTTTGCTGGCGTTTTTCATGGCACCTTGGGTGTAGTCCAACGGACCAGCCACCATACGGATGAATGGGATAGTGACTTCGTTGGTCACCAAGTCGCTGTTGTTGTCCCATTTGGCTTGCTCAAGGCCGTACACGCCCTCATGGTTCAGCACATTGGGATAGGTACGATTCAGTCCCGTAGGTTTGTAGGCTCCGTGGAAGTCGATGAACAAGTGATATTTGGCAGCGGTCTTGGCCATGCGATAATAGAAGTCCACCGCCAATTGGTCGTCGCGGTCCATAAAGTCGACCTTGAAACCTTTCACTCCCATCTCGGAATAGAACTTGCAAACACGATCCATGTTTTTGTCGATGGCGGCATGACCAGCCCAAAGCACGATGCCCACATTGCGCTCGGCACCATAATTGACGAGTTCCTGAATGTTTATTTCGGGAACCACTTGGAAGAGGTCGGCCTGTTTGTTGACGGCCCAACCCTCGTCCAAAATGACGTATTCGATGCCGTATTGGCTGGCAAAGTCTATATAATATTTATAGGTGTCGTTGTTGATGCCCGCCTTGAAGTCGACGCCATAGATATTCCAAGCGTTCCACCAGTCCCAAGCCACCTTGCCAGGCTTAATCCAAGAAATGTCTTTCACACGGTTAGGCGAAGCCAAGAGATAAACTAAATCGTTGTTGGCCAATTCCTTATCGCTTTCTGAGATTACGATGCAACGCCAAGGGAAAGCGCGTCTGCCTGAGGTTTTGGCCACATATTTTTCGTGTTCCATCACCCGATATTGCAGGTTGTTATGGCCGCCTTGTTGGATGGTTTTCGGATAGCCCGCATGAACTGCGGTGAAGCCGTTTTTGCCTTGTTCGTTGCGGAGATACAGGCCGGGAAAGTCTTCCAAGTCAGCCTCAGTGATGACGGCTTTCTTTCCGTCCTTGAGTTCGACCAACACGGGCAGGAAAGCTAATTTGTCGGGGTCCATCTGGCTCAAAGCAGTGTGGGTGTAGGTGTTCTCAAACGAGTTGTAGAATTGTTGTTGTATGATGTCGCCCTCAATGCCTGCACGCCTGAGAACATAAGGGACAATAGCCTGATAATCTGCATCAAAGTTAAATTCAGCAATTTCGTTTTCTACAACAATCGGCCTAAAAAACTGCGTCTCGAAACGGTAGGCCACGCCTTCATTGTAGGCACGGAAAACAACCTTGTAATTTCCCTTGAAAATCAAAGCCAATTCCTCATAGACTTCTGAAATCTCTGACTTTTTATAAAACGGCGAGTCCAAGGTTTGGTTGACGGAGTGTGTCTTGGCACTTTTCACGACGGGTTTCCTTCCTATCTGGGTGCCGTTGGCGAGCTTCATCCCGATAGGCGAAGGTGCCAATATACAAGTGTTGCCATGCGTGACAGCATAGGTGATTTGTTCGCCAACCTCGATGGTGACGGTGATGTCCTTGTCGGGCGATTGCAGCGTGAATTTCACTTGGGCAAAGGCACTTACGGAAAGGAACAGAAGCGCGATAAGAAATAGTTTTTTTTTCATGGCAAATAGGGATTAAGCGGACAAAAGTAATTTTTATGGATTGCATCAATCGCGTTTCCCGTCTAACGTGTCGATGATGGATCCCACCAAATTGTAGGCACCATCGTACACATCCTTGATGGTCGCATCAAGCATGTAGGCGGGCGTGGTGAAGACTAACATTTCGTTGTCGGCACACACATCACCGTTTTCGGTTTGCACGTGGAAGGCACCCATAGCGCGGATGTTGTCGGCATCGGGCGTGCCCTCGTTGCCCAAGGTGACACAAACGCCAGGCAACAGTTTGGCGAACATCACCGGCGCAATACACATTCCTCCGATGGGCTTGTTGGCTTCGCGCGTTTCGACGATGGCACGGGCCACATCGGGCTTCACCTCCATTTCGGCACCTTTGTAGGCATAATCGCACAAGTTCTTGGCCACGCCGTAACCGCCGCTGAACAGCAGACCGTCATAATCGGCGGCCTTGTATTCCTCGATGGGCTTCACCTGACTACGCGCCAAACGAGCGGCCTCGGTGAGGATGTTGCGCTCCTCGGCCACTTTCTCATCGGTCAGATGGTCAATGACCTCGGTTTGAGGGCGATTGGGTGCAAAACATTGGTATTCACAATGATGCTGCTCGATGGAGAGCAAAAGGGTGATGGCCTCGTTGATTTCGCTGCCGTCCTTGCGACCGCAGCCCGCTAAGATTACTGCAAATTTTTTCATAGTTCGATTGAATTTGATATTTGAGGCAAAGGTAAGGAAATTCCCTTGAAACTGCCAAAATTGAGGGAAAGATTTTTCAAAAACACCCCTTCAACGCTGCGGAAAGTGCTTTTTTTTGATAGATTCCGCAGAGTTGAAGGTATATTTTCAACCAAAACTTGCTTCAAACCTGCTAAACTTCGAAAATTTTGGCCTGTTTAGCTGTTTTAGAGCAAATCCCAACTCGGTTTTCGCTTCTCGAAAAACGCTGCCATGCCTTCTTGGCCTGACTTGGAAATGCGCTGATTGGCGATGGCCACGGAGGTTTGCATGAAGACGGGGCTGTAGCGGTCGTCGGTGCCGGAAACCATGCGGAGCAGGTTTTTGCACTCGGCGATGGCATCGGGCGAGGCGTGTAGGAAATGGTCGATGTATTGTCGCTCAGTGTCAATCATTTCCGATTCATCGACTACCACATTCACCAAACGGAAATCCTTGGCCTCAGCCGCTGTAAAACGGCGGCCTGTCAGCATGAGTTCCTTGGCGGCGGTGTTGCCGATTTTGCTCACCACAAAAGGCGAAATCGTGGCCGGCGTGATGCCCAAGCGCACCTCGGAGAAGGCGAACTTGGTTTCCTTTTCCGCAATCACAATGTCGGCGGCGGCGATGATGCCGTTGGCCCCGCCAATGCAGGCGCCATGCACATCCATAATGACCGCCTTGTTGCAGAAATAAATGGTCTGGAAAAGTTTGGAAAGCCGCTCGGCATCGGCTAAATTCTGCGGATAACTGTACCGCGCCATGTCCTTCATATACTCCAAGTCGGCACCGGCGCAGAAGCATTTCCCGTTGCCTTTCAGGATGATGACGCGGATGTCGTCGCGGCTGTTAAGCCAGTCGAAGGCCTCGGTCAGTTCGCGTATCAGTTCGGGGTTCAGCGCGTTGCGCACCTCGGGGCGGTCGAGGTTGACCCATGCCATGCTTTCGCCCAATTGCACCTTTATCGTTTTGAAATCCATTTTTTTCAGTTTAGAGTTTAGGGGTTAGAGTTTAAAGTAGTTTGAGGTTTAGAGTCAAAAGTAAGATTAGAGGATAGAATTGAGTTTGCAATATTCGGAAAAATTTGGCTTTTGTCGCAATCATTCCGCAAAAAATTCGTTTCTTTGCAAGCCAATTTGAACACAATGGACGAAAACAATTTCAATAACGGACTCGACGACCTCTTGAACATGTTCAAGAAAATGATGGAAAACCAAGACCTTGACGCCATTCCGGGCATCAACGAGGAGCAAAAGGAGCAACTGAAAATGTTCCTCGAAGACTTCGACGACCTGAAGCAAGACATGAAAATCGAGATTTACAAACTCGACCCCTTCACGAAGCAAATGGTAGGCATGGTGATGGGCCAACTGAAAAACTTCCCCGGCATGTTCCCGGGCATGGAAATGCCTGCGCAAAACGCTGCGCCACAAGCCCCAACAGTCAAAAAGGAGAAGCAACTCACCGACATTCCCGGAACGACCGAGAACCTCGAAGCACATTTGGCCGAAATCGACAAGCAGCTGCGCAATCCTGACCTTTCGGACGAGGACATGAACCGCCTGCTTGACGAGAGGTCTGCCATCATTAACGATTTGAAAATCTGAGGTCAATCCGTTTTTCGCAATTGTTTTTTCTATAGCATATTCAACCGATATGCGTCTTGCTTCACAAAAATAGCCAACATCATTGTGAAAGCCAACATGCTTGATCCTCCGTAACTTAGGAAAGGCAACGGAATCCCGATGACAGGCATTAGGCCGATAGTCATGCCGATATTGATGGCAACATGCATGAAGAAAATGCCCGCAATCGCGTAGCCATACACGCGGCTGAAAGTGGAGCGTTGTCGCTCGGCCAAAATGACGATGCGCAGCAGCAAAGCCACATAAAGCAACACCACCGCCGAGGTGCCCAGGAAACCGCCTTCTTCGCCTATCGTGCAGAAAATGAAGTCGGTATGTTGTTCGGGAACGAAGTCGTATTTGGTTTGCGTGCCTTCCAAGAAACCCTTTCCCGCAAAGCCGCCAGAACCGATGGCAATTTTCGACTGGTGAACATTGTAGCCCACGTCATTGGTGTCGTTTAGTTTGCCCAACATGACGAGGATGCGGTTGCGCTGGTGCGTTTGAAGTACATTGTTGAAGGCAAAGTCAACCGAGAACACGAAAGCAAAGGAAAAGGCAAAGACCGCAATCATCGTGATAAGGTCTTTCTTCTTGTTAATCAGGTAGAAAGTCAAAGTGAGGACAAACAAACCGCCCAAGATGATATACATGACTTTTTGCGACCAAAGCAAGGTGAAAATAAACAGGATGATGGCCACCACGCCCGCAGTCATGGCCAAACCCGTACCGGGGAAGCCCTCACGGTAAAGAACAAAAATGAAAGAAACGAAAACTATGGCCGAACCTGTGTCGTTTTGCATGAGCACTAAGGCCATAGGAATCAGGATGAATGCCAACGTAACAATCTGATCCTTACGTTTTTGCAGGTCTACATCCAATCGGTCGAGGTAGCCCGCCACCGCCAAAGCCGTGGCCATTTTCGCAAATTCCGACGGTTGGATCTTGATGCCACCGCCGAGGTCAATCCACGAAGTGGCACCCTTAGTGGCCTTGCTGTAGACCAAAACCACGAAAAGCAAACCCAAAACCGCGATATAAATCCAAAGCGAAAAAGCATTGAAAAACTTCGCGTCGATGAGGAGGACGACGAAACCCGTGAACAAGGCTGCACCTATCCAAATCAGCTGTTTTCCATACACTTGCGACATGTCGAAAATGCTGGGATGAGCTTCATTGTAGCGGGCCGAGAAGATGCTAAACCACCCTATCATCACCAAAACCAAATAAATCAGTACGGTGACCCAATCGATTTTTCCTATGATGCTGTTTCTTTCGTTCATCTTTCGTTCTTGTATGAGATTCTGCCTTCCATCATGCGTTTTTCCAACTCTTCGCGCACCGTGTAGCCACGGACATATTTCTCAATCATCAAGCTGGCGATGGGAGCGGCCCAGGTGGCTCCATAACCACCGTTCTCAATAATGACCGCAAGGGCGATTTTCGGGTTGTCGGCGGGGGCAAAGGCGATAAAATTGGAGTGATAGTTGCCATGTGGGTTTTGGGCGGTTCCTGTTTTGCCGCATTGCGGAATGTCGCTCAACTCAAAGCGCCGTGCCGTGCCCGCAGGGCCGCTGAACACCGTGCGCAATCCCGCCTTCATCACTTTAAAGTATTTTCTATCAATGCCCGGTTCTATGCGGGTAGTCATCACTTCGGGGATAGCCGTGGTGTCGCCAAAGCATTTGATGAGATGGGGCGGATAGTAATAGCCCTCATTGGCAATCATGGCCGCAATGTTCGCCAACTGCAACGGCGTGACCAACACTTCGCCTTGACCAATACCTAACGAGCGGATTGTCACAGAGTTCCATTGGTCTTTGTACATTTTGTCGTAATACTCCCGCGAAGGAATGTTGCCCGAGCGCTCGTAGGGAATGTCGGTGTTGAACTTGTGTCCAAGCCCCATCTTGTAGGTCATGTCTTTCCAATACTCGTAACCTTTCTTGATGTTGCCGAATTTCGAATTATTGATGGTGGCTTTGAAAGCTTCGTAGAAATAAGGATTGCACGAATTCATGATGGCGTTGGCGAAGTCGGGGCTGGGGCCGTGAGAGTGAGTGCATTTGATGGGAAGCGAAGCCGTTCCGCTGCAATGGAACACAGTGTGAGGCGTAATAGTGCCGCTTTGCATGGCGATAAGTCCAACCACCGTCTTGAAGGTTGAACCAGGCGGATAGGTGCCGCTGATGGCTCTGTTAATCAAGGGCTTCATCGGGTCGTTTTGTAATTCCTTATAGTTCTTACCGCGCTCGCGACCTACGAGGAGATTGGGGTCGTAGGTGGGACTGGTGACGAAAGCCAAGATTTGTCCCGTTGAAGGTTCTACAGCCACAATGGAGCCGATTTTGCCCACCATCAACTGCTCGCCGTAGGCCTGCAATTCGGCGTCCATGCCTAAGTAGATGTCCTTTCCGGCAATAGGTTCTTTGTCCAATTCGCCATCATTGTAGCTGCCCATTTCACGATTGTGTACGTCCACCATCATCACTTTCAGGCCTTTTACACCGCGCAGTTCCTTCTCATAGAACTTCTCGATACCCGACTTCCCGATATAGTCGCCCTGACGGTAGTAGTTCTCTTGGTCTTTTTCTAACTCGGCTTGGCTGATTTCGCCGATGTCGCCCAAGGTGTGTGCGGCAATGGCTTGCGGATAATGGCGCACCGTGCGGGTCTGGAAATAGAAGCCCGGATAGCGGTAAAGCACCTCAGCAATGTGGGTGTAATTTTCCTTCGAGATTTGGGTCATGAAAGGCGAAGGCTTCAGGAAGGATATGTTTTTCGCCTTGTTCATCCGCTCGATGAACGAATTCTTGTCGATGTCGAGCAGAAGGCAGAAACCTATCGTGTCGAAAGGATAATAGGGGTCAAGCGTGTCCTTGATGATGGTTTGCCTGGGAATCACCATGAGGTCGTAGACCGCCTCGTTGAACACCAAAAGTTGGCCGTTGCGGTCGAAAACCTTGCCTCGGGCGGGATATTGGGTGATGAATCGCAAGGCGTTGTTGTCGGCCAATTGCTTGTAGTGCTTGTCGAGGACTTGGAGCGAAAACAACTTGACGATAAAGACAATCCCCACGGCAATGAAGATAGCCATTATCAGTAATTTCCTGTCAGACAGAATGTTGTTTTTCTTTCTCATGATGATTTCGCGGTTGACAAAAGTATAAGTTTTTCTTGGTTTTGCAGACATTTTGGCAAGTTTTTTTTGATAAAATTCCCTTTTCCATGAAAATCCGAAGAATAATGCGCCAACAATCCGTTTTTTCGTATATTTGCACGATTTTTCAAACCATTAAAATGAAGAAATCTGTCTTGTTGTCCTTGGCTTGTCTTTTCTGCCTTTTTGGATGCAAGCAACAAGGTGAAAATGCGGAATTGCTGCAAAGGAGTTTCTACAATACTGTGTGGGAACGCTTTGATTATGTGCGTGATACAATCGATATTAAAGAGGCCACGACCTACGATTTGAGTTTACGCATCAGTTTCACCGATGATTATCCTTACGACTACTTCTCAATGGTATTTGCCGTTCTCGATGAGGATGGAAGCCCTTATCGCGCCAAAGGATACAAGTTCAACCTGAAGGACAACGAAGGCCACTGGAACTCGGAAAAGAAGGATGATTGCTACACTTTCGACTTGCCCATCAACAAGCAATTGCAATTCACCGATACGGGCAAATACCAATTCAAGATTGAACAGAAAATGCCTAAAACGCCGCTTGTCGGAGTAAAGAAAATCACATTGATAAACAATAACTTACAATAGCCATGAAATACTTGAAAAATTCATTGAAACTGGGGATGGTCGCCTTGTTGTTGGCCATGTTTTTCGCTTCCTGTGTTCCGTACAAGAAAATGCTTTATCTGAAAGACGCCCAGATGGTGGCAGAAAACCAATCCGCAAATTACGTCAACGAGCGCAACGTGGATTACAAGTTGCAGCCTGGCGACAATCTTTATATCCGCTTCATCAACACCATCGACGAGCGCAGTGCGGCTGCCTTGGCAGGCGATAATACAAGCAGGACATATTCCACCAGCTCCGATGCCAGTATTTATCTTCATTCTTACACTTTGGATGAAAATGGCTGCATCGAACTGCCTCTGACGGGGAAAATCGAATTAAAAAACTTGACTGTAGATGGTGCCAAGGAAAAAATGCAAACGGAAATCAATAAGTTCGTCAACCAGACCACGCTCATCGTGAAGCTTTCCAACTTCAACCTGACAGTGTTGGGCGAAGTGGCCAAACCTGGTATGTACAAAGTCTACCAGTCGCAAATCAACTTGTTTGAAGCCGTTTCCATGGCAGGCAACATGACCAATTTCGCCAAGAAAAACGAAGTGAAAATCATCCGCCAAACCGACACTGGTTCCGAAATCCACATTGTTGACATGGGGCAAGCCGACATTCTTTCCTCTCCTTATTACTATTTGAAACCCAATGACATCGTTTATGTGGAGCCGCTCAAAATCAAGCAATGGGGCTTCACCACCTTCCCCTACTCCACCGTACTCTCCATCGTCACTTTGGCTATAACCTTGTTTAATCTTCTAAGAAAATAATCCGTTAATCCGATTCAACCATGCAAAACGAGAATCAAGCATATAAATCCAAAGAAACCGATGAAGAACAATCCATAGACAGCAAGCAGATGATTTTCACTTGCCTGCGTCATTGGTACCTGTTCGTCATTTTCGCTGTTGCGGCTTTGGCCGTCGGTTTCGTCGTCAACCGCTATTCGACAAGAATCTACCAAACTTCTGGCACTGTCATCATCAAGGACGACCGCTCAGGCTACGACCCTACAGCCATTATGACCAGCTCGTCGTATGGCAATGTGCAGAACTTAGATAACGAAATTGTCGTACTGACATCTTATACACTAAGGGAGCGTGTGGTCAAAAAGATGGGCATCGAGGTGAGCTACATGGAAAAAGGCCGTATCTCCAACACTGAGTTGTACAAAAACTCGCCTTTTCTGGTCGAATTCGAGCATAGTGTGCCACAAGCCGTGGGGTTGACTTACGAAATCTCTTTCCTCGACGACGGCGACATCAGACTCCATACCGTTGGCGAAGGCCTCACCAAGTACGACTTTATCCTTTGCCAGCAAACCGAATACGACCCGCTCGCCACAGTTGATACTATCGGGATATATAAGGAAGGCGAATGGATTGACAATGGCTACAACCGTATCCGCATCACCAAAACCGAATTGTTCGACCCCGAAACCACACATTTCCGCAAACTATACTTCTGGCTTAACAGTTATTCCTCGCTCGTGGCGCAGATGAGCAACTTTAGCGTAAGTCCTGTTACCAAGCAAGCTGCCGTGGTTTCGGTGAGCATGAAAGGCACCAACAAGCTGAAGATTGTGGAATTTGTGAATTTACTGATGAATGAATATGTTTCTCGTGGTTTGGAGAAGAAAAACCTTGTTTCGGAAAACACCATCAAGTTCATCAACAACGAATTAAACGACATCCAAGAATCGTTAGGCCAAGCTGAAACTGACTTGAAGGACTTCCGCCAAGAGAACGACCTTATGAACCTCGACCTTCAAGCCAATCAGGTTTACACCAACATTCAAGCCTTGGATAGAGAAAGAGCTGAAATGGCAGTCAATGTAAAGATTTACAAGCAATTGCAAGACTATATCAAGGTTCAAATCAACGACCCGGAAAACCTTGCCGCACCGAGTACAATGGGCATCAACGACCCGCTGCTGAACCAACTCACCCGTGATCTTGTCAACTTGTCGCAAGCCAAGGCTACACAAATGCTCTCCCTGACGGAACAACACCCCCAAATCGTAAAACTCAACGAGCAGATTGTCACCACAAAGAAGGCCTTGCTCGAGAACGTCAACAACCTTGTGAACAATGCCCAGATGAGCCTCAACGAAATAGAGCGCCGCATCGGCACATTGATGACAAGATCGCGCCAATTGCCAGGCAAACAGCAGCAACTTATCAACTACCAACGAAACTTCGACTTCACCAACGAAACCTACAAGTACCTGATGCGCCGCCGCGCCGAAGCCCAAATCCTGAAAGCCTCCAATACTCCCGACAACGAGATTCTCGACGAAGCACGCTTGGAGACGACAAAATGGATTTCGCCCCGAATCAAGATGAACTATCTCATCGCACTGTTCCTTGGGTTGTTGATTCCTGCACTATTCCTTTTCCTGAAAGAATTTTTCAATGTGACCATCACCGACCGCAAGGATGTGGAAAAACTGACACGCTTCCCCATCATCGGCCAAGTGGCGCAATCCACCAACAAGGATCCTCTCTTGGTCATCAACAATCCCAAGTCGCCTGTGGCGGAATCGTTCCGCTCTATCCGAACCAACATCGAGTTCATTACGCAAAGCAAATTGCCTTGCACCGTGCTTGTTACGGGTGACACACAAAGCATTGGCAAGACTTTCAACAGCATCAACATCGCCTCCATTTATGCCCTATACGGCAAGAAGACAATCCTGCTGGGCTTCGACTTGCGCAAACCGAGATTGTTCCAAGAGTTTGGCCTCAACAACAAAATCGGATTGAGCAACTTCTTGAGCAATCAGGAGGATAATATCGACAACATCATCCAACCTTCTGGCAAGATACCAACCCTCGACATCATCACGAGCGGCCCCATCCCACCCAACCCAGCAGAGCTGATTGCCTCGAAGAAATGCGATGAATTGTTCGCCGAACTGAAAAAACGCTATGATTATATCATCATCGACACTCCGCCTGTCGCCATGGTCACCGATGCCCTGCTGCTCATACGCTATTCCGAAGCCAACTTGTTCATCGTCCGTCAGGGCGTGACCAACAAGAACGCTTTCAGCAGCATCATCAAAGACCTTGAAGACCGCAACTTGCAATTCTACATCGTCGTCAACGGCCTCGAAATTGAGAAGGCTTACGGCTATGGCGGCAAGAAATATGGCTATGGCTACGGATACGGCTATGGCTACGGCTATGATGCCAGCTATTATGACGACGAAGGCGAAGACAAGAAAAAAATAAGCCGCAAGATAAAACGATAATCATGGCAACAGACAATCGTAACGTGAGGCAATGGCATGCCATTTATGTCAAGTCGAGGTCCGAGAAGAAAGTGCTTTGGCAGCTTGAAGAAGCGGGCATTACAGCTTATTTGCCTCTGATTACGCAAGTGAAGCAGTGGAGCGACCGCCGCAAGAAAGTGGAAGAACCTTTGTTCAGGTCGTATGTGTTCGTCTTTTCCAACGAAAAGGAATACATCCCGATTCTAAATGTATACGGTGTAGTGAGATTCATCACTTTCGAGCACAAAGCCGTCGTAGTTCCCGAAAACCAAATCCTTGCCATCAAGAGGTTTGTGGAAGACTACGAACACGGCGAAGAGTTCAAGATGCAGAACAAGGAAGACCTGAAGGTTGGCCAAATGGTGCGCATCATCACCGGTCCGATGAAAGGCCTTGTGGGGCGGCTCGACACCATCGAAAACAAGCGCCACCTGATTGTCTTCATCGAGGCGGTCGGCCAATACATTCCCGTCCACATCATGCGAGCCAAGGTGGAACCTGTATATGAAGACGACGACAAAACAACAATTACCAAATAGATAACCCTAAAAACATAATATTCATGGATTCAGAGGAAAAAAATAACGGCAAAAGGATTTTGACCATCGCGCTTCTCGCGGCTTTGGTTGCAGCATTGGTTTTCGTCGTCATTTTGGCGAGCAAGAACGCTTCCATCAAAAGCGACCTGAAAGAATTGGAAGCCGAAAAGGAAATGCAACGCAGGGATTTCCAATATGAAGTCGATAGCTTGATGAAGGTCCACAACGAGCTGAAGGAAAGTTACGGAGAGCTGAGCCTTGAATTGGCCGAAAAAGACAGCATCATCCAAGCCGATGCCGTCGAAATCAAAAAACTCCTTGATTCTCAATGGGATTACTATCGCATTAAGAAGAAATTGAGCCAATTGCAGGAGATTTCACAGCATTATGTACGCCAAATGGACTCGCTTTATACCGTCAACCGCGAATTGGTAGCCGAAAACGAGCGTATCCGCGAGGAATACCAAGCTGAACGCCGCCAAAACACCAACTTGACCCGCCAAAAGGAAGAACTGACCAATAAGGTGAATCAAGCCGCGACTATGAAACTCTACAACTACACCGCTAAGGCTGTGCGTTTCAGGGCAGGCGACAAGGAAGCCACCACTGACAGGGCCAATCGCGCCGAGCGCATCAGAATCGACTTCACCTTGGCGGCCAACGACTTGGTCAATCCGGGCACAAAGCTGTTCTATATCCGCATCGCCGACCCCACCAAGGCCATCATCAGCAAGGGCACGGGCGACGAATATGCTTTCCAATCGAATGGCGAAACCTTGCAATTCACCGAGAAAGTGAGGGTCAATTACGAAGGCAAGGAAACCGATGTGAGAGCCTATTACGTAAAACCTGAGAATGTGGAAATGCGCCCGGGCACTTATTTCATCGATGTTTATGAAGAGGGCGGCAAACTCATCGGACAAACCGCCATCGACTTGAGATAACCCTATTCCAACACCGATTTCAACACCTCGTGGGAATGGAAATCCTTCATCACTGGGGCATGAAGTCGCATGAAAACAATGAGGCCATCCAATAAATCGCGCCGCTGACTCACACGAAGGGGTTGGCGGCACGATTCGTTAATACCTGCCCCCAAGAATTGGGCAAGCAGCGTTGCAGATTCGGCATCAAAGTAATAAGGATGAAGCGGATAATCGCGGGCAAACGAGCCTTCCATCATGTCGAAGCAGAAACCTGTTTCGTGGTTGGCTTTGGGATAAAAACCCAAATGCCGGGTGAGTTCCAAAGTGAAAAACAAGGGAAAGTTGGCATAGTCACATTCCACCAAATCAAGCCACTTCAAGGATTGGACGATGAAGTCGTACAAGGCGACATTCTGTTCCTGCTCGGTGATGGTTTTTGAAAGCAATTCGCTGACAAACATCAAGATGGCCCTTTTGTTCATCGTTGCGGGAATGTTTTGGTAAACGGTTGAAAGATGGACGTCTTTCATGTAGCCTAAAGTGCTTTTGTTGGGTCTTCCCGCCTCCACATATTCAATAAGGTTAAGACTTTGGAACAGTGCCGCGCGGTTTTTCGCGTTTCGGTTGAAAGCACCTTTCACCATATAGGATTTGAGGCCGAAATTTCGGGTAAACACCCTCACAATCAAGCTTGTGTCGCCATAGCGCAACGATTGCAGGACTACGCCTTCTATCGTGTCGTCCATCAGTTCTGGATGAGTATCTTGGTGGCAAACTTGCTCTCGCCCCGCTTGGTGCTGACGAAAATGAAATACACACCGGGACTTACTTTCTCGCCGTTGATGTTGGTGCAGTCCCAAACGGCCTGTCCGCCTTCCGACATCATTTGGGTGACAAAAGCTCCGTCAACGGTGGTAATCCTGACCAACGAATTGGCTGCCAAGCCTTTGATGCCCACAAATCCCGAATAGCCAGGCCTGACGGGATTGGGATAGACCACAACATCGCTGACAACGGGGTTGGGGGCAGCGGATTGGCCGCGATAAGAAATCACGCCGTTGCTCGTACCGAAAAACACCTCGCCGCTCTTGTCGATGGCCATAGAAGTAACTGCGTTGTCGAGCAAGGGGCTGTTATCGACATTGAAATTATGGACTTGCTGGACTTGCTTTGGCTTTTGCTCAAACGACATCAGATAGACACCCGTTTCGAGGCCGAACCAAACCTGATTGGCGCCATCCACAGCCATAGAAAGCACATTGGAACCGTCGAAAAGCCAATCGTCTTGAAGTGTACCGTCGTTGCGAGGCACTCTTTTCTGCGTGGCTTCAAAAGCCGAACCGCTGAAAATCTGTCGGGAATCGTCGAACAGGCAGGGACCTTTGTCGGTGCCAATCCATACCGCACCTTTTTGGTCGATGGCGAGACAATTCACCGTGCCTAACAAATGGCCGTTGTTGAGGGCAGTGTTTAAAACCTGCACCTGATCGTCGGTCGTATTTTCGATGGTGCCGTTGTCGTTGAAGACAATAAGCTCGCCCGTGCGGGTGAGAATCCACTTGTAGTCGTTGTGGTCGATGAACAAAGTTCCAATATCTCTACCACTAAGGCTGCCGCCAAGGTTGAAGGAGTGCCAAGTGCCATTGCGTTCCATCATCGAGAGCAGGTTGGGCGCACCCGTGTTGGCCACCCAAAGGTTGCCTTTGCTGTCGAAAGCCAAACCGCTGATATTGATGAGGCTGGGGTCGCTCACCCAATACTCAAGGGTGCTGTTGTCGGCATTGAAGATTTCGACCAATTCATCACCCTTGAACTTCAGTATGCCATAACCCCAAGTTCCGATGTAGGTAACAGAAAGGTCCAATGGGTCGGTAGCGATGCAAACAAAATCCGACAAATCAACCATTTCAGGTGTTTTTTCGGAATTGAAAATTGTCCACATGCCATCGTAACGAGCCACGCCCTCTTTCATGTAGCGCTTGCCCCAGTTGGCGGCGTGACCTCCCGTGGCAATCCAAACTTGGTCGTCGCAAGCCTTCAGTTCAAACACATTCTTCGAGGCAGGACCGTTGGGCTTCACGTCCATATTGTTCCAACCATCGGAACTCCTGATAAGACCACGACGAGTGTCGCCAATCCAAAAATTGCCGTTATCGTCAAGAGCAGCCGAACAAGGCTCGATGCTTCCACCGGGCGAAAAAATGTTGTAGGTTTGGTTCATGTCGCGGTCAAAAACTAGCACATTGTAGCGGTTAGTGATGACGAAGCTGTCGTCGTAGGCACGCAGCTCAAATTTTTCGTTGATGTCCTCTTTGTTGAAATAGCTCCACTCGTTGCCGTCGTTGACAAAAAGCGTATCCGATTCGTAGCCGCCTGTATAGTTCAGAAACAATTTTCCGTTGAAAACCTCCATTTCGGAATAGGGCAAATGGGGATGAATCAAGGTCGCATCGAAAAACCAAGCGGAATAGTTGGCTAAATTTGGAGCGTCGAGCGAGGCATAGTAAACGCCGTTGTCGGTGCAAGCATAGATTCTGTCATCGAAAATGGCAATATCAGTAACATTCACAGCATCGCCTTGATTTCCAATGTAATAGGTATCCTTTACTTCTTCTTTCTTCAGGTCAAAAACGACGATGCCAAAGCCGCAAGCCACGTATGCGAGGTCGCCATCGAAGAAGACATGATTAATGCTTTTGTTGCCCACAATGTTCTTGTTGTTTTTGATGTCACTCATGTTTTTGATGTTACCATCGTGGTCAATGAGGTCGACATTTGCATTGGTGTAGGCCACAAACAGTTTGCGTTGGCTTTTGTTGTAACTGATGGTGCTGATGCCGATGTCCGACAAACCATTGATTTTGTTGAGGATATTGATGGAGTTGTCTTGCGTGTCGTAATAGAACAACTCAAACTCGGTGGCGGCATAAATCTTGTTGCCAACTGGCTCAACGCCAATCACTTTCTGATAGGGCAAGTGTGTGCGCCAATTGCCGATGGAAACACCGTCTTGGGCAAACGAGGCCAACGGGAAGATTATGGCTATTAATAATAAAGGTAGGTTAAGTTTTTTCATAAAATGAAGATTTGGGCGGTAAAAATACGAATTTGCTGAAAGATAACGCCGTTTTCTGTTTTTTATTTTACAAATCGTTCCCTATCTCCTTCAGCATCGGCACAAATTTGAAATCGCCGAAGGATTCTTTTTTCAGTGAACCATCCTCCAATTTGGTGATTCTCAGCATGGTTTGACCTTCGCCTTCGGCATTGTCCATGGGGATGACCATGATGCCGTCGGTTTTCATTTGTTGGAGGAGCGCATCGGGGATGCGCGGTGCGCCTGCCGTGATAATGATACGGTCGAAAGGCGCATAAGTGGGCAAGCCCTCGAAACCGTCGCCGAGGAAGGTCTTCACGCGGAAGGGCAATTGCTCCACGGTTTCCTTGGTTTTGAAATAGAGATTGCGCTGCCGCTCGATGCTAAACACCTTGGCGCCCATCGCGGCCAAAACGCAGGCCTGATAGCCTGAGCCTGTGCCGATTTCAAGCACTTTCATGCCTTTTTCGACTTGCAGCAGTTGGGTTTGGAAGGCTACAGTGGAAGGCTGGGAGATGGTTTGCCCTGAGCCGATGGGAAAGGCCATGTCTTGATAGGCCAATTCCACAAAAGACGAGTCGAGGAAGATGTGGCGCGGCACTTCGTTGATGGCCGACAACACAGCCTCATCAGTGATGCCCTTGGTGCGCAATTGGTCGACCATTTGTTTGCGCAGGCCTTTGTGACGGTAATTGTCTTCTATGATGGTGTTCATTTCGGCGCGAAATTACGCTAATTTCCAACGCAACCAAAGGAGAAAAGAACTATTTTTGCCGAAATTTTGGAATATGCTGAAAATAGGAGTCTTAGGCGCAGGTCATTTGGGGAAAATCCACTTGAACTGCATCAAACATATAGAGAGATACGACTTGGTCGGGTTTTTCGACCCTGCCGAGGAAACGGCGCAACAGGTGGAGGACGAATTGAATGTGAAGCGTTTCGATTCCGTTGATGCACTGATAGATGGGGTGGATGTGGTCGACATTGTGACTCCAACCATCCGCCATTTCGAGTGCGCCTCGAAGGCTTTGCGGGAACGCAAGCATGTCTTCATTGAGAAGCCCATCGTGGCCACGCCCGAAGAGGCCAACGCCTTGAAAAAACTGGCCGACGAAGCGGGCGTGAAGGTGCAGGTGGGCCATGTGGAGCGTTTCAATCCTGCTTTCGTTGCAGCGGAACCATTCATCGGCGAACCGCTTTTCATCGAGGCGCATCGCTTGGCCTTGTTCAATCCGCGTGGAACGGATGTGCCTGTGGTTCTTGACCTTATGGTACACGACTTGGACATCCTGCTTACCATCGTGAAATCACCGGTCAGCCATATCAGCGCGAGCGGCGTGAGCATCGTCAGCCCGACACCAGATATTACCAATGTGCGCATTGAGTTTGAGAATGGTGCGGTGGCCAATCTCACGGCTTCGCGCCTGTCGATGAAGAACATGCGCAAAACGCGCATCTTCCAGCAGGGAGCTTACATCACCGTCGACTTCCTCGATAAGAAGGCTGAAATCTTCCGCATCCATGACGAAGTGGACGAATCCAACCCGCTTTCGACCACCATCACCCTCGCCGATGGCAGCGAAAAGCAAATCACATTCGAAATGCCTGAAATCCACACGATTAACGCCATACAAACAGAATTGGAAAGTTTCTACGACGCCATCGTCCACAACACCACGCCCGCCGTCACCATCGACGACGGCATCAATGTGCTGAAATTGGCCTATCGCATCCTCGATTCCGTCAACGAATCCATCGCCAAAGTGAAGAAATAAACCATCATCCACAATATTCCCCCAAGGCTTCCGTTATCCTAAAAACTGACGCTATGTTTAGAAAATCTACCATTTTTGCTCTTGCGGTTTTCTGTTTCGCCTTTGCTTCATGCAACAAATTTGAAGGCTCGCAAACGGTGCCCGCCTATATCCATATCGACCAAATTTCGGTTGACCCAGCGACCGATTACTCCGTTTATGGCGCTCCAACCCACAAAATCACCGAAGCTTGGGTGTATGTGGATGACCAAATCATTGGCTGCTACGAACTTCCGGCCACATTCCCCGTCTTAAAAAACGGGCCGCATAAGGTGGCCGTCTATGGCGGCATCAAGGTGGATGGCCGCACAGGTGCCTATTCCACTTATCCTTTCTACAAGCCTACGGTCTACCAAAGCCTGAACCTTGTGGAGGACAGCATCATCAACCTGAATCCAGTGGTCAATTATTATTCCCACGACGAAGGCACCACCGTGGCTTGGTTGGAGGATTTCGAAAACGCGAACAGCTTGGTTGCGGAGCCGGGAAGCGACACAAGCATCATCCGCATCAGCGGCAACGAGGCATGGAATTCGCCAGTTTGCTCCGTCGCCTCGTTCTTTTCGGGCAAGGTGGAATTGCCGCCCGACTCGTTGGATTTCACGGTGAGCACTGCCACCGAGTTCGATTTCTACAAAAACATGAACGGCGTATATTGTATGCTTGAGATGGACTACTGCTGCAACGATACCTTTTTTGTCGGCGTGAAGTATTTCAAAGACTTTCATCTCACCACTTGGCCGCTTATCAAGGTGACACCCACCGACAAGGAACACGACAAGCCGCAACGCTGGAACAAGATTTACATCAATATCGGCCCGACGATGAACAACAACTACACCGCCGACTATTTCAAAGTCTATTTCACTTCCGATTTGACCACCAGTGTCGATACCACCTATGGCCATTACTATCACCCCATCAACGAAAGGCGTTATTATTATTTCGACAATCTGAAACTGCTTTACCGTAAGTTATGAACAAGAAAAAGCTGGCTTGCGTTTATTTCTTCGTCGATTGGATTGCTTCCATTCTGGCGTGGACGCTGTTCTATTTCTTCCGCAAGGCGCACGAAGACCTCTATATCAATTATTGGGACCGCGTCACCAATTCGTTCAATACGCCCAGTTTCTGGATTGGCATCGTCTTCATCCCCATTTGTTGGCTCATCCTTCATGCCGTCACGGGAGCTTACGAGAAAGTCTATTACAAATCGCGCCTGAAAGAATTGGGACAGACCTTTTTTATCACCCTCTTGGGCGTGGTTGTCCTGTTTTTCGTGGTCATCCTTGACGATGAGGTTACTACCTATAAGTCTTATTACCAGTCGTTCATCGCTCTTTTCGTTTTCCAGTTCCTGATGACTTACATTCCGCGCCTCCTCATCACCACAACGGTGATTTCGAGGATTAGGAGCAAGAAAATCGGGTTCAACACACTCATTGTGGGCAGCAACGACAACGCTTGTGCCATCTTCAAGGAGATTGAGGAGGAGGTGAAACCTTCAGGAAGGCGTGTCATCGGGTTTTTGAATGTCTACGACAAGAAGGAATACAAATTGGGTGAATTTCTGCCCCATCTCGGCTCGTATCACGACATCGAGCGCATCGTGAAGGAACAAAATGTGGAGGAGGTCATCATCGCCATTGAACGTTCCGAGATTGAAACAATGAAAGTGCTGCTCACGGTTGTCGACTCGACCGAAGCCAACGTGAAAATCATCCCCGCCATGCAGGATTTGGTGTTTGGTACGGTAAAGCAGTCGGCCATTTGGCAGGCACCTTTGGTACAGGTCACACCCGAACTGATGCCCGTTTGGCAAAGGGTGGTCAAACGGGTTTTCGATGTTGTTGCCTCCATCTTCGCTCTCATTATCCTTTCGCCAGTGTTTTTGGCCTGCGCCATCATCGTGAAGGCCACCTCGAAAGGGCCTGTCTTTTATGTGCAAGAGCGCATTGGCAAGGGCGGCAAGCCATTCAAAATGGCCAAGTTCCGCAGCATGAGGGTGGATGCCGAATCGAGCGGCACGCCTATGCTTTCGAGCGACGACGACCCGCGCATCACCAAGTTCGGCAAGTTCATGCGCAAGGTGCGCTTGGACGAGATTCCGCAATTCTGGACCGTACTGAAGGGCGACATGTCGATAGTGGGCTATCGTCCTGAACGTCAGTATTTCATCGACAAAATCATGGAAAGGGCACCTTATTATCGCCTATTGCTGAAGGTGAAACCTGGCATCACCAGTTGGGGCGAGGTGAAATACGGTTATGCCGAAAATGTCGATGAAATGGTGGAACGCCTGAAATACGATGTGCTCTATATTGAGAATGTGAACCTCGCACTCGACATCAAGATTTTGATTTACACGGTTTTAATCGTTATCCAAGGGCGCGGAAAATAAGAAACCTCATTCTTTCTCCACTATCCAATCCGACACCGTCTTGGTTTCTTGCGAGAAAGCGATACCTATTTTAATAATAGGCTTGCCTTCGGCTTGGTAAGGAATCGCATAATCCTTCGTGTTGATTTGTTCGAGAGCCTCTTGTGCCGTGCCGCGCATTTTCAGTTCCATCACATAGACCGCATCGCGCATGAAGACCACCACATCCGTCCGACCCCGCGCCACCTTCACCTGTGTAAATGTGCGGCAATTGAAGATGGAAAATACTACATAGGTCAACACCTCATAGTAGGCTTCATACTTGGTGATGTCGTCCAAATCCTTCTCGCCGAAGTCGAGGTAAGGGATTGAGGCAAAATAGGCTTGCATGGCTTTCAATGCAGCTTCGATGTCATGCTCAAGAAGGGATGCGTAGAAATTGCCGGCAAATCCACGAGCGTCTTGGTTGAGGTTCATCATGCGGCTCATGAAGTTTTCCATGAAACCAACTTTCACTTCAGCGTTGGGGAAATCCAATGTGAAGAGGTCGCGGTTGAAATCATAGCCTTTGATGGTGAGGTAGCCCGCCTGATAGAGCAAGGGCAAGGCAGAGGTCATGCCCTCGGTGGGCACATCGAATTGCGTCGACGGCACCTTGAGTTGCTCCAGTTCCAGCAAATTCGTGTTGAAGCGTTTCATCGACTCGAAAAGGAAAGTGGGCGTTCCGCTGGAGAACCAGTAATAATCAAGGTCTTTCATCTTGAAGGCATTCACCAAACTGTAAGGATTGAAAATGTCCTTGGAGTCTTTTCCGAAATGATACCCGTCATATTGTTGCTTCAGCATACCGATCATTTCCTCTTTGGAGCAATGGTATCTATCGGCGAGCAGTTGGATATCAGGGTCGAAAACGGTCAACATCTCATCCTTGGTAATGCCGCAAAGGGCGGTGTATTCTGGATCCATTGAAATGTTGGTCAAGTTGTTCAGCGTGGAGAAAATGCTCAATTGGCTGAACTTGGTGATGCCCGTGATGAACACGAACTGCTCATCGGCATCGCAGGCTTTTACTACCTGATAGAACTCCTGCATGATGCGCCGCACCTCGGTCAAATGTTCTGGCTTGTGGAGATAATCAAGCAGGGGGGCATCGTATTCGTCCAAAATGACTACTGCCTTCAAACCGGTTTTCTCATGTACTTGCTGAATCAGATCCTTGAAACGTTTGCCAGGCGAGCCTTCGGTCTTTTCCCATTTGTAGCGTCGCTCATGCATGTCCAACTGGCTATGCAATTCGTCAACAATCTGCTTCATTTCCCACTTGTTCTTACATAGGCTCATGTCGAAATGCAGTACAGGATATTGTTTCCAGTCTTTCTCCAACTCGGCGATGGCCAAACCTTCAAACAAGTCCTTCCTGCCTTGGAAGTAATATTTCAAGGTGCTGCAAAGCAGGCTCTTGCCAAACCTTCGTGGACGACTAAGGAAAACGAATCGAGATTCCTTGGTCAGTCTATAAATTAGGTCGGTTTTGTCTACATAGATGCGTCCGTCTTGTCTGACATTTTCAAAATCGGCGATGCCAGCGGTGTAGAGTCTCATGGGTAGCATGGTGAAACAGGTTTTTACGCTGCAAAATTAGCATTTTTCCTTTTTACCATGCGAGATACGAAAAAAAACCTGCTGGTCGCAGGTTCAAATCACCCCGCGCTCCAGCAGGGTCATAATTGTTTCGATTTGGTCGTCTTCGGGGTTGTTGTGCGGGTCGTATTCCGTCTTCAGGTTGTAGCCCCAAAGCCGAGCAAAGCCTTGGTAGAAGAAAGCGCGCACCTTGCCACGCAGTTCTTGGACAACTTGGTAGGAAGTATTGCCCGTTTCGCGGTCGATGAGGCGGATGAGGATAAGGCCTTGCGAAATGGTCAGGTCTTTCAATTCGGCAGTGTATTGGTCGGTGATTTCCTTCTCGGCCTGCCGCATCAGGCGGTTGCGTTCCACTTTGTCAGTTACATGGGCCAAAACCGAGTCATATTCCTGCATCTTCGCGCCAGCGAGTTTGGCGTAAGGATACACCTTTTTCACATTGCTGGCCAATCGGCGGCCTTGGCGCGTATCGGTAATTTGGAGGTAACGTTGCATCAAGTCGATGTCAACTTCAGGCAGGTAGACGATTAAAGTAGTGTCGCCGTTCTCCTCGATGCGGCCATAAACCACTGTGCCTGTGATAGGCTCGGAAGTGTTGCTGAAATCAACCACACTCGATTTGGGTGCTGTCCGACTAATGGTGTAGGTTTTGGTTTTGCCCAACATTTGGGCAAACCCCGAAAAGGTCATCAGGACAATCAATGCGGTTAAGGCTACTTTTTTCATGGCGCAGATGTTTTTTAAAGTTTAACGCCCAAACAATAGCAAGTATTGTGCCAAACTGTTTTTTCTGCTTTCATTACTTTTTTGTATTTTTGCATTTTCAAACCTTGAACTCACAATAATATGAAAAGACTATTAGTCCTTACCGGTGGCGGCGATTGCCCTGGCCTCAATGCCGTGCTCCGCGCCATCGTCAAGAGAGCCGCCCAAGAAAAAGATTGGGAGGTTTTAGGTAGCATCCAAGCCTACAATGGCATCCTTTGGGAGCCTACCGAAGTCGTCAGGTTGACGCCAGAGTCCGTGCGCGGCATCCATTTCCGTGGCGGCACCATCATCGAAACCACCAACAAAGGCGGCCCGTTCAACTGGCCGATCAAAAATGCCGACGGCACTTGGAGTACCGTGGATCGCTCGGACGAAATGCTCCGCAAACTGCAATATATGGGCATCGACGCGGTCATCAGTATCGGCGGCGACGGCTCGCAGCGCATCTCGCAGAAACTCTACGAGAAAGGCCTGAACATCATCGGCGTGCCCAAGACCATCGACAACGACCTCTCCTCAACGGAATGTACCTTCGGCTTCCAGACCGCCGTGCAGATTGCAACCGAGGCCGTCGATAAACTTGTTACTACGGCGGCTTCACACAACCGTGTTTTCGTCCTCGAAGTGATGGGGCGCGATGCGGGCTGGATTGCTTTGCACTCCGCCATTGCTGGAGGTGCCGAGGTTTGCCTCCTGCCCGAATTTCCTTATGACATCAATGTAGTGAAGGCCAGATTGGAGCAACGCTTCAACCACGACCGTGGCTTTGCCGTGGTGGTGGCTTCGGAAGGCGCACGCCCGAAAGACGGCCAGCAGGTGTTTGAAATCAGCAAAGAAGTCGGCTACGAAAACAAGAAATTGGGCGGCATTGGTCGGCGTTTCATCGAGGAGATGAAGGCTGCGGGCTTCACCCACGACATGCGCGAAACCACTCTCGGCCATTTGCAACGTGGCGGCGTGCCAATCGCATACGACCGCGTTTTGTCGGCTGAGTTTGGTGTAAAGGCTTTCGAGATGGTGCTCAATGGACAGTTCGGCCAGATGGTGTCTTATCATCATCCTGACATTGTGGCCGTTTCGCTCAAGGAAGCCGTCGCCCAGCCTAACCTCGTCACTCTCGACAGCGACTTGGTTCGCACTGCGCAAGGATTGAATATTTCTTTGGGAATCTGATAAAGAAACTACGAATTACACGAATAAAACATTAGTTAATTTCGTGTAATTCGTAGTTAAAAATGTCGCACAATGTACATTAGTGTCATCCCCACTGCCCAACAAGCCCAAGGCATCAATTTCAGCGGGCAAACTGCCGTAGTGATTGATGTCTTGCGGGCGACGAGCGTCATTACAACAGCCTTGGAAAACGGGGCACGAGAGGTTATTCCCGTGAAAACCGTCGAGGAGGCGCAAAACCTTTATGCGCAATGCGACACAGCCAAAACCCTTCGCGGCGGCGAGCGCAACGCCTTGAAAATCGAGGGCTTCAACCTTTCCAACTCGCCTTTGGAGTACAAGAAAAAGGTGGTTGAAGGCAAGACCCTCATCCTGACTACCACCAACGGCACCAACGCCATTAATAATATAATAGGTGCGGACGAGGTGGTTTTGGCCTGTTTCAGGAACGGAGCGGCTGTGGTGGAACACATTGTAGGGCTGTCACACCGTGGCAGCTGCGATATTGCAATAGTCTGCGCAGGCACCGAAAGCCATTTTTCCTTGGACGACGGCCTCTGCGCCGGAATGATTATCGAATTGCTGAAACAGCAAACCGAAGTTAAAACGGATGATTTAGGCTTGTTACTGCACCGATTCTACAACGAAAGCAAAGACAATTTATTTGGCGCTCTTTCTGGTTGTTATCATCTGAAAAGACTGTTCATGTTAGGATTTTACGATGACATCAAGTTCTGTTTGGAAACGAATTGCGTACAGACTGTACCTGTTTTAAAAGACGGCAAAATCGTGAGGAAATAGCATGGCAAAGAATAAATACTACGTCGTTTGGAGCGGTCGCACCCCTGGAATCTATAGCGATTGGGAGGTTTGCAAGCGCGAAATCTTGGGCTGCAAGGATGCCAAATACAAAGGTTTCCCCGACCGCTTGAGTGCGGAAACGGCTTTCAGGGAGGGTCCAGACAAATATTGGGGCAAGGATGTTGCTCCCTTGATTGACCTTTCGACCGTCAATGAGAAGCCCATCAGTCCAGCCATCGCTGTGGATGCGGCCTGCGCGGGCAATCCGGGCAAGATGGAGTATCAGGGTGTGTTCGTGGATTTCGGCACGCAACCGCCGACAACCTCGAACTTGTTCAAAAGTCAAGTCTTCCCTAATGGCACCAACAATATCGGGGAGTTTTTGGCTATCGTCCATGCGCTGGCCTTGCAGAAAAAACACGGCTGGAAATACCCGATTTACAGCGATTCGGTCAATGCGCAACTTTGGATTCGGCAGAAGAAATGCAAGACCAAACTGCAACGCAACGCCAAAAACGACTACCTTTTCCAACTCGTTGAGCGTGCCGAGAATTGGCTGAACAACAATGCCATCGAGGTGCCGATTTTGAAATGGAAAACGGAATTTTGGGGCGAAATTCCCGCCGACTACGGCAGGAAATAATATATTTATTTCCTGCTGATTACGGTAGGAAATGAAAATAATACTACTTTTACCGCCCGAAAACAAGATAGAAAATGCTAAAGTTCGATTCATTTTATTTCCAATGTCCGCATTGCGAGGCTTGGCTCGAAGGTCGCAACCTGAAGGCCGAAATGGTGAATCAGGCTATCTTGTATTCAGATGGTAAGGTGCTGAACGACAATTATATCACCACGCCGCAAAAGATGATTCTTTGCCCCTCGTGCGGACATGTCTTTTGGATTGAGCATCCTGTCGAGCCGTTGATTACATACGAAAAACCCGATGCAGAGGTCTATTCGTGGAACACTTGGCGCTTTTTCGGCATCAGTTTTTCGGACAACAAGGGCAAGTTGGCTCTGATTAATCACTACAAGACTTTCCTGAAGAAAAGCCACTACGAGCCGCGAAACGAGATTTATTTGCGCCGTTTCCTTTGGTGGGCCTACAACGACCTGCACCGCAACCACCAGCATGTGCGCCTGAAATACCTCCTCAACGGTTTCATGAGTTTCGGTGTGTGGCATTGCAACCGCAAGATGATTCTTGAGGGCGAAAAACTTTTCATCAAGAATTACAAGGACTTCACCGACAACCTGAAACGTCTTTTGGCCCTGCTCGAAAAGCACCCCGAGGAACAAATCGACCTTGAATTGCCTGAAATCTATCGCGAGTTGCGCCAATTCGACAAGGTGAAGGAACTGCTTGAGCAAACGGGCAGCCGCACTTACTTCACCAGCGAAATGCTCCGCCACGCGAAATGGAAAGACGCTCGGGTGTTTATGGTTTCGGGATAAAGTTTTTTTATCACGCTTTCATTAAGATTTCGTATTTTTGCGCCTTAATTTAGGATTCATAGTATTATGAAAAACAACTACAAGGAATATAAACAGTTGAATCTCACGGAGACAGCCAACGAGATTCGCAAGTTTTGGGAAGAAGACAACACCTTCCAAAAGAGCCTTGACAACCGCGACAAGGACAATGCTTTTGTATTTTACGAGGGCCCGCCGAGCGCCAACGGCACCCCGGGCATCCACCATGTGATGGCCCGCTCAATTAAGGACGTAGTTTGCCGCTACCAGACACTGAAAGGCAAGCATGTGGTGCGCAAAGCCGGTTGGGACACCCACGGCCTGCCTGTGGAATTAGGCGTGGAGAAGAAACTCGGTATCACCAAGGAGGACATCGGCAAGAAGATTTCGGTGGACGACTACAACCGCGCCTGCCGCGAGGAGGTGATGAAATACAAGGATATGTGGGACGACCTTACCCTCAAGATGGGCTATTGGGTCAACCTCGATGATCCTTACATCACCTTCACCAACGACTACATCGAAACCTTGTGGTTTTTGCTGAAAGACTTGTATAACAAGGGTTTGCTTTATAAAGGCTACACCATCCAGCCCTACTCGCCCGCTGCCGGCACAGGACTCAGTTCCCATGAACTGAACATGCCTGGCTGCTACCGCGATGTTAAGGATTTGACTTGCGTGGCGTTGTTCAAGTTGAAAGTTGACAGTGAAAAGTTGAAAGTTATCTTTGGCGGCCAACTCCCAACTCTCAACCCTCAACTCTCAACTAACGCAATCGCTTGGACCACCACACCTTGGACTTTGCCGAGCAACACCGCTCTTTGCGTCGGCCCGAACATTGAATATAACCTCGTCCGTTCAGTCAATCCTGTGTCGGGCGAGCAGACTTACCTCATTCTCGGCAAGCCGCTGATGTCCTCTTTCTTCCCCGCCGAAGAAGAGAAACCTGCTTTCGAGGATTGGAAAGTCGGCGACAAGAAACTGCCTTACGAGATTTTAGGCACCGTGAAAGGTACTGACCTTGTTGATATTGAGTATGAGCAACTTATCCCGTGGGTCAATCCTGGAGAGGGTGCTTTCCGCATCATCCCCGGCGACTATGTGACCACCGAGGACGGTACGGGCATCGTCCACATCGCCCCGACATTTGGTGCCGACGACAAGCGCGTGGCCGCCGCTGCTGGCATCCCGCCTTTGCAGATGATTGACAAGGACGGCAAAGCCCAGCCGATGGTAGACCGCACCGGCAAATTCTGGCGCATCGAAGACCTTGACCCAGAGTTTGTGAAAAACTACATGAATGTGGAGGCCTATCGCCCATACGCCGGCCAATTCGTGAAAAACGCCTACGACCCCACCAAGACCGAAAAAGACAAGAGTTTGGATGTGGACATCGTGGTCATGCTGAAGGAAGAAGGCAAACTCTTCAAGAGCGAGAAACATACGCACAACTACCCGCACTGCTGGCGCACCGATAAACCGGTGTTGTATTATCCTCTCGATAGTTGGTTTATCAAGACCACAGCCTTGAAAGACAGGATGATAGAACTCAACAAGACCATCAACTGGAAGCCCGAAGCCACCGGAAGCGGACGTTTCGGCAACTGGCTTGAAAATTTGGTCGATTGGAACCTCTCGCGCTCGCGCTATTGGGGCACACCGCTCCCGATTTGGCGCTCCGAGGACGGCAAGGAAGAAATTTGCATCGGTAGTGTCGAGGAACTTCGCAACGAAATCGAGAAGTCCGTCAAGGCGGGATTTATGAGCGAAAATCCATACGCTTCAAGCGATTACACCAAATTTGACTTACATAGACCTTATATTGACGGCGTGGTTCTTTGCTCCGCAAGCGGCAAGAAGATGTTCCGCGAGCCTGACCTCATCGATGTTTGGTTTGATTCTGGTGCCATGCCATACGCCCAATATCATTATATGGGTGGAAAAACTGCGGACGGCAAACTCTCAACTCTCAACTCTCAACTTTCAACTCTTCCTTTCCCAGCGGATTTCATCGCTGAGGGTGTCGACCAAACCCGTGGCTGGTTCTTCACGCTTCATGCCATCGCCACGATGTGCTTCGATAGCGTTGCTTACAAGAATGTGATTTCCAACGGTTTGGTGCTCGACAAGAACGGTAACAAGATGTCGAAACGTTTGGGCAATGCCGTTGACCCGTTTGGTGCCATTGAGAAATTTGGTGCCGATGCCGTGCGTTGGTACATGCTCACCAACTCGCAGCCTTGGGACAACCTGAAATTTGACGAGGCTGGAGTTGATGAAGTGCGCCGCAAGTTCTTCGGAACGCTTTACAACACCTACGCTTTCTTCGCCCTTTACGCCAACATCGACAAGTTCGACTATAAGGAAGCCGACATTAATATTAAGGATCGTCCCGAGATCGACCGTTGGATTCTTTCTGAACTTAATTCGTTGATTCTCACGGTGGACGAGGCATACGGAAGTTATGAACCTACCCGTGCAGGTCGCGCCATCGCCGAGTTTGTGGATGCGCATTTGAGCAACTGGTTTGTGCGTCTCTCGCGCCGCCGTTTCTGGAAGAGCGAGGACAATCAAGACAAACTCTCGGCCTACCAGACCCTCTACACCTGCCTTGAAACCGTGGCCCGCCTGAGTTCGCCCATCGCGCCGTTCTTCAGCGAGCAAATCTACCGCGACCTGAACAACGTCACGGGCCGAAACAAGGCCGAATCCGTCCATCTGACCGACTTCCCCGTAGCCGACAAGTCGTTCATCGACAAGGCTTTGGAGGAACGCATGGAAGCCGCTCAACTCATCTCTTCATTGGTGCTCTCGCTGCGCAAGAAAGCCAATATCCGCGTGCGTCAACCTTTGTCGAAGATTATGATTCCTGTCGCGAACGAGGAGATGAAGACGCAAATCGAGAAGGTGTCGCACCTCATCATGAGTGAAGTCAACATCAAGGAAATCGAGTTCTTGTCGCCTGACAATAACATTTTGGTCAAGAACGTAAAGCCCAATTTCAAGACTTTGGGCAAGAAGTACGGCAAGCAGATGAAGCAGATTCAGGCTTACTTTACCAACATGGGCCAAGACGAAATCCACACTTTTGAGAAGAACAACGGCACCCACTTGAACATTGACGGCGTTGACGTTGAACTGACCCTCGAAGACGCCCTGATTTCGACGCAAGACATCCCCGGCTGGGCCGTCACTTCACAAGACGACCTCACTGTGGCTTTAGACATGACCATCACCGACGAATTGATGCAAGAAGGCCTCGCCCGCGAAATCGTGAACCGCGTGCAAAACCTCCGCAAGACCGGTGGCTTCGAGGTCACCGACCGCATCGAACTCATCATCGAAAAGAACGAAAAAACCGATGCCGCCGTTGAGCAATTCAACGACTACATCTGCAACGAAACCTTGGCCACCATCACGAAAGTGGACACCTTGGAAGGCGTTGAGGCCGAGGAACTTGTTGAAGGAATTAATGTAAAACTGAAAATACAGAAAAAATAAGGCTGATAGTCAAAAACCATAAGCCAACTTTACAACTAAATAACTATACAACTATGGAAAACAAACAAGCCCCTCAAGTGAGATATTCTGACGAGGATCTTGAGGAATTCAAGACCTTGATACTCGAAAAACTCGAACAAGCCAACGCCAGTTTGGAAAACCTGAAAGCCAACCTCTCAGGCGGCGAGCACAGCACCGACGACACGGCTCCGACCTTCAAGATTTTGGAAGAAGGCTACGCCGTGGCCGAAAAGGAAGAAAACGCCCGCCTCGTGGCCCGTCAGGAGAAGTACATCCACAACCTTGAACTCGCCCTGATGCGCATCGAAAACAAGACCTACGGCGTGTGCTGCGAAACCGGCAAACTCATCCCAAAGGAAAGATTGCGCTGCGTGCCCATCACCACACGCTGCTTGGACGCTAAACTGAAAAGGAAGTGAAAAAGCAAGGCAACCACGGCCTCATCTGGTCGTTTGTGGTGATTTTTCTCGTTTTGCTCTTCGACCAAATCCTCAAGATTTGGGTCAAGACGAGTATGACCCTCGGGCAGGAAATCCCTGTCATCGGGAGTTGGTTCAATTTGCTGTTCATCGAGAACAACGGCATGGCTTTCGGCTGGTTTGGCGGCGGCGGTTTCCTGAAATTGGCCTTGAGCATTTTCAGGATTGTGGCCATTGTCGCCCTGTTTTGGATTTTGGTTCGCTTGTCGAGGAAAAACACCAAGTTCGGCGTGTTGTTCGGCATTGCGCTCATCACTGCGGGAGCCATAGGCAACATCATCGATTGCGTCTTTTACGGGCGCATTTTCAGCGAAAGCACCTACACCCAAGTTGCGACCCTCTTCCCCGATGGCGGCGGCTATGCCAATTGGCTGCATGGGCGCGTGGTCGACATGCTTTATTTCCCCCTCATTGATGTGGCGAAGGAAAACGCCTCGTGGCTTCCCGATTTCTTTTTCGGCCCCGATGGGCATTTCATTTTCTTCCGCCCCATCTTCAATTTCGCTGACTCGGCCATCACTATTGGCGTGTTCTATATGTTGATTTTCCAATGGAAATGGCTCAAAACCCTTAATTAACAACGGTGTTTCGACAAGCCCGACGACCAAATAAACTAAGGTCCCTGAGCTTGTCGAAGGGCCGACTTCATAAAACAACATTATGCCCAGTTTTAACATCCGCCCCGCAAAAGAAACCGAAGCCGGCCTGATTCTCGGATTCATCAAGAAACTGGCCGATTATGAAAAATGTTCCGATGAAGTGGTTGCTGACGAAGCCACGATTTACAACTCCATTTTTGTGGAAAAGGCCGCTGAAGTCATCTTTGCCGAAGAGGATGGCGTGGTTATCGGTTTTGCCTTGTTTTTCCACAATTTCTCGACCTTTGTGGGACGAAAAGGGCTGTATCTCGAAGACTTGTTCATCATTCCCGAAAAGCGCGGCTTGGGCTACGGCAAGGCCATTTTGAAATATTTGGCCAACATTGCCGTTGAACGCAACTGTGGCCGCATGGAATGGATTTGCCTCGATTGGAACGCGCCTTCGTTGGCCTTCTATCGCAGCATTGGAGCCGTGCCAATGGACGAATGGACGGTGCAGCGGATGCACGAAAATGTAGTGAAAACCTTTGCTAAATAAGATAAAAAGTTTGTAATTGGATTTTATTATTTTCCTTATTATCAATATTTTAGGTTAGAATTTTTGCCAAAAAGTTTGTAATGGGCTTTTTGGCATACTTTTGTCTTGGGAAATCCGTTATTTTTGCACCACAAACCTTAAAGCAACAAAAAAATAAGTTATGAGAACATTCAAAACAATGGGCATTGTGTTGGGGCTGATGCTGGCAGTCGCCTTCACTTCGTGCCACAAAGACAAAACCGGCGTTTATGCGCCCAAGAAGAAAATCCAGCAGATTTATTATTCGTGGAGCGACACGGAAAAAAAGCCCTTCCAACATTGGGAATGGAACGGCGACAAGCTCAACTCCATCACGCATTACTCGGACTTCAACTTCAAGGCAGACACTTGGGTGGAAAACTTCACCTACGACAACAACAACCGCGTTACTCGCGTGGACAACTACACGAATTCCGAGTACATCACCTACGAATACGACGGCAACCACCTGAAAACAGCAACCGTTTTCTATCGCAACGCCATTGCCTGCACTTGGGCGATTAGTTACGACGGCGACAAAATCAGCAAGATGATGGGAACCTTCTACGACGATTTCAAAAAAGACGGTGCCACGCTGCATCTGAATCCCCTTTCACACCTGCTGCCTCCTAATGTTTGCAAAAGCGTCGCCAAATGCGAACAAAGGTTAGCCAACCAACGCGGCGAACAAGAAACCTACACCATCGCCCTCCTGCTGACATGGACGGACAACAACATCAGCAAAATCGTCTTTACCGGCGACGGCGAATACATGGACTTTCAACTGCAATACGACGACAAGAACTGCCCGTGGTACGGTTTCATGGGCGGCCTTGAAGACTATTTGATCAACTTCACTTCCGGGCACACAGGCTTCACCAAAAACAACGTAACCCGCATCATCATGACGGAAGACGACTACGCCGACACCATCTGCTATGCCTACCAATACGGCAGCGACAAATATCCCGTTTTGCAGACCATGTACGAAAGCGACGACATTGACGACAAACAAGTACTCTATTTCGAATATTAAACGCTCAACGATATGAAAAAGATTCATTTTCTGATTATGGTCACTGCAGCAATGCTTCTGGCATTGGCCTCCTGCAAGCCGATTGACGACCCAAAAGAACTGACCAAAAATGTTAAGGTTACCACCGCTGGCCCGACTTTCATCACGGGCCACACCGCCTCCTGTGGAGCGGAAGTCACTGCAGAAGATGCTGGTTTGTTGATAGAGCTGGGGGTGTGCTGGAGCCTTTCGGAAAACCCTACCGTAGACGACCACACCCTAAGCACCTACAAATGCTCAAAGCCCTATACCTGCCTATTGACCAACTTGGAACCCAACACAGTTTACCATGTGCGCGGCTACGCGAAATACGGCACAGAATACTGCTACGGCGACGAAAAGACCTTCACCACCCTCGGTGCCGATGCGCCCTCGGCCTCGCCCGTGACCACCATTGAGGCTACCGAAATCACTTCACAGTATTTCCGAGCAGGTGCCAAGGTGGAACCCTTTGGTGCATCCAATTTTATGGTCGGCGTTTGCTTTAGCATTCAACCCGATTTCACCATTGAGGACTGCGTCGGATATGAATATGGATTCGAGGAAGAAAATGGCGTTTACCAAGTCTATTGTCAAGGCTTAAGCCCCAACACGACGTATTATTACCGTGCTTTTGTGGTCTGGGACGAAGGAAGCGATTATTTTAACTTCTCTACAGACAACTATTTCTATGGCGAAACCTTTAGCTTCACCACGCCGGAAGTACCACTTATGTTGGAACTTAGCACTTATGTCAACTACTACAGCTGGAGTGGCCACTATATCGAAGCCTATGGTAGTATGCACTGCAACAGGCCCGAAGTGGTCGATCAAGTTGGCTTCTGCTATAGCACCACCAACGAATATCCGCAGTTTGAATCCGACTTTTGCATCACGGCTGCCACTCCAACAGGCAGTGAATGGTACGACTTCTATGGCAACATTTATAACGTGTCGGCCAACACCAAGTATTACATCCGTACATACGCCCGATATAAAACTGATAGCATACGCTACGGAAACGTTGTAGAGTACGAAACATATTGATTTTTCAGGATGAACAGCCACACGATACGCACTGCTTGCATCGCCTTAGGCATCATCGCGAGTTGCGTCATCTGGCTACCTGATTTGTATGACAAATTTTTGATTGCCAGATTTGTTGCCGCTGCAGCAAGTCTGGCAATCTTGTTTCTTTTCGCCCTTATCGGCAAGAAACGCTGGAGGATTCCCGACACGCCGGTTTTCTACATCTATTTGTTGTTTACCTTGTTTTGTGGCTGTTCCATCCTTTGGGCAACCAACACCGCTGAAGCGATATTCGCTTTTTCTACCCAACTGCTCACGCCTCTTATTATCATTTTCATTTTCAGCCTGTTATCGACAAACCGCCATGTCACCCAAAAAGCCCTTTGGATCAGTGCGGCCATCATTTTTGGGGTGTACCTGTTTTTTGCTGTCATTCAATTGTTTCACGTGGAAAGTTTCAGTTTCGAGCAACTCTATCGAGTCAGCGGCATCAACGGGCACAAGAACCTGTTGGCTGCCATGCTGTTTGTGCTGTCGGCTTTTCTGCTCACGGCCTTTCCCCTTTTTGAGAGCAAGTTGCTGAAAGGACTTTCTGTCTTTATGTTTGCAGTCGCTATCATCGTCATTATTCTGCTGAAATCGAGGGCGGTGCTGCTTGGCTTGATTGTGGCTGGCATTTGTTTTGGGATAATGATACTAATGTGCCATTGCAAAAAACATTTCCATCGCGGATACCATTTGACAATAATCATACCCATCGTCCTCGTTTATGCCTTCATCACGGTAGGTTTACGTTGGTTTGCCGACCGTTCCGTTCCACACACCTCTGAAAAAAGCGAAATCGAGCACAATATGCTGAGTACGTCTTCCTTGGCGGAACGTTGCCTGCTATGGGACAAGACCTACCACATTGCCGACAAACACCCTTTGACGGGTTGCGGCCTCGGCAACTGGCAAATTCATTTCCCCGATGCAGGTCTTGAAGGGCTTTACCGCTCCGATGTGTGGAACGTGAATTTCACCAAACCGCACAATGAATACCTCGGTGTGCTTTCGGAAACGGGCTATTTTGGGCTTCTTTTATACATTATCTTCCTCGTTTCCATGACAGTAGGCGTTTTCTTCGCGCTCTGCAAAACCCAAAACCAGAAAGAATTTCTCTTTGGAGCCATCGTTTTGAGCATCTTTGTAGGTGGATGCGTCAATGCCCTGTTCGATTTCCCCAACAGCCGCATTGAGCATGTCATTTGGATGGGAATCCTCATGGCCAACCTGCTTCACATCATCAGACAAGACCAACAAAAAGCCCTCGGAAAAGGCTGGAATGTGGTCTTTTTGTCCGTTGCCCTCATGTCGCTCACCATTGGTGGTTTCCGCTTGAAAGGCGATAGAAACACTTTTAGGATGCAGCAAGCCCTAAAAGCCAGCGACTGGAAAGCCGTGGAACGCTATGGCCACCAAGCCCTGTCGGTGTTCTACACGATTGACCCTGTCGGGCTGCCCGTGCAATGGTATTTGGGCAAGGCCGAAAAACAAACGGGCAATCCGCAGGCCATCAACAGTTTCCGAAAGGCCTATCATTTTGCGCCCTATTGCAAAGAAAACCTCAACGACCTCGGACTGGCGGAATACTACACCGCGCATGACCTTGAAAAAGCGGAGTTGTACCTAAAAGAAGCCATCCGCATCAGCCCCAACTATCTCTATCCTTATCTCAATTTGGCCTACATTTACCTGAGCGAAAACAAGCCGCAAAAGGCCAAAGCAGTGGCCGACGGCATCTATTTCGACGAACACAAGCGCGAGGTGATTAAAGCTGATGCCATCTACTTCGAGCCATTCAACGCCGAAGCCGTCCGCCAGAAAATCGACGCGGACTATGAGGCTACGCAGATGCTGTATATGGCGATTTTTAAAAAGATGAAGAAATAAAAAATCCCGCCAACGAATTGACGGGATTTTTCGTTTTTTGCTGTAGAAACGCGCCATGGCGCGTTTCTACAAACCGTTTATTGTTTCCTCGCGGCAATCAGCAACTCAAGCATCTTGATGGCTGACTCGCTGACGGGTGTACCGGGACCAAAAATGGCCACAGCACCAGCATCGTAGAGGAACTGGTAGTCCTGAGCGGGAATCACGCCACCCACGGTGACCATGATGTCGGGACGACCGAGTTTTTCCAACTCCTCAATCACCTGCGGCACGAGGGTCTTGTGACCTGCGGCTAATGAACTCACGCCCATGATGTGAACGTCGTTCTCCACAGCCTGCTTTGCAGCCTCGGCGGGCGTTTGGAACAGCGGTCCCATATCGACGTCGAAACCGATGTCAGCATAACCGGTGGCCACCACTTTGGCACCACGGTCGTGGCCGTCTTGACCCATCTTGGCGATCATGATACGCGGACGGCGGCCTTCCATCTTGGCGAACTCGTCGGCCATCTTGCAGGCCTCCTCAAATCTTGCGTCGTTTTTCGTTTCCATAGAATATACTCCTGAAATTGAACGGATTACTGCCTTATAACGGCCTGCGACTTTCTCACAAGCCATCGAAATCTCACCCAATGAGGCACGGCACTTGGCGGCTTCGATAGCCAATGCCAAAAGGTTGCCTTCGCGGGTCTCAGCGCACTTGGTAATGGCATCGAGGCAACGCTGCACATCGGCCTCGTTGCGGTTGGCGCGGAGTTCCTTCAAACGTTTGATCTGCGACTCACGCACAGCGGTGTTGTCGATTTCCAAGGTCTCGATCGGGTCTTCGTGGTCGAGGCGGTACTTGTTGATGCCAACGATGGTCTCGCGACCTGAGTCGATTTGTGCCTGCTTGCGGGCCGAAGCCTCTTCGATACGCATCTTCGGCAGACCCGTTTCGATGGCTTTGGCCATGCCGCCCATGGCTTCCACCTCTTGGATGTGGTTCCAAGCACGGTGGGCAATCTCATGAGTGAGCGACTCCACATAATAAGAGCCAGCCCACGGGTCAACCACGCGACAGACGTTGGTTTCTTCTTGGATGTAAATCTGCGTGTTACGGGCGATACGGGCACTGAAGTCGGTCGGCAAGGCGATGGCTTCGTCCAAAGCGTTGGTGTGCAGCGACTGGGTGTGACCCAAGGCGGCACCCATAGCTTCGATGCAGGTACGAGCCACATTGTTGAACGGGTCTTGCTCGGTGAGCGACCAGCCCGAGGTCTGCGTGTGGGTACGCAAGGCCAACGACTTGGTACTCTTCGGGTTGAAGGTGCTCACAATCTTGGCCCACAGCATACGGGCGGCACGCATCTTGGCAATCTCCATGAAGTGGTTCATGCCCGAGCACCAGAAGAACGACAAGCGCGGCGCAAAGGCATCGACATCCAAACCGGCCTTGACACCCGTGCGGAGGTAATCCCAACCGTCGGCCAAGGTATAAGCCATCTCGATGTCGGAGGTGGCACCGGCTTCCTGCATGTGGTAGCCCGAAATGGAGATGCTGTTGAACTTCGGCATGTTCTGCGAGGTGAACTCGAAGATGTCGGCAATGATGCGCATCGAGAACTCAGGCGGATAGATATAGGTGTTACGCACCATGAACTCCTTCAGGATGTCGTTCTGGATGGTGCCTTGCAGCTCTTCGTATTTGGCACCCTGCTCCAAGGCAGCGACGATATAGAAGGCCAAAATCGGCAACACAGCGCCGTTCATGGTCATGGAAACAGACATTTTGTTCAGCGGAATCTGGTCGAAAAGTACCTTCATGTCTTCGACGGAGCAGATGGACACACCTGCCTTACCCACGTCGCCCATAACGCGCTCGTGGTCGGCGTCGTAGCCACGGTGGGTGGCCAAGTCGAAGGCCACGGACAGACCCTTCTGACCAGCAGCGATGTTACGGCGATAGAAGGCGTTGGATTCCTCAGCGGTGGAGAAACCGGCGTATTGACGGATGGTCCAGGGACGCATCACGTACATCGTGGAGTAAGGTCCACGGAGGAAGGGCGCAATGCCAGCGGCGTAGTTGAGGTGTTCCATGCCTTCGAGGTCTTTCTCGGTGTAGGCAGGTTTCACCATGATATGTTCGTGGGTCTCCCAATTTTCGCCATTCGGCAAAATGAGGCCACTATGCTTAGGTATAGCGTTGATATTGATTTCTTTATAATTCGGTTTCATCGTATTACTCCTTTCTTATTTCGTTATACCTAATTGCATTTGGAACTCTTTTAAGGTTTCAAGCACATTGCTCTTGACGTGGATGAAATACTTCAGTCCGGCCTCTTTTAGGATGTCGGCTGTGCCTTCGGGGTTGCCGGCCAGCACTACTATGGTTTCGTTCTTCAACTCCTCGTAAACCTTGAGGGCGTTGCCTTCGCCATATTCCTCATCGGACGAGCAGATGACCACGATTTCGGGTTTCTCCTTGCGGGCAGCGGCGATGCCTTCGTCCAAAGTCTTGAAGCCAGGGTTGTCGACGACTTGGAAGCCGGCGCAGGCGAAGAAGTTGGAGGCGAAGTTGGCGCGGGCCTTGCGCATGGCGAGGTTGCCGTAAGTGAACATCCAAGCCACAGGGCGTTTGTGGTCTTGGGCATAAACATCGGTGGCGTAGCGCAATTTTTCAAACTGTTGCGCAGCGCGGAAGGTGACGATGGTCTCGACCTCGGCCTTCTCGTCGCGGCGGTTGTCGGCTTCAAACACCCAAGCCTCGGGCGTGAACTTCATCGTTTCGGTGAAGTTCGGGAACTGGTTGGTGCCGAGGATGGTTTCGCGGCGGGTGGCCACGTTGCTGAACTTCTTAGCAGCACTCTCCTTGATGAGGCCTTGAATCATGCCCTTGCGGACGGCTTCAAGATAACCGCCTTCGTCCTGGATCTTGTTGAACAAATCCCAAGCGGCAGTGGCGAGGCTCTCGGTGAGGTTCTCAATGTAGTAGGAACCTGCGGCAGGGTCGGCGACTTTGTCGAAATGCGACTCTTCCTTGAGGATGAGTTGCTGGTTGCGGGCGATACGGTCGGCGAAGTCGGTGGGGATTTCAAACGGCGTGTCGAACGGCATCACAGTGAACGAATCGACGCCACCGAGGACGGCTGACATCGTGCCCGTGGTGGTGCGTAGCATATTGACGTATGCATCGTAAAGGCTCATACCTAATTCAGCATTGGTGGCGTGGATGTGCATCTTGGCATTTTCTTCCTTGCCGCCGTAGGCCTTCACGATGTTGGCCCAAAGCAGGCGATAGGCACGCATCTTGGCCATTTCCATGAAGTAGTTCTGTCCGACGGCCACATTAAAGCGCATCTTTGGAGCAATCTCGTCGATGGTCAGGCCTTTCTCGGTGAGTTTGTCTAAATATTCGGCACCCACAGCGAGGCTGAAAGCCATCTCCTGAACGATGGTGGCACCGGCATTGGTGAAAACGTGGCTGTTGATACCGATGGTCTGGAAATCAGGCATATCGGCTTTCACCACAATGTAAGCCAGTTCCATATCGGCACCCTCATTGATGTACCACACGCCGCGACGGATGTAGCGCGTCAGCGGGTCATAGTTCAACGAGCCTTTGATGTCCGGAATCTTCGACAGCATCTCAAGTATCGGCAAATGGTACTTGTTGTTGTAGAAGTTGATTTCCACCGCCTTTTGGTCGATGCCGTTGAGCAGTGTCGAGATGGCAATGGTGTCGTAAACCTTGTCGTACTCCAACTTGAAGCCGATGCTGTTCGCTCCACGACTGATGGCATTGAGGGCAATCTTGTTGGCCTCATGCACGTCCTTCACGGTGATGTCCTGACGGACGAGCCAATTGTTGCCTTCGGGCTTATTGCCACGGACGTATGGGAACTCGTTGGGTTGCTGACCTGTCCACGGGATGTCGGCGAGGTTCTCGGCGCGGTAGTAGGGCCTCACGTTAAAGCCTTCTTGGGTGCGCCAAACCAGTTTTTTGTTGTAGTCTGCCCCTTTGAGGTCCTTCTCAATGACGGCTTCCCATTCCTGGGTGCTCACTGGAGGAAATTCCTCAAAAAGTCTCTTTTTTTCTTCCATGTTGTTGTATTTAATTGATATTCTTGTTATTGACAAAATTTATTTTTCCCAAGACTGAAACAATTGTTTCAAGGCCCGGGGGGCGCGTGTTGACCAATAGTCAATATTACGCGAGGAATGTAGATCCGAACCGGCAATATTGTAGAAATTCTGTTTCAGTAGCCAAAGTGCTTTGTCTTTGGCTTCAGAGCCGTATGCCCCAGCTACAGAAGAGAGGTTCAATTGGAATCGTATTCCATTGTTTTTCAATTCTTTATAGCGTTCCTTATTCATGTAGACATAACGCTCGGGGTGAGCCAGCATAGGATAAATTCCTTTCTGCTTGATACGACGCAAAATTGCATCCATATCCATCGGCGGAGTGAAGTAAGAAGTTTCCACCAAGACTTGGTTACCCTCATCGCCCAATTTCAGCAAATCGCCTTGTTCGAGTCGTTCCTCAAAAAGTTCGTCCATCATATATTCTGCCGCAAGATGCAACTTGATTGGGCCTTGGTAGGCTTCACAAAGTTCCGCAAAACGCGCTTGCAGTCCCGCCGTTGTGTTGGGAATATCTTCCATCACATGAGGCGTACACCACACTTCGGCAATGCCAAATTGCTCGTAACGCTCCAAGACTTTCAAGGATGTTTCCATCTTCTTCACACCATCATCCACACCTGGCAATATGTGTGAATGATGGTCGATGAAGTTGGTCAGCAGGGAAGAAACTTTAGGAAACAACATAAAGCCTTTTACCAATTATTCATCTTCGTGATAATATCCGGAACCTTTGCTATTGCCATAGTAGCCACTATGGTAACCATACTTGCCGCCGTAGCGGTAGCCGTATTTGTAACCGTATCTATAACCATAGCGGTAACCATAGCGTCCATCGCTGCCCATAGTGCCATTGAGCACCAGACACATGTTTTTGTATTTGTTAGTTCTGTAGATATTCTCAAGTTCTGGAATAAGACTGCGTTCCATCAGGCCGGCACGTACAACGAAGATGGTACGGTCGACATACTTATTAATAATCTGCGGGTCTGCTACGATGTCAACGGGCGGGCAGTCGATGAGAACATAGTCATATTCCTTGGCGAGCTGTGCGAGCAAGTTTCCAAAGCGCTCGTCCTCCAACAATTCTGTCGGGTTGGGTGGGATGACACCAACAGGCAAATAACTTAATCCAGGATAGTCATTGCTTCGGATAATGAGGTTTTGTATATTCTCTTCTTGACGCGCAAGATAGTTGGTGATACCTTTTTTCGGCGAGAAGATGTAGGCCGACAATGAGGCGTGGCGCAAGTCACCGTCAATTACAATCACTTTCTTGTTCTTTATGGCTAAGGCAATGGCTGAATTGATAGCAATGAACGATTTGCCCGAACCGGGATTGAACGAAGTGAACATAAAGATATTGGACGTTTTGTCTTTGCTCATGAACTCCAAATTGGTGCGGAACACACGGAATGCCTCATTGATAACATTGCGGCTGCCTTCTTTCACCACTACGCCACCCGCAAAACCTTCCTTCTGCTCTTGGTCTTTTTGCTCCTCGATTTTCTTCTTGGCCTCCTTTTTCTTTTTCTTTTGGTCGACCTGACTATAAGCCAATGGAATCTCACCCACGAAAGGCAAGGTCAACTTCTCCAAATCCTTTCGGCCACGTATTGTTGTGTTCAATTGCTCCCTTAGGAAAAGAATAATGGCAGGAATAGCCAAACCTAAAAGCAAAGCAATCAATCTGACCGTGTTTTTCCTTGGCTTGGTAGGAAGAACCGAGCCGTTAGGTTGTTCGATAATTCTTGAATTGTAAGCCGTGAACGCTTGTGACAACTGGTTTTCCTCTCGCTTTTGCAAAAGGAAGAGATACAACGACTCTTTCACCTTCTGTTGACGTTCAACCGAAAGCAGGTATTTGGCCTGACCAGGATTGTCGGCAAGTTGTTTGCTAATCTGATATTTGGTACCTTGCAGACTAACCAATTGCTCGTTAAGGTTTACCAATTGGTTGTCGATGCTGGCGATAAGAGCTTGACGCATATCAGCAAGGTTCTTGTCCAAATCGTGTACCAAGGGGTTGTTTTCACCATTGGCCATCAAATTGTTTCTGCGAAGCATCATAGAATTGTATGAGCCAATTTGACTTTCGATGCTACTGCCGATTCCTGTATTAGCAGGCAACAATTGGTTTTTTGCCAACTCGCCAACCAACATGTTTTTAATATAGTTGGTAATCGAAATCTGATTGTTGATCTCCAAGATGCGGTTGGTAGTAGCTGTGTTTTGAGTTAGGTAAATGTTCGATACTGCTTTGACATCAGGAAGCAGATTCTCACTCTTATACTCTGAGATGTCGCTATCCACATTGCCCAACTCATTTTCAATCAGTTTCAGACGGTCGTCGATAAACAAAGATGTGCTTACCATGATTTGGTTCTTGTCGTTCAACCAATTATCGTTGTAGACCGCTATCAGCATGTTGAGGAAATCATCGGCCCTCTTTTTGGAAATATCCTGAATCGAAAGAGACAAGATATCTGCATTTTTATCCGCCAAGCCAACACTCAATCTACTGCCATAGTTGCGTGCGGTGCTTTCTATGCCGAAACGCTTTACATGAATCACACCATAATCCATGTCTTTATTAAAGAACTCTGTCTTTTGTACACACATCAAACCTATGGGTGAACTAATTGTATCCCCAAATTTGCCAGTCATCTGCCCAGAAAAATTCTCGTCTTGAAGGACAAAATCAGAAAGTGTAATCTTTTCACCTTTGACTTCCATATCAAACGAAGCAAAGACATTTTCAGGAATACCCACCAAGTCTACAATCACAGGCAAGTCATTGCCATAAAGCAAATACGGATGGAAACGGCCGTCCATTGTATAGTCCATGTCCAAATGCAGCCGTTGCACTACCTCTTTAAGATTATCTAAAGATCTGATACTCAACATTTCGTTGTAGATTTTCACACCACTGGTTAACAATCCCAAATCTGAGAAATCGCTAACTTCATAGTATGACGACCTTCCCCTTTCTTCCGACTTTACCAACAACTTTGTAGAGCGGGTATATACAGGCGTGGTCTTCAACAAATAGTAGGTCGCCACACCCATAGCCAATACCACGGAAATAAGGAACCAGTACCAATTTGAGAGAAAGAGATAAAAAATGGCCTTGATATCAATTGGCTGTTCGTTCTGTTGCTCGGTTTGATTTGCCGAATTTGTTTTATTCTCTTGCATAGTTATAATTTTTGGCGTGATTGATTCATTGAGCGATATTATATTAGTTGCTGAGGCTGTTCCATCTTATCATAAGCACAGAAACTGTCGTGGCCATGGATGCAAGGAAAGAAGCGACAGAAATCCAGAAACTAACTGATTGTACTGTGTTGGCATTAACAGTTGACTGGTTAGCGCGTTTTGCATTGGGTTCCACATAGATATAGTCGTTCTGATGGATATAATAAGCTGGAGAACGCTTCACATTGTCGAATGAACGCATATCGACATTGTAAGCAATTATGTTGCCTGAAGAATCAGGTCGGAGCACCAGCACATTGTCGCGCTTAC
>CAMVCZ010000023.1 GCA_947166105.1 uncultured Bacteroidales bacterium
TATATATCAATTAATTATAAATAATTTTCAAAAATTAACGCAACAGCAATAATTTTAGTTAAACAAGCATTGTTGATTTCCTTGATTTGGTTTGTTTTTCGCTGCAAAAATAGCATCTATCTGTGCGAAATCGCAGCACAAGTTAAATAAATCAATTTTTCTGGTTAATCAAGTTCACCACCACCTTCACCATCACATCCTTTTCCTCAGGCTTGCTCTCGGCAATCATCAATGTCAAGGCGACCAAGGTGTTGTCGGCTATGCGCTTGCTGCCATCCTCGCGGTAGAGGATGCCGTTGTTGTTGAGGAACCAAAGGAACAAGGTGGCCGCAATGCGTTTGTTGCCGTCGCTGAACGAATGGTTCTTGGTGACCAAATAGAGCAACATAGCCGCTTTTTCCTCCACGCTGGGATAGAGGTCGTTGCCGCCAAAAGTTTGGTAAATTTGCCCGATGCTGCTCTTGAAGGAGTCGTCTTTCTCGTTGCCGAAAAGCGTGCTGCCGCCAAACTTCTCTCGCAAAGCGACTATGGCTTGAATGGCATTGTCGTAGGTTGCCTGAAACTTCTCCTCTTGAGTGGTCTCTTTTACACCAAGACGTTGATAATCATAGTCGTCAAGCGTATCAAGGGCGTAGGTGTAATCCACAACGATGTCAAACAGAGCTTGATTCTCGTCGTTGTTCAGCAAGGGCTGGTTTTGCAACGTCCTACCCACCATTTGCACCAACTGCCGCAGTTCCCCGATTTGGTTTCTGCGAATCTTCTCGTTCACGGCATAGCCTTTCAGCAGATAGTCTTTCAGCACCCTGTTGGCCCATTGGCGGAACTGCACACCACGCTGGCTTTTGACGCGATAGCCTACGGAAGTTATTACCTCAAGGTTGAAATACTCGACATCGTGCGTTTGAGTTTTTCCTTCTATAGCGCCATGTTGAGTGGTAGTCGCAAATTTTGCGACTACCACTGAACCTGACAATTCTTCCTTAAGAGCATTGTTGATATGTTTGCTGATGGTTTTGTAATCACGGTCAAATAGAACTGCTATTTGATGGCGCGTTAGCCATAGCATTTCATTCTCAAGCCTGACATCAATGGCAGTCTGGCCGTTGTCGGTTTGGTATATGACGATTTGGTTTTCCATGGGGTTGGTTTTATGCGGCAAAGATAACAAAAAGATTGTGCCGAATCAATGCACAGACTTGAAAAGCTGCTTATTACTGTTGTTTTGGATTTTTGAACGAACAGTTATGCACAAAAGAAAATGAACCAACGCGACTAAACCACCTGCTGCTTCAACCAAGCCGCGAAAATCGGGTCTTGGATTTCGGTTTTGCCAGGCAGCACGTCAATCAAGTCGCGCTGCAACATGGCCTTGCGCAGGTTCTTGATGTTGGCCGAAGTGCCTAATTCGTACTTGTCAAGGATGGTTTTCGAGGAGAAATTCTCTACGCCGTCCACCACCGCATGGAGGAAATTGATTTGCTTGGGTGTCAGCGAATCGAGCAAGTTGCTGAACAACAGCCTCATCTGGTCGATGATGTTGGCGTGTGCGGTCGCAACGGTTTCAGCCGTGCAAGTGCCCTCAGTACGCAGCCACACCTGATGCGACAGTTGCTGCACATAATAGGGATGCGCGTCCACCTTGTGGACGATTTCAGCGGCCAAATCCTTGGAAATCGACTTCCCCGTCTTCTTGAACTGCCTTATTATATAAGGTATCCAATCCGCCTCGGCGATTTTGTCGAGAAACATGAGGTCGCCGAATTTGTAGAAGGGCATTTCGTAGTTGCCGAAGATGTCTAAAAGCATGTGGCGCTTGCTTCCGTAAAGGCAATAACACACTGAATTGTGCAACTGCCAGTGGGAGCGCAACTTACGCTGAAACGCCAGCGATTCGGCATAGTTGCCCACGTTTTGGAACTCGTCGATGCAGATGACGAATTTCTTGCCTTTTTCCTCCGCGATGCGTTGCGGCAGGTCAAGGATTTCGTCCTCGGAATACTGCACTTCCTTGAAATTGAGGCCGAAAGTCACCTCATAGGCCGAACTTCCCTCACCGAGTGAAATCTTCGGCCCGACCGAGCCGATGTGTTTCTTCATCAGCGCGACCCATTCGTCCAGCTTCGAGGCGGAGGCTTGCAGCACGGCATTGACGTAAGTCTTGTAGAACTGCTCCTCGGTGCGGCAGTTGAAGATGTCGATGCAGGCGGCATAATAGCCTTTGTCCTTCGCAAGCATCTCCAAGGTCTTGTTCACAAGCGAAGTTTTTCCCCAGCGGCGCGGCGAGATGAGAGCTGTGTTCACCAAACTTTTGAAGTTGCCAAGCAATTGGGCTGTTTCTTTCTCTCTATCGATAAAAAACTCACTTTCAGCCATTTTGCCATAAATAAACGGACTTTCCATAGCGCAAAATCATTAGTTTCACGCCGCAAATATAATCATTTGATTTGAAATAGAACAATTTGAAATGAAATAATTTCAAATATTTTAATTTGAAATCATTTAGTTTGAAATGAAATAATTTGAAATCGTTTAGTTTGAAATCATTTGATTTGAAATGGATTGATTTGAAACCATTTTATTTCATGGCATTTTTTCATAAGAACTTTCACTTTGCTTGTTTTTGGCAGAGTGATGGTGTTGTTTTGCACCGAAATCAAAACATCACCGCTATGGACAAAAAGAAATCACATTACCTCGTGCATGGACTGTTCTGGAAAGAACAAATGCACAACGCGAACTATCACGAAGCAAAGAAAGGCAATCTTTGCCGCATCAACAAAACCTTTGAGGATGCCGACCTCAGCAAGGCACGAAAGGAAGCCTTTGCCTATTACCAAAGCCTGATCGATGTGCTTTACGAGGCTCTTGGCGATAGTTACACGTCTGACCAACAAGCTCGTATTGACCTTCAAACCTTCCTTCACGCAGGCTGTAGCAAAGCAAAAACCCGCATCGGAAAGATGGCCTTTGACGACAACCTTTTCAATGAAATCGCCGTCTATTGGGTGAACGGGACGGAGAAAAGGCTGATTCACGGCATTTGGTACAGGCCGAAAGAAGAACAACATCAGCTTGACGAACAGCTTGCCTTGATGGGCGGCAATCTCATCAAAGAACACGCCTACTATGAACGCCACCATCTTCCCATTGAGGACGAAACACTCTGCGACATGACCGACCTCAACCTTGGCTTCCAATTTGTTTTGCCCACGCCTTTCGATTGGGATGGCTTTGTTGAGGACAATCTTACAAAGGAAACTCCGTCATTGCTTCACTATATGAGCCAACCATAAACCAAACAGACGATGAACACCAAAGAAGCATTTGAAGACCCTCGCATCGTGATGCTGGAAGAAATCATTTTGGATGAGTACGAGCACGGGAAACAAGTCGAAGAAGAAAGCATCATCAAGAATGCGCTGCACCATCGTTGGATGATACTGCGCGAACTGATGCAGTATGACGAGGAAAGCAAAAGGCTGCTGTCGGATTTCAACGACAGGATAAAGGCAGCAGCCACCGCCCTCTTCAACAAGACGAGAGCCATCCACGAGGGCATGATGAAACTCTACGACGGCATCGGCGACCTTGAAGTTGAAGGGAAATTGAAGTTAGGTTATACCTACCCCAAAGCGCATCCCATCCAAACCGAGCGAGCGGAAACGATGTGGGAAGTGATGACCCAAGGCGGCTACGACCAGATGTATTCCACAGACGGTTGCTCATGGAGCCTGAGATGGGACCAAAACGGAATCATGTCGGCGCACGAAAGCCTTGAAGGATGGCTCGGCATGGCCGACGAAAACGACAACTGGAACGAGGGCCTGAACTACGAATGGTCGAAAGACATGCACCTTGTCTATCCTTTCCACAACCTCTATGACAACCGACATTTCAGCCTCTATGACCTCGTTTATGTGAGCGAGTTTGAGTTTGAGATTTGTATTCGGTTGGATGGAGGGCTTGATTTGCCTGAATAAAAAATCTTTGCGGCGAGCTTGTGTTTGAAAAACCATTATATTTGCAGCGATAATCCAAAACAACAACAAAACATGGAAAAAATAGACCACGGAAAACTGAAGTACCAAGTGTTGTCCATTTTAAAAGAAGAAAGCCCTTTAACCCAAAAGGAAATTGTTGAAAAACTGGCTAATTATTACCATCTGACCGAGGAAGAACGCACAGCAAACTATGACAAACGTCCCTACGACAAGGTGTTTTACAAAAAAGTGGCCTCGAATGAGGAACGCCTTCGATTCGCTGGATTGGAAGAGTTCACGCCTCAAGGCCATAGAATAACCCAACGTGGCTTGAATGCCCTAAATGAAAACCACGGGACAATTTCTTACAGTTATCTAAAGAAGTTCCCCGAATACCGCAAATGGGTATCTGAAGGACATAGGAAGAAAGCTAAGGAAAGCGAAATCATTGATTTTGACGACCTTTGTAAAACTCTATTTGAAAACAAGTAACAAGTTAAACAACACAGTATTCGATAAACTATTATAAGCAAATATATTGTCGTATGGAGAAAGGCAAACTAAGCCTCACAGATGTAACACAAAACTATATCGTTCTTGATAGAAGCGTTCATCGTCTATTTAATCACCGTGTTGGACACCAAATCAAAATTGTGGGTCAAGATGATCGCGAGTTCTTTTTTGATGTAAAAAGATCTCGCAAAAAATTACGGCTATCTCAAACTAAGGAGTTTATTGACCACTGGAACTTAAAAGAAGGTGACAAAATTCTTTTCAAATCCGATGCCGAAAATGGTTTCATCGTCAATATTGAGAAAAAAGACAAAGACCAAAAGCGAAAAGACATATCTGTTTCGATTACCACACCGATAGATGAAAAAGTGAAAAAAAGACTTTTAAAGACACTCTCTGAAACATACGAACTTGTTGGTAAAAAATACGAAAAGACTTTTAATGAGAATTGTTACCTTCCTACAAAAACAGTCGAGTCCTCGCTTGTTATCAATGGCTTTACGGAAAGAAACCTTACTTTTAACTTTTGCCATACCTATTTAAAACAGAACGATAAGGCAATTGTTTGGCAAGAAATACCTATTAATAATGTCGACAGAGAGCATGTCGATTCTATAATAATTGACGAAAATTGGGTAATCTATATTGAAGCGAAAAGGCTATATGACATCGCTCATTTTGAGTGTCTTTTGGATGACCTTGAGAGGATTAAGAAACATCATCCAAACATTCCTCTTCCATTGGGTTCTCCTACAAATAAAGCAATCGTTTTGTTAGCTGACCATTACTTCAATGGTGAATGTAAAAGGAAAGAGGACAAAGAGAATTATTATGACAAGTTTTTTAATGGTGAGAAAATCAACAATTTAGATGAATCATCCAACAAAAACACAGATTTGGCAGAAAAGATGAACGCCGCTAATATCAATAGTGTTTGCACCGCAACTCCTACCATTAACTTACAAAAAAACAAAACATACAATATCGTTATTAATGAGGATATAGATTACACCATTTATTGTGGCGTTTATTTCATTGATGGAACGGAAAAGAAATAAAAGGGGTTCAAAACGAAGCAATCCCCGTTGATTTTCCGTGTTTTTCAAACAAACCACCAACTCTGCCTAAATTTGGCAGAGTTTTGTTTTTGTTTTGCCGATGAAATCAACAAAACAAAAGCATCATGAAAGAAAAATCAACTGCATTGCTCGACATTGAAAAGATTGTCAAAGCATCAGAAGACTCCCAAATGAAAGGCCAATTCTTTGCAAAAAACGCACAACCGCTTGAAAGACTTGCCAACAAATTGGGAATCAGCAAGGAACAGGCCACTTTGTTCGCCATCATTGCCTACTCATCTTATTGCTCCACGTGTTCCCTTTCTGACATCAAACGCCACCTTGACTGCAAAGACCTCGACATGCTTCGGCTTGTTCCCGACCTCAAAGCACTTCTTCAGGCAAGGCTCATACGGAGCAATGGAAAAAGAGGATTGTATAGCGAAGAAAATTACTATGTGCCAGAATACATCCTAAATTGCTTGTTGAACGATACGGAGATTGAGAAACAAGAAATAGGCAACCTCGACTTTGAAACATTCATTCTGCAATTAGACTCGATTTTCAAGGAAAAGGACGAGAAGGAAACCTCTTTTGAGTGTTTCGTCTATGATGTCCGTGAACTCATAAGGGCCAACCCACAATTGGATTTTGCCACAAAACTTGACAGACTGAACTATGACGACAAAGAACTTGTCTTTCTTCTGAAATTCTGCCTCAGTACACTCGTCGATAGGGAAGAAAAACTTGAATTCCGTGATTTTGACGACCTTTTCGACAATGAGCGACAAGCAAAGGCAGAGTTTAATCTGCTATGCAACAGACAGCATCGGCTCATTAAGGACAAGTTGGTGGAGCCAGCAGGCCATGAGCTTTTTGGCGGTGACACTTTCCGACTGACCGAACACGCCAAGGAAACTTTGCTACCCAAGAATTGCCTCAAACAGGCGCCTGTTGACCTTGACGAACTCACACTGGCTGCAAGTATTACTGAAAAACGGCTGTACTATAATGCGAATGACCAAGACAAAATTGAACGGCTGAAATGCCTGCTGCAACCGACATCATTCAGCGACATCAGGCTCCGAATGAAGCAACAAGGAATGCGCAGCGGCTTTGCTTGCCTTTTGTATGGTGCACCTGGCACAGGAAAAACTGAAACCGTGCTGCAAATTGCCCGCGCCACGGGTCGAAACATCATGCAAGTCAACCTTTCGGAGATGCGCAGCAAGTGGGTGGGCGAAAGCGAGAAAAGGGTGAAGGCCGTCTTCGACCGTTACCGCAATTTCGTGGAGTATTGCGACAAGGAACCCATCCTGCTTTTTAACGAGGCTGACGGCATCATTGCGAAACGTTCCACCAACGCTGTCCATGCCGTTGACCAAATGGAAAACACGCTTCAAAACATCATCCTGCAAGAGATGGAAACCTTGGACGGCATCATGATGGCTACCACCAATTTCACGCAAAACATGGACTCTGCCTTTAAGCGGCGTTTCCTTTATAAGATCAATTTCCACAAGCCTGATTGCACCACACGCCTCCTCATTTGGCAAAGCATGATGCCCGACCTTCCTGAAAGCGAGGTGGCCATCCTTGCCGAACGCTACGACTTCAGCGGCGGACAGATGGAAAACATCACAAGAAAAGCCACCGTCGAGCATATCCTGACTGGCCAAACGCCGAGCCTTGAAACGCTCATCGGCTTTTGCGAAGAAGAAAACATCGTTGAAAACAGGCCGAGGATTGGATTTTAGTATGTCCGTAAAAACCTTTACCTTTGCCCTCGAAAAGCAAACCGTTTATGGACAAACTCATCAAATGCATTTGGATTGCTAACACCATCGCCGACCGGCGCGACGCGGGCATCACGCTGAAAGAACTCAATGACCGTTGGACGCGGGACGGCGACAACGACCCTATCCCCGAGAGGTCATTCCACAACTACCGCCAATACATTGCGGACGTGTTCGGCATCGACATTGAATGCGACAAAAGCCGCAATGCTTATTACATTCCCAAAGGCGAGCGCGAGGAAATGCTCGGTAACGACTTGAAAATGTGGTTGCTTCATAGTTTTGCCATCAACAACAGGCTGTCGTCAAACTTTGGCTTACGAAAAAAGGTGCAATTTGAGCGCGTCCCAGGCGGCATTGAACATTTGGATCCGCTGATGGAGGCTTTGGAGAAAAGCCTTGAAATCGAGATGCAATACAGACGGTATTATGGCAAAGACGACATCAAACATTACCGCTGCAAGCCGCTGGCGCTTAAGCTGTTTAAGCAAAGGTGGTATCTGATAGCCCTCAACGAGAAGGAAGAGATTCGTTGCTATGCGTTAGACCGCATTGACACGCTCAACCTCACGGGAAAAACCTTTAAGGCTCCAGAGGATTTTGACTTGCAGAAGCATTTCCAAGACGCTTTCGGCATCTATGTGGAGCCTGAATTGCAGACAGAGAAAATCCTCGTCAAGGCCGACAAAGACCAAAGCAATTTCCTGAAAGGCTTGCCCTTGCACCACAGCCAGCGCATCATCGAAGAAACCGACGACTATACCATCTTCTCCTGGCGGCTGAAACCTTCCTACGATTTCATCCAACAACTGCTTACGATGAACGCGCACATTGAGGTGCTGGAGCCGATTTCGTTGAGAAACAGAATCAAGTCACTACTGGGAGAGATGCTCAAGAAATACTAGTATAATCACAAAACTGACAAAACCCACAAAACAGTTCTTACGATGAGCGACTTGCCCAACCGGGCAGTCGCGGGAAAGCCGCCGGTTGGCAGCTTTCCACACGATGCTTAATGAGTTTTGCTTGTTTTGTGTGTTTTGGTCAAAAACCTTTACTCCGTCGGCAAGGCCTTGAAGCCATTGCCCATAATCTCCGAGCTTTCAATCACGTTGACGAAAGCGTTAGGGTCTAAGAAACGGAGATTGGCTTTCAGTTTAACCAAGTCGGAGCGGTTGAGGGTGACATATATCATCTTGCGCTCGGCACCTTGGTAGAGGCCGCTGCCCGTGAACACCGTGCCGCTTCGGTCGAGATCCTTGAGGATGAAGTTGCGCACCTCCTCAATCTTGTCGGTGACCACGAAGGCCGTCTTGTAGCTCTTCACACCCTCCACAACAAGGTCGATGACCTTGCCTTCGATGTAAATCAGAAGGATGGAATAGATGGGCAGGCGGATGTCCTCGAAAGCAATCAAGGTGGTGAGTGAAATGAGGCTGTCCACAACCATCACGAGGGTGCCAAGGCTGATTTTCGTGTATTTGTGGATGATCATGGAGATGATGTCGGAGCCGCCCGAAGTGGCACCAGCGCGGAAAATGACACCGATGGCCACGCCATAGATGAGGCCTGAAACGATGGTGTTCAGAACCATGTCGGGCATGAACCAACTCTGCGAGCCGTCCTTGGCGATGTAATAAAGTGCCGATTGGGTGTCGGCAACCACGCTACCGCCGTGAATCACAGGCGCATAGCCCCATGTGCTTTCAAGGATATAAGTGAACACAGGTATCAGAATCACCGAGATAATCGTCTTGATGCCGAACTTGGGACCAAGGATGATGGTGCCGATGATGAGCAGCGGAATGTCCATGGCAATACCCGAAACAGAGATTTTCCATCCCCAAAGGGCATTGAACACGTTGGCCAAACCATAGACACCGCCGGGCGCAAGGTGGTAAGGATTCACGAACATCACATCGCCGATGGCGAACAAGGCAGAGCCTAAAACCAAATAGGCATACGCCAGAATTTGTTGTTTCAATTTCTCGTTTTGCATAACTTAAATAGTTAAAAACCAATAATTTAAAATTATTTTACCTCATTTTAAAGCGGCAAAGGTACGAAATTTCCAAAAACTTACTACCTTTGCGCCCTGAAAAGAGGACCCGTAGTTTAATGGATAGAATAAAGGATTCCGGTTCCTTCGATCAGGGTTCGATTCCCTGCGGGTTCACCACACGAAGAATCATGTGGCCATGAAAATCCTTATCATTGAGGACGATAGAAGTTTGAGAGAACTGATGCAAAAGGCTTTGGCGGACGACAACCACATCATCGAAACCGCCGCCAACGCCAAAACCGCCATGATGAAAGCCGAAATCTACGACTACGACTGCATCCTCTTGGACATCATGCTTCCCGACGGCAACGGGCTTGACGTGTTGCGCCAACTGAAAGCCTCACGCAAGCAGGCTGGTGTCATCATCATTTCGGCCAAAGATTCACTTGAAGACAAGGTGACAGGACTCGACCTCGGAGCCGACGACTACCTCACCAAACCCTTCCACATCGCCGAACTTTCGGCCCGCGTGAAAAGCGTGTTCAGGCGGAAACAACAGCACGGCGAGCATTTCATCGAATATGGAAACGTGAAGATCATGCCCGAAACGCGGCAAGTCCTCATCGACGGTAAGCCTCTCGAACTGCTGAAAAAAGAGTTTGACATCCTTCATTTCTTCTTGACGCGCCCCGACCGCGCCGTCAGCAAAGGCACTCTGGCCGAAGCCGTTTGGGGCGACTACATCGACCAAGCCGACAACTACGATTTCATCTACGCCCAGATGAAAAACTTGCGCAAACGCCTCACTGAAGCGCAAGCCGACATCGAAATCAAGACCGTGCATGGCTACGGCTACAAATTGGAGCGGCAATGAAACTCTCGCGCCGCATCATAGTGTCTGTTTCCATTGCATTGGTAGCGCTGTTTGCGCTTTGGGCCATCGTGTTCACACGAACCACCAAACGCCAGATTTACAGCCACATCGACCTCATCCTAACCCAACAATCCGACAAAATCATCAGTCGCTTTTTGGACAACGACAGTATTCCCAACTCCCTTTCGGGCATGTCGGGAACGATGGAGTTTTTCATCGAGAAAGTGTCGCCCGAATACGCAAAAAACCATCAAACACCAGCGTTCCAGACCGATGAGGAATTCATCGACGACATTCAGGAAGACGAAATCGTCAGGGAAATGACGCGAGTTTTCAAAAAGCAAGGCATCGACTACGAACTGACGTTGACCACACATGTCTTCGCTTGGAACGACACCTTAGACTTCGCCATTTTCAGTATCCTCACCCTCGCCGTCGCGCTCCTCGTCGCCATCATTCTCATCGTCAGTTTCATCGTCATTCGCAACATGCGCCCGCTCTATCGGCTCACCGACTGGCTCCGCAGCAGAAAATCCATCGAAGAAATCCCCAAGCCCGACAGCCGAATCAAAGTACAGGAATTCAAGGAGATAGAAACCGCAGTTTTGGAAGCCTCCGAAAGGTCGAAACAGGTTTTTGAGGAGCAAAAACGCTTCATCGGGAACGCTTCGCATGAAATCCAGACCCCAATCGCCATTTGCCGGAACCGACTTGAACTTTTGGTGGACGAAACCCAACTTGACGAACACCAACTCACCGAAATCGAAAAGACCTTGGACACTTTGGGCTACATTTCGAGGCTCAACAAATCCTTACTATTCCTTTCGAAAATCGACAACCACCAATTCAAGGAAGAAGCCGAAATCGAAATCAACCAAGTTGTGAATCAAGCACTTGAAAACCTTAGTGAGATTTTCGAGAGCATGAAAGTTGGCATTTCAGTAGCCGAAAAGCAACGCATCACGGCCAAAATGGACCCGACTTTGGCCTCCTCCTTGGTGACCAATCTGCTGAAAAACGCCTTCATCCACAACCTGCAAGGCGGAAGCATCACCATCACACTGAGCGACAACACATTAATCATTGGAAACACAGGCAAAAACGAGGTCTTGGATCCCGAAACCGTTTTCAAAACCTTCTACAGAAAAGGCGAAAACAGCAATTCGACCGGCCTTGGATTGGCCATCGCCAAAGCCATTTGCACAGAATATGGTTTTGAAATCCGTTACCAATTCATTGAGAATCAGCATACTTTCTCGATAAAATTCAAATAATCGGAAAAAAGTCGTCCATTTCAGAATTATTTCAGATTCGGTTTGGAATTTTGCAGCCGAAACAACTGAAATAATGAAAAAAGCATTGCTCATACTCGCCACCTTATTAATAAACGCCTTCGCCCTCCACGCCGAAGACGCGCATCGCATCATTACCTTCGAGGAACTTCCCATCAAGGCGCAAGAGTTTGTAACCACTTATTTCTCAAGCCAAACCATCCGTTTTGTCAGGATGGAAGTTGAGGTGACCAAGACCGAATACACCGTGCGTTTCGATAACGGAATGGAAATCGAGTTCAACAGCAACGGCGATTGGGAAGAGGTGGAAAGCCATTCGGAGTGCCTGCCTTCAGGGTTCCTTGACGAAATGATACTCAACTTCCTGAACAAGAACCATCCCAACTTTTGCCTGAACGAAATAGCGAGAGACCGACACAAGATTGAAGTGGAATTGGCAACTGGACTGGAAATCGTTTTCAACAAATCGGGAGAGTTCCTTCGTTATGACGACTAATCAATTATATAATTTACAAACCCTTAAACTTTAAGAAAATGAAAAAGTTATCATTCATTCTCATCGTGGCGATGGCCTTGATTGGAACGGCCTGCACCAAATCAGAAGCCACATCGACCGAAGCAGCAACCAGAGCTGCAAGCAACCAAAACAAGTTTGAAATCGCTAAAGTCATAAACGAAAGCGACATTGACCCAGCGATTATGGAATTCGTCATGACGCATTTCCCTCAAACTGGTATCTTCCACTGCTATCAGACGCAGCACTACTACAAGGTAAAACTTGACGACCGCACCCATTTGGAATTCACGCACTCGTTTGAGTGGGTGAAAGTGGACTGCGAACATTCGACCATCTACACCAGCGTACCCACAAGCATTGTGCCTGAGCAAATCACCTCTTATGTGACCGCTAACTTCCCTGGCAAGGCCATCGAGGAAATCGAGAAAAAGAGCTTTGGCTGGGAAATCGAGATGAAGAACGGACCTGAAATCAAGTTTGACACCAACTTCAATGTCATCAACGGCGGCGGAAACGGGGGAGGCAACAACTCCAACTTCCCTGAAATCAACACTTTCGTCAGCACTTATTTCCCTCAAGTGAGCATCCAAAGAGTCGAACTTGACGGCAACGAAATCGATGTGAAACTGACCGACGGAACCGACATCGACTTCTATCTCAACTTCATTTGGCAATCCATTGACTGCGAACATGCTACGGTTTACGGCAGTGTTCCGAGTGAGCTTGTTCCCGAGCAAATCACTGACTATGTGACCGCTAACTTCCCCAACAACCACATCGACCAAATCGAGAAGAAAAACAACGGCAATTGGGAAATCGAATTGAACAACGACTATGAAATCGTGTTTGACGCCAACTTCAACGTCATCGGTGGCGGAGGAAACGGCGGTGGAGGAAACAGTGGTGGCAATACCTCCAACTATCCGGAAATCAACACTTTCGTTGACACTTATTTCCCACAAACCAGCATCCTCAAAGTGGAACGCGACGGCAATAAGTATGAAGTCGAACTTACCGACAACACTGACATCAATTTCAATTTGAGTTTTGAATGGACGAAAATCGACTGCGACGAGTCCAATGTTTACGGTAGCGTCCCGACCGAACTTGTTCCTGTGCAAATCACTGACTATGTGACTGCTAACTTCCCCAACAACCACATCGACCAAATCGAGAAAAAATACTATGGTTGGGATGTTGAACTCAACAACGACCACGAAATCAAGTTTGACTCCAACTTCAACGTCATCAGTGGCGGTGGCAATGGTGGAGGCGGCAATGGCGGCGGAAACAACTCCAACTACCCTGAAATCAACACCTTCGTTGACACTTATTTCCCACAAGTCAGCATCCGCAAAGTGGAACGCGACGGCAACAAATATGAGGTAGAACTTACCGACAACACCGACATTGATTTCAATTTGAGTTTTGAATGGAAGAAAATCGACTGCGACGACTCCAATGTTTACGGCAGCGTCCCGACCGAACTTGTTCCCGTGCAAATCACTGACTATGTGACCGCTAACTTCCCTGGCAAGCACATTGACAGCATCGAGAAGAAATACAACGGCTGGGAAATCGAACTGAGCAACGGCCTTGAAATCACCTTCGACTCCAACTTCAATGTAACTGGTTTCGACGACAAGAAATAAACAGCCATGAAAAAAAGCATCATCATAGCAGCACTTTTCATCGGGTTTGCACTCTACACCACCTCGTGCAGCAAGGAAGCCACCGCACAAACCCAAATTAGCATCAACAACTTTGTTGCCACTTATTTCCCCAACGAGGAGGTGATTGCGACAATCAGGGACGGTTTCGACTACGATGTGACCCTCAGCGACTACACCCAAATCGAATTCGATGGCAACATCGTGGGTAAAAAACTTGAATGGGACGAAGTAAACTGCAAGCACTCAACAGTTTATACTGCCGTGCCAGCCGCATTGATACCGACTGAAATCGCCGACCATGTGAGCCGGCTTCATTCGGAACAAAGAATCGTGAAAATCGCGAAAGACTTCCGAGGCTGGGAAATTGAATTGAGCAACGGCATTGAAATCGAATTTGACAGCAAATTCCGCATCAGAGAAATAGACTAAATTTCCTTGGTTCACAGCATCAGCAAACGCGGTCTGGAGAAATCCGGGCCGCGTTACTTTTTCAAAGACAGGATTTAATGTGCTTTCTCCGTGATAATCACATCAATAGCCCCGACACCGAACTTGGCAATGCTGGCCATGCGGTTTTCGGTGTTCTTGTAGTCCTTCAATGCCTCGATGATGGCGTTTTTCAGCACGCCGTTGCCCACTCCGTGAATGAAAGTCACCTTGTTGTATTCGGCGGCAATCGCGCTGTCGAGCATCTTCTTGAAATAGTCTGTCTGTATCTTGAACATGTCGTGGCTTGAAAGGCCCAAAATGTTGTCGACCAACTCGCCGATGTGCAAGTCGACGACGGCCTCGCCCGGAGCGGTCTTGTGTTTGTCGATGGGGGCTTCGGGCTTCACCAAAGTCTTGGCAGGAGCCTGAGCGCCAACACCTTCCTTTAGGATTTTAGTGAAATCACTATCGCCGTGCTTTAGGGCGATGAGTTCGGAAAGGCAAATCATCACCGACTTCTCACCCAAGATGCCCGAAGGCAGATAACTACCTTCTTTCATAAAACGACCTACGCGCAATGAGAAAGGTGCGTTCAGCGGAAGCAGCACACAATCAGAAGTTTCCGTAGTCAAAATGGCCTGCACCACGCCGTTGAGCCAATATTCGAGGTCGTCGCGCGAGATGGTCTCGATGACGATTTTCTCGTACTTGTCGACCTGCCCGAAGTCCACATTCGCGAACTTGTCCTCCTCCTTGATGGTGAAGGTATAGAGCATCTCGTAAGGCGTGTGATTGACCAAGACCACATCAAGCGGGCCTGTCAAAAGCCATTGTTGCTCGTGCGGCACAAAAGCCATATAAACGCCTTCTTTCTCAGCCTCTTTCGCAAAGCGGCGCAAGCCACCTTTTCGGGCTGCATCGGCCTCTTGCTGTTTCAGAAGTTCCTGACCTTGAACCTCTTTCTGTACCTTGTCTACCGTCTGTTGTTGCTTGCTCGGGGCGGGCATGGAGCGGTAGTCGAGCACCAAATCCGTTATCAAAGTGGGGATTTCGAAGCCGCCTTCGATTTCCACCATCACCATTCTTGAGTCTATGATTTTCGTGACCTTTCCCCCACCCACGGTGCTGAGGAAATTCACTTTGTCGCCTATTTTGAATTCTGCCATTGTTTTTCCAATTAGGGCAGCAAAAATACGCAATTTTGGAAGAATTTTTGTATCTTCGCCGCTGAATTTCAAAAGATGATGAAACTGAAACCCCTTGTCTTAGTGCTCGCCTTGTTGGCGGTGGCTTGTACAAAGCCCAAAGAAAAGGCTGCAATCAACTTGAATCTTGGCTATGAAGTCAATGGGAAGTCGTTGGTTACTGACACGTTATGCTACGAAAATGAAGCAGGAAACCAGTTCCTCTTCACCGAGATACAATGGTTTCTCTCCAACATTGAGCTGAAAAGCGAGGCAGGCGATTGGATTATGCTCCATCAGCAAGGTCTTGCCGACACTTTGGACATCAGCCGAGTCTATTACATCGACACCGATATTCCGGAATCACAAACATTACATTTCAGTCCTGTAAAGCCAGACCACTACACCGCCATCCGTTTCATCTTTGGATTAGACGAATCCGACAACCGAACCGGCCTCTTCACAGACCCGCCCGAGTCGGAGATGTTTTGGCCCGATTTGCTTGGAGGTGGCTACCATTACATGAAACTGAACGGCAAGTATTTGGACGCGGAAAGCCGGCTCACGCCTTTGGCTATCCATCTCGGCATTGGGCAAAACGAAGACCACAGCCAGTTTTACCAAAACTACTTCACCGTGGAACTTCCAATCGATTTCACTATAACGGAAACCTCTAAAAACCAAATCGATTTGACGATGGTTATCGACAATTGGTTCCGCAATCCCAACCTTTACGACTTCAACGAATACGGCAGCCACATTATGCAAAACCAAGCCGCGCAGCAAGCCTTGAAAGAAAACGGGAACGATGTGTTCCGAATCGGAAAACTTACTGATAATGAAAACAATACAAATATGGAAAAAGACAATAGATTTGAAGAAAAATTCAAGAATGTGATGCAAAAGGCCGCTCCGAAGCCACATTTTTGGACTTGGAAAAGCGTGAAAGAGAGAATGGGAAGTCCCGTAGGGACGACGGAAAATAGGCAGGTGGTGTAAACCCCTGCAAAATAGGCGGCGTAAACCCCTGCAAAAAAAATTCAAGCGATGAAATTGAATAAAAACATAGCATTGGTTTGTGGTTTAGTTTTGGTTTTGGTATCGTGCAAGCCAGAGCAAAGCCATTATGTTCCAACACCTTACGAATTGACACAACCAGCCTATTTCCCATCAAGGAACAACATTCCCGCTGACAATCCCATGACCGAGGAAGGCGTGGCCTTGGGGAAAAAACTCTTTCATGATGTGCGACTTTCGGGTCGCGACGGCACTAACGGCATCCGCAGTTGCGCCTCGTGCCACCACCAAGGGAACAATTTCGATTTTGGCGGTTCGGCTGGCCTGCACCATTCCGTTATGCCTTTGGTCAATTTGGCTTGGAACCATACGGGCTTGGGCTGGAATGGCGGCGTTGCCACTTTGGAAGATATGGTCTTGGCAGCGGTCACAAGCCCCGTGGAAATCAATGCCGATACCAATCAGGTTGTCAAATATTTGCAGAAAACCAACGACTATCCAGAGTTGTTCGAGAAAGCCTTCGGCAGCCGAGAAATCACTTTTATTAATATCAAACGCGCCATCGCGCAGTTTGTGAGAAGTTTGGTTTCCGCCGACAGCAAATTCGACCGTTATCTGCGTGGCGAGGAACAACTTACCGAAGATGAAATGGCTGGTTACGAATTGTTTTGCACCGAAGAAGGTGCCGACTGTTTCCACTGCCATGGCGGCGGCGGTCTGGCCCTGATGACCACCAACTTGTTCTACAACAACGGTTTGGACGACGAGTTCAACGACCCTAAAGACCGATCGGCAGTCACGGGAAGCCATCGGGACAAAGGTGCCTACAAAGCCCCAACCCTGCGCAACATCGCCGTATCGGCTCCTTATATGCACGATGGACGTTTCACGACTTTGGACGAGGTCATCGACTTTTACAGCGAAGGCGTGAAAAACTCTGAGAACATCAACCCGCTGATGCACCATGTGATGGACGGTGGCGTGCAACTTACTGACATTGAAAAAGCGCTGTTGAAAGCATTTTTGAACACGTTGACCGACGAGGCTTTCTTGAATAATCCACACTAATTATCACAAAACATGCAAAACCAACAAAACACAAATCTTGTTTTGGCAAAGGAAAGCAAACCAACCGGCTGCTTTCCGGCGGCGACGCGGTTGCGTAGCCGCCTCACCCGAAAAGTTTTGACTGTTTTGTGGGTTTTGTGACAAAATAAAGAAACCATGTTATACCCTTGGGGCGACAAGCGGCGATTCAACAGTTACAGCCGTTATTTCACGAAACAGTTCGGCGGGCGTGTGCAGAAAATCAGCATCGATGCGGGCTTCAGTTGCCCGAATCGGGATGGGAGAATCAGCACGGGAGGATGCACTTTTTGCAGCAACGAAGCTTTCAATCCTTCCTATTGTCGGCCTGAGAAGTCCATCCGTCAGCAGATTGAGGAAGGCATTGAATTCCATCGACGACGTTATCGCAGGGCGAATAAGTATCTTGCTTATTTCCAGCCGTTTTCGAACACATACAAGCCGATTGAGGAATTGAAGAACATCTACGAACAAGCCTTGGAAGTGCCCGAAATCGTTGGAATCGTCATCGGCACGAGGCCCGACCTTGTCGACAACGGCATCCTGCAGTTGCTCAACGAGATTCAGGAAACGCATTACGTCATGTTAGAATACGGCGTGGAAAGCGTATATGACGAAACCTTACGGCGCGTCAATCGAGGGCACGACTTCGCCACGGCGGAAAAGGCTATTCAACTGACCGCCCATTACGGCATCCCCTGCGGGGCGCATTTCATTTTCGGTCTGCCCGGCGAAAGCAAGGAAATGATGCTCCGTGCCGCCGTAGTCATTTCACGTTTGCCTTTGACCACGGTCAAGTTCCACCAACTGCAAATCTTCAAGGGAACGAAGATGGCAGAAGAATACATTCAGCATCCAGAGCATTTCCATCTCTTTGATTTAGAGGAATATATCAACTTCGTAGTGGACTTTGCCGAACGATTGAACCCCAATATTGTCATCGAGCGTTTTGCAGGCGAGGTGCCGCCGCGTTTCCTCGTCAGCGAGCCTTGGATGAAGTTGCGGTATGATGAAGTCTTGGTCAAGATTGAGAAGAGAATGGAAGAACGCGACACATGGCAAGGTCGGCTATACCGTCATCAGCAAGCCGACCTTGATTCCAATTGATTTTATAAATACTTGAAAACCAGATTTATCCTTCCGCCTGAAACAGCGTTATGATGTTCAGAATCACCTCAGAGGCCTTCATCATGCTTTCCAACGGAACAAATTCCAACTTGCCGTGGAAGTTGTGTCCACCAGCGAAGATGTTGGGGCAAGGCAGACCCATAAACGAAAGGTTAGCGCCATCGGTGCCGCCACGGATGGGCTGCACTTTCGGCTTGATGTTGGCCATTTCCATCGCCTTGATGGCTCGTTCTACAATGAAGAAATGCGGTTCCACTTCTTGGCGCATATTGTAGTATTGGTGCTTCAGTTCCAACTTCACCACATCGCCGTATTTCTTGTTCAAAAACTCTGCAACTGAAGTGATTAAGGCCTTCTTTTCCTCAAATTTTGTTCGGTCATGGTCACGGATGATGTAGTTCATCGTGGTCTCCTCCACCGTGCCGTTGATTTCAGTGAGGTGGAAAAAGCCCTCGTAACCTTGAGTGAAACGCGGACGCTGTTCCACAGGGAGCATCTCATTGAGTTCCATGGCTATCAGCATGGAATTCACCATCTTATCCTTGCCGTAACCGGGATGGATATTGCTGCCTTGGATGTGGATTTTCGCGGCGGCGGCGTTGAAGTTTTCGTACTCTAATTCGCCTATTTCGCCACCATCCATCGTGTAAGCGTATTTCGCGCCGAATTTCTTCACGTCGAATTTCACCACACCACGCCCAATTTCCTCGTCAGGCGTGAAGCCAATCTTGATTTCGCCATGCTTGAAGTCGGGATGCTCCATCATATATTGTGCTGCATACATGATTTCTGCCACACCCGCCTTGTCGTCGGCACCGAGCAAAGTCGTGCCATCGGTGGTAATCATCGTTTGGCCTTTATATTGCTGCATCTCAGGAAATTCCGCAACACGCAAAGCGATGTCCTTCTCCTTGTTTAAGATGATGTCGCCTCCATCGTAGTTCTTAATGATTTGCGGTTTGATGTCGGCTCCAGAGGCATCCGGCGAAGTGTCGACATGCGCGATGAAACCAACGGCAGGAATGTCGCGATCCACATTTGAAGGGATGGTGGCCATGACATAGCCATATTCGTCAAGGGTGGCTTCAATACCCATCGCTTGTAGTTCGTCGCGAAGCATCTTCAACAGATTCAACTGTTTAGCGGTGCTGGGCTGCGATTCAGAGTTTTCGTCAGAGGTCGTCTCCACCGAAACATACCTCAGAAACTTGTCCAATAGTTTTTCCATATTTTTCGTAGTTTGATGATGATTGCAAAAATAAAGGTTTTTCCGTAACGTGGTCAATATTTCGCCTTAAAAGTCAGCCCAAGAAAGAACCTATCGACAGGCTCCTTCACCTGCAAGTCGTTGTCCATTCGGACAAAGGCAGAAAGCGTGTATTGCCGTGCGAGACGATAGTCTACCGAAAGCACCGTGCGGAGGTTGTCAATGCCACCTTTTTTGGGGTCGTTGGTAAGCCAAAAAAGTTCGGTTGAAAGGGCATACTTGAAGCGGCTGTTCATCGGCTGGTAGGTCACTTTCAGGCGATTGCGCCAATACAAACGCGGATTGACGCGGTGTTCGCCCGTGCGCTCGTCGAAAAAGGTGCCGATGGCCTTGCTGCGCACTTGGAATCTGAAGCGGCGCCAATCCTCAGTATAAGTCACTTGCAAACCGAGGCGGCCACGGTTCTCGTAATAGCCTCGGTCGTTGTGGCGGCGGATGTAGTCGACGGTGAGGCCGATGTTCATGCGGTTGTGCAGGCAGGTGTAGTCCACTCCAACGGAATTGAGCCAACGGTCGAATTGGGTGCAATTGTTCTCGAAACGCAACTCCTCCTCCACCGAAAGGCCAAAAGGTCCACCCAAGCCCACTTCAGCCTCAGCCGAAACAATGCATCCGAAGTCGGTTGACCTTTCACTTTGGGCAAAGACACCAACCGAAAGCAGCAATAATACTATGGTGAGTAGCCTTTTCATTTCCCTTTCTCACAAAACCTACAAAACACTCAAAACTTAATTATCAAAATCCTTCAACTTCGTTATCGTGTCAATCGTATTCACTTCACCGTCAATGGGTTCGTAATAAACCTTCACGAAGGCAACATCTCTCAGATAGTCGATATGCCCGACTTCCACTTTGCTGATATTCAACCCCGTGCGCTCGATAAGGTCGGCCTTTAGGTCGTCCTCCTTGCCATGCTTGGTGTTCTCAATGCGGTCGTAAAGGATGATTTTCATTGCAGTATGCTTCAGCAACTTTGTGCCATCCAAAAGCCAGATAATCAACACCGTAAACAGGTTGACCAAGACGAGTTCGGAATAACTCGTTGAGAGAGCCATCCCATTGACGATGCTCAAGCCCATCACAACGAAAAGATAGGTCATCTCGCGGATTTTTATGGTCTCAGTTCGGTATCGAATCATGCCGAAAATGGCAAACAGACCAAGGGCGTAGGCGATGTTCATCTTCATATTCTCCATCAGTGAAATGATGAGGAAAATGACCACCGCAAACATGAGGAAAGTGAAATAATAGTCCTTGCGGTTGGCTTTTTTGTAATAGAAACAATGGATGATAACCCAGCAGACCAAAAAGTTGAAAACGAAGCGGATAAGCATCGTCCAAAGGCTTTGGGCATCAAAAAGCGGCACGCCGAGGAAGTCCATTCCGCTGGCACCGCCACCAAATTCGCGGGCAATGTCAGGATCAAAGTCCTGCAGGTTGATTTGTAACAGGTTCATATTTCAAAATTTTTAATTTCAAGATTTCAGGATTTCAAGATTTCAGATTCATCATTCCGCATTCATCATTCCGCATTCCGCATTTTCTCCATTTTCCTAAGTTTCTTCTTAAACCGGTTCTGTTTCACATCGGGGCGTGTCAGGCAGGTGCCAATGCAATACTTGCTGACCTTGAACGGCTTGATTCTCAATTCGAAAAGCACATCCTTTAGGAGAGATTTTGCCCTACCGTCCTGTTTCAGTTCCATCACGACCAAAGGCGACATCGAAGCGGTTGCGCCGTTGCGTAGGTTCTCGAAATGCAGGTTGCAATCGATGGTGAGGCGCTCGGTTTTCCCATAGTTGACCAAGGTGATTCTGTCGAAAATTGTCACCAAATGCGGGCTCAGCGAACTGACCGCATAAGGCTGTTTCTCGGCCAAAAACGCCGCTGCCTCGGGGTTGTCCAAGATATTGGGAATGGGTTCCACAGCGATGCGTTTCTTCTTCGTGCGACCTTTGTTGCTCTTGTGCTTCACCTCGCAAAAGGTCAGTTTTGAGTCAACGTAGGTACGAACACGAACTTTGTCGCGCACCAAGTGACGGTCGTGGTGGATGAGGTACATGGTCAGTTCAGGCGTGTCGTAATAAACAGTGCTATAGGGCGATAGGCGGTTGCCTTCCACTTCTTGGGCATAATAGTTTTCGCGGATGCCCAAAAGAATTTCATGCAGTTGAGCCTCCGTCACCACATATTTCGTGTCGATGCGGTTCATCAATTTCACGCCGCTCATCTCGTCCAACGAAATCGGCTTCATGCCTTGCACTATGTCAAGAATTTCCTCCACGGTACTTATTTCGGGACGTATTCGTATGTTTTCACCGATTCCAATTTGCCGTTGGGATAATAATTGAGTTGGCGCACCTTGGAACCGTCTTCGTCATACTCAAACTTCCTGATTCTGACCACTTTGTCGCGGTCGTTGTACTCGATTTCGCGCACCACCTTGGCCGAGATGTCGCTGTTTTCGGGATACTCGCTCACCACACGCCATTTCTGGCCGTAAGAAGCGTATTCGATTTCCTCAATCTTGCGGCCCATCGCGTCATAGGTCGTAACGCGATCGAGGAAGGCGCGTTTGTCGCCCGCTGCCGTGTTCCATTCCTTCAGCACCATGCCTCGACGATTCTCACGCTTCGCAATAGTGGCATCTGAAACCGATTGGGCCAAAGCACCGAAACCAATGGCTAAAAACGCCATAATTATTACTAATCTTTTCATTATTAGAGATTTAATATTCAAAATTTACGATTTAAGATTTCAGTTCCTTATACATTAATGATGACTTCAAACTGTTCCTCAAGTTCGTAGATATGTCCTGCCTCACTGACGGTGATGCTTTGGTACACGAAATCAGGGATTTCCGTGTTGATGTCATCGGAAGCGGTAAACACTTCATATTCGCCTGGTTGCAGTTTTTGGAAACCAAAATAACCATCAGGCCCCACGCGGGTGTCGTCGAAAGGAACCTCCTCTCCCACCCTACGGATATAGACCCGATGTTCGCAAGCCCAGCCTTCACCGCGCCAACTGCCGTTGTGGTAATATGAGGCATGAACGCGCCCTTTCACGACTGAAGTGCCGTAGGCCTTGCCATCGTGGATGTAAAGCGTTGGCACCTGAACCACAGCGCCTCGCGCCAATTCTACCGTTTCGCTCACAGCTACCTTCTGTCCCGAAGGCAAGGTGGAATAAGCATACACGGTGTAGTTGCCAGGACGCAGATACTCAAATCGATAGCCGCCATCGGCACCAGTTTCAATATCGTCGCCGAAAAAGTTCTCATCGCCATAAACGATGAAAACATCGGTCTTGGCCGCGTTCACGGTGTCGGGGGTCAGGGTATAGTCGTCGTCGGGATGATGCACCAACTTCACGAAGCCCTGCACCGTGCCCGTGCCGCCCATGCCCTCGCCTTTGTTGCACGACGGCAAAATCAAGGCCATTGCTAAAAGCGTCATCAAAAATCTTGTCATTCTATTCATTGCGTTGAAAATTGGGGTACAAAAATATGCAATTTAAATTTTACTTGAAGTTTTTCATTCAATTATCATACCATTTGCAATAAAAACCATGAAAACGGTCAAATATTGCCACAAATCTTCTTCAGCACGTCCACAAAAACAAGCACATCCTCCTCAGGAATACCCTCCAAAGCCTTGTTCATCGTCTCAATGGCCAATTGTTTGGTCGAATCCTTCAAGGCCATACCTTCTTCTGTCACGACGATGTTGTTCACGCGGCGGTCACCTCTGGCCACGGAGCGCGTCACGAGACCTTTTTTCTCCAAATTGTCAATGAATTGCGTCACCGAGTTCTTGTCCTTCTGGATGATGAAAGCGATGGCCTGCTGGGTGAGCGTACCCTCGTTCCAAAGCGTGTCCATGACGAGGTACTGCTCCGCCGTCAGGTTCACGCCGTGCTTCTTGAACACCTCGGCAAGGTGTTTCTTGAGCCTGCAATTCAAGATGTTGACATAAACTCCAGCTTGTTTTACGAGTATCATATTATCACATTTTTGGGATTATCCTAAATCTTGAAAGTGCAAAGATAGGGATAATATTGGAACAATGGACGAAAAGGCAGTTTTTTTTATTCTGCCAAGTCGGAAAAGTAAGCTAACACGGAATACAATGGAATGTTCTCCATCCAGCCTTGGTCGGCGTAGGGCTGCATGGAGCAGCGCAGGGCTTTTAGGTGCTTGTCGGCATGATCGACATTCACGAAGCCGTTCAGCGACTTGCTTTTCGTGTTCTCCTCGGCTTTCACCTCAATCGGGATGATGTGCTCATCGGTCTGCATGAGGAAATCCACTTCCTGCGTCGAGTTGTCCTTGCTGAAATAATAGAGCGGCAAGTCGCCAAGGGTTTTGAGTTGCTGAAACACATAGTTTTCGGAAAACGCGCCCTTGAACTCTACGAATACCTTGTTGGCGATGACCATCAGCCGCGCCGGCGCGTTCGACATGGCACCCAGCAGCCCCACGTCGAGCAGATAGAGCTTGAAGGCCTCCGTGTCTTCATAGAACGACAATGACATGGTTGGATTGAGGCAACGGCGTAGCTTCAGCACCAAACCAGCATCGACGAGCCATTGAATGGCCATCTCGAAGTCCTTGGCCCGCGCCCCCTTCCTGACCGCGCCATAGACGAACTTCTTGTTTTCCTTGGCCAATTGCCCCGGAATGGAACTCCACACCAAGCGGATGCGTTGCGTTTCGCCGCCGGCGTGTTTGGCGAAGTCGCGCTCATAGGTCTTCAATATCGACTTCTGGATTCGGCGCACCTTGGGCACGTCGCGGTCGGTGATGTAACACAACACCGCCTCCGGCATCCCGCCCACATAGAAATATTGGCGGAGCAAGTCTTGAAGTTTGGTGTCCAAAGTGCGTAAAATGTCCCACTGCTTGGAGTTCAACACCTCACAAAGTTGATCCTCGCCCATCGCCCAAAGAAACTCCTCAAACGACATGGGATAAAGGCTCAAAATATCGACCTTCCCAACGGGATAGGATTCGCCCGTGCGACAACTGATGCCCAACAACGAACCCGCCACCACCACATGCTGGTCGCTGGCGTTCTCGCAGAAATACTTCAACGAGGTCAAGGCTCGCGGGGCTTCTTGTATCTCATCTATAAAAAGGAGCGTTTTCCCCGCATTGATGCTTTGGTTGGTAAAAGCCTCGATAGCTCGCAAGATTCTTTCCATGTCAAAATCCTGCAAGAAAAGCTCCTTCATAAAATCGTTGTTGTCGCAGTTGAGATAAATCAGGTTCTCATACTCCGACATTCCGAACTCTTTTAGGATAAAGGTTTTTCCCACCTGTCTGGCACCCTCCAAAACGAGGGGTTTTCTTCCTGGTGAATTTTTCCACTTCACTAAATCATTGATAATTCTACGCTTCATTTTCCATTGATTTTGAATTTTGTGGCAAAAATACTAAATTTTAGACACATACAACAAATTTGAACAATTTTTTTGGGGAATATTTGGAAAATCTATACATTTTTATTGTGGAATATTCGACAAATTACAACACTTTTATTGCGGAATATTCTGCAACTTACCACACTTTTCTTGGGGAATATCCGGCAAATCACTACACTTTTCTTGGGGAATATCCGGCAAATCACTACACTTTTCTTGGGGAATATTCGACAACTTACCACACTTTTCTTGGGGAATATCCGGCAAATCACTACACTTTTCTTGGGGAATATCCGGCAAATCACTACACTTTTATTGGGGAATATTCGACAACTTACTACACTTTTCTTGGGGAATATTCGGCAAATTACCACACTTTTCTTGGGGAATAAAAAGAAAAGGCCTCCCTGATGGAAAGCCTTTTCTAATCGGTTTTGAAAAACGCCTACTCAATCCTCATATTCGGAATCTGGCCGTCACCGTCGTAGAACCCACGACCAAGTTTCTCGCGCACTTCCTTGAAGGCATTGAGCGTGTAGTTCACATCGTCCATCGTGTGGGCTGCGGTCGGGATGATACGGAAAATAATCATACCCTTGGGAATGACCGGATAAGTGATGACCGAGCAGAAAATCCTATAGTTTTCGCGCAAGTCCATAGCGATGTTGGTGGCCTGAACCACGTCACCCTGCACATGAACCGGTGTGACGCAAGCCTCGGCGGGACCGATATCGAAGCCCAAGTCGCGGAAGCCCTGCTGCAAGGCGCGAGTCACCTTCCACAGCTGGGCACGCAAGGCATCACCTTCTGCACTGCGGATGATTTCCAAACGCTTCTCGCAACCTTCCACAATGGCCAAAGGCAGACTCTTGGCGTACATTTGGGAACGCATATTATAACGCAGATACTCAATCACATACTTCGGTCCAGCCACAAAGCCGCCGATGATGGCCATGGCCTTGGCATACGCACCTATGTAAATATCGATGTCGTCCATCACGCCGAAATGCTCCGAGGTGCCACGCCCGTTGGGACCCATCACGCCGAAGCCGTGGGCATCGTCGATGAGGACGCGGAAGCTGTATTTCTTCTTCAGGGCCACGATGCCGGCGAGGTCGCCAAGCGCACCTGTCATACCATACACGCCCTCTGTGATGACAAGGATGCCACCGCCCGTCTTAGCCACCACTTCCGTGGCGACCTTCAGTTTCTTCTCAAGGTCTTCCATATTGTTGTGGCGGTATTTGTACTTGTTGCCGATGTGGAGGCGGATACCGTCGAGCAGGCAGGCGTGGGCCTCGTTGTCGTAAACAATCACGTCGTGAGGATTGACCAAAGTGTCGATGGTTGACACAATACCCTGATAACCAAAGTTAAAGAGATAGGCGGCTTCTTTCTTCTCGAAATCAGCCAGTTCCTTCTCGAAATGTTCATGCATACGGGTGTGACCCGTCATCATGCGCGCGCCCATGGGTGCGGCGAGGCCGTATTTTGCGGCGGCTTCGGCATCCACGCGGCGAATTTCGGGGTGGTTGGCCAAGCCCAAATAGTTGTTCAAGCTCCAGCAGAGCACTTCCCTGCCGTTGAAGGTCATACGCGGCCCCATCTCGCCCTCCAAGCGCGGGAATGCGAAATAACCGTCAGCACGTTCACGGTATTGCCCAATCGGGCCACCGGAATCCTTTGATATTCTTTCGAAAATGTCCATTTTCCTTGATTTAAGATTTAAAATTCAAAGATTTAAGATTCAAAATTTTTTCTGTAGGGCTGTCACACCGTGGCAGCCGATTATTGAGCCACAAAATTAGTAAATATATTGATTATCCTAACATCAAGGAATTATTTTTAATTTTGCAGGTTGAAATTAATGAATATGCTAAACCTCAAAAACAAAACGGCACTCATCACCGGAGGCGGCACTGGCATCGGGCGCAGCATCGCGCTCCATTTGGCGCAAGAGGGCTGCAACCTCGTCCTAACTGGACTGGGCATCAGCGACTTGGAAGCCGCCAAAGCCGAGTGCGAAAAATACAGCATACGCGCATACGCCACCGAAACGCAATTGGACGACTACGCCTCCATCGACCGACTTTATGACTTCGTGATTTCTAACCATTTAAGCATCGACATTTTCGTGCTCAACGCGGGCATATCACAGCGCGAAAAAGCCTTTGACACCGACATCAGAGTGGATGAGAAGATCCTGAAAATCGACTTCCTTAGCGGGGTGTATCTCGTCAAGAAGTTCAAGGAGATGATTATGGCAAAAGAACACGTCCAATTCAGTGTAACCACTTCCCTATCAGGTCTTTTTGGCTTCCCGTTGCGCTCGGCCTATTGCGCGGCGAAACATGCCTTGTTCGGGTTTTATGAATCTTTGGAATTGGAATATGACAACATCGGCGTGACTTTCCTCATCCCGGGACGCATCAACACGCAAATCAGCAAGAGCGCACTCCACGGCGACGGCACCGCCCACGCCAAGATGGACGCGGGCCAAGCCAACGGCCTCGATGTCGACAAATGCGGCAAAATCGCCGTTCGCGCCATCAAGCAACAGAAACACAGAAAATTAATTGGACGAACAGAACTTTTGATGGCGCATATCCACAAATATTGCTTACCTTTGTATTATAAACTATCGAGAAAAATATCAGCAACGTAAAGCTGTAAGCCATAAGCAGTCAGCTATAAGCATGGCCGAACCAAGGCTGAAAACTGACCGCTAAAGGCAAATCTTGAAATTAGAAATCTGAAATCTTGAAATAACACATACAATGAAATCAAAAGTTATCTGCGGCATACAGCAAGTGGGCATCGGAGTCCCTGACTTCGTCGAGGCCTGGAAATGGTATTATGACAACTTCGGCTTCGAAATCAAAATCGTTGACGACGAGGGCGTTGCGGAACGAATGTTGCCCTACACGGGAGGCAAGCCCCAACCGCGCCGATCGGGCATCGCAGTCAACATCCGTGGCGGCGGAGGCTTCGAAATCTGGCAGCCCAAAGGCCGTCCGCTCAACTACCTGAAAGAACCCGTCAAACTCGGCGATTTAGGCATCCTCATCGCCAAGGTGAAATGCCCCGACATTGAAGCGGCCTACAACACCTTTATTAATAAAGGCCTCGACATCATCAGCGAAATCACCACCTCTCCGATTGGACAGAAACAATTCTTCATGAAAGACCCATACGGCAACCTGTTCCAATTGGAGCAAGACGATTACGTTTTCATCGACGAAAAGAAAACCACTGGTGGTGCCAACGGCGTAATCATCGGCGTGAGCGACATCCACCATTCCATATCCTTCTACACTCAACTCCTTGATTACGACAAGGTTGTTTTCGACCAAACGGACGTTTTCGAGGATTTGCAAGCCTTGGAAGGTGGCAAAAACAAATTGCGTCGCGTCATTTTGGAGCGCAGCAAACCTATCGAAGGGCCACTGAGCCAAATCATGGGCACCTCGCATCTTGAACTGATTCAAGCCATTGATGGGCCGGGCAAGAAACTTTATGAAAACCGCTTCTGGGGCGACCCAGGCTTCATCCACCTCTGCTTCGACGTGCGCCACATGGAGGCAGTCAAGGCACAGGCAGAGGCGATGGGACATCCTTTCGTGTGCGACAGCGGCGCCGACTTCGGCATGGGCGATGCCAACGGGCATTTCACCTACGTCGAAGACCCCGACGGAACGCTCATCGAATTCGTCGAAACCTTCAAAATCCCGATTGCCAAGAAGTTCGGGATTTACTTGAACCTTGCCAACAAAGACGACCGCAAGCCATTGGGAATCTTAAAATTATTGCGCTTCGCCAAAGTGAAACGAGAAAGCATCAAATGAACACAAGCAATAGAAAAAGCCGCTGATTATCAGCGGCTTTTTTGTTGTGGGAACTGTTGGAGGGTCGGAGTGGTTAAGTTTACATTTTCCAGAAATCCAAAGACATGATATTCAACGCAATATCATAAAATAACAATCTCTCTACAAGTTACTCTATCGAATGGCGTCGCAAATCAGGGGACTACTTGCGCCCCTACTCTATTCATATTACTTTTGCGCCCCAGTCCCCTAATACTGACTGCAAAATTAATAAAAAATCAACAACTAAACCCTACAGTATGATAGAGATTAAGTACAACACGAGGGTCTTCATCGACCCCAAAACAAAGCACATCAAAATTCGGGTGCGCTGGAACAAGAATGAAACCACTTTTTCACTAAGCTATCGTGCAGACCCTGAAAAATGGGACGGTAAAGCTCAAAGGCCACAGCCAGGTACAATGCACAAATTCAACGACCAAAATTGTAGCGCACGGATTATCGCCATTGCGATTGAAGAAGGGTTGGATCAAATCAAGGCCGCTTTCATGAAATGCGATATTGACTCTATAATGCCATCGAAAGAAACCCTAAAGTCAATGGTACGGAAAGAGCAACCTGAGAAAGAGCCTGTCAGACCGAGAAAGACCTTATCTGAGTTATACGAGGAATATCAAGAGTCAAAGCGTGATGATCGAAACCTGATGAAGACTTCCTGTTATAAATTCAATCAGGTCTGGAATCATTTGGTCAAGTGCCACCCGGATATTACACTGGAGGAACTCACCAAGGAAAAACTTCATAAATTGAAGAGTTGGTATATCCAAAATGGTTATAGCAATACCACAATTGCTAATAGGTTTAAATATCTGAAATCTTTCTTCATATGGTTGCAGTCTGAGGGATATGAGCTACAACCTGGAGTGTTCGCCTACAAGCCAAATCTAACCATTGTTTCAAAAACCGTCACCTTCTTGAAATACAATGAGTTGATGGATTTTTATAATTTCAAGTTCGCCGATGATGAAAAGAATCTTGAGTTGGTCAGAGATATGTTCTGCTTCATGGCCTTCACCTCATTAAGATATAGCGACTTGGAGAATCTAAAAAAAGCGAATGTGTTTGATGACCATATCGAGGTCTGCACAAAGAAAACTCATGACAAACTATCCATCCCGCTTACCATTCACGCCAAGGAAATCATCAACAAATACAAAGACGAGGATTATAAGAACGGCAAGATGTTCAGGGTGTATGCCAACCAGAAAATCAACGAGCTTTTGAAAGAGGCAGCGAAGAAAGTGGGGCTTGACAGAGAAGTCGTTTTAATCCAATACCAAGGCAACACCAGAATCGAGGAAGTGAAGAAGTTCTATGAGATTATTGGTTGCCACGATGCTAGAAGAACTTTCGTCTGCTGCTCACTTGCCTTCGGAATACCACCAACCGTTGTAATGAGTTGCACAGGACATAGCACATACAACGCGATGAAACCGTATATCGAGGTCGCCGACGAGACGCAGCGGCTAGAACTGGCAAAGTGGGACAAAGCCGATAATCAGAGCGACATTAGAAGCGACATAGCCAAAAAACTCGAAGGTGTTGACGAAGCTACATTGAAAAAGGTGTTGGAATTGCTGAAATCTGCCTGATGAAAAAGTGTGAATATGGCGATACTATGGCTGTAAGTCCTTCTTTTTACCACTTACCGCCATGCTATCAACACTTTTTGTGGCTTTTAAATCGACTTGACAAGAAAAAATACTTAATTTTTACTTCAATGTTATTAAAATGTAATATCTTTGCAGAAAATTTTAAGCGATGACGGAAATTGCATTATTGAAACCAGATAACGAAGTGTGTTACAACACGCGGAAGTCGCGGCTTTACAATAGGACGCGAAGGGGATTACTCTCTCATGTGCGCAAGGGTGTATATGTGCCTTCATATATGACAGACAAGTTTATGATAGGTTGTAATGCTGTCGAGAACGGTTGCTTGGTCTATCACTCGGCCTTAGAGTATTATGCTCTTCATACGCAATCGTTTAATTGGTTGTATGTCCATAGCACCACACCTTTTCGGACATTTGAACATTTAAACGAAACATACATTTACAAACCCGTCAATTATCTGATAAATCCCCATACCGACCTTACCAATGAGGACTATCCTATTCGGGTCACATCATTAAGCCAAACCATCATCGATTGCATCCGTCATATCGACCTTGCGGGCGGTTTGGAAGAGCTGATAACAGCTTTGGATTGGATTGGACTTGGCAAGCTTGACGAGACCGAAATGATGCAATGCCTTGATGCTGCCCCGGCGAAGAGTGTTTATCAAAGGGCTGGATACTTGCTTTCTATCTACAAAGACCAGATTGGGCTGTCTGAAGACTTCTTCAATCATTGCAAAGATCGGATGGGAAACAATGTCAGCTACCTATCGCCCGTCGAAGACTGCAATGCATACGATAAATACTGGAAAATCTGTGTACCGAAAACAATCAAACACCAAAAGGAATATGAGCTCTATTGAATTGACGAGAAAACAAATAACAGCAATAGCAGAGCGATACAGCTTCACGGCAACCAATGTTGAAAAAGTAACCAGGCTTTGTGGTATACTCGACGACCTAAGTACAATCGAATCGTTTAAGGGAAAACTGGCTCTAAAAGGTGGTACGGCAATTAATCTGGCTCTAATTCCAGATCTGCCTCGCCTTTCTGTGGATCTGGATTTGGATTTAGCGATTGACTGCTCCAAAGATGAAATGCTTCTATTAAGGAAACAATTGGATGAGAGTCTATCGGCCTACTGCGTTGAACAAGGCTACACTTTGGGTAAACGAGAAAGCTATTCCCTATGTTCCTATGAATTGCTGTATGATACCGTCACGGGAAGTCGCGACAAAATAAAGCTCGACATCAACTATTTAGCTCGTTGTCATGTGTTTGCCCCGATTGAATCAACCATCAACCACCCGTTTGACCCAAACAAGAACATCAAAGTGTTCCATCTTCGGGATGTTGAAATCTTTGGCAGCAAGATGGGGGCTTTCTTTGAGCGAACTAAGCCAAGAGACCTATATGATTTATATTCGCTTTCGCTGTCAAACCTTTTGAAGAGCGATGAAGAGAAAATCTTGTTAAGGAAGTGTGCCGTTTTCTATTCCACGATTGGCAATGAAAGCGGTGATAATTGGTTGGAAAAGGATATTGACGGCTTGACGCAAATGAGTTTCAGCAAAATCAGGTCTCAACTTATGCCTATGTTGCGAATCAAAGCAGGTGCATACCAAAAAGAGAAGATAGAACTTGCTGTTGCCGATAATGTAAAATCGGTGATGCAGTTGGATGATATAGACAAAGAATTCATTACGAGATTTCAATCAGGCGATTATCAACCCCGGTTGTTGTTTGGATCACAAATGAATCATTTAGAGCATCACCCTGTGGCATTGGCGACTTTGAGTAAGATGCAAAAGTAGAAACTATTTTTCGGGCAGGATCATATAGCAGATTTTGTTGTTGTTTTGCTTGAAGTGTATCGTTTTTCATCTAATTAAAGCGTTGATCTTAAACTCGTTGGCTACAGAAATCCTACACAAGAAAGATATGTAAACCAACAATAATCTTATTTGTAATTCTACATTTGATTGAAGTTGTAAAGATAGAAAACAATAATGTCATACAATTCCATTTAGGTTTAATTGGAATGAGAATATAGAATTTGATTTTTTCAATAAATAATTGTTTCTTTGCAGCTGTAAAAAGCAAATTCAAATTATTATGGCAAAAGAAGGATTGACTATACCTGAACTGTTTCGTTTTATAAGAAAAGGAGAACAATGGGCATTGTGTATTGGTGCTGGTACATCCAAACCTTTACTTCCTGATTGGTATGGACTGATAGGTGATTTGATAAAGAAATTAGAATTACCTAATATAACAATAGAAGATTTTGTCAAAGACGGGTTCTCTCTTGATGCGATAATACAAGCAATAAAAGAAATGTCAAATATTGATGACAAAGATTTTTTGGAATTGCTTTCAGACATCATATATTCTCCAATAAAAAACCAATTGAATAAAGAAGAACAAGTTGCGTTTAATACTGCACACGATTGGACGATAGGACATGCCTCAACGAATACGAAGAATCGCTCTGAACGTTGGGAGTTGTTTTGTCAGTTTAGAGAAAGGGTGTTTGGTAAAACCACAGCATTTAATTTGGCTAAGATTATTGCAGAAGGATTTGAGAAGGGGATAACACCAAGCACGATACTAACATTTAATGGAGAGGCATGTTTTTTAGCTTTGTTGAACTCCTTTCTTTTTGAAAATAAGAATAAAGCATTACCTGATTATTTTGACAGGGTTATTAATAGCATTTCAGACAACAAAAATGAAAGAATACCATGTTATCATTGTCATGGGATTATTCCTAATAAAGATGTAAGATATAAAAATGGATATAAAGCAGATGAGAAACTTGTTTTTTCTGAAGACTCGTATCTTCAACTAGCAAACAATAATTTTTCCTGGCAATCAAGTTCATTTATTAATACATGTCTTCATAATAAAGTAATTTTCGTTGGAGTATCATTAACAGACTCAAATATGAGGAGATGGTTAAGTTGGATTCATTATACAAAACTTCGAGAAAAAGAAATGAATGAAATGCCTGATAAAGACTCTACAGAGCATTATTGGATTAAAGTTAAACCTTCGAACTTTGATTATCAAATATGGTATGAGAACCTCGTTTCATTATTAGGTGTTAGAATTATTTGGATTGATAATTGGACTGAAGTCGCAACAGCAATAGGGATAATATTAGGAATTACTTCTCCACAAAAACACAAAGGAAATAGCAAAACAAAAAAATATAATACGAAGAAAAACATATCTCTACACACAAAACGCTCCACAAAGAAAACTTCTAAAAATATGAAATAGATATAGCGGAATAGGTGTATAGTATCTCATTTACCATCTCACACCCTTCGAAACCCTTATACTTGAAATACAACAATTTACACAATCAGACAGCCATTATTGATGCTTGATATACGAAGAGTTTATCAGCGACAATCAAGAAGGTGGCATCGGATTGTAATTGGGTACTTATGATTATACACAATTGCATCTGATTTAGCCAGTCTGATCAAAACATATAGGAGCCAATACCCCACGAAAAGAACGAAAAAACGGGGTTGGCTCTTTTTTTTGCTCGTTTTTTTCTTCCTTGTATAATTCCTTAACAGCCTTATATATAGAGAATTACATTATTATTTACTAACCAATAAAAGAAAAGAAAGGAAAAAAGAATGACAAAACTAATCACAGTATTGAAGATCACGGGCGAGATTATTTTTCTAGTCCTCGGTGGCATTGAATTGAAAGAGGCCATCGAAAAACTTAGAAACCAACAAACCACCTAAACCTATTTGCTATGACTAAATTCGAAAAAGGTGGCGACATCTTTATTTTGGTGCTAGAGACAATCGTGGTTATCGCAAAGAACAGCAAGAAACTACGGAAGCTAATCACCAAGAAAGCATCGGAAATCAAATGACAACAACCAACAAAACAACACATTATGGACAACAACCAAATTATTACGGATGAGGTTATCACAGAACAACCACATCCAAATTTTATCGAGAGCAATACACAAGCCATTACGCTTAGTGAACTCGCGGAAAAATCTATAGTTCCGACATTCAGCGACAACAGCCTTACCATTAGCCATCAAGACTTTTGCATGGCCACCTACAAGGCAGCTGAAGATATTTTCGGACAACTATCACCAATCGAATGTCGGGTATCTCATCCCATCAACGGAAGAATCCCGACAAGCCTTAATAAAAAAATTACAGAGCTTAAAGATGACGAAAAAACAATTTACTACCAGCGTTTAGCCTGGATAGCAAAAGTCAGCTCTTGTATCAGAAACATCGACGGGCAGGAAATCCACCTCACTATCGGGGGAGTCCGTGCCTATTCGGAAGACAAACTTTACAACCGCCCATCCGCATTGAAGTTTAAAATCTTTGTCGGATGGCAGGTAAGAGTATGCAGCAACTTAATGCTACAAACCGACGGATTTTCAGGAACCATCGACTGCATGACGAGTGCCGATATTCACCAGAAAGCACTTGAACTTTTCAGCAGATTCAACCCTGAGAAAGACAACAATCTGAATGCCTTGGCCCAATTACAGGACACGAGGCTGACGGAAGACCAGTTTTGCCACATAATCGGAAGGATGCGACTATTGCAAGCCCTTCCCGTGGCACAACAACGAGAGATTCCCCAGTTTTTGCTGGGTGATCAAGTAATTAACGAAGCGACGAGACAGTATGTCGTAAATCCCAATTTCGGAAGAAAATCAGGAAACGACGGCATATCCACATTCGATTTGATGCAACTTTTGAACGAAGCCGTTAAGTCGAGCTACATCGACAAATGGCTGGAACGTAATCAGAACTGCACAGAATTCGCTACCGGAATCAGAAAAGCCTTGAGATACGAGGACAATGAAGGCTACGACTGGTTCCTCAACTAACTGACGTAAAACTCAGTAGGGGCTTTTTTTGCCCTTTTTACCATGGAGACACACATTATCAAAGTATTCAACAGAGATTTTTGTGTGCCTCCATTTTTCATGCAATCAAAACTACATCAACAATTTAAAATCTAAAAAAAATGGAAAACAACACCAATCAAGAAGAAATTCGCAGAGAGGGTTTCAACAACCTTTATGCCCTCAATGTCAACGACCGTACCGAAAAGAAAAACGGTCTTACCTACCTGACCTGGGCTGTAGCTTGGGCCGAATTCAAGAAACAATGTCCTTCGGCGACCTATCGGATTGTGAAGGATGCCAACACCAACTTGCCCTATTTTGTGGATGAACGACTGGGCATCATCGTCTACACTGAAGTGACAGTTGACGGCTTGACTTACGAAATGTGGCTTCCCGTGATGGATGGAGCTAACAAAGCAATGAGACTTGAACCCTATACCTACCAAGTGTGGGATAAGTACAAGAACACCTACATTGAAAAGAAAGTTGATGCAGCCACTATGTTCGACATCAACAAGACCATTATGCGATGCTTGGTCAAAAACCTTGCAATGTTCGGCCTCGGACTTTACATCTATGCTGGAGAAGATCTGCCTGAAGAAACATCTGAAACCACGGCTGAGGCTATGAAACCTGAACCCATCAAACAAAAACGTACCTACACACGAAGAACCTCCGCCCAACCTGCCGACAAGTATGCAGGAATCAAGGCGGCATTACAGTCAACCACATCAACAGCCGCCTTGCTCACTCTTTACAACCAACATAGAAATGAGGTTGAAGGAAACCCGGAGATTAAGGCCATGTTTACTTCACGGAAACAGGAACTCCAAAAAGCAGCTTAAACCATGGCAAAGCGAATTGAACTTGCTGACAGCGGTGTGATATTCGACCCTGAACAACACACCTACGAATTGAACGGAACTTATCTATCAGGAATTACAGAACTCCTTCAAAGACAGCTATTTCCAAATGAATACGCTAACATTCCCAAGGCAATTCTTCAACAAGCAGCAGCCTATGGAACCTCAGTGCATCAATCATGTGAGGACTTCGATTCTCAGTGGATAAATGACGGAACCCAAGAAGTTCAAGATTATATTGAACTTTGTACGACACACAATCTGACCCACGAGGCGAGCGAATATACCGTAACGGATTTCACCAACTATGCCTCAAACATCGACAAGGTTTTCAGAATCTCGGACAGCACTTTTGATTTGGCCGACTTGAAAACTTATGGAAAGATGACACCAGAGAAGTTAGAAAAAGCAAGATGGCAATTGTCTATCTATGCCTATCTATTCGAACTTCAGAACAAGAAAGCGAAGGCAAGGGAACTCTACATCCTTCACATCAGGAACAAGCAAAAGAAAGACGGGAGTTTCGACCACATTTCACAACTCATCCCGGTCAAGCGAATCCCGTCCGAAATCTGCAAGGAACTGCTCGACACAGACCTTAGAGGCGAGCAATTCCAAAGTCCATACGATTTGCCAAAAGAAATCAGCACCCAAGAGCAACACATTCGAGAGCTGATTCTGACCAAGGAAGCCGTAGAGGAAGAACTTAGCGGCATCAAATCACAAATCCTCACAGAAATGGAATCCAGAAACGTGAAGACCTGGATCACCGACGGAGGAATACGACTCACGAGAAAACTACCTACAACCAGGACCAGCCTCAACCTCACATTGCTAAAGGAAAAGCATCCTGAGATTGACTACGACCAGTACATGAGAGAAACACTTGTGTCGGGAAGCCTAACCATTGCAATCTGACCACCATTCGGGCTTAACGCTCAGAATACCATCGAAGAGAGGGGTATCAACAAAAATGATACTCCTCTTTTTTTATGCCTAAACGGAAACAACAACAAATTCAAAATCAACAAACTATGTTATATTACAATTTCAAAGACTATGCCGGATTCAAGGAAAGATTCGGATTGGTCGAACACGGAAACGGTGAGAAGTCAAGAAAGAACAAGATCATTCTCGCCTACATCAAGCAACCCTCGCTATTCAAGCAAGCAAGTGAGACAGGCGATTACTCTCTTATCAATATCGCCTCGATGTCAGAACTGAAACAGACCATACTTGAAAGGGTACAACAATCAGGATGTGATGACGAGAACCTTCTACACAAGGTACAACTCATCAATTATACCTTCTACTCCAGCAAATATGAAACTGACGAGTTCAATGGAGTGTGCCAAGACGGTGATGTCAAATGTTGCAGATATAAGAATAGCAACAACGGCAGAACCTACAAAATGAAAGCAGGGAAATTCCTTCAGGCCTTGATACTGGAAACGGAATTCGGAAAGACTTTACCAGAACAGGTACTCGTTTATCTCATGGAGGAATTTGCCACGGATTTCCAAAGCTATTCCTCATCGACGCTTATTGAATATAAACTTTTCGTGAACAAGGATTTTTCACGGATTTACTCCTCTTACCATTGCCCTGGAGACTTTGGATCATGCATGGTTGACAGAAGACATCACTATTTCTATGAAAACGCCATTGATGCTTCAGCAGCCTATTTGGAAAACAAGGACGGCAACGTGGTGGCAAGATGCATCGTCTACAACAAGGTTTACGACGAGACCGGAAAGATTTGGAGACTTGCGGAAAGACAGTATTCCAGCGGCTCTGATGCCAAGCTTAAGAGAGCGTTGATAGATGCTCTTATTCGTGAAAAACTCATTGACGGCTATAAAACCGTCGGAGCTGGTTGCGGTGATGCGACCAGCTATGAGGATATCAACGGGAACTCCCTTTCGGGAAAGAAGTTCCGTCTAGAGTGTGATTTGGATTGCGATGACACTCTTTCATATCAGGATTCATTCAAATGGTACGACATGGACAAGAGAATCGCATACAACTATCCTGAAGATGGAGCCGATTATGGTCTGGACACCACAGATTTGAATCTATATGGAGACTGTGATGATGACGACGACGATGATGACGAACCGCAAGAGTACGACAGCTACCACCAAAGAAATGCTTGGGAAGTATGTACCGTATGGGTGCATGGACAACGAGAGAGCTGCGATATTAACGACCTCGATGACTTCTACGAAATCAACGGGGCCTACTACCACGAGGATGACGTGAGCCATTGCGACAAATGCGGAGAGCCTTACCTGCCAGCCAACGGCAAGTATTCGGGTGTCACGGACGGGGACTATTGCTGTGAGGAATGCCAGAAAGAAGCTGAGCAAATCTACATTCAGCAAAACTGGTATTACAGCGACTACGACCATATCTATTTCGAGGACAGGAACGACCTTACCACCTACCTGCATTGGGACTGGAACGTGGTCAATTATGAGGTAAAGACCATCAGCAAACACTCGCTCGACAAATATTCCGACCAATTCCATCTTTACGGAGGAGTTTACTACGACAGGCTCAATCCACAAACGGGACTGCCTTACTATGCTGAGGAAAACGAAATCCTACAATCAGCCTAAACACAAATTATTAACCCAAGGGGAATTTACTGGTTGAAAAAGCCGGTTTATTCCCCTATAACACATTAAGAACTATGAAATTACTAAAGGAATTACTCAAGATCTACTCACCTTCAGGCAATGAAAAGAAGATGAGGAAATTTATCAAATGGTGGGTCAGGAACAACATACCCGAAGCCTCCATAAAGACCGACCAAACAGGTAACATCTATGTGACGAAAGGCGAAGCGGAAACCTATCCATGCTTGGCTGCCCACATCGATCAAGTCCAAAAAAACCACAGCAAGGACTTTGAGGCTATCGAGACCAAGGATTACATTTTTGGCTTCTCACGTAAGAACAAGCGCCAAGAGGGACTTGGAGCTGATGATAAGGTAGGAATTTGGGTAAACCTCAAGTGCCTCCAGAAGTTTGAACACCTCAAGGCCGTGTTTTTTGTGTCAGAAGAAACAGGCTGTCAAGGAAGTGGCCAATGTGAAATGAGCTTTTTCGATGATTGCAGGTTCGTCATCCAATGCGACAGACGGAATGGAAACGACCTGATTACGACTATTGGCGGGTGGACAAATCTATGTTCTCCCGAATTTGTGAAAGCCATACAACCGGAACTTTTTGGCTACAAGGAAGAGTGTGGCCTTATTACGGATGTTGGAGAGCTTAAAGAACGAGGCCTTAAAGTATCGACCATCAATCTCAGTTGTGGGTATTACGAGCCACACACCGACAGAGAGTTCATTATCAAGGAAGAAGTGCTGAACTGCTTGAAATTTGTTGAGCATATCATCAGCACCTGCACCGATGTCTATCCCCACGAAGACGACGACTGTTTTTTTGGAAGAAACGGATGGGACGACTCATGGGAAGAAGAATATGAGGAGGCCTATCAAAGCATCGAATGTGATTTACTCAACCATCCTTGGCTGACCACAGAACAGATACTGAACGCTTACAAGGGCTACTTTTTCTCGCTGAAGGAAGAGGACCTGAGACAAATCATCGAACATGTAAGAAACACCAATTTCTTGGACGAGGAAGAAGTCCGGGAAGCATTTGAAGAAACGACCAATAAAACAACAGAGCTATGGCAACAAGAAAAATGACATTAAAGTATTGGAACTCATTATCGAAGGGTTCCAAGGAAAGAGCATTATGCCATGTATTCCCAATCAACAGATGCATTGTAGATATGCTATTAGACGAAGACCCCAATCCTAAACAATCTCCTTTTTGGGGATTGGTGTGGAAAAAAGTGAGGATTCCCGAAAAAGAATCCTATTACAAGACAGTGATAAACAAAACAACCTTTATACCTTAATACAATGAAAACCAATATTAACACGGAGCTATTCAAGAAATATGCACCAAAACACAAACTGGAGATAATCGAATCCCTGACACAAGAAGAACTTTTGGCCATCACACCGAAAACTGTCACAAGGATAGTGAAGGAAGCAGGCGAGGGGAAAAAAGGCTCGCCCAACAAACACCTCACAATCAGATTGAGCCTGAGAAAAGGGAACAACTGGAACTCAACATTTGACGGCGTTGGAATCCATAAGAAGCGGCTTTACGTTAGCCTCTATGTGCAAATGGACTCGACCGACACAGAGAAAACCGAATACTACTCCACGTTTTTTGCCCGTGGAGAAAGGTATAGAGGGACATGCCAAGAATCGGACAGATATGGGAACCCGAACTATCATTACTTCTTCTATGACGATGAGGACAGAGCTGCTTGCATCAAAAGCATCCTCCTCGAATATGTCCATACCAAATATCACGACAAACTGAATTGACCTATGGAACAACTAACCGAATTTGATTACGGGATGGCCGACTATATTAGGCAAATCCTGAAACTGCAACAGAACAAGGTATGGTCTTGGGGTACACATGACTGCGAGACCATCAAGAACGGATTGCAATTCAAGGTCCAAGGTTTTCTGATGAAGGGAACCGTGAAGATAACCTACGACGAAGGGCATGACTTGTTTGACATAGAACTTCTGCCTGACGATGACACCAAGCCGGGAAAAACGATCCAGAGCTTGTACTTAGACCAACTCGTTTCCGTGATAGATGAGAATGTCGAGTATTGCGAGAATTATAAGGAACGGATAAAAGAGGAATACGGCATTATAGAAATTCCTTGATTGTTTGAAAACGACCATTGTGTGATAATCCCAACAATCACATAAGACGGTTTACACTACAAAACGAAGGGAGTGATTGGAATTTTGCCAGTTGCTCCCTTCATTCGTTCAAAAATAATGGGTGTTCAAAAATAAATCTGATAACACCATTTTGAACACCATTCCAACCATTCAACAACAAATCTTTGATTTAATTATGAACACTAACAACACCAAGGCGGTCATCTATGCCCGTGTGTCATCCCAAAACGATAGACAGGACACGGCAAGACAGGTGGTTGATTTGAAACGATTCGCCCTCTTACAGAATATGGAAATTGTGAGAACCTTCGAGGAACACATATCCGGGGCGAAAAAGCTTGAGGAACGGGAGGTTCTTACGCAGTGCCTCGAATACTGCAAGAACAATTCCGTGAACTATCTACTTATCTCTGAATTATCGCGACTTGGACGATCCACGCTCCAGGTTTTGCGAAGCCTTGAGATTCTGCATGAGGCCAAGGTATGCGTCTATATCCAGAACATCGGCCTTTATTCACTGCAATCCGATGGTGCGGTCAACCCTATCGCATCCATCATCATCACCATACTGGCTGAAATGTCAAACATTGAGAGAAGTAACATTCAGTATCGTCTCAATAGTGGGCGACAGCAGTACATCAATCGAGGAGGTAAACTTGGGCGACGGAAAGGTAGCGTAAAGACCATCGAGCAAAAGAAGGAAGAATATAAGGAGGTCATATCGCTGCTCAAACGTGGGTATAGCATTCGAAACGTGGCTAGACTTACAGGTTTTAGCATACAGACCGTGCAGACTGTGAAAAACCAATTCTTAAACAATAATAGAAAGGAGGAACAACCATGATTTGCATTTTGGAACACATCAAGACAGCGTTTCTGAGATTTATCAAAGACATTTTAATCATCTACTAACAAAAAAAGGAGACAATACAATGGAACCGAACTACCTAATCATGCTCGACTATTGTACCGGGCAAATCATCAAAATCAAGCTCACGGAAGAAGAAAAATCCAAGAGCGAAACATACGAGGATTTCGAAGATTTCATGCGGACTGAATTGCAGGACAAATACCAGTTCAGGACAAAGGATGTCAGCTGGATGACCGCCGAAACCATCGATGAAAGAACGTATAACATTTAAAAAAGAAAGGAAAAATGAATTATGCCAAACTGGGCCTCAACTGCTTATGTATTTAAAGCAAAGGATCAAGAGCAAGCGAAAGACTTGTATGAGAAAATCGACAGCCTCGCCAACATGGAAGAGCCACCTGTACCTAATGGCTTCGGCAAACTATGGATGGGCTGTTTGGTGGATCTACTCGGCGGCGACTGGAACAAGGTCTATTGCCGTGGAGAGATAATCGACTACAACCTCACCGAAGACCACGTGAGTATATCATGTGAAACCGCTTGGGGAGAAATGCCTGAGTTTCGCCATTTCTTAGAACAACAATATCCCGAATCTAAAGTCTTCTATCAGGTGGAAGAATGCGGCAATTGCGTTTATGCCACAAATGATGTCGAAGGACTGTATTTCAAAGACCGATACTGCATTGACTTCTATGATGGTTTGGAGTATTTTGAGACCATCGAGGAAGTAGCTGAGTTTGTTTCTGATATTATTGGAAAGGAAGTAAAGCCAGATGTTGATGAGATAGAATCAGCCATTGAAGATCATTACGAAATTGAACATGAAAGTGATGATCGGTATTGGATGTCATTCCATGAGTTTACTGTATTAGATGATTGATAGCTATAACGAGAATGGAGCGGATGTAAAAGTCCGCTCCTTTTTTTTGTATAAACTAGAAAATGAATTCAATAAATTGGAGATAACTTATCTAAGAATCATTTAAATCACCATTTTGTCACATTTTGCACTAAACATAATAACGTTAGTTTGTTATCCAAACTAACCATACAGGTTGGAAAAATGATTCTTTACTTACTGAACACTGGTGATACTAGCATCATCGGCACACATGTAATATACATGTTCTTCCAGAATCGATCCACCATAAATTTTATATTTTTTCGTTTCCAACATCTCATCACCATTAAAGTAAAGAATAGTTACATAGACGTCATATGAGTTTCTGTTCCTTAATGATATGTATGTCGTGCCACTGCCCCAACTCCATTCACAATTTACACTCAACAAATCCACATTTCCCTTACTATGAACGATATTATATTTTGGTTTTGAAGATGAAGACGATGATGATGACGAACTGCCTCGATCGTCACTCAAATCACGTATTGATTTAGCAACCAGAGATCCCAATCCAACAATTAAACCACCTATAACAAGCTTTCCTGCTGCTTCTTCATTAATACCAGCTGTTTCGTTATGGCTAACAGTCATACCATAAGAAGCGATTTTGTTATTCCAATCACTTTTGGGGATGTTTCTTTTTTCTATAACACGAAAATGCCGGTCATCGTGTGCAAAGGAAAAATGATTATTAGGGTACATAAAATTAAAATAAGCATCTGGATAATCATTTGGGTTTTGGCTGATCAATTTAATATTAGATGTACCATATTCAGGAAATACTTTGGCTTGATAGGCAAGGTTTAGATCTTTAAATTTAAGCACACCCGTGTATCCATTCATAACGCATAGACAATAGGATCTACCCCCTTTGTTTGGATAATCTCCGATAACATATTCCGTAACCTCGGTTTGTGCATAACATCCCATAGTCAACGATACTAGAATTAGTAAAAATAACTTTTTCATTTTTTATTTTTTTCGCCCTCCAGTTCCTAAAGCGCGGGGAAATCCTTTATTCCCCAAAATTGGATGAAGACAAAGAAGCGTAGAACTGTATACCAAAACTTTCGGCATAACGCTTCTTCTGAAGAACAACTAATTAATTCAATCGCAAAAATAAGGAAAAAAAATTAAACCACAAACAACAACAACAATTTTTTATGATTGGCCATTCCTAATCCTGTATTCATTTCGTATTGCCCTTTTCTTGTCAATCCCATACAATACAAATGCTATAAGATTGATTACCACAAGATAGGATAGGATTATGATAGATGTTTGGACCATTGCACTGACGATTACATTAGGGTTTGCAAAGATAACCAAATTGAACCATTTTTTTCTGTCTCCCTATATATAGATAATAGAAATAGAGATAAAAATGGCTGTAACTATAATTGTCCGGCTGAAATGGGTGAAGTTAATGGCAGATTGATTACTTTTGCACACCTATGAAGCAACGCACCTATATAGCCATAGATTTGAAGTCTTTCTACGCATCAGTCGAATGTGTGGAGCGGGGTCTTGATCCTTTGACTACAAACCTGGTCGTTGCTGATGAAAGCCGTACCGAGAAAACCATTTGTCTTGCAGTTTCACCATCCCTGAAATCATACGGTATTCCCGGTCGTCCTCGTCTGTTTGAGGTGGTGCAAAAGGTCGCAGAGGTGAATCGTGAGCGGAAGAGGTATATTGCAGGATATCAGTTTCACGGCAAATCCCATCTTGATGCTGAACTGAAGGCAAATCCGGACTGGGAAGTGGATTATCTCATAGCGCCGCCGAGGATGGCCTATTATATCGACTATAGCACAAGAATATACCAGGTCTATCTGAAATACATTGCCCCTGAAGATATATACCCATATTCCATCGACGAGGTTTTCATTGATGCTACCGACTACTTGAAGAGCTACAAGATGACCGCCCATGAGTTAGCCTTGAAGATGGTAAGGGATGTGCTGAAAGAAACTGGTATCACGGCCACGGCAGGCATCGGAACTAATATGTATCTCTGCAAGGTCGCCATGGATATTGTGGCCAAGCATATTCCAGCCGATAAGGATGGTGTGAGAATCGCCGAACTTGATGAAATGAGCTATCGTCAAAAGCTCTGGAACCATAAGCCTCTTACAAGTTTCTGGCGTGTTGGAAAGGGTATAGCGAAAAAGTTGGAAGAACACGGTATGGACACTATGGGTAAGGTGGCAAGATGCAGTATTGAGAATGAGGAACTTCTATACAGTCTTTTTGGTGTGAACGCTGAACTCCTCATCGACCACGCTTGGGGATGGGAACCTGTCGGGATGAAGGAGGTCAAAGCATACAAGCCAGAGACCAATTCCATCAGTAGCGGTCAGGTGCTGTCAGTGGGGTATGACTACAAAAAAGCCAAAGTGGTTGTACTTGAAATGGCCGATGATGTAGCGTTGAGTCTCGTAAAACATCATCTTGTGGCGGATCAAATCATTCTTACCATCAATTACGACGCTGAGAACCTGACCAATCCAGCATTGAGGTCGAAGTATTTTGGTGAGATTACGACCGACTACTATGGCAGACAGGTTCCAAAACACGCCCACGGAACAGCTAATCTGGAAAAGACTACTTCATCAGGGAAGGTCATCACACAGGCAGTAAAGGATTTGTATGTGAAAATAGTCAACCCCAATCTTCTTGTGCGCCGAATCAACCTGACCGTGAACCATGTCGTAAGTGAAGAAGAGGCTGCTACCCTAAAACCTACCGAGCAACTTGACCTCTTTACCGACTACGAGGAGAAAGCGCGGGATGAAGAAGAAAAAGCTCTTGATTTGGCTAAGGAACGCAAGGTGCAGGAGGCTTTACTCGGTATCAAAGAGAAATTCGGGAAGAATGCCATCCTGAAAGGCTTGAATTTTGAGGAAGGTGCAACTGCCAAGGAGAGGAACCAACAGATAGGAGGACACAAGGCATGAACGAATACGACGACATCATCAATCTTCCGCATCATGTGTCATCGAGGCATCCCCAAATGAGCATGATGAACAGAGCCGCCCAATTCGCCCCATTTGCAGCTCTTACAGGTCATGCTGCTGCTATCGAAGAAACTGCCCGCCTGACTGATGAGCAACATGAACTCGCCGATGAGGATAGCGAGGCCTTGAATCAGAAAATGGCCTATCTTCGGGAGACCATCAATGAACATCCCACCATATCCATCACCTATTTTGAACCTGACAGGAAAAAGGCAGGTGGAGCATATAAGACTATCGAGGACCAACTGAAAAACATCGACGACTACAGCCAATCCATCGTCTTGAAGAATGGTGAGATAATCCCTCTGAAGTCGGTTTTGGATATTGATATAAAAGGAAACAATTAAAAAGCAGAATCAATAACATGATACAGAGAATAGACAATGAGTGATTCGGCAATGAAATATTATCATTCGAAGACAATCATCGGATTCTCAACAATATCCATCGCTGATAGAAAACGCAATCCGAAATCATCTTGATGGTCAAAATAATTATAGGCGTTTTCGTGGTACGTTAAGAAGATAGTGCTTACATTATATGTGTCATCAACTTCAGGAACGTAGAATTTGAATTTATCTTTGTTTTCTTTACACCACTTGTCCCTATCTATTACATGAGATAGTTCTTTTGTGACAATTTTCCTGTTCTGCTGGATTAACTCATAAGTAGTTCGGCTTTCAGCATAGTTTTTTGCTTCAATACAAACAATTTGTTTGGTTTCATTGTTAATAAGAAGAATATCTATGTCACCTAAATTCTCTGAAGCATGCAACGGCTTGTTTGGACGAATTTCCACTTCTGAATTAACAAACAATCCTGACATATCCAAAGACTCATAATAAGTACGAATATTAGACGTAAACTCATGTCCCTTTTTATCATTAACCTCTGTGACTAAAGCTTGCATCTCTTCGGAATGTCTATTTATGGTTCCATTTTGAAGACGTTCGATCTTGATCATCCAACTCTCAAATATCGTTTTCGTAGAATAGTAAATACAGCCATCGTATAAAATCCATGGTCGAGCGGTAATTTGCACAGGGCGGTTAAACCTTTGGAGCCACTTGTCACTAAAATTCAATCCTTCTTTTTGCATAGATGACCGTAAAACGAAACTCTTTTTGAAAGCCACAATATCGTTTGTCTCTAAAATATCGGTTGCTACACTGTTGTAAAAATCTGCTTCTGGGATGACTAGAACTGGCTGCTCATTATCTAACGCATAGTTTATCGAAGCTTGTATTATTCGGGAGTATTTCTCAAAACCCAAACCATATTCTGCTTTAAAGGCATCTAGAAAAGGCTTGTCATTGAAATCAATTGACGAATGCGGCATAAGAGAGGACAGTTTATCATAAAGATCTGGGTGTAGCATAGCCAAGTCTGTCAGGCGCTTAAAATAGCTGTTTTCTTTTTCGATTATTATTCGTGGCATAACCAATCTTCCGTTGGCAAGTATTTCCAATTCGGAACCCGGAATTCTCTCCGATAATTGATCCAAAAAGGTCCCCATGTTAAGATTGAAATGCATAAGGGCAAATAATCTGTCCATAAGCTCAATTTCTATTTTCCCACCATTATTGTGAATGTCATTAAGAATAATTGTCTCTATCAAACCTTGTGACAAAATATTCATCTCTGAATACTCATGAGCATATTCCATTTGATTGTCAAATGTTGCATCTATATAAGAGTATGCTCGATTTAATGAATCGAACCGCCTTTGCGTTAATTTAGACCAAAACAGCATTGCATGATGTAGTTCGAGCAGACTCTTCAAAAGATGTTTCGTATCAATTGTTCCTAATATTTTTTTAATTATAATGTACCCAATAATTGAGACTGCAAATATATTGAATTAATGTGAAACA
>CAMVCZ010000024.1 GCA_947166105.1 uncultured Bacteroidales bacterium
TCCGCACGGCTCTGCCAAATGCTTATGTCGAAGTGTATGATTCGAACGGAAAACTCATCCACAACCAAGCCCTCACGGAGAATGTGACGGGGATTGATGCAACGGATTGGGCTGAGGGCGTTTATGTTTGGAAGGTAATTGTAGATGGGAAGGAAGCGGAAGTTGGGAAGTGGATTAAGGAATGAAAATACCTTTGGAGGGATGAAAACAGATTGCGTGTTGTCAAAAAAATAGGGACAAGCCGTTTTGCTGCTATTTTTCAAATCATTGAAAAACAATATTTTGAAAAGTTGGCAACAAAAAAAAGTATGGACAAGGCAGGAGTTGCCCCCGAAAAGCTCTTGACAAGTAATCTTTATCATTAACTTTGCAAAAATTTCAAAACCGAACCCCAATGAAAGCAACGAAAATTTACACCCTCCTTGCGCTCCTGCTGATGGCGGGAGGGGTGATGGCTCAAAACAATTGTTGGGACGGTACTGTTGCCGAAGCCTATTCTGGCGGTGACGGCACTCCTGAAAACCCTTATCAAATCGCCACCGCTGAACAACTTGCCTTGCTCGCGCAACAGACCAACAACGGCACAGGCGGTGATGCCTGCTACATGTTGACAGACAACATTTGCCTGAACGAGAACCCCGATATCAATCCTGTGCTTTGGACACCCATCGGGCATGTTGTCGGAAACGAGCCACCCTATTTCACGGGTCATTTCGACGGCAACAAAATGAGTATCTCCGGCTTGGTTTGCCAGTCAAATTCTGGACATGGAATTGCTGGCTTGTTCGGCTGTACAAACGGTGCTGTAATACAAAATGTTACGCTTCAAAATTGCCGATTGAACGGGACGCAGTATACGGGTGCGTTGGTAGGATATGCAGGATTGACCGACATTACTGGCTGCTATATTGACGATGTTTCCGTCACTTGCGAAGTAAGGTCGGCGGGCGGCTTGGCGGGTTTCTTCGGCTTGCCCTACGGCATGAGCCAAAACTCCAACGACACCTGCCACATTGTTGATTGTCACGTAGGGCAAGATGTAACCGTATACGGAAGGCTTTCTGGTGGACTGGTGGGTGAAATCACCGAATACCTGCTTTGGGGGCCGTCGGTGCCTGTAGTCGTGTCGAATTGCACAGGCAATGCCGTTATGATGGGTGCGGAGTGCGTTGGCGGTCTCGTCGGTTTTATGCGTAACGGCATGATTGAGTCATGCCGTTGCTGGAACGAGGTGCATTGTTCCCAATATGCAGGGGGCATGATGGGCCTGGGAATCAGTGCCAACTTCACCGATTGCCAGAATGGTGCCAATGTAACCGGAAATTACCAAAGTGGCGGAATGGTCGGCAAGTTGTATGGAGGAAACATCTCAAACTGCGAGAATTACGGCTGGATTTATGGAGGTGGTGCAGGTGGCATCTCGAAAATTGGGGGTATGGTTGGAAGATATGAGCCTGACCCGCTCCTTGCGGAGTCGCCGTGCGAAAACTTCATTCGCAATTGCCATAACTATGGGGACATTACAGGTTCCAGTGACGAGGCGGGAGGCATTATAGGATTTGCAGCAGGTAGTGGCATTGAGAAATTGTTCATTGTGGATTGCAGCAATAGCGGTGTGGTAGTCGAAAATGCTTATCTCGCAGGTGGCATTATAGGCCATAAGAATGGTTATATTATGAAGATACTGAATGTGTACAACACGGCAACCGTAGGGGCGCGCATTGGTGTCGGCGGCATCGTGGGCGAATTGTCACTTTCGCCAGACAGGGTCATCAATGCCTACAGCACCGGCGAACTCATCCATGAAATTGACAATTATGTCTGTCCGAGAGGAGCCATTGTCGGATATTCTTCCACAAACGACCAATTCAGCAGTTGCTATTGGTTGGCCTCTGACGAATACGGCAGCAATGGCCAAGGCCCCGAACTCGAAAATTCCAGTGCTTTCGGCCCAACGACCTCGCCTTCGGCATGGCAACTTGAAACTCCGATGCACAATACAGACGACCTGCTCACCGCCTTGAATTTGGGCGCGGAGCAAATAGAAACGGAATTTCCCGTGTTGGGTTCAATCAGCCGCTGGCGCGAAGATGCAGAGATGTCAAACGGCGGGTTCCCACTCTTTGGCAGCCAATGGCCAAACGGAATCGATGAATCCGTTTCGGATGCCTATGTTTGCATCTATCCCAATCCAACCAGCAATCTTGTTCACATTGAAGGGATTGAGGTTTCTGAAGTGCAGGTTTACAACGCTCTTGGGCAGTTAGTGAAAACCATTCAAGGCTCAAATGAAATTCCAGTAGCAGACTTGCCGCAAGGAGTTTACCTACTACGCATTGTGGATGATGAAGGAAAAGTTTACACGAATAAAATCACGATACAATGAAAAACATAAAATTTTACACCCTGCTTGCGCTCCTGCTGATGGCGGGAAGCGGGATGTTGATGGCCCAAGATGTTTACGAAATGGAAGAGTTCATCGTTTCGGATGATTTGGTGGTTCTGATGTACTATTCGGGCGACAACGAGATTACTGCAATGACCTCATCAATGCAAGGCATTGCCATCAAAAAGTATAATGATGATGGATTGTTGCTGGATTCCATTTTGCTTTGGCCAAGAAATGAAGCCATACTCGATTTTGAAATGTTCACCAACGAAGACGGACAAACGCTTGTCTATTATCTGGAAAAACAGCTTGACGGTGACACAGCCACTTTCCATAAAGTGACCATTGGGGATGACATGATACCTGTTTTTGAACAATATGATTGGTATGGGTTTGATTGCCCCGAGACCGTTGTAGATTCAAAGGAGGTTCATGTGCTTGCCAATAAAGACGGAGGGTGCTTCCTCTCTTACAGTACGGTACAAGACAGTATCCGCATTGTAAGGTTCGACGCTGCCGGAGAGGTGGCGGCTGAACGCACAGTGAAACGCCATCCTCAACAGGTGAACTATCATGGCTGCATACCCACTTCTGATTCCATGGGAATCCATATTGTCAAGTGGCGCACGGACACCACTGCCTTTTGCGTTTATGGTTGCTATACATTCGATTCTTCTCTGAATCTCGTGAACCGAGTGGATGATGTGGATGCCGTTTCTAGACCCATTTATTGTAGTTCTTACACCGACTATCGTTTCAATCCCAACATTGGTAAAACTTATTCTATTTCCAGCTATATCGACCCAATCCATCCCGATGATGGCCAGAACATCATCATGAGCATGTTTGATCAGGACATGAATCAAATGGATTATACATGGGGAATGATTTCTCCGTATGCGGATATGGGAGGAGGAGAGCATACGGTGGATTTCGATTCAGAAAACAGGGTGTATGTGGCAGGGGTTATGGAGGTGATGACCAATCCATACATTGCCTGTTTAGACGAGAATTTGAACAAGTTGGGTGAGATTCATTTTGTACATCCCAAGCTGACGCAATTGCCCATTACCGTGATGGCTTTCCCTGATGGGGGCTGTCTTGTGTCATGTAACACTTTTAATAATGAGACAGGAGAATTCAAGGCTATTGTTTACAAAGTTACCATTTCCGATTTGTTGGATGTTGAGGAAGCTCATTCGCATGGTTTTGCCGTTGCGGTGGCTTATCCTAATCCGGGGAAGGATGTGCTGAATATTCGCACCGCCTTGCAAAATGCCCATGTGGAAATCTATGACTTGACAGGGAAACTGGTTTGCAAGAAAGAAATTACGGAGAATGTCACTTCCATAAATGCTGAAAGTTGGCCTTCGGGTGTTTATGTTTGGAAGGTTTATACAACGGGCGTTTCGACAGGCTCAACGACCCTTGTGGAATCGGGAAAGTGGATTAAGGAATGACACGCTTCGCATCTTTGCGAGGAGGTACGACGAAGCAAATCGAAGATTCAACGAAGTTAATCCGGATTATAGCCTCAGGTCTGGACTGCTTCGCGCCTCGCAGTGACGCAAAGCGGGAGAAAGGCAAAAGCCGCCCCATCCTGATTCATTGCGTTTGGCGACGCACTGGGGTTGGGATGGGGAAAGATTATTAAAGAGTTAAGACATTGGAAAAAAGTTCGTAACTTTGTGGCCTGAAAATTTGGGCTTTTATGACCTTAAATGACATCCAAACGCTGATAAACAAAGACGAAACCCGTGAATTGGAGTTGAAGAAGACAACGGGCGAGTTGAAGGATGGTATGCGCTCGGCTTGCGCATTCCTCAACACCGCTGGAGGTTGGTTGGTCTTTGGCATTGCCCCTGCGACATTGCAAATCATTGGCCAACAGGTTACTGACAACACACGAAGGGAAATCGCATTGGAGTTGACGAAAATCGAACCTATTGTCTCTCTTGAGGTCGAGTATGTTGAGTTGGACGACAAACCAGATTTTTTTGTCATAGCCATTCATTTCGACAAGTCGCTCTTTCGTGAGGAGCCGTATGTGTATGATGGTCGCCCTTATTATCGTGTGGAGAGTACGACCAAGATAATGCCTCAAACCATGTATCAGGATTTGCTTAGGAAAAAAGATTCGCGCCGTAAACTCTGGGAAGAGGAACAAAATCCTGACATCCTTTTGGAGTATCTTGACGAGGATTCCATTTGGCGTTTGGTGCGCTCTGGCGTTGAGGCGGGTAGAATACCCGAAAGGATGATGCACAAGGAATTGTCCGAGATTTTGAAGTCGATGCATTTATCTGTGGACGGAGTGATGAAGAATGCCGCTTCGGCGCTTTTCGTCAAGCCTGAGTATGCTCCGGTTCAGTTTCAGTTGCGGATGGCCAGGTTTGCCAGAACCACAAAGCGTGAGTTTATTGACAACCGACTGGCAAGTGGCAATATCTTTCATCTTTACGATGAAGGAATGGCTTTTTTCTTCAAGCATCTTAATGTTTCCGGTTCTTTTGTTGATGGCCAACCAGAGCGTGTCGAGATCCTGACAATTCCCTACAAGGCTTTGCGTGAATGTTTGTTGAATGCTTTGGCACATCGCATCTATCGTCAGTCCAATAGTTTTGTGAGCATCGCCATTTATGACGACAGGGTGGAGATTGTTAATTCGGGATTGCTCCCCGATGGCCTGTCCTTGGATGATTTGATGAAGCCGCATTCTTCACATGCGCAAAACCCGCTCATCGCACAGGTGATGTATTATGGGAAATACCTTGAGACATGGGGTCGTGGCATTGAATTGATGCAAGAACAATGTGAGCTTGCCAACACTCCCGTCCCTCAGTTCTCTGTTGAAGGTGGGTGCTTCCATGTTACTTTTTTGCGTCCTATTTATGATGAGAAGAAGGATGTCCTTCAGGGTGGCACTCAGGGTGGCACTCAAGGTGGCACTCAAGATGGCACCCAAGAAAAGAGCCTGCCGGATAAAGAGCTTGATGTTTGGATAGTAGAGCAAATCAAGAAAAATCCGAAAATCACTACAGAGGAACTTGCCGTAAAAAGCCAAAAGGGAGTCCGTACCATCAAGAGACACATTTCAATGTTAGGAAATGTTCGTTTTATTGGTAGTGGATATAGTGGCCATTGGGAAGTATATGGAAAAGAGAATCAGATTAATACATAAAAGATTTCAGTTTATCATAATTTAGAATTACAATATGCGTAAGATATTATTATTCATCATTATGTTAATCACTTTCGTCCCTTCTCATGCCGCCTACCTCCTTATCCCGATGGACAACACCCAGACGAACCACTTGAAGGCCTACGGCGTGGCCTATTGGGTGCTGCAAAGGGAGGTGGAAATCAGTTGGTTGCTGAACTATAGGGGAGGGAGCTACCTGATTCCTTACCACGAGATGTTTGAGCGCGAATGTAAGATGCGCAATGTGTCTTACAACGTCATCGCCGATGCGCAGGCCGATGCCATCCTCGCCGAAATCGCCGACCCGGGCGTGAATATGGACGAGATGAAACTCCAGAAAGTGCCCCGCGTGGCGGTGTATGCGCCAAAGAACAACTTGCCTTGGGACGATGCCGTCACCCTCGTTTTGACATACGCCGAAATCCCATACGATGTGGTTTACGATGATGAAGTGCTGCAAGGCGTTTTGCCAACTTATGATTGGCTTCACCTGCACCACGAGGACTTCACAGGACAATATGGAAAATTCTGGGCGCGTTACCGCAACTACCCTTGGTATCAAGAGGATGTGCGGGCGCAGGAAGCCACGGCGCAGCGTTGGGGCTTCACGAAGGTTTCGCAATTGAAATTGGCGGTGGTGAAGAAGATTCGTGAGTTTGTGGCGGGCGGTGGCTATATGTTCGCCATGTGTTCTGCGCCCGACAGCTTCGATGTGGCCTTGGCTGCCGATGGGCTCGACATTTGCGACTACATGTTCGATGGCGACCCCATCCGCAGCGGCGACCCCCAAAGGCTGAATTACGACAACTGCTTCGCTTTCACCGATTTCAAACTGTCGGTCAACCCGCAGGAATACGAAATTTCAAACATCGATGTCACGCAGGGGAGGATGCAGCGGGTGAGAGAGGAGAACGACTATTTTCTGCTGTTCGATTTTTCGGCCAAGTGGGACCCCGTTCCGACCATGCTCACGCAATGCCATGAAAGGTTGGTGAAGGGATTCATGGGTCAGACCACGGCTTTCAACAAGTCGGTTGTCAAGCCGTCGGTCGTCGTTTTGGGCGACAATGCCGCCCTGAATGAAGACCGCTACATCCACGGCAATTTCGGCAATGGCTTCTGGACTTTCCTCGGCGGCCACGACCCCGAAGACTACCAACACATCGTCGGTGACCCGCCCACGGAGTTGGACATGTATCCCAATTCGCCGGGTTATAGGCTCATTTTGAACAATATTTTGTTCCCCGCAGCAAAGAAAAAGGAACAGAAAACCTAAAAATGTTTATATTTGCCCGCTTAAAAATGTCAAACGCTCAAAATCATTTGTCTATGAGAAGAAATATACTCGTTATCCTTGCCTTGATGTTAGGCATCACTACGCTCCAAGCCAAGCCTGTCGATATGGGCAGGGCGCAACGCTTGGGCTTGAATTTCATCCAGCACAAAGCCCAATTCTCGAAAAACGCGGTGCAAAGCCTCGATTTGGCTTACACTTTCCGCGCTGAAAACGGCATGGCCACGGCCTACGCCTTCAATTTCGACGGCGGCTTTGTCATTGTGGCGGCAGACGATGTTTCGTCGCCCATTATTGGCTATTCCGACCAAGGGAATTTCGACTACTCAACCGCTCCTGACGGTTTGCTTTTTATGTTGGGCGAACATTCGCGCGGCATTGAAATGATGGTGAATCAAGGAGTTGCAACACCCAACGACATCCTCTGCCGTTGGAAGAACCTTGAGGCTTACGGACGGTTGAATCCCGAAAAGGGCACGGCGGTTGTCGGGCCGTTGGTGCAGCAGCGTTGGGACCAAGGATCGCCGTTCAACATGTATTCGCCCGGCGGTTGCCCTACGGGTTGTGTGGCCACGGCCATGGCCCAACTGATGAAGTATTGGGAATGGCCAGTTCAGGGCACGGGCGAGCATAGTTATGTCGCTCAAGGCTATGGTGAGCAATACGCCAACTTCGGTGCCACCACCTACGAATGGGACAACATGATCGACTATTACAACAACGGTGCCGGCACGCCCGAACAGAAACAGGCGGTTGCCACTTTGATGTACCATTGCGGCGTTGCTGTCAACATGATGTATGAGCCTGATGGCAGTGGCGCCTATTCAACTGACGTGCCAGATGCGATCAACTCGTATTTCTCCTATTCCGAACACGCCACGCATATCGGGAGGAGCGGCACCTATAACGACTGGATTGCCCTGCTGAAGACCAACATCGACCAGCACATTCCGCTGTATTATTCAGGCCAAAGCCCCGACGGTGGCCACGCTTTCATTTGCGACGGCTACGATGCCGACGACTTTTTCCACTTCAACTGGGGTTGGGGCGGTGCGTCTAATGCTTTCATCCTCATCGATGGCGAGCATTTCGACTACACAAGCAGCCAAGCCATCATTTACGACTTCATTCCCAACTATGTCTACAACCAAATGCCCAAGGCATCCGAAAACCTCAGCGTGAGCATCGACAGCGATGTGTCGCGCATCGGGCACCTCAGTTGGACCAATCCCACCGAAACCGTGACAGGGGAGGCCTTGACCGCCATCGACAAGATTATTGTCAAGCGCAACGGTTTTGTCATTCAGGAGATTGAGAACGTGCAACCCGGTCAAGCCATGACCTACGACGACGAAGTGCCTTTCTTCGACCAGTTTGAATACACGATTTTGGCCGTCAGCGGAAACAATTATGGCCGTACGACCCTCACCAAGGCTGTTTTTGGTCCCTATTGCGACTGGAAAGTCATTATGACCTCCAACAGTATGCAGGGCTGGGACGGTGGTGGCATCACCGTGCAAAACGCCGCTGGTTCTTACATCGACTTCCTGACTACAACCCAAGCCACGGCCACCATCCAGACCTTCCAGATGGCCTTGGGCAACAACAACCTTTATTGGACTGCACCCAACTCCAACATCAACAACATTTCCTTCAAAATTAGGGACGCTGAAAACCAGATTGTTTACCAATATGAAGGCCCGTCGTCGGGATTGGAAGCGGGCATTTTGCGCACCTTGAACAACAGTTGCGGCAATGAGAACGTTTGCGAGGCACCCTACAACCTGAAAGCCACCCTCGATCCCGAAAACGACCGCAATATCATTCTCACTTGGGACAGCGACCATGAGCCTGAGTTCGGCTACTGCATCTATCGCGACGGCTTCCTGTTCAACATGGCGCACGAAACCCGTTATGTGGACGAAAACGCTGAAATCGGGGGCTATTGCTACTACATCACAGCCCTCTGCAACGGCGGCGAGACGGTTCCCTCCAACGAGTATTGCGCCACTTCGGGCACAGGCTGCGAGCCTCCGTTTGACTTGGATTTCAGTTATACAAGCAACAACAGGGTGCAATTGGACTGGACCGCTCCCAACAGCGAAAACATCACGGGCTATTATGTCTATCGCAAGACCGAAGAAACGCCTTTCAAGCGCATCAAGTCGGTGAGGACTCCTTCTTATAAAGACAATAGTGCGGTGGCGGGGACGGTGTACCGATATGCAGTGGCAGCCTATTACGAGAACATCGATTGCACATCGGCTTACGCCACAGACTTTTATGATTCGGACAAGTTCTATGTCGAAGTGGACTGGTCGAATGTGCCGAAGGATTTGAAAGCGGAACTGAACGAAGAGATAAACGTGGTTGGCTTGAGTTGGAGACCTGCCTACCAAGCCACTTCATACGAAATCTTGCGCAATGGTGTGAAAATCATCGAAATCGTAATGGATGAAACTTTCTATGTCGATGCCGATTTGACGTTGGGCGAGACCTATTGCTATCAAGTCATTGCCCACGGCGAAGGGTTTGATGAGGCCTCCAACGAGGTTTGCATTGAGATGCCCGAACCGCCCGTTTTGCCTTGCCCTGCCCCGTATAATTTACGTTATCTCTACAATCACGCCCCAAATGATGACGACATGATCCGACTCACTTGGAGTATCAATGGAGAGGAACGCTGGCCTGATTACTTCATTATGACAGTCATCGACCATTTGGTAGGCGACACCACCAATGTGACCGTCAGCATGGAGGATAATTTCCTCTATCAGGAAAACATCAACCCGAACGGTATGGACAAGTCCTATAAAATCAAAGCAGTATATTCCGATTGCGAGTCCGAATACGGCTTGACTGCTGACGGCATTGACTACATCAGGTTCAGCAACCTTGGTGTGGACGAGAATCCTTTGAGTGCCGTGAACCTCTATCCCAATCCCACCAACGGCCAACTGACCGTTGAGGCTGAGGGAATGACCACGGTAAGCGTTTACAACCACATAGGCCAATGCCTGATGGAAAAGTCGGCCACGGATGATGCTTTTACTTTTGACATGAGTGGACTGCCAAGCGGTGTCTACATGGTGAAGGTGAGTACACATTCAGGCACATTCATGCAAAAGGTGATAAAAATGTAAATTATTTATAATCAATCTAATATCAAACAATTATGAGAAAAACTTTAACTTTGATGATGACTTTGGCCCTGTTTGTGGGTCAACTCATCGCTTCGCCCGTTGGCGTTGAGCAAGCCCGCCAACTTGGTTTGAAGTATGTGCAGAGCCATTCTGCCAAGCAAGTCGCCGACCTCACGCTTGCCTACACCGAAATGACCGAAAGCGGCAATCCCGCCGTTTACGTTTTCAATTTCGACGGCGGTTCAGTATTCGTCTCAGCCGACGATGTGGCCCGTCCCATCCTTGGCTTCACCGACGACAACTTTGACTTGGCCAATGTTCCTGACGGTTTGGCCTATTATCTGCGCTTCTATGCCCGCCAGATTGCCTTTGCCCAAGAGAACAACCTTGAACCCGAAAGGGAAGTGGCTTCGGAATGGGCGCATGTGGCCATCGACGGTTTCGAGAACGACAACCGCAGCACCCGAGGCGACATTGCCCCGCTGATTACCACCAACTGGAATCAAGACTCTCCTTACAATGCTTACTGCCCGACGGGTCAAGGCGGCCCGGGCGGTCATGCATACGCCGGTTGCGTGGCTACGGCTATGTCGATGGTGATGAAGAAGTGGGATTGGCCCGACCACGGACAAGGCACGCACAGCTACACACCCGAGGGCTACGCTATGCAAACCGTTGACTTTGAAAACACCAACTACCAATGGAGCAACATGCCCAACACCTGCAACAATTCAAATTATCAGGCTGTTGCCACTTTGATGTACCATTGCGGCGTGGCTGTCGATATGATGTACGGCCCAGGCTCATCAGGTGCTTATTCGCAGGATGTGCCCGATGCCATTCACAACTATTTCCGTTACACTGAACATGCAAGCCGTCTCGACCGCGATCTCTATTCCAAGACGGAATGGGAAAACATGCTCATCCGCAGCCTTGAATATGGCTTCCCGCTGTATTATTCGGGCAGCGACACCGATGGCGGACATGCCTTTGTGTGCTGTGGCTATCGCGAGAGCGACCGCAAGTTCTACTTCAACTGGGGCTGGAGCGGCTTCAACAACAACTATTTCGCCGTCGATGCCCTGAATACCTATTCTGGTAGTTTCAACCAAGGCCAGGCCGCCATCTTCGACTTCATCCCTGACTACATCTATGACGCATTGCTTCCTGCCGTCGACAACTTCTCGGTGGAGGCCGAGAACGCCCACTCCAAGACGGGTGTCGTCAGATGGACCAATCCTACCACTAACCTCGCTGGCGAAACCATTGGGAACATCGAGAAAGTCGTGCTGTTGCGCAATGGTGTTGAAATCTTCTCGCAAGAGAATGTCATCCCAGGCGAGGAAATGTCATTCGAGGACAATGTCGCCGATTTCGACTGCTACTCCTATCGCCTTTACTACCTCTCCAACAACGTGAAGGGCCGCTTCTCTGACATTACCTTCCAATATGGCCCCACTTGCACATGGAAGGTTGTCGGACAAACCACCAACTTCCAAGGCTGGAACGGCGGCAAGATTCAGGTGAAGAATTCTTTTGGCACCGTGATGGAGGAAATCACCATGACGGGCTCGACACCTATCAGCCAGCAGTTGCGTATGCCCGAAGGCGATGTCACTTTCAGTTGGGTGGCTCCCTCAACGGCTGTCCAAAGCCTGACCATCAACATCAAGAACTCGGCCAATTCTTCCGTCTACACTTATACGGGCAACTCGAACCAGATTCCCGCCACGCTCTTTGCGGGCGACAACGACTGCGGCGGTTGCTTGCCTCCGACCAACTTCAATGGCGAGTACCAATGGACGAGCGAAGGCTTCGGCACTATGCTCACTTGGGACTATGACGACGAGCCGCAATCCTTCAAGGTGTATCGCAGCGAGGATGGTGTCGACTATGAAGAAATCGCCACCGTTGATAAGACCTTACGCGAGTATTTCGACATGGCGGATGCTGGCAACTATTATTATAAGGTGACTGCTTTCCGCAGCTATTGCGAATCGACACCCGCTTGGACCAACATCGAAACCGACTATGTTTATGTGGCCGTGACTTCGGTGAGCGAGAACGATGAGGAAGGCTTCAAGGTCTATCCCAACCCGGCCAATGCCCTGATGAGCGTGGAAGCCGAGGGACTTGAGCAAGTGACCATCCACAATGTGATGGGTCAGACCGTCTACATGCAGCATTGCAGCGAAAACGGCGTGGTCATCAGCACTTCCGACCTTGTTTCGGGTGTTTACACCATCAGCATCAAGGCCGCGCAAGGCACCGTTACGAAGCGTTTCACGGTCATGCACTGATGAATTTTTTGATAATCGACTAAAAATGAAAAGGAAACATGCCAAATGTTTCCTTTTTTTATATATTTGCCGCTTCAATTCAAATTACATCTCACAATGAAAAAACTCTTACTCTCTTTATTGGCTTTGTCGAGCATCATGCTTCAAGCTCGTCCCATCAATCAAGAAACAGCAAGAAACTTGGCGCAGTCGTTTGTGACGGCCAATTTCGCCATCACACGTCAAAGCACCGACTTGACCTTGGTGCATACGGCATTTTCCGACAGGGGAGAGGCCTGTTACTACATCTTCAATGTCGGTGAGACGGGTTTCGTCATCTTTGCTGCCGACGACCGCTATCGCCCCGTCATCGGCTATTCCGATGAGGGCAACTTCGACATCAACGACATGGCTCCGGCCTTGGCCGATTACCTTGAAGGCATACGCCAAGGCGTAATGACGACCACGCAATCCCCAACGGCTCGCGTCTCGGTTGCCGCCGACTGGGACATGCTTGAAAAGTCAGGACGCATGGTTTCGCGTCATGGTGGGAAGGATGCCGAATACCTTGTGCAAACCAAGTGGAACCAGAACTATCCTTACAATTATTATTGTCCTACAGCGACGGGCGGCCCGGGCGGACGCTGCTATGCGGGCTGTGTGGCTACGGCTGCCTCGCAAGTGATGAAGTATTGGGACCACCCCAAGCAAGGAACGGGGTCATATTGCTATGTGCATAACACCTATGGCCAGCTTTGCGCTGACTTTGGCGCGACCACCTACGATTGGGACAATATGCCGGTGTCTGTTTCCGCCTCCTCTTCGCAAACGTATATTCAGGCCATCGCTTTGTTGCAATATCATGTGGGCATTTCGGTGGACATGAATTACAGTCCGACGGGCAGCGGTGCGGTCACCAACACACTTACGGTGAAAATGCCGACCTATTTCCAGTACACCAATGCCATGACCGTCCACGAGCGCAAGGACTATACCCACGAGGGATATATGGAATTGCTGATTAACTCATTTGACATGAGATGGCCAGTGGTTCATGCTGGCGGCGGCCATGCCTACGTTTTTGATGGCTATGACGACTACGACCAAATCCACATGAATTGGGGTTGGGGCGGCAGCAGCGATGGTTGGTTCAATGTGGACGAACACGGCTACACCGACGGACAACGCGGCATCTTCAACTATGTGCCCGCCGAGGTTTATGCCGCCACGCCTAATGCACCCACCGATTTGACCGTGGTACCCATCGAGGATAACGCCCTTTCGGTGTCGGTTTCATGGAAGAATCCGTCCGTCACCTTGACCAATGACACTTTGGTAGCCGTCGACCAAATCGTGGTGACGCGAAACGGTCAGGTGATTTATTCCGAGGATAATGTAACCCCTGGTGCCGAAATGGTTTTTGTCGATGAAACCATTCCTTATTTCGACAGCTTCGACTATGCCGTTTATGCCGTCACAGGCGGGCAGCGTGGCATTTCGGCTTTTGCCAAGAATGTGCTTGTGTTGCCTTCATGCAATTGGAAAATCATCATGCAAAGTTCTGGTTTCCAAGGTTGGAACGGGGGCTATGTTTCCCTGTATTCGGTCAATGGAAGGGAAATCCAACGCATGACAATCAACAATTCGATTCCGGCAACGTATGAATTTGCCGTGCCTGTTGGTCGCAGCAGCTTCGGGTGGACGGCACCGTCCAATAATGTGAGCAACATGTCAATGATTATCAAGGATTCGGAAGGCAATACGGTTTTCACTTATTCGGGTGAGTCTTCGGGGATGCAAGAAGGCATTTTCCTCAATGTCAATAACAGTTGTGGCCATGATCCAGTGTCGTATGTTCCTTACGATTTGAGGTCGGAAACTACAGAAGAAGGGGCTGTTCTCACTTGGCAGTCGGATGTTGATCCTGAATATGGCTTCAATATCTATCGCGACGACCAGTTGTACGGCATGGTGCATGAAGGCTCCGAGCGTTCTTTCCTCGATGAGAATTTCTCCAATGGCCATTGCTATACGGTGAGGGCTTTGGATGCCGGTGGCGAGACGGAAGAATCGAATGAGACATGCGCCTCGGCGGGCGACTGCATGGCCGCCAGCAACCTCGACTTTGAATACGTGGGCGACAATTACAGAATCAAACTTACATGGGAAAGGCCTGAAGCTGAAGGCCTTTCGGGGTATTACCTTTATAGGAAGCAAGGCGAGGACGGCACCTATACGAGAATCAAGCTGCTCAGCGCGTCGGCCACGAGTTACAAGGACAACACCGCCAACACGGAAGGCTTCTATTATTACAGGCTCTATTCCTATTATGCCGCCACCGACTGCACCTCGGCTCCCGCTTCCATCAAGGGCGACCCGAACAAGTTCTCCCTGAAGGTCTATTATTCGCCGACCGAAGTGGAGGAAAACGAATCTGTAGCAGTCAACCTTTACCCGAATCCTGCCGACCAAAGTTTGAGAATCGAGGCAGAAGGCATGACCCAAGTGCAGGTTCGCAACATGCTTGGCCAATTGGTCTATCAGTCGAATTGTGGCTCCAACGCATTGGTTGTCAATGTTTCTGATTGGAGTGAGGGACTTTATACGGTGAGCATCGCCACGGCCTCTGGCAAGTTGACGCGCCGCGTGTCCATCATCCATTAAAAAGGGAGAATTGGATTTTTCTCCTCAAAGAAAATATGTCAACCCTATATATTCAGGAATTTCTTTATATTTGCAGCCTTGAAAATCAAGTCAAGTAAAGTTATAATCTATCAAAATTCAACAAAATGAAGAAGTATTTATTGAGTCTGCTTGCCGTGGTTCTCGGCATCGGTATGGCGCAAGCCCGTCCGGTCAGCCTGAGCCAGGCCAAGTATGTCGGACAGCAATTTGTCCAAGCCAATTTCGAGCAGTCGCGCCAGAGTGATGAACTCACTTTGGTCTACACGGGCACTTCCACCCGTGGCGAAGCCTGCTTCTATGTGTTCAATGTCGGCGACAAGGGTTTCGTCATGGTTTCGGCTGACGATGCCTTCCGTCCTATCGTTGGTTTCTCCGATGAAGGCACTTTCGACGCACAAAACATCAACCGCGAATTAGCCTACATGTTAGAAGAGCTGATTGCCGGTCGCACTGGAAAGAACTATGGCCAAGCCGCCCCAATGGTCGCCGCCGAATGGGAACTCGTGACCAACAGCGGCTCCCTGATTTCGCGCAATGGCGGTCGTGCCAGCACCTACCTCTGCCAAACCAAGTGGAATCAGGATTCTCCTTACAACTACTATTGCCCTGCCGGCAATGGCGGCCCTGGTGGTCGTGTCTATGCTGGCTGCGTGGCAACGGCCATGAGTCAGGTGATGAAGTTCTGGAACCATCCGCTTCAGGGACAAGGCAGCCACTCCTATTCTTACTATGTGCCTGGCACAGGTAGTGGTCCTTGGACTGCCAACTTTGGCGAGACCACTTACGAATGGGACAAGATGCCCAATTCCCTCACCAACAGCTCACCCCAAGATCAGATTGACGCTGTGGCCACTTTGATGTATCACTGCGCCGTTTCGGTCGACATGATGTGGGCTGTGGACGGTAGCGGTGCCTATTCGGGTGATGTGCCCAACCGCATTTCCCAGTATTTCCGCTATTCCAACCAAGCCGTTTACCATAATAGGGACAACTTCAGCTACGCCGATTGGACCGCCAAGTTGAAAGAGTCCTTCGACATGGGCTGGCCGCTTTATTATTCAGGACAAAGCCCTGACGGTGGTCACGCTTTCGTGTGCGACGGTTACAACGACAACGACCTCTACCACTACAATTGGGGTTGGAGCGGCAGCGGCGACGGCTGGTTTGATTTCGACAACATCGACTACAACTCCAGCGACGGCGCCATTTTCAACTTCGTTCCTGATGAAATCTACAAAGGCACATCCAAGGCCCCGACCAATCTCACTGTGACTCCTGCCGCTAACAACGAACTGACGGCTACCGTCACTTGGACCAATCCTTCCCAAACCTTGAACAACAACCCCTTGTCGTCCATCGACCAAATCGTTGTTTGCCGTGATGGTGTTGTCATTTACACTGAGGACAATGTGACTCCCGGTGCCGCAATGACCTTCGTCGACAACAATGTTCCCCGTTTCGACACCTTCGTTTACACGGTTTATGCCGTCAACAATGGCAACCACGGCAAGATTGCCTATTCCGAAAAGGTTACTTTCGGTCCCTCATGCGCTTGGACGGTTCAAATCAGCCAAGCTGCCATGAACGGTTTCCGTGGCGCTATCATCCATGTGTACAATGCTGCCGGAACTGAGTTTGCCCAAATCACCACTACCAATTCGAGCATCCAAGCCATCCCCGTTGATGTGCCTCTTGGCCGCGTTTCGTTTGGCTGGACGGCACAAACTTATGGTGCTGTTTTCGACATGGCTTTCAGCATCAAGGATTCGCAGAACAACGTGGTCTATACCTATTCAGGCTCGGCAGCCGATTTGGAAGAAGGCATCTTCTTCGAAGGCAATAACAATTGTGGCAACGAGACAGGCGTTGGTGTTCCTACCAATCTTGTCGCCCTCGTCGATGAAGAAAACCCCAATAACATCCATGTTTCGTGGGACGCCATCGATGCTAACGGCTATGGCTACATCGTCTATCGCGACGGTTTGCTCCATCGCCTGATTCCAGAAGGCACTTCCTTCGTTGATGAAAATGCCCCGATGGGTGGTCACTGCTATGTGGCCAGCTATCTCTATGATGGTGGCGAAAACGGCCTTTATTCCAATGAGTCGTGCGCCACAGCTGGTGCTTGCTACGCTCCCACCAACCTCGATTTTGAGTACACTGGAAATGCCTACAAAATCAAGCTGAAGTGGGATAGACCCGATCCTAACGAGGGACTTTCGGGCTATTATCTTTATAGGAAGAATGGCGAAGATGGTACTTACCAGAGAATCAAGTTGCTGAGTGCTTCAGCCACTTCTTACACTGACAATTCGGCCAATCAGGAAGGCTTCTATTTCTACAAGCTCTATGCCTATTATTCTGATTTGGACTGCACCTCGGCTCCCGCCAATTGGATCCATGATGACAACCAATTCTTCCTCAGGGTTTACTATTCCCCGACTGGTGTCAATGAGTTGGAAGCCAACCAGATTTCGGTGTTCCCGAATCCTACTGTGAGCCGTTTCACCGTGGAAGGCGAAGCCCTCAACCATGTGACGGTCTTCAATACGGTAGGCCAGAAGGTCTATGACATGGATTGCGAAGGCGAATCTGTCGACATCGACTTGAGCCATGTCCAAACTGGTGTTTACATGGTGCGTGTGTCTACCGCCAACGGCGAAGTGACGAAACGAATCACTATCATCAGATAATCGTTCCGTGACGAACAAAAAACGGTTGCCTCAAACTCGGGGCAACCGTTTTTTTGTTTCAGGATTGGGATCGTTCCCAAACCTCGAACCGATAGGAATAATCCACTTGTGGGTCGTCGTCAATCACTTCCAAATCCACCAAATCCCATTCATCGAAGTTGATGTAAGGAAAATAAGTGTCGGCCTCGAAACTCTTGCCTATGCGAGTGAGATAAAGACGGTCGGCAAGGGGCAAAAACTGCTCATACACCATGCCGCCGCCCATGATGAAGACCTCTTCCTCGTCTTTCACCATTTCCAAGGCTTTTTTGACGGAATCGGCGATTTCAAAGCCTTTGGGAGCGTTTTCCAATCGCGAACTCAGGATGATGTTGCGACGGTTGGGCAGGGCCTTTTGGTTGGGTAGAGAGAGGTATGTCTTGTAACCCATGATGACCGTGTGTCCCGAGGTGATTTTCTTGAATTGCTTCAAGTCGCGCGAGTTGTGCCAGATGAGGTCGCCGTTTTTGCCGATGGCGCGGTTTTCGGCCATGGCTACTATGATGGATATTGTCATATTCTTTTTTTTGTTTGCCCCTAAGCTGCGCTTTGCTTGCATCGGGTTGTTTTTGTTTCGCCCTTGCAGGGCTTTGTTACACGTTCATCAAATCGAGACCTCGCCCTTAATGGTAGGCCACGGGTCGTAATTCTCCAAAGTGAAATCCTCATATTTAAAGCCAAATATGTCCTTGACCTCGGGATTAATTCGCATGGTGGGCAACGGGCGCGGTGTGCGCGACAGTTGTAGTTTCACTTGTTCGATGAGGTTGTTATAAATATGGACATCACCAAAGGTATGGATGAAATCGCCGACTTCAAGATTGCAAACCTGCGCCATCATCATCGTGAGCAAAGCATACGAAGCGATGTTGAACGGCACACCGAGAAACACATCTGCACTGCGTTGATAGAGCTGGCATGACAATTTACCGTCGGCCACATAAAATTGGAAGAAACAATGGCAGGGCGGCAAGGCTGCCTTGCCAGCGGCCACATTGGCGGCAAAGTCCTTCTCATGCTCGTCAGGTAAGACGCTTGGATTCCAAGCGGTTACGATATGTCTTCGGCTGTTTGGGTTCGTCTTGATGCTCTCCACCACCTGCTTTATTTGGTCGATGCCTTCGTTGTTCCAGTTGCGCCATTGTGCGCCATAAACGGGACCGAGGTCGCCGGTGGGGTCGGCCCATTCGTCCCAAATTGAGACTTTGTGGTCGTGCAGATATTGAATGTTGGTGTCGCCGTTAAGTAGCCAAAGCAGTTCATAGATGATGGATTTCAAATGCACTTTTTTCGTCGTCACCAAAGGAAAGCCCTTCGAGAGGTCGAACCGCATTTGGTAGCCGAACACGCTGATGGTGCCAGTGCCAGTGCGGTCGCCTTTCTGGTGGCCGTGATCGAGGATGTATTGTAGTAGGTCTAAGTATTGCTTCATTGCTTCTCAGGCTCGTGCTTGTACTTAAACAAAATCGCAAACAAAATCCCCACCACCAATGCAAACGCTGCAAAAACATACCATGCCGACGACCATCCGCTCATCACGTCGAAATTCGGGTCGGTTGAAGGGTTGAAAACGAGGCGGTTCACCACAGCTTGGGCGCAGTATGAGCCGATGGTGGCACCAAAGCCGTTGGTCATCATCATGAACACGCCTTGGGCACTGCTGCGAATGCTGGGATCAGTGTTTTGGTCAACGAAAAGCGAGCCGCTGATGTTGAAAAAGTCGAAAGCCACACCGTAGACAATCATGGAAAGCACCAGCAGCACGAGACCGAAGCCCGTCGGACTGCCTGCGCCGAGGAAGAAGAAACGCAATGCCCATGCAACAAAGGCGATGAGCATCACCTTCTTGATGCCGAACTTCTTCAGGAAGAAGGGGATGAGCAGGATGCAAAGCGTTTCAGACACCTGCGAGATGGACGACAAAAACACATTGTGCTTTACCGCGAAAGCGTTGGCATATTGCGGGTCGGCACCGAAAGCGTCAAGGAAGGGTGTGGCGAAGCCGTTGGTCACTTGCAGGCACATTCCCAACAGGAAAGAGAAGATGAAAAACACGCACATCTTCGAATCCTTGAACAGCGAGAAGGCGCGCAAACCAAAAGTGTCGACGAAAGATTTACTTTCCACATTCTTGTTCACAGGGCAGTTGGGCAAGGTGAAGGAATACACGGCGAGAACGAGTCCCCAAGCGGCGGAAACAAACAATTGCTGGTAACCATCCTTGAAGCCTGTGAAGTTAACAATCCACATGGAGAGGATGAAGCCGATGGTGCCGAACACACGGATAGGAGGGAATGCCTTCACTGTGTCGAGGCCGGCTTGGTTCAATGCGTTATAAGACACGGAGTTGCCCAAAGCGATGGTCGGCATGAAGAAAGCCACGCTGAGCGCATAGAACGGGAACAGTTGCCCAAATTGGATGTTGGCATCGTATTTCATTCCCATGTAGCCTGCCAAGGCCATGAAGACGGCAGCGATAAAATGGCAGATACCAAGCAACTTTTGCGCGGGAATCCAACGGTCGGCGACAATGCCCATCAGCGCAGGCATGAACAGGGAAACGATGCCCTGAATAGCGAAAAATCTCCCGATGTTGGCACCCATGCCGACTTTGCTGAGATAGATGCCCAATGAACAAAGATAAGCCCCCCACACCGCAAAGATGAGGAAGTTCATCACGATAAGCCTGAATTTGATTGCTTTCATATTTGTGGATTTAAAGATTTAATATTCAAAGATTTAGGATTTCCTCCCATTGATTTCATCCCGAATCAGCGCGGCCTTGGCGTAATCTTCGTTGTCGATGGTCTCTTGCAGCAGGTCTTCCAGCTCGTGCAGGGTGAGCATATCGAGGCTCTCGTTTTCCTCCACCTTATTAATAATATCATCCGTCGCGTTTTGGTTCGTTGAGGGTTCCTCCATGTCGTCCATAATGATGCTGGCTTCTTCCATCACGCTCTCGTAGGCGCAAATCCCGCAACCGCAGCGCACGGCAATGGCAATGGCATCGGATGGCCGCGCATCGACCATAGTGAGGTCGTTGCCATGCTGACAAACCAACATGGCATAATAAACGCCGTCGCGGAAACGATTGATAACCACTTCCTTAATCTCAATGCCGAACTCTTTGGCGAAACGGATAAAGAGGTCGTGGGTATGGGGTCGCCCTTTGCGAGGTTTTTCGATTCCTATGGCGATGGACTCGGCCTCGGCACTCCCAATGACGATGGGCAGTCGGCGGCGCGAGTTCCTGTCGCCCAAAATCAGGACGTATGCCCCCGTCGAGGATTCGCTGTAGGTCAAGCCGATGATTTCCAAACTGACTTTGTTCATTTTCGCTCGTTTTGGGAAGGTCGCGAAGGTGTTGTTTTGCTAAAAAACTGATTGTCAAGCCTCTATTTCGAAACAAAACCTTCTTCCTTCAATCGTCAAAAGTAGGGACTTTTTCGGAAATGGACAAAAAAAGTTGCATTGGTGAAAAAAACTGACAAAAAATTTGGTGTATCAATTCATTTTGTCCTTATTTTTGTCCCGTCTAAGACAATAACCTTAAGGGCAAATTAAGTCTAACTAAATTATAACCTTATGAGTAACAGTATTGTTTACATCGTGTTAGCCGCCTCAATCTTGGCGCTGACATTTGCTTTCATCTTTTACAAACAGATGATGAAAGAAGACGAAGGCACCGACCTGATGAAGAAAATTGCAGCGTATGTGCGCAAGGGAGCCATGGCCTACTTGAAGCAGCAGTACAAAGTGGTGATCATCGTGTTCATCATTTTGGCGGCCATCTTCGGCCTCATGGCTTACTTCAAGTTGCAGAACGGCATCGTGTGGTTCGCTTTCCTCACAGGCGGTTTCTTCTCGGGCTTGGCAGGCTTCTTTGGCATGAAGACAGCCACCTACGCTTCGGCGCGTACGGCCAATGCCGCCCGTAAATCGCTCAACAGCGGCCTGCAAGTGGCTTTCCGCTCGGGTGCTGTCATGGGTCTCGTCGTGGTGGGTCTCGCCCTGCTCGACGTTTCCGTGTGGTTTCTTGTGCTGAATGGTACAGGCCTGCTTGAGGCTGTCGGTGCCGAAAACGACCTCATCACCATTACGACCACCATGCTGACCTTTGGCATGGGTGCTTCCACGCAGGCTCTGTTTGCCCGTGTGGGTGGCGGTATCTACACCAAGGCTGCTGACGTCGGTGCTGACCTCGTCGGTAAGACCGAGTACAACATCCCCGAGGACGACCCGCGCAACCCCGCCACGATCGCCGACAACGTCGGTGATAATGTTGGTGACGTGGCCGGTATGGGTGCCGACCTTTATGAGTCCTACGCTGGCTCCATCCTCGCTACGATGGCTTTGGGTGCTTCGGCATTCGCCACTGCCGCCGTCGAAGGTATGCAGTTTAAGGCCGTACTGGCTCCTATGCTGATTGCCGCTGTGGGCGTGTTGCTCTCCATCATCGGTATCTTCCTCGTGAAGACCAAGGAAAACGCTGGCATGAAAGAACTTCTCGGTGCATTGAGCCGTGGCACCAACGCTGCTGCAGTGCTTATCGCCGTGGCCACTTTCGGCATCATGTATTTCCTCTTCGGTAAGGAAACGGGCGAATTGGCCAATATGTGGTGGCAAACCTCGCTTTCCGTGGTGGTCGGCCTGTTGGCTGGTGTCATCATCGGAAAGGCTACTGAATACTACACTTCGCAAAGTTATAAACCCACCCAAAAGGTGGCCGAAAGTTCAAAGACCGGCCCTGCCACGGTGATTATCTCTGGCTTGGGCTTGGGTATGCTTTCCACGGCCATTCCGGTTGTTACCGTGGGCGTGGCCATCGTTTTGGCTTACCTCTGCGCCAACGGATTCAACATTGAGTTTACGGCTGCCAACTTGTCGAGAGGTCTTTACGGCATCGGTATCGCCGCCGTGGGTATGCTCTCCACTTTGGGCATCACCTTGGCTACCGACGCTTACGGCCCCATCGCCGACAATGCCGGTGGCAACGCCGAAATGAGCGGCCTCGAACCCGAAGTGCGCAAGCGCACCGACGCTCTCGATGCTCTTGGCAACACCACCGCTGCCACGGGTAAGGGCTTCGCCATAGGTTCTGCTGCTCTGACCGCCCTCGCGCTTTTGGCCTCCTACGTTGAGGAAATCAAGATTGCCTTGCTCCGCGTGGGCCAAACGACCATGGAGGTGGGTGGCGACGTCATTGAGACGGCCAAGGCCTCGTTGATCGACTTCATGAACTATTACAATGTCAACCTGATGAACCCCATCGTGCTTGTCGGCATATTCATCGGCGCCATGATGGCCTTCGTGTTCTGCGGCATGACGATGAACGCCGTGGGTCGTGCGGCCCAGAAGATGGTGGAGGAAGTCCGCCGCCAGTTCAGCACCATCAAGGGCATCCTTGAGGGCAAGGCCGAACCCGACTACGAGCGTTGCGTGGCTATCTCCACGAAAGGCGCACAGCAGGAAATGCTGGTGCCTTCCATCCTCGCCATCCTCGTCCCGATTTTGACGGGTGTCATTTTGGGCGTTCCCGGCGTGCTGGGCCTGCTCATCGGCGGCTTGGCCACGGGCTTCGTCTTGGCCGTTTTCATGGCCAACTCGGGCGGTGCTTGGGACAATGCCAAGAAGTATGTCGAGGAAGGCAACTTCGGCGGCAAAGGCTCTGAAAACCACAAGGCTACCGTCGTTGGCGACACCGTTGGCGACCCGTTCAAGGACACCAGCGGCCCGTCGCTGAACATCCTCATCAAGCTGATGAGCATGGTGAGCATCGTGATGGCTGGCTTGACTGTCACTTGCCACTTGCTGTAAAGGCTTTTCAAACACTGAAAGAAAAATCCTCCGAGATTGGTTTCTCGGGGGATTTTTTGTCCTTGCCAATACCTCAAAATGGGAAAATAATTCTGGTTTCCCGCCATCCACAATCCTTTTCTTATTATCTTTGCACCCAAAGACACTTACGACTATGGAAAATGCTTATACGCCAAGACGCTATCCTATTGGGATTCAGACATTTGAAAGATTAAGGAAAGAGAATTACCTTTATATTGACAAAACAGATTTGGTTTGGAAGATAACCAAGGAAAGCCCGTATGTGTTCCTCAGCCGTCCGCGAAGGTTCGGAAAGAGCCTGCTTTCCAGCACCTTGGCAGCTTATTTCCAAGGCAGAAAAGACTTGTTCGAAGGCTTGAAAATCATGGAATTGGAGCAAGAGTGGGAAACCTATCCCGTCATCCACTTGGATTTGAGCGAAGCGAAGAACAAACAGACAGTGGAAGACTTGCGCGACACGCTTCTGCTGTTGATGAAGCCAGTGGTTGCCAAATATGGCCGCGACGAGGACGAAAAGTCTCCCGGAACATTGTTGAAAGGCCTTATCCGTCGTGCATACGAGCAGACGGGCAAGCAAGTGGCAGTCATCATCGATGAGTATGACGCACCGCTTTTGGACGTGCTGCACGACGAGCGGTTGAAGGAATTCCGCATCGTCTTGCAGGAATTTTTCCAGACTCTCAAGGCGAGTGAGGCTATGGTCAAATTCTGCTTCATCACCGGTATCACCAAGTTCAGCCAATTGAGCATATTTTCCACCATCAATAATTTGCTGAACGTTTCGATGGACCCAAGATATGCCGCCATCTGTGGCATCACGGAGGATGAGTTATCTAAAGACATGGCTCCCGACATCGCCATGCTGGCACAAGAATACGAATGTAGCCCAGAGGTGATGCGCGCCAAGCTGAAACTGCAATACGACGGCTATCGTTTTTCGGAGAAGTCGCCCGATATATACAATCCGTTCAGTTTGTTGAAGTGTTTCAACCACAGGAAAATAGCCAACTATTGGTTCGACAGCGGCACGCCTACCTTCCTCATCCGACAGATGCAGCATTTCCGCACCGACATCACCACAATGGACGATATGGAAGTGCCTTCGACGGCTTTCGACCGCCCAACCGAGGCCATGACCACCGCGCTGCCCTTGCTCTATCAAACTGGCTATCTGACCATTAAAGGCTACGACCGTGATTCGTTTGCCTATACATTAGGCATTCCCAATCAGGAGGTTCGCTTGGGTTTTGTCGATGGGCTTTTGCCGACCTACATCGGCCTCGACGGTGCGGATGTGCAAATGGGCTTCGCCTTGAAGTTTTGGCGGGCTTTGAGGGCGAAAGACCTCGACCTTGCCTTGAGGGAAATGCAGGCCTATTTGGCCGGGTTGCCCTACATTGAAGGCTTCAAAAAGAAGTTGGAGGACATTTCCAATGCAGAAGGCTTCTATGAATGGTCGTTCTACTTGATTTTCAATATGTTGAACGTGTATGCAAAAACGCAAGTGAAATGTGCGGGAGGCCGCATTGATATGGTTGTTTATATGCCCGACACTGTTTATGTTTTCGAACTGAAGGTGAACGGCACCGCTGCGGAAGCCTTGAAGCAAATCGATACGAAGGGCTATGCCATTGCCTATCAGACGGATGGGCGCAAGGTGGTGAAGGCGGGAGTGAGTTTCTCGACCGAGAGCAAGACTATCAAGGATTGGGTTATCGCAGAGTGAGTGGAATGACATAGCCTGCTTGCAGATATGTTGTCCCTTTGGTGCCGTGCCGATGAAAAACAAACATAGGATAGTTTTGGTACGGTTTTTGAACATCCCAAAAATTTGTTTGAAAAATCGGAAGTTTTGAACAACGGACAACAATAATTACTAATTTTGCACACTTTTAATTTAAAACACAATGAAAAAAGTTATCTATCTGCTTGGTATCATGCTCCTTATGGCTGGAGCGGCCAAGGCTCAGGACAGCAAAGCCCCGATGGGACCAGAAATCGAATTTGAGAAAATCGTCCACGACTACGGCGATGTGCCTTACAACGGCAACGGCGAGTGCGAGTTCCGCTTCACCAATACCGGCACCGAACCGCTGTTGGTGCAAAAACCCAAGTCGAGTTGCGGCTGCACGATTCCTTCGTGGCCCAAGGAACCCATCCTTCCCGGCGAGTCTGACGTAATCAAGGTGACCTACCGCACCAACCGTGCCGGCAACATTAACAAGACCGTGACCGTCACCTCCAACGCCATGAAAAACTCGACCGTGGTGCTGCGCATCAAGGGTCGCGTGCTCGAACAACCCACTGAGGCCATGCCCGAAAAGAAGAACGATTTCGGCAACGGCTCACCCGTCAACAACAATTAAATCAAACATTTATGCCACAAATATCCAAAAAAGGTTTGGATTTGCCGCAGTCGGCTATCCGTAAACTTGTTCCTTTTGCAGATGCCGCCAAGGAACGCGGTGTCCATGTGTATCACCTCAACATCGGCCAGCCCGACATCGAGACCCCGAAGGGAGCCTTGAAGGTTTTGGCTGAGACTGCCAAGGAACTTCCGGCCAGCCACGGTGTGTTGGAATACAGCCACTCGGCGGGCATCCCGTCCTATCGTCGTGCCTTGTGCAACTATTACCATAGGCACGGTATCGATGTCACGCCTAACCAAGTGCTTGTCACCACAGGAGGCAGCGAGGCCTTGCAAATGGCCTTCACCGTGTGCCTCAATCCGGGCGACGAAATCATCATTCCAGAACCTTATTACACCAATTATAACACCTTCGCCAAGTTGTGCGATGCCAAGATTGTCACCATTCCCAGCGACATCAAGACGGGTTTTGCCCTGCCACCCATCGAGGAATTTGAGAAGGTCATCACGCCGCGCACCAAGGCCATCATGATTTGCAACCCCAACAACCCGACGGGTTATCTTTATACCCACGAGGAACTGCTGAAGGTGGCTGGTTTGGTCAAGAAATATGACCTGTATCTTTTTGCCGACGAGGTGTATCGCGAGTTCTGCTACGATGGCCATAAGCACGTCAGCGTCATGCAGTTGGAAGGCTTGGAGCGCAACACCATTTTGTTCGACTCTGTTTCGAAGCGTTATAGCGCATGTGGTGCCCGTGTGGGCTGCATGGTGACCCGCAATAGTGAAGTCTATGCCATCGCCATGCGTTTGGCTCAGGCTCGGTTGTCGCCGCCGTCGTTTGGTCAGATTTTCGCTGAGGCTGCCGTCGACACGCCGCAAGAGTATTTTGATGCCGTGCAAAGCGAGTATGTGGCCCGCCGTAATGTCATCGTTGAGGGTGTCAACAAGATTCCGGGCTGCTTCTGCCCGATGCCGAAGGGTGCTTTCTACACCGTCATCGACTTGCCCATTGACGACAGCGACAAGTTCTGCCAGTGGCTGCTTACCGATTTCAGTTACAATGGTGCTACCGTCATGTTGGCTCCTGCCACGGGCTTCTACGCCGACCCCGAAAAAGGCCGCCATCAGGCTCGCATCACTTACTGCATCTGCATTGACGATTTGAAAGCCGCCATGAAGTGCCTCGAAGAAGCCTTGAAGGTGTATCCGGGGAGGACGAGGTAATCTGAAAATACAAAGTTGAAGAATCCCCGTTGGTCTGCAAGGCTTTCGGGGATTTTTTTGTTCTCGTTTTCCATCATTTTTCAAAAATTGTGGCGGTGTGGGCGGTTTTGTTTATTTTTGCAGGCAAATATTTTCATTTATATGACGAGAGATGAAAAAATTGCATATTGGCTTGATTTGGCTGATTACGACATAGAAACTGCGGAAGCAAAAGCATTGCAGCAATGGATAAGGAACAAGTAATTGAAATAGTGAAAGAGTATAAAACGGCAATACTCAAGCAGATAAGCGATGCAAAAGTTTATCTTTACGGGTCATATAGCAAAGGCACGGCCCGTCCTGAAAGCGATATTGATGTGGCCGTTGTCGTTCCTGCGGTTCAAGACGATTGGTTGGATGTTTCAACTACGCTTTGGTTGCTTGCCCCGCAAATCAATTGTCTAATTGAGCCAGTATTAATCGACCAACGTTTTCCTTCGCCATTATACGATGATGTTATGCGTACGGGCATCGCGATAGCATAATTAGTTGGATTATTATCATCATTTCAGTATCCCCTCCAATGCCGCCCGAAATTCTGGCATTGGGCAGTGCGTGTCGCGCTCGATGATGAGTGTTTTGAGTCCGGCGAAGGGCAAGATTTTCTTTTCTATTTCATTGAGGGTAAGGTTCTTGCCGAAATAGGCAGGGGCAAAGGCTTTCCAAAACCTGATGGAAGTGGTTTTCTCCATGTGGAAAGTTTCGCGGATGAAGTCTTCGTGGCTGAGTTTGCAACTCAGGTAAACCATGCCCGCATCGAAAAGAGGATTGCCGTAGCAGAAGTCACCTAAATCGATGAAATAGCGTTGGTTGGGCGTGAAGATGGCATTGGAAAACTGTAAGTCGCCGTGGATAGCTGTGTCAGTGTCGGGAACGCTGTCGATGAAGTTTCCAATCTTTTCCTTTTCGTTTGTCGTGAAAAACGGGTTCTCTGCCAAAAGTCTATGGTAGCGATCTTTTACATTTTCAAATTGTTTCGTATCCACATGGGTTTCATGCAGTTGCAGGCACATTTGTGCAAATTCCTCAGCGTATTGTTCCACCTTTTCGGGATGGTCGCCCGTGGCACGAGAATAGGAAACTTTGTTCAAAATGCGTCGGAATCTGATGCCATAGCGGCCGTCCTCGGTCACCACGTAGTCACCGGGTTCGGGCGTGGAAATGCCTGACTCATAAACCATTCGGGCAAGTCTCATTTCGTCCAACGGCTGCTGGATTTTTCCGGGGAAATAGAGTTTGAGCATTACCGTCGGGTCGGTCTTGTGGTCGTAACTCTCGCCGTTGGCCCCGCCGCCACTGAGGACATAGTCGTCCAACGAAATTTTGATGGCTTCCATTTGCTACGGTTTGGATTTCTGCGACAAAAGTAGAAAAAAGATTCGGAAATCGTTTTGTTTTTCAAGTTTTTGTATTTTTGCTGCAATTATTCTATTGATATGGGAGGCAAATCTTTTTCGGGCAGACTGACTTTGAGAATCATCGGTATCATGTCGTTGATTACCATCGTGTCACAATTTGTGATGGCCGTGGTTTCACAAATCATCATTGCCAAAGAAGTGACACGTCATCCCGGATTGGAGCAGCATCCGATAGATATTTTGCTCCATTCGCTGCCTATGCAGATTTCGTTGATTGTCATTGTGTTGGCAAGCATTGTGGTGATGTTTTTCGTTTGCCGTCGTGTCATCAGCCGAATGGCGAGTCCAGTCGATCGCATCGAGTCGGATCTGGTTTTGGCCCGCAAAATCCAGCTTGGGATGTTGCGCACCGATTTTCCCCCCATGTTATATGCGTTGCTCAATCCGGCCAAGAGGGTTGGCGGCGACCTGTACGACTTCACCATTAAAGACGACCAACTCTATTTTGCCATCGGCGATGTGTCGGGCAAGGGCATTGCTGCCTCGTTGGTGATGGCCATCACGAGGGTGATGCTCCGTTTCGTGGTGGGATCGGGGCTGCCTTTGGACGAGACTTTGCGTCGTATCAACGATGAATTCAGTGCAACCAATAAAACAGGCATGTTTGTGACCCTGTTTGTCGCCCGCGTCGACTTGAAAACGGGCCACATGGACTTCTGCAATGCGGGTCACAATCCCATCCTCGTCATCCCGCCTGATGCTGAGCCTTATTTCCTCAAATGCAAAACGAATATCGCCATTGGCATGTTCGAGAAATTCAACTACGAGGCGGAACAGATTGACCTGAAGCAGGGTACGCGAATCATTGCCTATACCGATGGCGTGACCGAAGCCGAAAAAGTCGACCAAAGCCTGTATGGAAACGAGCGTCTGTTGGAATGGTCGAAGACATTGAAAAACAACGAATTAATTGAAAAAGATGTGGTTGAACGCCTTTATGCTTCGGTTCAAACCTTTGCCGAAGGCAATCCACAGAATGACGACATAACCATTGTTAGTTTACGATTATGAAAAAGAAACGATTTAATCCCATCACCGACCGGAGCAGCGAAATCATCACTTTTCTGATGGCTTCGCCCGACATGCCCGACGATGCAGACCTGCGTTTCAAGATTGAACTTTCTATCGAGGAAGCCGTTGAAAATGTGGTGCGCTATGCCTATGAAGGCGGCATCGGTTGGCTTGAGGCGGGTACGGATTTGGATGATAAGTCATTGATACTCACCATCGAACTGCGCGATGCTGGCAAGCCTTTCAATCCACTCGAAGAAGCCGACCCCGACATCACGCTTTCGGCGAATGAGCGTCCCGTTGGCGGCCTCGGCATTTACCTCTGCAAACAGATGATGGACAGCATCACCTATCGCTATGAGGACGGCAACAATGTGCTCATAATGAAGAAATTAGTCAGCCCTGAAAGGGCGTAACACTACAACCCGACGTTTCATGTCGGGGGCAAACAAGAAGTGAAGAATATGAACATTACCATAAACAAACAAGGCGGAAAAACCCTCGTTGTGCTTGACGGGCGTATCGACAGTTCGAATTCCGACCGATTCCAAAAGGACATGGCACCGCTGATGGAAGGCGACAGCCCCGACATCGACATCGACTGTGGGGGAATGACTTACACTTCGTCGCAGGGCCTGCGCATTTTCCTTTTGCTGCAAAAAAGTGTGATGGCACGCAAAGGCAAATTGGTGATGCGCAACATGAATTCCCACGTGAAAGAGGTCTTCGACATCACAGGTTTTTCAAATATCATCACCATCATCTAAGAGCCATGAAACGCAACATGCACACGGAGTTGCTGCTTGATGCCTATCACGAGCAACTTCCTCTTTATGAGAAACTTAAATCCATCGTCGTTGAGCAGATTTACACTTGCTTGCATGAAAACCATATCCGTATTGCCGGATTGGAATCCCGCATCAAGGAGGAGAAAAGTTTGGCGAACAAGTTGGAGTTGAAGGGCTATAAGTATCATTCAATCAATGATGTAACGGATATTGTTGGCATTCGTGTCATCACATTTTTCAGTGATGAGGTGGACATTATTTCGGCTCTTGTGGAACAGATGTTCGACATTGATTGGGAAAACTCCGTCGACAAGCGCAAGTCTTTGGAAATCGACCGTTTCGGCTACATGTCGCTGCACTATATTTGCCGTTTGCCGGGGTCGATTTGCAAGGAGGCCGACATGCTGGAGCTGTGCCAAATCCGTTTTGAGTTGCAGATGCGGAGCGTGTTGCAACACATGTGGGCCAACATGTACCACGACATGGGCTACAAGAGTGATGTGGAAATCCCCGTTGAGTATCAGCGCAATATGAACCGCTTGGCGGGCATGTTGGAGTTGGCCGACGAGCAGTTTAGCCGTATTCGCAGGGAGATTAACGATTACCGCCGCAATGTGCAATCGCTTGTGGCGACAGGCAATTTCGACGAAGTTCCCTTAAACGGCGATACCTTCCGCAGTTATCTTGACTTGAAACCCTACCAGCGTTTGATGGAGAAAATCGCGGCCATTAATCAGGCGGAGATTTACGAGGACAGCCTGATACCGTATTATAACGTGTTGTTGCACATGGGCATGAAGACCGTAGGCGATATTGAGCGGTTGCGCAACAAGTACAGTGACGGAGCCTATCAGTTGGCGCTCCTCCAATTGGCAGGCACGGGTCTCGACATTGTGGCCTATTCGGTGGCTCTGCAAAACATTTGCATCGTGGCTATTCTCAAACAGGGTTTCGGCGAGGCGGGATTGATACGCCTTTTCGCTGCCCTTTACGGCGAAAGTGCCTACAATGCACAACGCGCCGAGCGTGTTTTTGAGCAAGCCCGAAAAATCAATTTAGTGTGAAAACCATGAATAATCCATTGGAAACCAGTTTTTTCGATAAGGCTGCAAAGTTTGCCATAGAAGCCCACAGCGGCACTGAGCGGCGCTGCAAAGGCTATCCCTATATCATCCATCCCATGGAGGCCGTTGCCATTGTGGCCACTATGACCAACGATCAAGAAATGTTGGCTGCTGCCATCTTGCATGACGTGGTGGAAGATACCGACGTGACCCTTGAGCAAATCCGCGATGAGTTTGGCGACCGTGTGGCCACGCTCGTCCAACATGAAACCGCACCCGACGACGAAAACCTGACTTGGCGCGAGAAGAAGTCGATACAAGTGGAACAACTGGCCGCCGCGCCCATCGACAGCAAGATTGTTGCCCTCGGCGACAAGCTCTCCAACATGCAAGGCATTGCCTTGGACTATCGTCAAGTTGGCGATGCGGTTTGGAGTCGCTTTCATGCCCCAAACGGAAAGCCCGATGTGGAGTGGTATTACCGCTCACTCGCAAAGGCTCTGTCGGAGTTGTCGGAATTGGCTGCTTATCAGGGTTTTGTGAAGTTGTTGGGAGAGACTTTCGGATAGTCAATACATCAGATACTTCGCACGAATCGCCCTGAAAGCCTCAAGGTCGTTTTGCCATGAATCGCGGATTTCGTCTGCGCTTTTTCCGTTTTCGATGTCGCGCTGCAATTGCTGGTCGCCTGAAAGTTTCACGAAGTAATTGTTGAAGAAGTTCTTGTCTTTCAGTTGCTGGTAAGCCTCAATGAGCCATTCCAAATACAATTGATTGGCATTGAGCGCGTAATCGTGGGCAAATTCAACCAAGTTTTCACCACGGCAACGTTGTCCTTCAAGCAATGGTTTTGAGGCTCCACTTGTGCTTTTTGGCGTGAAAGTGAAACTGCCGCGCATATTGGGATGGCCATAAATCTGGAAAGGCGTTTCGGTGCCGCGCCCGATGCTGACGATGGTGCCTTCAAAGAAACAAAGGGTGGGGTAAAGGTACACCGATTCCCAGTTGGGCAGGTTGGGCGAGGGGCGCACGGGCAACTCATAAATGGCATTGCGGTTGTATTTATTAATAGGTATCACGGTGAGGTCGCAGCGGATGCCGTTTTTCAGCCAGCCTTCGCCGTTTACCATTTTGGCATACTCGCCGATGGTCATGCCATAAACCACAGGCACTTGGTGTAGTCCCACAAACGATTGGTTTTCAGATTTCAAAACGGAACCATCAACATAAAAACCATTCGGATTGGGTCGGTCGAGGACGATGACAGGAAGGTTGTTTTCGGCGGCGGCTTCCATGACGTAGGTCATGGTGGAGATGTAGGTGTAGAAACGCACGCCAACATCTTGCAAATCAAAGAGAATCAGGTCGATGCTTTGAAGCATTTCGGGCGTGGGTTTCTTGTTTTTGCCGTAAAGCGACACGATGGGCAGGCCCGTTTTCTCGTCCTTGCCGCTGTGTACCTTCGCGCCTGCATCAGCCGTGCCACGGAAACCATGCTCGGGCGTGTAGATTTTCCGCACATCCACGCCCAAAGAAAGCAACGTGTCCACCAAATGCGTTGCTCCAACAATGCTCGTCTGGTTGCCGACCACACCAACTCGTTTTCCTTGCAGAAGTGGCAGATAATCATCCATTTGCATAGCGGCGGAAACATAGTGTTCCTTGTCGATGAAAGCAAGTTGAGACGTTACCAAAACGGCTGGCTTTTGCGTTTTGATTCTGTTGTTTGGCTCGTTGTCCATCTTGAAGATTTGGGCTTGGGCTTGCGCAAGGAAAGCGCATAGCAGCAGGGCGAAAAAGGATTGTCTTTTCATTTCAGAAGTGTTTTGTTTTGCAAAAATATTGAAATTTATGCAAATTTAGTGCCTAAAGGTTTCGCCGAACCGATTTTTCCCTATTTTTGCCCCCGAATTGGCTCGCCAGTTTGGACTTTATGAACTTTAGAAGCGTTATGCTTCTTTGTACTTGAGAACCTGCGAAATTTTCAAGTAAAATGATAAAGGAAGTCGTATAACGGCTTCACGCTGTTTAGCGTGTGGCTGTTATTACATTCTTTATCATGGGTTTTTCGCAGGACCTTCAAGTACGATGTGATATAACACAGCGCACGCTTCTTTTGTTTGGTGTTGAATAATTGTAACTTATTATATAATAACTAATTAAAACATTATTCAAATGAAAGAGCAACTTGAAAAAAGCTTGAAAAGGCAATGCTATGAGGCTCCTGAAGTGGAGGTTATAGCGATGGAAAATCAGGGTGTTTTATGTTCCTCAGTGGAAGATAACACAAGAGGAGGCACCGAAAGTATGAACATGACCGATGTCAATTGGCCGTAAAAACCTTAGACTTATGAGAAAACATTTTCTTCTTATCGCATTAGCAGGCTTGACTGTGTTTGCTGCGTGCAACAAGCAAAAGGAAAGTCAGGGTGTGGCTCAGTTCACGGCCACTATTGAGCATCAAGGTGGCAGGACAAGCCTCGACCCTAACAATGGACAAATCAACTGGATGGCTGGTGACCAGGTAGTCATCGGTAATGACAACGGTGAAACTGCTGTATTTACGTTGCAATCGGGCGAAGGCATGACCGAAGGCCGTTTCGGCACTTCCGACGACTTCAACACGGTTGGGCCTTTCATCGCGGCCTATCCCGAAACGGCGATGATTGCCGATGATGTCGTAACCTTCAACCTGCCTGCCACACAAGCCATGGGCGAGACCGGCACTTTTGCCAACGGCGCCAACCCGATGGTGGCTTGCTCCGATGACAAGAACTTGCAATTCAAGAATTTGTGCGGCGGCTTGGGCATCCGGATGAAAGGTGTTGGAGCGCATGTGAGCGCGGTGCGCATCACCTCGAAGAACACGGCTGAAAAGTTGTGGGGCACCTACGAAGTGAGCAACTGCGCCTCCAACGAACCCACGCTGACCGAAGCCTCGAATAACCAAGGAACGAACATCATTACCCTTCACTGCAACGTGACCTTGACCACGGCGGCCAAGACCTTCTTCGTTATGCTGCCTCCTGGCACTTTGGCCAATGGTTTCACAATGGAAGTGCTTGACGGAGACGAGGTGCTGGTCGCTAAGGAGACCGATTCTGATGTTGCTTTTGTGGAACGCAATAATGTAAAAGTTTTCAACGAAATCCTGATTGACGTGGAGTTTGACGGCAACGTGGAGATACCTACAGGCATGACTGGTGCGGACATTATTGTGACGAATCTTGGTGAGGATGCCGTTCCTGATGAGAATGGTGACTTTTTCATCGGATACAGCAAGATGCTGACCGCGAAAAACGCGACAAACAATGAAATCATCTATATGTCAGTCCTTTCGGTTGACTATGACATTGCCAAGGGAGAAAGCCAGTCGCAGAGTTATGATTTGAACGCAAAGGAAACAGCGTTGTATTATGCCCTCACCATGATTCCGTTTGGACTGTCCCAGACCCAGGATGCAACATTCCAATCCATCAAGAATGTCCTCTATGACCTTGATTGCGTACAGGCATTGGAGAACGCCATTACGCAGTCGGTCAACCAGAACGGGTATTTGCGGGCAGAAGACATCGGCGACGAGTTGAATACGGTATGGAATTATTTGAGGGATGAATTGCTGGCCCCATTCCTTGATAAGCAATCTTCGGATTCCGGGAGTAATGAGGGCCGCATTGTGCTGAAAAAGGATGGCACTGCAAGACTTGAGCAACCGCAAATCCAGCCCAACAACGGCAGGCTAAGTGGCATAAGGCTCGACATCGAAAGCGCGAATTTCAATGAAACATCCAATACATGGACGCTGAATCTTACCGGATACAGCGACAACGGTGTTTTCATCGGAATAAACAAAGGCTCCATCGTTGACGGGCTTGCCCATCCCACGGGCGGACGCACCCCTTACTTTATTCCGCCGATGAATGTGGGCAAGTTTATGGGGACATTCACGTCGTTGGGTGGACTCAAGGATTATTTTGTTGACACATGGCGCCTGATTACCGAGGATGATTTCTGGTTTGATGACATGACATGGGACATGGCGAAACTGAGCAATATCACTTTTGAATTGAACAGCAATGAGGAAGCCCTGATTATGATTTCGCCAAAAGACGACCATGCAACAGCGGTTGTAAACACCGTATATGCCATAATGAATGTGGTGGGTGCGGCACTTGACGACATACTTACCCTTGAAGGGCACTCGGCGTTTTTCACGAGTTTGTTTAGCGACCAGGAACTGTTTGCAGCCCTTGCTGGATTGGTTGGCCATCCTGAAAACTTCAAAACAGTCGGTTTGTCATTGTTGTCCTGGTCTATCGACTTTTTTAGCAGTCCCAGTAACTATCCGTTCATCAATCCGAAATACCAAGTGAACAAACTCTTGGACAAGCTCGTTTCCAGTACCACGAGAGCGGCAATAGAATATGTGGGTAATGGTTTGGGAACACTTGCCTCTTGGTGTCTGTTTGATTCATTTTACTTTACTGTGGATGCGGAATACAACTACGAGCCTTCGGTATTGCCTCAACTTACCACCAACTCCTACGAAGTCCTTTCAAGCACGCAAGCCACGGTGACTGGAACGTTGATTGATGCCGGAACGTATAGTATTGCAGAGCGCGGCATTTGCTACAGCACCTCGCCCAATCCCACCCTTAACAACAACCATGTCGTTGCCGAAGGCACGGGGACAGGCGCGTTCACCTGCACTTTGCAGAATCTGACTCCTTACACCACCTATTATGCAAGAGCATACGCCAAGAACTGGTTGGAGATGGTCGCTTATGGAGAAGAAGCGGTGAGTTTCAAAACCTATTCTGCGGTACCCGTCATCACCACCTATCCCATGAATGAGTCAGACATTACCAGCACTTCAGCTGTTTTCCGTGGCAAGGTGGAAGAGGTAGCCTCCAACACGGTATTGATTCGTGGATTCCTCTACAACACCTCGCCCTATGTGAACATTGACCAGCCTGGCGTGATGTCGGTGGATGCTGTAGGAGGCGGAACGGGAGAGTTCACGGCCACTGCAACGGGACTTTCCCCGAACACAACCTATTATTATGTGGCTTACGTGGGCACCGACCAAGAAGAAACTTTCCACGGGCCGGAATTGAGTTTCACCACGCTGCCTAATGGCGGCGGCCAATCCTTCATCATCACTGCCACGGCCAATCCTACTAATGGCGGCACGGTAAATGGCGGTGGAACTTATAGCCAGGGCCAAAGCTGCACGGTGACGGCCACAGCCAACACGGGCTACACCTTCACCAACTGGACAGAAAACGGCACTGCCGTTTCCACCAATGCCAATTACACCTTCACGGTGAGCGGCAACAGGGTCTTGGTGGCGAACTTCACTGCAAATGGCGGCGGCGGCAACGGCTCATACAATGGCTACGACTATGTTGACCTCGGTCTCCCGAGCGGCACATTGTGGGCCACCTGTAATGTAGGCTCCGACACGCCCGAGGCCTACGGCGACTACTTCGCTTGGGGCGAGACGCAGCCGAAAGACACCTACAACTGGAGTACCTACCAGTACTGCATGGGTAGTTCCAGTACGCTGACCAAATACTGCAACAACTCTTATTACGGCTACAACGGCTTCACCGACAATCTGACCACCTTGCAGCCCGAGGATGATGCGGCTACGGCCAACTGGGGCGAAGGCTGGCGCATGCCCTCCCAAGTGGAATGGCAAGAGCTTTACAGCAACACCATCGTAACATGGACAAAGCAGAACGGCGTAAACGGCAAGCTCTTCACAGCGAGCAACGGCAACAGTCTCTTCCTGCCCGCTGCCGGCTACCGCATCAATAGCAGCCGCATCGACGCAGGCAGCTGCGGCGAGTACTGGTCGAGTTCGCTCTACACGGACAGCCCAAACGCCGTGTGGAGATTCAGCTTCCTCCCGTACGATTGCAGCATGTACTACGGCAGTCGCTACTATGGATACCCTGTCCGAGCAGTGCGTTCTTCTGCGCAATAAACAACACAATACTATGGATATGCGAAGCCGCGCCTTGTTGGGTGCGGCTTTTTTTTGTTTTTTGTTACAAAAGCCGCATCCACTTGACAAAGTGGAAAAACAATTGTACTTTTGCAGCGGAAAAATAAAAATCATGGCAACAAACGACATTCTGAATCAAATCCAACGTCTTGGCAGAGAAATCATCCCAGCCGACGGACACTTGTACCTTTATGGGTCGCGTGCCCGAGGCAATTTTAGGCCTGATTCCGACTGGGATTTGCTGATTCTTTTAAACAAGGAAGAGGAAGAATATTCAGATTTCGACAATTATTCCTATCCGTTCATCGCTTTGGGATACGACTATGGTGTACCAGTTTCAGCCCATCTTTACACGGTGAACCAATGGGAGGCCATGTCCCCCCGCCGGGGCTTTGTCCGGAATTTGTTTTTGTTTGGCAGGGGTTGCATTGCATTTCACCCCTGCCGGAAAATGGCAAGAACCCAACCATAAAAAATGTTGCGGCGTCGGTGTTTTTGTTTATTTTTGCGACTGAATTTCAAACATTGCAGCCATGCCGAAAATCTACGAGTATTTTGGAATCATCTTTTTCCTTTATCCAAATGATCATGAGCCTATTCACGCCCATGCCATCAGTGGAGAATATGAGACCATTTTTGAACTTCATTTTGAGAATGGTCAACTAAAGGAGATAAAAACCCGTAAAAAGAGAGGGAAAGAGCATCTTCCGAAAGCAAAGATGGAACAGGCCAGGGCTTTTGTTGAGGAATTTGCTGTCCAGATCGCCGAAAAATGGTATCGGTTCTACATTTTGAAAGAGACGCTTACTCCTGAGAAAATCAATAAAAAAATATAAAGAAATGAACCCTTACAATATAATAGGAATTGTGCCCTGTGGCGATTATAAACTCCGTATCACTTTTGCGGATGGCAAGATTAATGTCGTTGATTTTGAGCCGTATTTCATCAAGCGTCCACATCCGCAATACAACCAGTATCACGACCCCGCCCGCTTCCTTGACTATAAAATAGAGTACGGAAACCTTGTTTGGGGCGAGAATTGGGATTTGATGTTTGACCCGCTTAATCTTTATCACAACAACCTTTTCAAGGATTACGATTAAGGTGAAGTTGTGGTGAAGAACCCCGGAGGGGTGAATGGATATTAGGCAGGCGGTGGAGCATGGCGGAATCCCTGCCGGAAAATGGCAAGAACCCAACCATAAAAAATGTTGCGGTGTCGGTGTTTTTGTTTATTTTTGCAGTCAGAAACCAACAGAAATATAAATGTGTACACGTACAATCCATATCAATGACAGTTTGATGGAGCAAGTCAGACCTATGTTCCCCAACGATGATGTTTTGCAGCGGTGGTTGGAGCAACAAATGGAGTCTATCTTGATGAATTATTCGGCTCAACATAAGCCGAAACCTCCTTGTTCCTACACGGATGAGGAAATGTATGCCATCGTCAAGGAACGGTTGCAAAGTCTTGAAAAAGGAACAGCCGAACTTGTTGATGGCGAAGAGGTCTTCTCACAAATTCGTAAACGCTATGGCTTTAAGGCATCAGTGACATAGTTTACAATGACAAAGAGGTAAGAATCCTACACATGCGTAAATCCTCGATTATCTATTGCCACGATGAAGAAATGTTGTACATACTTGCATTCTGGAACAATCGGAATAATGATACGAATGCAACTGAAATGTTGTCGGAGAGATAAAGTGTTCCTATCATGTCCGCCCCAAAATTCATAGCAGACCGTATTTTTTCGCTTTCGAAGGAAAACCTTTCCTCGACGGTGATGCGCTTGGCCGTCACGAGCGTGGCTTTGGCCATTATCGTGATGCTGATTTCGTGGGCCGTCGTGGTGGGTTTCAAGAACCAGATTCGCGACAAGGTGATTGGCTTTGTAGCCCCGATTCATGTGCAGTCGTTGGACAAAAATGAGTCGGTGGAGGAAACGCCTTTTGTGCTGGACTCGCTGTTAATCAGTCGGTTGAACGCAATAGAAGGCATTGCGCATTATCAAATGGTAGCCAACAAGGCAGGCATGATTAAGACCGACGACGAGATGCAAGGCGTGGTGCTGAAAGGCGTGGACGAAAACTACGACTGGACTTATTTCGGCAACTGTCTCTTGAAAGGGAAAACACCTGAATATCAATCGGGTGAACGCTCCAATGAAGTGCTGGTTTCCAAGGCCATAGCCAACAAAATGCTTTTGGATGTGGGCGACGATGTGCGTGTGTGGTTCATCGACAAGGACATGCAAGCGCGAGGGCGGAAGTTCACAGTGACGGGTATTTTCGAGACGGGTCTCACCGAGTTTGACGAGCGTTTCGTTTTTGCCGACCTCAATCAAATCCGCAAGCTGAATGGTTGGGAAGACAACGAAGCGGGATTGTTGGAAATCGCGCTGAAAGACGGTTTCGATGCCAACCAAATCAATGAGAAACTGTATTATGCCCTGCCTTCCGAGTTGGCTTCCTACACCGCCCGCGATAGCAACCCACAAGTATTCGACTGGCTTGACCTTTTGGATACCAATGTCTGGCTTATCATGGCTTTGATGCTCCTTGTAGCAGGCATTACAGTTATCAGTATGTTGCTGATTATCATTATTGAGCGCACTTCCACCATTGGCTTGCTAAAAGCGATGGGCGCGAGCAACAAGTTCGTCCGCGAGGTGTTTTTGCGTCGTTCATTGCGCATTTTGATGATTGGTATGTTGATTGGCAATGTTATTGGTTTGGGTTTCTGCCTCTTGCAAAAATACACTGGACTCATCAAACTTGATGCAGCAACCTATTATCTTTCATCCGTGCCCATCGAATTGCACTTTACTACGGTGATACTCATCAACTTGGGAACTTTGCTCCTTTGGGTCTTGATGCTGTTGATTCCGACTTCAGTCATCAATCGCATCAGCCCTACCAAGTCGATTCGGTTTGAATGAGGAAAATTTCGTGTTTTTTACCTGTCGTTCCAATAAAATCCCTATCTTAGCCGCCAAATCAACAGAATTATGATGAAAGACTTTACCATTCAACCGTTGAAAGGCTACGGCGAAATACCTTTCGGAATGACACTTGACGATACAGTCAAGTTGCTGAACATGCCCGACTTCTATGAGGAGTTGAACGACATGGAAGAGACGGGCAACCGTTCCATCTATTACGAATATGATGATATTCAGACGAATATCTATTTCGAGGGCATCACCAAGTCGGTGGTGGCTTGCTTCGAGACGGAGAACGAGGCTGCCACATTGTTTGGCAAGAAAGTGTTCGACCTCAAGAAGGTAGATGTCGTCAAGTTGATGAAAGACAATGGCTTCAAGGACATGGAGGAAGAAACCGAGGACGGCGAACTTCGCGTTTCATTCGAGGATGCCATGATGGACTTCTTCTTCGATGGCGACAAGATGACGGCGGTCAGTTGGGGCGTGCTTGTGGACGAACAGGGGGATATTATATGATTGCCTCACGCAGAATGGGCAGAATACGCTGAACCTGTCAGGCGTAAAATAGGCATCGCATCGCGATTCATATAATTCTGCGAATTCTGCGTGAATAGAAAAGTGAATTCAGGGTGAAAGAGTAAAATATGAGACTTCAGCAGAAATACGACGCTTTCGTGGCCTATTTCTCGGAACACATGCCCATTGCCGAGTCGGAGTTGCATTACAAAGACCCTTATCAGTTGCTTGTGGCCGTGATTCTCTCGGCGCAGTGTACGGACAAGCGAGTGAACATGACCACTCCTGCGCTGTTCGAGCGTTTCCCGACGGCGCACGACATGGCGACATCGACGGTGGACGAGATTTATTCCTACATCAAAAGCATTTCCTATCCCAACAACAAGGCTAAGAACTTGTTAGGCATGGCACAGACCTTGGTGAGCGATTTCAACGGCATTGTCCCCGATAATTTGGACGACCTTCAAAAGTTGCCTGGAGTGGGTCGTAAGACGGCCAATGTGATGATGGCGGTGGCTTTCAAACAACCGGCCATGCCTGTCGATACACATGTGTTTCGTGTTTCCAACCGCATTGGCTTGACCCAAAACTCGAAAACCGTCCTCGAAACGGAGAAGGTCTTGGTAGCACATCTGCCTCAAAATGTGCTCTCTAAGGCCCATCATTGGCTCATCCTTCATGGTCGTTATGTTTGCCTTGCCCGCAAACCGAAATGCGATGACTGCGGGATTACTGCAATTTGTGATTTTTACCAAAAGAAACAGAAAAAAGAACAATAAAATGGAAGAGTATTCGGAAAAACCAAAGAAAAGAGGTATCGGAAGAAAAATCCTCACCACTTTAAGCATCATCCTTGTTTTGGCTGCGGCGGGCTTTGTTTTCTTCAAGTTTTTTTATGTGTTCGGTAGCGGTGTGAAGGCTGGCGAACTTAACTTGTTCGTTTACAAGGGCTACGTCTTCAAGACCTACGAGGGTAGACTAATTCAGGCGGGCTACAACTCGCAAAACAGCAACGCAACCATCCAATCGAATGAGTTCAATTTTTCGGTGAAAGACGAGAATGTGGCCCGACAATTGGAACGTTGCGCAGGAAAGATAGTTGAACTGCACTACAAGGAATATCTCGGCACCTTGCCGTGGCGTGGCATGACCAAGTATGTGGTCGACAGCGTTTATTCGGTTACCTCGGTAAACGAATCTCGCGATATGCCGATTTCAGTGCCTTTGGAAGTGCTTTAGTTGCTTCTTGAAATCTCCAATTTGCTGATTTCCACTTCGTTGTTTTCCGAAATGATTTCAATCCAAGTGTTGTCCTCGCTGAACCACTTGTATTGCGAACCGATGCGGAATAGGAAGGTTTTTTCTTCCTCTGCGGCTGCGATGGGCAACACAAAACCGCCGTTTTTGCCGCCTGAGCCTCCGAAGGAGACAATCATCGGGAAGGTCTTTTCGGGGTGCGGGTTGCGTACCTTGATAATGATATAGTTGGAACGGCGCACGGCAACCTCAATCTTGTTGAAATCAAACCGTTGCGCTTGACCGGCGGCTAACAACATCGGTTCGCTGTTCAACTCATAAAGTTTGTTTTGCTCGATGATTTCGCTGATGCGGGCAATCATTTCGGTAGGGTAGGTCTCCAAACCAAGTTCCTCGGCCTTGGTGTAGGCTTCGATGGCTTTGTCGAATGTGTTGGACTTGAAATGGCCGTCACCCTCCTTGATGAAGGCGTTGTATTGAGCGCGTAAGGCTGCGATACGGTCGTTTTCAGCACGCTCGGCGGTTGTTAATTGGGTTGTCGCGGTTGGGTCGTTTGGTTTGTAAACTAAAGCCGATTGGAAGTGGGTGATGGCTTCGGCGAACTTTTCAGCGGTCATGGCTTGGTCACCGGCACTCATGGCTTTGCTGTAGTTGGCCTCCAACTCGGCAGCCATTTGAGCGAAGATGCCATCGATTTCCTGAATCTTTGTCGTTGCGGTGGCATTGCCTTCGTCGTAGGCAACCACTTCTTGGTATTTCAGTTTGGCATTGGCATAATCCTGTTGGGCGAACAATTCGCCAGCGGCATCCAACATGCTCTTAATGGTAGCCTGTCGCTCGGCCTCCGCTGCGGCCAATTCGGCTTGACGTCTGGCCTCTTCCTCTGCGGCTATACGGGCTGCTTCTTCTGCCGCCAAACGAGCGGCTTCCTGTTCTGCGGCAATTCTGGCGGCCTCTTGCTCAGCAGCGATTCTTGCGGCTTCAGCCTCAGCAGCCAACCTTGCTGCTTCGGCTTCAGCGGCCAAGCGAGCGGCTTCTTGCTCAGCGGCAATGCGAGCTGCCTCAGCCTCGGCAGCCAATCGCGCCGCTTCTTGTTCGGCGGCGATGCGTGCGGCTTCTTCGGCATCTTGTTGGGCAATGAGCGGGTCTAATCGGGCAATCATGTCGGTAGCGTATGCGTCACCTGAAACCACAGTCAATGCACTCTGGTATTGAACTTTAGCCTCCTTGTAAGCCTTGCTTTCATATAGACGGTCGGCCTCGGCAATGATGCCGTTGTAGCGGTCGGCAATACCTTTGGCGGTTTGATAATCGTTTTTCAAGGTATTGGCTTGCAGGTCGTTGGGGAAAAGTTCGAGGGCTTGGCTGAGTTTGTCGATGGCGGCCTCATAGTTTTTGCGCAGGCCAAACTGACGGGCTGCCTCCATCAAATTATCGAAGCGCGTCATTTTCTCCGTATAAAGTTGCTTTTTCTGTCGGGCTTCGGCGAGTTTTTCCTTGGGAAGTTTGTCGTTGGGGAAAATGCCGATGGCGGTCTCAAATTGCATGATGGCTGCATCGAAATTCTCCTCGGCCAAAAGGCTTTCTCCTAGGCTCATGGCCGTGTCGAAAGCGTCTTGTTTATCCTGCCGTTCCTTCAAAATGGCGCGCACTGCATCTGCCTGACCGCCAACATATTTGTCCTCGGGGAATACCTTCAAAGCCTGCTCGTATTCCGACAAAGCCTCCTCATATTTCTGCTGGCCGTAATATTGGTCACCGGCATCCAAATGGGCGTAGAAAACCTCCTGTCGGGCACCGTCTTCCTGGATTTTCTTCACCGTTTCGTCAAGTTTTTTCTTGGCGGTTGCGTCGCCCGACTTCTGCTTCAAGGCCATCTCGTAATAAGTCTTCGCGCTGATGTAGTCTTTGGCTGAAAACTTGTCGTTGCCCTTCTTCATCAGCGACTCGTAGGATTCGGCGTTTTGGGCTTGCATGATGTTGGCACTCAACACGATAGAAGCACCAAACATCATGGAAAATATGAGTTTTTTGTTCATGATTCTAATTATTATCCCATTATAACGGACAAACAATATTAATATTGTGTGTTTCCACAAATTTGTATTCTTGTAATCCAGAAACCAAACTCTCAACCCTAAACCCTAAACTCTAATCTCTAAACTCTCAACTAAATCCTCCCGTCCTTAATAGTGATGGTGCGGTCCGACATGGCGGCCAAATCGGGGTTGTGCGTGACGATGACAAAGGTTTGGTTCATCTCATCGCGCAGGCGGAAAAACAACTTGTGGAGTTCTTGCGCCGACTTCGAGTCGAGGTTGCCCGAAGGCTCGTCGGCCAGCACTACTGCCGGACTGTTGATCAAAGCCCTTGCCACGGCAATGCGTTGCTGCTCGCCGCCCGAAAGCTCGGAAGGCTTGTGGTCTTTTCTTGCCGTAAGATTCAGGTAATCAAGGAGTTTTAAAGCCTTTTCAGTGGCTTCCTTTTTGCCCATTCCGCCAATGAAGGCGGGAATACAGATGTTCTCTATGGCCGTAAATTCGGGCAAGAGGTGATGGAACTGGAACACGAAGCCGATTTTCCGATTGCGGAAAGCGGCCAAATCGGTGTCGTTCAGTTTGTTGACCTCGGTTCCATCGATGAGAAGTTGGCCACGGTCGGCCTTGTCCAAAGTGCCGATGATATGCAGCAAAGTCGATTTGCCTGCGCCCGAAGCCCCGACGATGCTCACGATTTCCTTCTTGTTGATGTGCAGGTCGATGCCCTTGAGCACTTCGAGGCTGCCGTAAGATTTATGTATGCCAGTCGCTTGAATCATTTCCTTACCCATTGCATTGAGTCAACGCGGCAAAAGTAGAAAAAAAACGGACATCATTCGAGATTGTCGTGTTATTTCTTCCCCCGACTTTCCACCCAAATCCAAAGCCGCCACATCAAATAGCCCCAAGCGAAGAAAAGGACGTAGAAAATCCATTTCGGGACGGAGGTATGGTAAGCGTCCTCGTTGACGATTTCCGAGTATTGCTCAGTGGGGATGTCGGCATAGTAATAGGCTCCCGCGCCAAAGTCGTAGCCTTCGACGAGGCCGAGCTTGTTGGCCATGATCCAGCCTGCCAAAAACAAAGTGATTACCACCACGA
>CAMVCZ010000025.1 GCA_947166105.1 uncultured Bacteroidales bacterium
GGCTGTCGTCGATGATGATTTCCACGCCCGTGAGCGATTCGAGCGTGCGGATGTTGCGGCCTTCGCGCCCGATGATGCGACCCTTAATCTCGTCATTTTCAATGTTGAACACGCTCACCGTATTCTCGATGGCCGTTTCAGAAGCCGTGCGCTGGATGGTTTCAAGCACAATCTTCTTGGCCGTTTGGGCCGCGCTCAGTTTAGCCTCCTCGGTCACTTCCTTCACATAGACCATCGCGTCGGCCTGAGCCTCTTCCTTGATGAGTTCGATGAGTTGCTCCTTGGCATCCTTCGCCGAGAGGCCGGAGATGGTTTCCAATTTCTTCGCTTCTTCGTCGTAAATGCGGTCGAGGTCGGCTTTTTTCTTGTTGAAGGTGTCGAGTTGGCCTTCCAATTTCTGTTGTGCAGCCTGCAATTCCTTGGACTTGCGCTGCGCCTCTTCCATCTTCTTGTTGGCGTCTTGCTTCAGTTGGTTGATGCGGTTTTCGGCAGAGGCCAATTCGCGCTTGCGCTCGTCGCAGGCCTTTTCGTGTTCGTCCTTCATTTGGAGGAATTTCTCCTTGGCTTGCAAGATGCGTTCTTTCTTGATGACTTCGGCCTTTTCCTTGGCCTCTTCAAGCAGGGCTGTTTCTTCTTTAGTGACCGCTTTTTTCAGCAGTGTGGAGGTGATAAAATACCCCACAGCCAAGCCCACCAAAAGGGCCGCAATCGGAATAATGATGTTTAATGCGTTGAGTAATAACATTTTAAAAAACTCTGTTTTACCCGAAAATTGAGGAGGAAACAAAAGGAACTGCCTGTCCGTTGGGATATGCGTAAACCCCAAAAGATACGCTTGTGGCCACCGCGTTGCGCAAACGTCCACCGGCACCAACGGTGCTTCCCCGAGGGGAATGAGGCCTGTTTTTACAGAGCGCGAGTAGACCGATTGATGTGTTTGATAGTGTTGAGTTTACCAAATGCGCTGAACAGACAGTTCCAGTCTTTCAAAGAACGTCCATGCCGAAGCGTGGATTATGCTTGTTCGCTCAGTAAGGCGTTCAGGTCGTGCAGTTTGTGTTCCAAGTTCTGATTGCGGTAGGTCAACTCGGAATCCATTTTGACGACGGAAGTGGCAAATTGCAAGGCCGTCATCGAGAGCAGGTCCTGCACGTCCTTGTAGGCGTAATGCGCCGAGTAGTATTTCACCCGCTCGTTGATGAGTTTGCCAGCCTTGCGGACGCTCTCTTCGTCAGCGCGGGCCACCGAAAGCCGGTAGGGCCTATCCAACAGAGTGATGTTTATCGTAATCTCATCCATCTCGCTGACGTTCAATTATTTGAGTTATTCCTTACTGTTCAGAATCGAAACGCACCTGTCAATTTCCTTCACCAAATCCTTTATGAGCTTTCTACCTTCTTCTATTTCTCCCTCGTTGTCGAGTGCGTTAACAATTGTAGATTTATTTATTTTGTCCTGCAACTCCTCCGCCGCATGTCGCAACGCCAGATTTTCCCTCTCTAACGCTTCGTTTTCCTCGGCGAGCCGCTTGTTTTCCGCTTCAAGCCGTTTCTTTTCATCAAGCAACTTCCTCAATTTCAACTCGATTTCAGATACTATGATGCTCAAGTCGGCCATCGCGCAAACGGTTTGGAATTGTGCCACAAAAATACGGAATTATATGTTACAGCACCCTTTTTGGCGAAAAAATTTTCCCCGATTTGTCGTGCATGGCTGAAAAAGCCGTAATTTTAGCGCATTAAATCTTCATCATTATGAAAACAAAAATCGTGTTTATGACCCTTTTGACTGCAATGCTCGCCTCGTGCGCACCCAAGGAAACCACTTTGACCTTCATTGAAACCACCGACACGCATGGGCGTTACGACGAGTTCGCCAACGATGCTTACCTCATCAAAAAGATGAAAGCTGAATTGGGCGACAAACTGATTCTTTTGGACAACGGCGACAATGTGCAAGGCACGCCGTTCCAGTATTGCTCCAACCAAGACGCCGAGCATCCCAACCTCGTTTCCGAAGTGCTGAATTATTTCCCTTACGATGCTGTAGGCGTTGGAAATCACGACATTGAGGCAGGACGCAAGGTGTTCGACCGACTCTATTCCGAGATGAAAATGCCCGTGGTTTGCGCCAATGTCATCGACGAAACGACCGGCGAGCCGTATTTCACTCCTTATATTATACTGGAACGCGACGGATTCAAGATTGCCGTGCTGGGGCTGCTCACGCCTTACGTCGTCACTTGGGTGCCCGACCGACTGAGACCCGGACTGCGCTTCGAGCAATTGGAGGCCGCCGCCGAAAAATGGGTGAAAATCATCCACGAAAAGGAGCACCCTGACTTGATGGTCGGCTTGTTCCATTCCGGCTGGGAGCCACAGTTGCAAAACCTGCCGCCCGACCATCCTTTGGGCCGCGAAAACGCCACGAAATGGGTGGCCGAAAATGTGCCCGGCTTCGACCTTATTTTCTATGGCCACGACCACCGCGCCCGCGCCGAAAAAGTATTGAATATCAACGGAGAACCCGTTTATGTGCTCAATTCGGGCAATCGCGGCTATGGACTTGCTATAGCCGAAGTCACCTTGAAAAAAGGACAAAAGCCCCAAGTTACCTTTGAACTGAAACCCACCGACGGCAAAGAGAAAGACGAAGCCTTCCTTGCCCTGCTCCAACCTTATTTGGACCGCGCCGAGGCCTACAAACAGCGTGAAGTGGCCCAACTGCCCGTCAACATCAGCAGCGACGAGGTTTTCAGCGGGCCTTGCCTTTGGGTCGACGAGATACACCGTTGCCAGTTTGAGACCATCGAGGCCGAAGGTATCCACGCCGACATTTCGATGGCCGCGCCCCTCAGCGGCGGCAAGACCCTCGAAGCGGGAATGTTGAAAGTGAGCGACTTCTTCACTTGGTATCCTTTCGAGAACTCGTTGGCGGTCATGGCCTTGACGGGCAAGGAGGTGAAGAATTTCCTTGAATACGCCTATGAGATGAAAAGCCCGATTTACAACTTCGACTGCGCGGCGGGCATCATTTATGAAGTGACCGACAAGAACCCGATGGGCAACAGAATCAAGATATTACGCATGGCCGACGGCACACCTTTCGACATGGAGAAGACTTACAACGTAGTGATGAACTCCTACCGCTCGATGGGCGGCGGCAACCACCTGATGAATGGCATCGGCTGGGCGCAAGAGGACATCAAGAACCACGTCGTTTGGCAAAGCGACCGCGACCTGCGCTCCCTCCTCATCGACTGGGCGGCGAAGAAAGGCGTGCTGGATAGCGTACCGTTGAACAGTTGGACTATAAAATAAACGACGAAAGATTTGCTGGGCGTTGCCAACAGTGGGGCATGTCCCACTGTCGCTACCGCGAGATGGCAAAGCCCGGAAATAGAATCGGAAAAAGATGAAAGAAGAATTCCTATACTACCTCTGGGAGAACCGCCTAATCGCCAACAACGGGGTATGCTCCGTTGTCCCATTACAAACTACCGAAGGCGAACCTATCGACATTGTCGCAACAGGCTACCGCAACACTAATTCCGGGCCTGACTTCTTGGAAGCCAAAATCCAAATCGGCGACAAACTTTGGGCCGGCCATGTGGAAATCCATGTGAAAAGCAGCGACTGGAACCGACACGGACACCAAACCGACAAGGCCTATCAGAATGTCATCCTTCATGTGGTATACGAAAACGACACCAAGGCCAACGACCTCCCGACCTTGGAACTGAAAGGCCGATTCAACGAAACTTTGTTCTCTCAATATCAAGCGTTTATCTCCTCAAAAAACTGGATTCCATGCGAGAAAAGCATTGACCGAGTGCCCGTTTTCACTCGCCTTTCATGGTTAGACCGCATGGCTGTGGAACGCTTGGAAAGCAAGTCGGGAAATGTCACCAAAATCTTGGAATCCAACCAATTCGATTGGGAAGACGCGCTATACAAACTCCTGATGCGCTATTTCGGCCTGAAAGTGAACAACGAGGCTTTTGAAACCTTGGCCAACATCTTGCCTTTCAAGACCTTGCTAAAACATGCCGACAACCTCTTGCAGTTGGAGGCCATGCTGATGGGCTGCGCGGGATTCCTTGAAACGGACTTCACCGAGGACTATCCCCTGCTGCTCAAGCGCGAGTTTGCCGTTATGAAAGCCAAATTCAACCTCCTGACCCTGCCCGCCGAGCGTTGGAAGTTCATGCGGATGCGTCCGAGCAACTTCCCGACCCTCCGTTTGGCGCAAATGGCGCAATTGATTCACAAAAACGGCTGTCTGTTCTCCAAAATCCGCGAGGCGAAAAACGCTGCCGAGGTTAAGGTTTTGTTTGATGTGAAGGCTTCGGATTATTGGGAAACGCATTGGCGGTTTAATCCCCCTGCCCCCCTTAAAAGGGTGACTCCTAACCATATCCAAAAAGCGAAACATTTGGGCGATGCCACAGCGAATATTTTGATTATCAACGCCGTGACACCTTTGCTGTTTTGTTACGGCAAACTACATAAGGACGAATCGGTGTGCGACACGGCCATGCAGTTCTTGGAAGAGACTGAGGCTGAAGACAATGCCATCATCCGGCATTTCGCCTCATGCGGCATCAAGGCGGAAAATGCCATGCAGACCCAAGCCTTGTTGCACCTTTATAATATGTATTGCAAGCGCAAACGGTGCTTGGAATGTAGGATTGGGGCTGTGCTGCTGCGGTGATCCTTGATTGAAAAAGTGAAAAGAGCCTACACCAGCACGGGGAGTGTGCAGGTTTCAGTTTTTCGCAACCGTATTGTGGTACGTAATCCCGGGACATTGCCTGTTGAACTCACCAAGGCTGACCTGATGAAAGAACACGGTTCCTATCCACATAATCCGTACTTGGCGGAAGTCATGTACCAGATGGGCTATATCGAGAAATACGGTACTGGTATCACAGAAAATATCCGCAAGATGCAAGAGGCCCGTCTCCTTGCTCCCGAGATAGACTTGAGTGCCGAGTTCGTCACCACAATCTGGCGCGATAATGATGCAACTGAAAGTTCAAATGTTGCAACTGATATTGGAACTGATGATGCGACCAATGACATTGATAACACTCTGGTTGACAAGCCAAACGACATAGCAAATGTTGCAACTGGAAGCACAAATGTTGCAACTGGAAATTTGAATGTTGCAACTGATTATCTGGCAGAGAACAAACGCATCGTTGATGAAATAGTAAAGAAGAAAGTTCATTCAAAGATGTCGCCTGCTCAAATAAGAGAATGTATTATTGAAGCCTGTATTGTAGAACACTCCATTGAAGAATTAGCCTTGCTTCTAAACAAAGCACCTGCACATTTGCGAAACAGATTTATCCCCAATTTAGTGGCTGACGGGATACTACTACCTACCAAGCCTCGTCATACCAAAGGTCAAACATACATGACAAATCCAAAACTTGATAAATATGATTGAAGTGCTGTTGTTGCGAAAATAGATTTCGCAGATTATTTGTATCTTTGCAGCATAAAAAAAACAGTTCTTATGCCTGCAAACAAAAATGCCGTAACACGTTATTATTACCTTGACCAGTTGTTGGCCAACCGTTACCATAACTATTCGACTGAAGATTTGTGCCGACTAGTTAACGAGGAGTTGGTTGAGAGAGAACAAGAACCCGTGAGCCGACGCACCATCGAACTTGACCTACATTATTTGGAGTATGAAAGTCCTTTTGCTGCTGAAATAGAACATTATCCGGTTGACGATATTAGTCAACGAACGCTGAAAACCATCAAGAAAAGTTGCCACCGCTATGCTGATCCATCTTTTTCCATATTCAAAAAGGAAATGACCGAAGATGAAAAGTACCTGCTTAACGAGGCTCTGTCGCTACTGGGTCAGTTTGAAGGGCTGCCCAATCTGGAAGGTTTGGAAACGCTAAGGAAAGGCTTGAATGTGAAGACCGATCGGCAGATTGTCTCATTCACCAAGAATCCTTTGGAGAACTCTAACCTGTTTGGCGAGCTTTTCACCTGCATTTCGCAGCGGCAGGTTGTGGAGTTGCATTACCACCGCTTTGATACTCCGGATGAAGACCGCAAAACCGTGGTACATCCTTATCTGCTCAAGGAATACAACCGCCGTTGGTATCTCATTGGGGCTGCCGATAATGACAGAAAACTTCTGTCGTTTGCGCTCGACCGTATAGATGAGGTGGTGCCATTGCCAGCCAAAGGATTTTTGCCTTATGAAGGCGACCTCAACGAGCGCTTTGAGGACATCATCGGGGTGACGCTCATCGACGGCAATCCGTTGCAGACCATCTTGTTTTGGGTTAGCGATTATTCCAAGGAATATGTGGCGACCAAGCCTTTGCACGAATCACAGCGGCATTACACAGGAGAAAAGGAGATGGCATTGCGCCAACAATTTCCCATGCTTGATGGCGGTTATTTTTTCTCTATCGAGTGTATTGAGAATTACGAATTGATACGAGAGTTATGTTCGTTTGGCAAAGACCTGTTGGTTCTGTCGCCCGCCGACATCCAGCAGAAGGTACGCGACCGTGTTGTGGCGCATTTTCACGCTTATGAGGCATTGTGATGGATTTATTTGTATTTTTGCGTTTCACTAACTCTAAAGAAAGATGAGCGACAAACCGACATTCGTATTCCGTGACATGATGGCCGCCGATGAGGGCTATGTGCAATGGATGGCCGACATCAAGCAGCGATTCCGCCAAAGCCAAGTCAAGGCGGCGGTTCGTGTGAACACAGCCATGCTTGAGTTTTATTGGAGCGTGGGGCGCGATTTGGTGGCACTTCGTGCAGAAGAACGCTGGGGCGCAGGTGTGGTGAAGCAGTTTGCCCTCGACATGCGCCAGGCGTTTCCCGATGAAACGGGCTTCTCGGATACCAATGTAAAATATATGAAACGATGGTATCTGTTTTATTATGAACGGGTTATAAAAGGTCAACGACCCGCTGACCAAATTGGTCACCAAGCTGGTGACCAATTTGAAGACGTTGAAGATGATTTTGAAAAAAGCCACCAGCTCGGTGGCCAAATTGGTAATCCAAAAATAGGCCAGCAAGTTGCTGACCAATTAGACGAAAACGAAAAAAGTCAGCAAGCTGCTGACCAATTAGAAATGCCAGAAATCTTTGGCAGGATACCGTGGTTTCATCACGTCCTCATCATTTCCAAATGCCAAACCCTCGACGAAGCCATTTTCTATATCAATAAGGTGACTGAGGAAGGTTGGAGTCGCAGCCGACTTGAGAGTCAGATGGCAGCCAACCTCTTTGGCAGACAAGGGACAGCAGTGACCAACTTTGAGCATACGCTTCCGGCTCCGCAGAGCCAATTGGCCAAGGAGATACTAAAGGATCCCTATCATTTCGGATTCCTCTCGATGAGCGAGGAGTACGAGGAGAAAGACTTGGAAGATGCGCTGGTTTCGAATGTCACGCGCTTCTTGATGGAGCTGGGCAAGGGTTTTTCGTATGTGGGGCGACAGATGGAGTTGCAGATGCCTGGCGGGCAGACCTTCTTCCCCGATTTGCTGTTCTATCACATCCCGCAGCACCGCTATGTCGTCATTGAGCTGAAGGTGGTGAAGTACATCCCCGAGTTTGCCGGCAAGCTGAATTTCTACGTTACCGCCGTTGACGAGTTGCTGCGTGGCGAGGGCGACAACCCCACTGTGGGGCTGATCATCTGCAAATCGACCGACAAGACCGTTGTGGAATGGTCGTTGCGCGACATCAACAAACCGCTGGGCGTGTCTACTTTCCAACTTGAACAGGTGGTGAAGCGCACGGTGAGGGAGTTGGAACTGAAAAAAAGAAAATGCAGTAAGATAGATTTCGCAAAATGATTGTACTTTTGCGGTGGAAACAAACAGAAATATATTATGGCTAAATTCAATATAGGAGATATTGTAAGAGACATCAACACTGAACAAAGAGGAACTATTTCAAAGGTGTTACCATTTATTCGTGGAGACCAAAAATATAGTGTGTTCTTTAGTCAGGACGACATAAGGGATGTAACTGAGAGGGATCTTGAAGGATTTATCGAAGTGAAAGACTTATTTGATAGATGTGTCCTTGGTAATTTCAAGGGCTATAATGATTTTCAGGTATTTAATACTACTTTCAAAATTGAAAACTCTAGTAACAATACTTTGTCGTCAATCAAAGCTTCAAGGACGATGTTCAAGACTTATCAGTACATACCATTGATGAAGTTTTTGAATTCAGACCTTCAAAGGCTGCTTATAGCAGATGAAGTGGGTTTGGGTAAAACGATTGAAGCAGGCCATATCATGCTGGAACTAAAAGCTAGGAATGAGCTGAAGAATGTTTTGGTTGTATGCCCAAATGGATTGAGAAACAAATGGCAAGGAGAACTTGAAGATAGATTTGGTTTGCCATTTCAGATTTTTGAAAAAAAAGATGAGTTGCGAAATGAATTAAAGTCACACAATGGTAAAGCGCGTGGTATCATTTCCTACGATACATTAAGGGATACGAAAAATAAGAGTGTGATAAAAGATATAGAAAATGAGGGGTATCAATTTAGCTTAGTTGTTTGTGACGAGGCTCACAGAGTGAGAAATGGCTCGACAAGGCGTCATGATGCCATTGAGCGTTTGCTGCGACAAGCACAATCAGCTGTGTTTCTTACGGCGACACCAATAATGCTTGGGAGGGAAAACCTGTACCACTTGCTTAACCTTTTAAATAGCCAACGCTATGATAGTGAAACAGCGTTTGAAGATGAGTCTAGCCATAATGAGCCTTTTGTTTGGGCTTTAAATAGTCTTAATGGAAATGTTTCGTTATCTGAAATACGAAGGGGCTTGGAAGATATGATTCCAGAGGATGATTATGTTAGAAACTTACCACTCTTTGAACCCCTGATGGAAAAGCTTAAAGGGGAAGACACAGCAAAACAACGAACATTGATACAAAGTGATTTGTATGATATTAATCCATTAAGCTCTATTATGTCGAGAACGCGTAAAGTGGACGTTACAACAGACCTTTCGCAAGCAAAACGAGATACCATAACAATATCCGTTGAGTTAAACGAGGTTGAGCAAAAATTGTTTGACCAATATATGGATAGCCTTAAAAATATGCAGCCTCTTGCGAGTTCTACTCACCAGCAAATGATTGCGAGTAGCATTTTTGCCTATGATAACAGTTTTGTAGGTAAAGGGTCCATTGATGATTCAAAGTATAACAAGTTGACTCGCATCATCCAAGAGAACCAAACAAAGGGGAATGGTAAAGTTATTGTGTTTGCTCAGTTCCATAATACTCTTAATTATTTGGCATATAGGCTTTCTAAAGATAATATTGGATACCGTGTTATTAGTGGTAGAATAAGTGATAGGATGAGCCGTATCAATGCGGTGGAAGAGTTTAAGACAGATAAGTCTGTAACTGTTTTACTTTCGACTGAAGTTGGTGGAGAAGGTCTTGACATGCAGTTTTGCGATACTATTGTCAATTATGACCTTCCTTGGAATCCAATGGTTGTTGAGCAGCGAATTGGTAGAATCGATAGAATTGGTCAACAATCACAGATTATCCACATTTACAATATGCTTGTGAAAGGCACGGTGCAGGAGAAAATACACACCAGATTACAAAGTAGGATTGAAGAGTTTAGAAAGACCATTGGCGATTTGGAACCAATTTTGAGCCAAAAGTTGGATGACAAAACCATCGGAGAAGAGTTGGGGAGTAATCTGTATCGTATTGAATTAACAGAACAAGAGCGAGAAGAAAAAATGAAACGAATTGACAGAGCGTTTCAGCGCAACATGGAGGATTCAAAAAAATTAGAAAAGGAGTTGTCTACCACTTTTACCAGCGATTCTTATTTGCGTAACCATTTGAATGCCATTATCAATAACAAGGCATACGTTACGGAACAGGAGCTTGAGAATTATGTAAGAATGTTGTTTAGGAAAGAGCTACCAACATGCACAATCAGTGAAATGGATAAAGATGGAATTGTGCGTATTTCAGTGCCACAAAGCCAACCAAAGGTAATTGTGAACTTCTTAAATAACTATACGTCTCTGCCAGGTGAAAACGGAGAATTGATAAAAAGCTTTGTCAATTCCATTCGCGATAAAAATTCGTTTAAGGTTACATTTACGCAGGATGTGGCAGAAACCAATAGGTCTATACCTTATCTTAGCATATACCATCCGTTTGTAATTGTTGCAAAAGAGAAGATAAGGAAAGTAATTAATGAAGATACGGATGTGTTTCGATATCAATTGAAAGAAATTGATATTTGTGAGGATGGAGGACAGAATGTTAACCAAGGGTATTATGTTTTGGCGGTATATAATGTCATAACAGAATCGTTTAGGTATGGTCAATCAAGAAAGATGCAGGAAGTTCACCCTGTATTGTATGATATTCAAAATATGGATGTAGAGAATAATGAGGAAATTGTGGATGCGTTTTATAGAGCTGTACAAACGGCAGGGTTGCCATGGGACTCAAAGGATTTCTATCATGTAGATAGGGACGCTGCTGATGATATGAGATCTTGTTTTGCTGATGCAATTAGAGACTATAAGAATGATTATAGAGATGTTGTGTCGCGTAAACAGAGAAATGATATTGAACATCAGCGTAATGGTGTTGAGGCGAGATACAATAAACAGATAATAGATATGAGGGCGATTGTCGAAAGATCAGAAAGTAATATTGGACTATGTGATAGTTTAATTGCAGCAGGTTTCGCAGATTCAACACTTGACTTCTTTGTGGATGGAAATACTACAGAGACGGTCAAGGAAAAGAAGGAAAAACTTGAAAAAGTACTTCCCGCGCAGAAAGGTAGATTGCGTAGTTTGGAAGATGCACGCGATACTAAGTTAAAGGCTTTGGATTCTGTAAGCGAACCAATTGTTTCTGACAAACTTATGATGTTGAACCTTATAAAAGTGATTTGATATGGCTGTAAAGATTGGGTTAGATTTTGGTACTCACTATACGAAAATCTGCGTAGAGGACAGTACTGACAATAGGAATAGAAGGTATTCATTCCAAAAATTTTATGATTTAAATGACGAGCCTAGTTTTGTGTTGCCTTCGGTTGTTCAACTCAATAATGACAATACACTTTCTTATGGGTTTGTTGACACGGGTGATGCCGCAATGGTTGTTGAACTACAGAGAAAAGATGTGCCTCATAAACCATTAGATCCAGTCTATCAAAACTACAAGCAGTTTCCTGAACCAATAAAGCCTATTGCGCCGATTGTTAAATCCGATAAAAAGTCTAAGAATACAATTAATAGTTTTTCAGTTCTCAAAGATGCGCTTGCTGAAATAAAACGTCAGGGTGACGAGAAGCTTCGAGAGGAAAAGGAACAAAAGAAATATGAAAAAGCACTGGCGGAGTATGCGAAAAGATGTAAAGAACGCCAGACTGCAATAGCGCAGAATATAAAAGAAGTGGACGATTATAATGATAGGATAAGGAGGGCTTATGAAAAAAGATTGCATGAATGGATTGAGTATGAGCAAATGCCAGAGAAGTTAATTCCTGCGATATATAGGAGTTTTAAACAAATGGTGTTTTCAGATGGTTTTGACTGGCGGTTTGAATTGGATCCGATGTTGGTTTCTATTTGGTATCTGTGTTATGTGTTTTTTGATTTGGATAGGGATTATGGAACACAGAACTTAGTTGTTTGTATGGGTACATCAAGCGGACAAAACAATTGGCAAAAGAACAAAGAGAAAGCAACTCAGATTATTCTAACAGTCTATGATCTGATAGAGCGTGTTTTTAACCATGACCGTGAAAGGTTTTTGTCATCTACACTTGATGAGCTTAAGCGTGTTACCAATATTAAAGAGTATACTAAAAAGGATAAAGAAGATAACCAGATATTTGTTTTCCCAGAAGCATACGCAAATTTGAACCCATTGGCCAAACAAAAAAGATTTGGAGCGGGTGTCAATGCAGTTGTAGATATTGGAGGTGGTACGACTGACATTAGCATTTTTGTTGCTCCTATGGGAGATGAAGTGAAGATATTTGATTACGAATCGATACCTTATGGAGTAAATGCTATAGAGAAAGACGGGGAAGATGCTCACTTTTATGCTGTGGAGAGTAGGATAGACCGTTTTTCAGTGAAAATTATGCAAAAAGCACAGAGTATCGGAGTCAAACAAGACGAGGCTACGAGGATTGTTAATAATAGACCAATCGTTTTTACCGGAGGCGGCTCAATGAAAAATGGCTTATGTAGGCGTTATGTAGGGTTTACAGATATAATTCGTATAGGTACTGCGGTATCAAATAACTATTCAATCGATGATGCTATAGAAGTGTCGAAAAAAATACCTATGTTATCAACTTCTCTTGGATTGGCTTTGTGTGGAAATGATGCTTATATTCCAATGATTACGTATGCTAAGCTTTTTGAAATAGTGGAAGAAGCTTATACAGGGGTGAAAGATGAAACAGAACATGCTGCAGATTATGGATTGGCGGATACCTAATAATATTTTTATCAAAGCTGGTAGTACTTCATTCAGTATGTCTGTAGTCGAAAAAAAGTTGTAAATCTCAAATCATGACATGCTCTTATTCAACCTCTTTGCCATCTCTATCATCCCCCTCCATCGCCATCTGTGATGCCCACGCGACCAAGATTCAATCAATCGGCATCGAAACAAGAATCTATTCTGGGATTGCTTTTGCAGTGGGTGTTGGTGTGTAGGCGGCAAGCCTCCCGAAGCAATCTGAATTGTTCGTACAAAATCAACAAACTTATTCGTATTTTTGCAGGCGCAAACGATGTTTAGAATGTCGTATCGGAAATGTAATGTAACACAAAATCAATCAAATACCATGAAGAGATCCATTTTTACCCTGATTCTTGCCCTCGGTTTTAGTGCCTTGTTCGGCCAACCCGACGGACTTCAACATGTCATCGTCATGATGGCCGACCGCTACGAGGATGCCCAACTTTCGCAAAAAACCACGTTGATGACCAAAGAGCAACGCCGCGATTTCGTCATCGCCGAAAGAAAAGCGTTTTGCCAAGCATCGCAAGCCCAAGTGCTTGATTTTCTTGAAGGTTACAAAAATGACAACTTGGTCAGCGATTTGAAAACCTTCTGGTCGTTCAACGGCTTCAGTTGCTCAGCCAATGCCGAAGTCATTGCGCAACTCGCTCAGCGCAAGGACGTTGCCATGATTATCCCTGACGAAATGCGCCCTATGATTCCCCAAAACGAGAAGATTGGCCCTGCCACAAGAGACAATGCCTGGCATGTGGACAAAATCAACGCGCCTGCGGTTTGGAACTACGGCGGCACAGGCTACACGGGCAACGGCATCATCATCGGCCTCATCGACACGGGCGTCAACTACAACCACATCGACATTGCCAACAGTATGTGGGACGGCGGCAGCGAGTTCCCCCACCACGGCTATGATGTTTTCTATCAAGACCTTGACCCCATGGACGACCAAGGTCACGGCACACACACCGCTGGCATTTTGGCGGGTCAAGGCACGGCTGGCACCCAAACGGGTATCGCCCCGGGAGCCAAAATCATGTCCATCAAGGTTTTGGGCGAAGATGGAGAAGGCGAAGCCACCCACCTCATCCAAGGCGTTGAGTTTGCTTTGGAACACGGTGCCCACCTCCTCAGCATCTCGCTCAGCGATGTCGGGGCCGGTCCCTGCTACTACTACCGCGACGTTTTCGCCACCTGTTTGGATGCGGGCGTGGCGGCTGCCGTGGCTTGCGGCAACGAAGGCCAAACGCAATACACCTACCCCATCCCCTTCAACATCAGCGCTCCGAGCAACTGCCCTCCGGCATGGCTCCATCCCGACCAAAGGAACCTCATTGAAGGCGGCCTGACCTCCGTCATCAGCGTGGGTGCCACCGACTCCAACGACGAACATTGCGGCTTCTCCTCCGTCGGTCCAACGACTTGGGCTTCAGGCGCGAATGTCGGCAACTACAACGACTATCCTTACGAAAACGGTGATGTCAACCAGCCCGGCTTGATTCGTCCCGACATTTCGGCTCCGGGTGCCAACATCACCTCGTTGAACTACCAAACCACCAACAACTACATCGAAATGGACGGCACTTCGATGGCTACGCCTTGCGTGGCGGGTGTGTTGGCCATGTTGCTTGAGGCCAATCCCGACTTGAGTCCCGCCGAATTGGACTCCATCATCGAACTCACCTCCGTTAGGGTCGGCAACACCATGAAAAACAACCGTGTAGGCTCTGGCCGCATTGACGCTTTGGCCGCCATCAACGCCTTGTTCCATCATGGCCCCACCAACCTCACCGCCGACTTCGACGGCGAGCAAGTCATCCTCAACTGGACCGCCGCTCCCGAAGGCATTTCCTACGACGTTTATCGTGACGGTATGCGCATCGCCAACAGCCTGACGGCGACCACCTATACCGACCACATCAACTATGCGGGTTCATACACCTATTATATTATTGCCCATTTGGAAAACGACCTGACCTCGCTCCCCTCCAATTACCTCACCCTGACGAAAGCGGTCGAGATTGAGGCCGAAGTCATCAACAACATGCGTGTGTCGCTGTCGTGGAACCTGCCTGCGGGCGTTTACGACGGCTTCGAGTCGGGCGACTTCTACCAAAACATGTGGATTAATGACGCCACCAGCCCTTGGGTCATCACCACCACGCAACCCAACGAAGGCAGCTATTGCGCCAAGTCGACCAACACGGGCATGTTCACCAACAGCAAGATTTCATTGGCGGTCAACCTGCCTACATCGAGTGTTGTAAGTTACTATGCCCGAGTCAGTTGCTTCCCGCTCAACGGCTGCGGCTTCTTCATCGACAATGTGCAATATGGCGAAACCTTGAAGGACGAAGTGCCGTGGACGCGCTACACCGTTGCCATTGGTCCCGGCAACCACATTCTGGAATGGAAATACGCCAACCAACTCGCCGAAGGCGAATACGATAACGCTTTCTACATTGACGACATCACCGTGGGCACGCCTTTTGAAATCTATCGCGCCAACTGCGACGGTAGCAACAGCGTCCTGATTGCCTCCAACGTGGCCCAGCCGAATTATGTCGATTACGGTTGGGATGCCCTGCCGATTGGCCAATACAAATACGGCATCAGCACCGATGGCGGAAACACCATTTCGTGGTCGGAGTGTTTGGAGAAGGATGTGTTGGGCGTGAATGAACTGGATGGATTGGAAGCCAATGTTTATCCCAATCCCGCCAATGACCAACTGACCGTGGAATGTGTTGGTGCAAAGCGTGTTACCCTCGTTTCCATGACGGGCGAAACACTTTATGCGGCTGAAGTTGGTGCCAACAAAGTTGTCTTGTCGCTCAGCGAGTATCCTTCTGGAATGTATTTCGTTAGGATTCAGAGCGATGGAGGTTGTTTCATAAAGAAATTCTGTATTGTTAGATAAATTCCGCACGCAGAATACGCAGAACTATGGGAATCGCGATGCGACGATCAATCCGCGTCCGATAGGCTTCTGCGTATTCTGCGATTTCTGCGTGAGACATCAATCCGTTTCTTCCAAGAAGAAAATCTCCTCCACCGATTTCCCAAACACCTGTGCCATCTTCAAGGCCAAGACTGTGGAAGGCACATACCGCCCTGATTCTATGGCGTTTATTGATTGTCGGCTCACACCAATGCGGTGGGCCAAATCCTCTTGCGTAAGGTCCTTTTCGGCCCGCGCCACTTTCAAACGGTTCTTCATTGCGCGCCTCCTTTGTTGAAGCGGAACATAGCTATCTTGAATTTAATCACGAACAGCAGAAGAAACACAAAGAACACCAAATAAGGAATATACATATAGATGAAGCCGTAAATCAGCAAGGTGCCAAGAATGAACAAGCCCGCCGAGACGTATGTGGACCAAATCAGGCTCTGCGATCGAATATACTGCACGAATTCATCTTCGACCCTTTCCTTGGAAAAACCAATGAAAATCAATGCGATAATCAACAAAGGCATGGCGATGGAGTACATACTCGTTTTGACCATGCGAAAGAAACCATCCTCATTGTCATCATCAAAAAAGACATCCACATAAAGTGCAGGCATACGGATTGTAATATCGTTAATCACACCCAGTAACAATACCACAAAAGAAACAATGGCAATCACCCATCCAATCCATTGGAAGTAGTGGGGAAACAAATAGTTTTTCTTCATAACGTATAGATTTTATTTGTTTTCCAAAAGTTTCACCAAATCCGCCTCCAGCTCCTCTTCCATGCCTTTGCCATAGCCGACGTGCATCTTCGCTATCTTGCCCTCGCCGTCGAGGAAGTACAGAGTTGGATAGCCCGAAACGTGATAAGTTTCAGCCAATTCGCGCTCAGAGAAAAGAATGGTGTAGTTGATGCCGCGTTTGGCCAAAAAGTCGGCCATTTCGTCCTCAATTGGGTCGTCAATCGGGTCGACGCCGAGCATAACAAAGCCTTTGTCCTTATATTTGTCGTAAAGACTCTGCAACACGGGCATGGCCGCACAACACGGGGCGCACGACTTGTAGAAGAAATCGAGCAACACCACCTTCCCTTTCAGGTCGGCGAGGCTTATGGTGTCGCCAGCGAGTGTGGGCAGCGACCAATCCGGGGCGGGCGAGCCCTCGGCAAGCGGTTCGGGTTCCTTGTAGGGTTGGTAATCCTTCAAGACGACATTCTCGGGGACAGATTCCAAAGTCAATTTGGATTCATCCACATTCGGGTCGAAGGAGAGTAACTTGCATTCCTTATATTGGTATAAGGTATCCTGTTGTTCCACGACATCAAAGGCCGTGGCAAATTGGATGGGCAAATAGTCTTTCTTGTCGATCCAGAAGTATGTCTCTTGCCGAATGGTCATCATGCCGAAAATGCTATCAGGCTCCTTATCGGCTGGAGCGAGAATATCGACCAAATAGCATGGTTTCCCGTCCAATCGGGTTTCTGAAAGAATATAGGAATAGGTACTGTCGGCCAACCTTTCCTCATTCGGAAGCGGATAACTGCTTATATGCGTCAACACGGAATAGAACGTGCGGTTGTGCCTTGTCGCGATGATGTCGGCAGCCCAAGGATCGCATGGCATAATGGTTCCTGTACTGTCAACAAAGCTGACGAATTCGTTTCCAGTATAAAGGAAATGACGGCTGTGTTCTGATTTAAGGTCTTCCTCAAACATGGCGAAAGCCCTGTAATACACAGTGTCGTCAGGGAGTTTCTTGAAATCACAGACATAGCGGTAATGAGTCGTGTCGTTGTCCGACATGTATTTCATCCGCTCTTCCATTTTGTAATGCCCACCTTGGATGGACTGGCATTTCTGGTAGGATTTCCGAAGGACTTCTTCGGCAGTGGGCTTGCTGTTGCAGCCCACAAGCACGACCGCGATGATAGCCAATGGCAATTTAGATTTAAACAGGTACTTCATTTTGTTTTGTTTTATGTTTGACGCTGTAAAAGTAAAGCAAACTTTCTAATTAGACAAATTAATTTGTCATTTTCTCGCAAAAAGATGTAGAAAGTAGTTTCACGCAGAATCCGCAGAACTCGCAGAACCTACCGGACCCAAGCTTTTCGTCGCTTTGCGCTTCATAAGATTCTGCGGATTCTGCGTGAGAAAAAAACACTACACAAAATATCAAACAATCATTAATTTTCCTATTATTGCAATTCATTTCCGTTGATATTTCAAACATTCACTATATGGAAAACGACCAATTCAAGCTGCCCGAAAACGCGCAACGCGAACTGAAACCGGGCGAAGAGTATGAACCCATACTCTCGAAAAACAAAAAGTATCAAGAAGTTACGGTATGGTCGGTGTGCATCGGCCTGCTGATGACCATCCTGTTTTCGGCTGCCGCCGCCTACCTCGGCCTGAAGGTCGGGCAGGTGTTTGAGGCCGCCATCCCCATCGCCATCATCGCCATCGGCCTCACAGGACTGACGCGCAAGAACGACGCGCTGTCGCAAAACGTCATCATCCAAAGCATCGGCGGCTGCTCGGGCGGCGTGGTGGCCGGTGCCATCTTCACCTTGCCTGCGCTCTACATCCTGCAAGGCAAGGGCTACCAAATCGAAATCAACTTCTGGCAGGTGTTCATCGCCTCGCTGCTTGGCGGCATCTTGGGCATCCTGTTCCTCATCCCCTTCCGAAAATATTTCGTGAAGGAACAACACGGCAAGTTCCCCTTCCCCGAAGCCACAGCCACAACGCAGGTTTTGGTCAGCGGGCAAAAGAAAGGCAAGGATTCTTTGTTGTTGGTTGTCAGCGGCTTGATTGGCGGTTTGTACGACTTCATCGTGTCGACTTTCGGCTGGTGGTCGGAGACCATCACCACCCGTATGATGGGCTGGGGCGCGGCCTTGGCCGACAAAGCCAAGCTGATGTTCAAAGTGAACACCGGCGCGGCTGTGCTTGGCTTGGGCTACATCATCGGCCTGAAATACGCCTTCATCATCTGCTGCGGCTCTATGCTCGTGTGGTTCATCATCATCCCCGGAATGAACCTCATTTGGGGCGACCAAATCGTTGACCTGATGAACGCGGGCATCACCGCCACCATCGGTTCGATGGCACCTGAAGATATTTTCAAGAACTATGCGCGACACATCGGCATCGGTGGCATTGCTATGGCAGGTGTCATCAGTATCATCAAGTCGTGGGGCGTGATTAAGTCGTCGGTGGGTCTCGCTGCCAACGAGTTCAAGGGCAAGAAGGTCGCAGCTGAACCCGTCGACCGCACCCAACAAGACATCCCGATGAAAACCATCGTCATCGGCATCGTGGCCGTTTTGATTATCACCTTCCTGTTCTTCTGGTTTGGCGTGGTCCACAACCTCGGCCACGCTTTGATTGGCATTTTGGTTGTGGCCGTCATCGCCTTCCTGTTCACGACGGTGGCCGCCAATGCCATCGCCATCGTGGGCAGCAATCCCGTGAGCGGTATGACTTTGATGACCTTGATTTTGGCCTCCTTGGTGATGGTCGCCGCCGGACTGAGCGGTCCGCAAGGCATGACCGCCACATTAATAATAGGTGGCGTGGTTTGCACGGCATTGGCCGTGGCCGGAGCCTTCATCACCGACCTGAAAGTAGGTTATTGGATTGGCACGACGCCCAAGAAACAAGAGATTTGGAAGTTCGTCGGCGTGGCCGTGGCCGCTGCCACAGTCGCTGGCGTGATTATGATTTTGAACAAGGCCTACGGCTTCGTGGGCGACGGAGCCTTGGTCGCGCCACAAGCCAACGCAATGAGTGCCGTCATCGAGCCGATGATGTCGGGCGGTAGCGCCCCGTGGCTGCTCTACGGCATCGGTGCCGCCATTGCCTTGATCCTCAACTTCTGCAAGATTCCTGCCCTGCCCTTCGCCTTGGGTATGTTCATCCCCATCGACCTCAACGTGCCGCTGCTCATCGGTGGTGCCATCTCATGGTTTGTGAGCACCCGCAGCAAGGACCAGAAACTCAACGATGCACGCTACAACCGTGGCACCCTCATCGCCTCGGGCTTCATCGCCGGTGGTGCCTTGATGGGTGTGGTAAGCGCCATCCTGAAGTTCGCCAACGTGGATGCCGTGGCACGCACTGCCGACGGCACGCCGTTTGCCGAGATGCCTGTGGCCGGTCTCATCGCCTTGGTGATGTATATCGCCATCATCGCCTATATGATTTGGGACTCGAAGCGGGCGAAGGTTGAGGAATAAACTTCCTGACCATGACTTGTGACTATGACCATGACTGCTTTTCTTTTGTCGAAAGCAGTCATGGTCAATTATTATAGGTCATTACTAAAAAACACATAAAAGAAAACCCCTACGGGGTATAACCCATTGGTTCGTTGAGTTTTCATTATTAAAAGAAAGCTCCTATGGAGCATTTTTAGAAGTTCCCTATAATTTGTTAATGTCCTAAAAAGTATTTTCACTATTTTTGCAGCCTAATTGTCAACGAAATAAAAACACCACTAAATATGAAAAGATTTACAATGATTGTGGCATTGCTGCTGATGGTGGCGATGCCGATGATGGCCGAGCGCGTTTCGCCCGAAACCGCTCAAAAAGTGGCCACCACCTTCCTGAACAACAACGGTGCTAAAGCCGCCCAACTCACCGACCTCTCCAAGGCAGCCGATTTCCCGAATCTTTACATCTTCACGACAGAAAATAGTTTTGTAGTGATGTCGGCGGATGACTGCGCCCAACCTATCTTGGGGTATTCATTGAGCGACAATTTCATTGTTGACGACATGCCTGAGAATTTGCGGTGGTGGCTACAGCAATATAGCGACGAAATACAATGGGGCATCGAAAATGGCATACAGCCCGACAAAAGCACCGCTGACGAATGGCAAGACTTGAAAGAAGGAAAAAACTCGAAGGATACTCCGACTACAGTTGTGGAGCCTTTATTGACAACAGAATGGGATCAAGGCAGCCCTTACAACATGTATTGTCCAACGGGCACTGTTACGGGCTGTGTGGCAACCGCCATGGCACAGGTGATGAAATATTGGAATTATCCGAAGCAAGGACAAGGCTCACACTCCTACACTCCTGAAATGCACCCCAATTTCGGGGAACAAAGTGCCAACTTCGGCGAAACCACTTACCGCTGGGACAAAATGACCAATACCTACAATAACACAAGTTCGGATGAAGAAAAACGGGCCGTCGCTACACTGATGTACCATTGTGGTATTTCGGTTGATATGAATTATGGATATAGTTCAGATGGAGGAAGCGGTGCAACATCATCAAAAGTGGTTTCTGCTCTGGTTGATTATTTCAAATATTCGCCATCGGCTACATACATTACAAAAGATGCTTACACCGATGAGCAATGGATTGGTTTTTTGCAATCTGAATTGAATGAAAGCAGACCCGTTTTTTATAGAGGAAGATTCGAAAACGGTGGCCATGCTTTTGTATGCGATGGCTATCGTTCTGATAATTATTTCCACTTCAACTGGGGATGGAGTGGATATCAGGATGATTATTGGCTCATCGGAGCTTTAAATCCATTATCAGGAGGCATAGGGAGCGGAGAAGGCACTTTTAACCTCGAAAATGCCGTAATAGCATGGATTGAACCTCTCAGCAACCTTACAGCGCCCACCATATCGGCCATTGCCACCAATGGTACCATAACTCTCGAATGGAACGCCATCACAGATGCCATTTCATACAACATTTACCGCGATAACATTAGAATTGCAACAAATGTTACAGAAAACTATTACGCTGACAATGATGTCGTTTCAGGCATCTATTATGAATACTTTGTCCGGGCAGTGTCAGAAGATACTATTTCTAATCCATCTAACCACGTCACAAAAATGTGCTTCTACCGTGACTACACACCTTCTGACCTATCAGTATTTTTTTCAGAAAACGATACCATATTGAAATGGGAAGCCCCTGAAAACAAATCCACTAATCTTCATTACGGACTCAACTATTTTGCAAGAGCTGGAATGGGAGCTGGCAAAGACACCTATTGGGCAGAAGTGTTCGATCCGTCGCGCCTGACCAACTTTGCGGGAATGTACATTAATAAAGTTTCCACATACCTATATTTTTCAGGAATATACAAACTTATTATCTACGAAGGTGACCCTAATGAAGAAGGATCCTTAAAACTGATAGAGCAGTCTTTCACCAATAATTCCTCCAAAATTTGGAAAGATATCGAATTTGCCAACCCATTCTTTTTCGATTACACCAAAGAACTTTGGGTAATCCTATTCTTCCCAGGTACTGACAGCAATTCGGGAAACTATCCAGCACCTTGTGGCATTTATGATGACATTCCAATTGATGATACAACGAATATCGAACGATTCAATCCAAGACTGATTGGAGAATCACTTACAAATTGGACGTTTCTTGGTGGCGATGGAAAGAATTATTCATGGCTCATCCGCACCTACCTCACCGACGGCACTTACACCTACAATTTATATGACAATGAAAATCCAGTTGCATTGAATATCTCCGACACGACATATACACTTCCTAATATCACCAACAATACCATCCACGAATATACCGTAACAACAAACTACTTCGGCGGCGAATCCAGCCCTTCCAACACAGCAGGCCTCGCATTGGGCACAGCATCCATTACATCATTGGAACTTGGCGAAAACGACAAGATGACCATTGCTCCCAATAGCACACTCACCGTCACCGAAACCCTCAGTAACGACAATCCCGAAAACCTCATCCTCGAAAACGGCGCACAACTCTTTCATAGCGGCGGTGATGTTTACGCAACAGTGAAAAAAGATATTGTCGCCTACACAACCGAAAAGAATGGATGGAACTTCATCGCCTCGCCCATTTCCACTCAACTCGAAACCGCTACCATCGATGGCCTCATTCCTGAAAATGAAGAAACCACTTTTGACCTTTATAAATATAATGAACCTAATCACAAATGGTACAATTACAAGCCTAAAACCGACAATGCGGAACCCGGCTTTGCAATTGATCCCAAAACTGGTTATCTTTACGCCAGCAGCGAAAACACGACCCTTAGTTTTGCTGGCAAACTACAAAGTCAGGCCTCAATCACCATCGATAACTTGAGTTATTCCGCGACCGAATTGAAAGGCTTCAACCTCGTGGGCAACCCGCTTCCTTTCAACGCATACGTCAGTAAGAGTTACTACAAAATGAATGATGAGCGCACAAATATAAAAGCCGTGACGAGCAACAGCGAAACGGTCGCGCCCTGCACAGGAATCATAGTGGAAGCCACTGGAGAAAACGAAAGCGTCACTTTCAGCCAAACTCAAATGCAATGGTCAAATCGAGGTCAATTGCAAATCGCTGTAGCAGAGAACAAACTGGATAGAGATGGCAGCTCAACGAGCGCAGCACAGGTCGACAATGCCATCATCAGTCTCAATGAAACCGACCCGCTTCAGAAGTTCGTTTTCAATGAAGACAACGCCAAACTTTACATCCCAAATGGCGACAAGGAATATGCCATTGTCAGCACCGAAGCCAAAGGCGAAATGCCCCTCAACTTCAAACCCAGTCAAGATGGCACTTTCACTTTAACGGTTCTGCCTGAGTCGGTGAAGATGGGCTATCTCTTCCTTATCGACAACATGACCGGCACCCATATCAACCTTTTGACTACGCCGAATTACACCTTCGAAGCCAAGACGGACGATTATGAATCACGATTCAAGTTGCTGTTTGCTGCTGCAAACGAAGAAACAGAAACTTTTGAGAATGAGAGTTTTGGCTTTATCATCAATGGACAATTCCAATCGATTATTGGTCAAGGCCTGCTGCAAGTCATTGACTTGAACGGAAGAATTTTAAGAAGTTCAAATGAAACGGATTGCATTGGACTTGATGGATTGACTGCTGGCGTGTATGTGATACGATTCACCACCGCCAACAGTGTGAGAACACAAAAGATTGTTGTGGAATAAATTCGTATCTTTGCGCCACAATTTCAAGAACCGTGGCAAGCATTACGAACCAACCCTATAAGAATGATGCCCACATCGACGCGATAGTCAAGGCTTTGCGCGATGGCGGGCATTTGCTTTGTTCCAATTTGACGGCCTCATCGAAGGCCTTCGTGGTGGAAGAAACCTTCCGTCAGATGGGCGGGCAACATCTCATCGTGTGCGCCGACAAGGAAGACGCAGCCTATTTCTACAACGACCTCGAAAGCCTCCTCGGCGAGCGTGGCATAGACTACAGTAAGAAACAGGTGCTCTTCTACCCCACTTCCTACAAACGCCCCTACGAACCCGAAAAGCCCGACAATTCATACATCCTTTCGAGAACGGAAGTCTTGCAACGCGTTTCGATATCCGAGCGCAAAACATTGATTGTCAGTTATCCCGAGGCGTTGAGCGAGAAGGTTTTCACACGCAAACTCTTGGCCAAAAACACCTTCAAACTCAAAGTCGGGGAAAAGGTCAATCTGGATTTCCTCACCGATTTGCTGTATGACTATGAGTTTGAGAACGTGGATTTCGTCGTCGAGCCGGGACAGTTTGCCATCCGTGGCGGCTTGGTCGACGTGTTTTCTTTCGCCAACGACTACCCTTACCGCATCGAGTTTTTCGGCGACGAAGTTGAGAGCATCCGCAGTTTCAACATCGCCGACCAGCTTTCGATCGAGAAACTGAAACAGATTGTACTGCTGCCCAACATGCAAGAACGCGCCTTCATCGAGGAGCGCGAGGCCATCCTGCAATACTTGCCCGACACGACCACCATTTGGCTCACCGACATGGCCTTTTTCGCCTCCCAAGTCGATAAGGAATACGACCGCGCCATTGAAGGTTTCGAGAAACTGCAAGCCACAGAGGAAGAGGAAGTTAAAGCCTTGAAACCTGGGCAATTGTTCAGCAAGTCCGATGAACTTTTGGACTGCCTGAAGAAACGCCGCACCGTGGAATTTGGCACTTCAAGCCATTTAGGTCTGGATTGCTTCGTTCCTCGCGATGACGCGAAGCAAGTCAACCAAAGCCCTGAAAGGGCGACCCGAACAGAAACGGGCGATTTCAATCCCCGTTCCAATGTACGGCTGCCACAATGTGACAGCCCTACAACTGTCAACTTTAGGACTAAGCCTCAACCCATCTTCAGCAAAAACTTCAACCTCCTCATCGACGACATCGCCGAACACAAAGAGGAAGGCTACCGCGTCATCATTTTTTCTGAAAGCAGCAAGCAACTTTCACGCATTCAGGCGATTCTGAACGATATCAACCACAACGATGAGCTTCACCGCGACTTCGAAACCGAGACCATCGCCATCCACGGCGGCTTTATCGATGAGGACCTGAAAGTGTGCTGCTACACCGACCACCAAATCTTCGAGCGTTACCACCGCTTCCACCTCCGCGACAACTTCTCGACCAAGCAGGCCATCACGCTGAAAGACCTCTACGAGCTGAAGCCCGGCGACTATGTCACCCACATCGACCACGGCATCGGGCGCTTCGACGGCCTCGAAACCATCGAGAACAACGGCAAGCCGCAAGAGGCCATCCGCCTGACTTACAACAATGGCGACCTGCTTTATGTGAGCATCCACTCGCTGCACCGCATCGCGAAATACAGCAGCAAAGACGGCACCGAGCCGCATTTGAGCACCCTCGGCAGCGGCGCGTGGAACCGCCTGAAAAACAAGACGAAAAGCAAGGTCAAGGACATTGCGCGTGAGCTCATCAAACTCTACGCCGAGCGCAAACGCACGCCCGGCTTCCAGTTTGCGCCCGACAACTACCTGCAAAACGAGCTGGAGGCTTCGTTCATCTACGAGGACACCCCCGACCAGCTGAAAGCCACCAACGACGTGAAACGCGACATGGAAAGCGACCACCCGATGGACCGCCTCGTGTGCGGCGACGTCGGCTTCGGCAAGACCGAGGTGGCCATGCGCGCCGCTTTCAAGGCCTGCTGCGACTCGAAGCAAGTGGCCGTTTTGGTGCCCACCACCGTGCTGGCTTTGCAACATTACCACACCTTCACAGAGCGTTTCAACGGTTTCCCCGTCACCGTCGAATACCTCAACCGATTCAAGACCACCAAACAACAGACCGAAATCCTGAAGAAACTCGAAAAAGGCGAAATCGACATCATCATTGGGACGCACAGACTCACTGGAAAAGACGTGAAATTCAAGGATTTGGGCTTGCTCGTCATCGACGAGGAACAGAAATTCGGCGTGGCCGTGAAGGAGAAACTGAAAGAGATGAAAGCCAACGTCGATACGCTGACTTTGACCGCCACCCCCATTCCGAGAACCCTGCAATTCTCGATGATGGGCGCGAGGGATTTGAGCGTCATCACCACGCCACCGCCCAACCGCTATCCCGTGCAGACCGAGCTTCGCGGCTTCGACGGCGAACTCATCCGCGACGCCATCCAGTTTGAACTCGCCCGCAACGGTCAGGTGTTCTTCATCCACAACCGCATCCAAAACATTATGGATGTACACGACTTCATCCTGAAATACGTGCCAGGCGTGCGCATCGCCGTGGCCCACGGCCAGATGGAAGGCGCTAAACTTGAGGACATTATGCTCGGTTTCATCAACGGCGACTATGACGTGCTGCTTTGCACCACCATCGTGGAATCGGGCTTGGACATCCCCAACGCCAACACCATTATTATTAATGAAGCGCACCGTTATGGCCTCTCCGACCTACACCAACTGCGCGGGCGCGTAGGTCGTTCCAACAAAAAGGCTTTCTGCTATTTATTGACGCCGCCATTGAACACCCTCACCCAAGAAGCCCAAAAACGCCTCCGCGCCTTGGAGGAGTTTTCCGACCTCGGCGAAGGCATCAACATCGCCATGCGCGACCTCGATATTCGCGGCGCGGGCAACATTCTCGGCGCAGAACAAAGCGGTTTCATCAACGACATCGGTTTTGAAACCTACCACAAGATTCTTGACGAAGCCATTCTCGAACTGAAAGAGACTGAATTTCAGGATATTTTCGACAAGGAAGAGGAGAAAACATACGTTACGGATTGCACCATCGAGACCGATATGGAGGTGCGCTTCCCCGCCGACTACATCAACTCGACGCAGGAGCGCGTGAGCCTCTACAGCGAACTCGACCGCACCAAGACCGAAGAAGCCTTGATGAAGTTCACCGACCACCTCATCGACCGTTTCGGACCTATTCCAAAGCAGGTGAACGACTTACTCAATACCGTGCGCCTCCGCTGGATTGCCAAGGATTTGGGCTTCGAGAAGATTCTGTTGCGCCACCATAATATGACGGCCTATTTCGTCAGCAACCAAGAGTCAAGATACTTTGAGAGCGCAACCTTCCAAAAAGTCATGCAGTATATCATGAGCCACCCGAAACGCACCGCCGTCAAGGAGGCTAATGAAAAACTGCAACTCACTGTAAAAGAAGTTAGTACGGTGACGCAAGCGTTGGATTTGCTGCGGGAAATGAAAGGGGAATAATCTCACGCAGAACACATTATTTTAGCACGCAGAATACGCAGAATCTTGGGAAGCGCAAAGCGGCAAAAGGTTTACGTCGATAGGTTCTGCGTATTCTGCGATTTCTGCGTGAACGGTCATCGCCCGGCAGGTTCTGCGAGTTCTGCGGATTCTGCGTGAAAAAACTCATTCCGCATGACGCGATTCCCAAAAATCCGCCCCCTTCGCGCCAATCTCCTTCGGGTCGAAAACAGGTTCCTTGCCTTCCTTTTTCTGCCTTTCGTAGGATTTCAACGCCTTGAATGCCTGGCGCGAAAGCAGCAAAATCACGATGATGTTCACCCAAGCCATGGTGCCCACGCCGATGTCGCCGAGGTCCCACATCGCCTTGGCCTCATGCAAAGAACCAAAAAACACCATACCGACCACACCGATACGCAGCACCCAAATCAAAACATGTTCCAATTTGCCCTTGCCAAAAAGATAGACAAGATTGGTTTCCGCATAGTAATAATACGCCATGATGGTCGTGAAAGCAAAGAAAAACAGGGCGTATGACACGACCACACCGCCAAAATGGTTCCCCAGCAGGGTACTCAAGGCAGCGGTGGTATAGCTGACATCGGGAGCACCCAATTTTACACCCTCAGCAGCAACAAGGATGTTGCCCGAAGCATCGAAAACATTGTAGGTCTTGCAGGCTAAAATCATCACGGCGGTGGCGGTGCATACCAATAAGGTGTCGATATACACCGAAAACGCCTGCACCAGTCCCTGCTTGACGGGATGCGACACCTTGGCCGCGCCTGCCACGATGGCACCCGTGCCTTGGCCCGCCTCGTTGCTGTAGATGCCGCGCTTCACGCCCCACGCGATGGTCGAGCCGAGGATGCCGCCCAAAGCCTCATTCATGCCAAACGCGCTTCGTATCATGTCCATGAACACGTCAGGCACTTCGCGGATATGGAAAGCCAACACGACAAGCGAGAGCAGCACATACAACACCGCCATAAACGGTGCCACGATTTGCGCCACGTTGGCGATACGCTTCACGCCACCCATCACCACCAAGCCGATGAGCACGGCGACAACAGCGCCAATCCATACCGCATCGATATGATAGGTGTTGGCAAACGACATCGCGATGCCGTTGGACTGCACCGGCGGCAAGAAAAAGCCCGTGGCCAATACCGCACACACGGCAAAAACCATAGCCAACCACTTGCTTTTCAACCCTTTCTCGATGTAATATGCCGGTCCGCCACGAAACTGGCCTTTGTGCTCCTCCTTATAAATTTGCGCCAAGGTAGCCTCGGCAAAGGCCGAACCTGCACCCAAGAAAGCGATAATCCACATCCAGACGATGGCACCCGGGCCGCCGTAGCCGATGGCCGTGGCCACGCCCACGATGTTGCCCGTGCCCACACGCCCCGAAAGCGCCATCGAAAACGCCTGAAACGAGGAGATGCCCGTCTTCTGCGATTTGTCGGTAGAGAAAAGCAGCCGCGCCATCTCGCGCAGGCGCCGCACCTGCACGAAGCGCGTCCCGACGGAGAAATAAAGCCCCGCCAAGAGGCAGATGGCCACAAGTGCCGGACTCCAGACGTAGCCGCTGATTGTTTGAATGAGTTGTTCCATAGTGAGTATTTTATAATTGCATTTCGACTAAACTTCGACTAAATTTTAACCTATTAACATTAAATTAAACGATTGATTAATAGTATATTGAAAATAAATTTCGTATTCAAGTTCGACTAAGACAGGGCTAAACTTCGACTAAAACCCACTTCTTTTTCTCCGACAGCCTAATAATCCCTTCTTTTTTCAAGCCAGACAATAAATTCCCGATTTTCCTAATCTTTTGTTCATCGCTCAACACGTCTGACAATTTGGATTGGAGCAGCGTGTTCAGCTCGGCTCTCGTCGCGCCACCAAAAGAACGCAAATATGAAACAATCATTTTCTTGAAATGCTGATCATTGAAACTCTTGTTTTTGATGTATTCCATCTTCAACTCATTATTGTCTGAAGTCTTTGCAGCGTACTCCGACAAAAACAAGTTGGGGTAACGGCCTTCAATGAGATGCAATTTGCGCAGACGCGCAACCTCTTCTTTGCCAATCACCTCGTGCTTTTGCACTGCATCAAGTGCAATACAATCACCAAGCGACAAGTCAGGATTGGCCTTCAACAGCCGATAATACCTCTCATCAATGATTCTGCCATAGATTTTCACGGTAACCTCCCTTTTTTCCTCATCGATATAAAAATCAGGCATTGGAAAGAACCTTTTCCTCTGCTCGGTAAAAACCTTCCGAATCCCCCGCCCTATAGTGTCAATCATATTGAAATTAACCATCCCTTGGCATAAGGCATGGTTGCGATAGAATTTTTGCGGACCTACTTGTTCAATGGCATTTTGAACCGTGCCTGGCAGAAAAGAACCACCGTTTGAGAATGTCACCGAATCAGGCGACTCAACCATTGTAATCCGCTCTTGCATCATGTAGTCCTGATGGGCAATACAGTTGTGGAGAATCTCACGAATACTATACTCATCGTATTGTTTAACGACGTCAGGAAACAGTGTTCCGCCCGGCATAATGCGTTGGTTAAGGTTGCGGATTTTTGCGAGTGCTTCGTCCACGGTCAACAAAAAAGGAATGGAAAAATGTTCGTAGTCCTGCTTTTCGCCATGCCCATCCACGAGCACCCAAGTGATGTTCGCAATTGCAGGAGAAATAAGATGGGCAGAAGTAGGCTTCCCAAGCAACAGAACGGCTGAATTGGTCAAATGCCCCTTGACGACAACGCCAGCCCTTCCCAAAAGCTCCATGTCGTCCCAAGCGTCAACCTCATTGGCAAGGCGAGGATGAACCGCCTTGAATTCTTCACGAGCCTTTTTCAAAGCCAAAGGTTCCAAGTCCTCTATTGTGGCCTCTTCTGCGATTTGCCTCGACCAATCCTCATCTATCGTCTGTCTGCGGATTTCGTCATACTTGTTCATATCCAAGGCCACCAAACTCTCGCCTCGTCGACCATAGAAATGACCCTGCCACGCAACGGGAATGCCGCGAGATGCCGGAGGGATTTGGAACAACAAAACGCGCTTGCCTTCTTCCTCCAGTTCAAATATCTCGCGGAATGTATTGCATCCCGTAGTGTGTTGTGCCAAATCATGCTTCAGTTTTTGAAGGCTTTTCGCTCCGTTCTTGTATGTAGTCCCTACAACTTCCCGACTCTTATCGTGGACACCGAACACCAACCATGCAAAATCCTTTTTTCGCAGATTGGCCTCGTTGCTCAACGCGGAGAAATACTTGCCTAAATCATCGAAATCAAAGCCGTTTTCCGCCTTCTTGAACTCCACCACCTCATTCTCACAATGATAACGAAGCATTTCGAATATTGTTTGTATGGGTTGCCTCATGTAAAATCGTCGTTTTGATTTGAAGGGTCTAAGATAGGGATTATTGGAAGCTAACACATTTTATATGACAACTCCACTTGGTGAATAATACTCTACCACTCCTCCTTTTGTTGCAACAAAAACTCCATCTTCTTTCACCTCAATACGGTCATATTGCACAGGAATAAAGATTTTTTTCTTTACAAATACACCTTTTTTCCCATTTTTCTCAATAATGAACACCTTGGTATCCAAACGAGCAATGTCATCATATTCGACTGGTAATATCACCTTGCATAAATACTTCTTTGCCAATCCTAGTTTTTCACGAGTGGCAATACGGGCAATTCCTCCTTCACACTGCTCAATGAAATAGGTCCTTTTGAAATCTATGCGTTTTTTAAAGAGTAGCACAATGCCCCATATGAGCAAACGAAAGAGGAATACAGCTGTAGATGATGCAACAGGCATGACCATCCAGCACCAAAATGGGAGTTGGTAAATCATACAAGCCACCGAAGTGAGCACAGATTGAAATAAGGGGAAGAATAACCACAACCATTTGTTATTTTTCTTTTTCACCCACCTATACAACAAAAAACCTATTAAAAAAGCAAAAATGAATATTCCAATAGTCCATAGTGTTATTGCTCCACTTTGTGGTATTGGCATAGTTTCCTTAAAACACATAACAATACATATTCCTAGTATAGGAAAAACCATTCCAACCGTCCCTCCCACAAATATTAGTGCATATAACAATACAGGCAGCAATAGCCATACCCATAAAGGAACATACCATTTTTTCGGGTTTAAGATGAACTTCGCATTAGGATACTTGTCAACAACAAGATTTGAAGACGAATAATTCCCACTTGTTGGTTTTTGTGAAATTGGTGTCGTAGTTCGTTGGCTTTGAGATAGAGCACCTTGAACCTTGGCACTGGTTGTTTGCCCCAAAGATTTGAGACCTAATAGCCTCGCCACGCTGTCAAGCAACTGTCCAAAATAATTTTCAGGATTGGGGAAAGCGTCAATCCAGTTTAGATTTTTCAAATAGTATTTCTTGGCTCCCGTCATTTCAGTATCTACCACACGATAAGTCAAAATCGGCATCTGGTTTTCAGAGGCAAGCTCAATTTCACGGTCGGTTTGCGATGAGATATTAAAAGAGCGAGAAAAAACAACTACCATCATTGCACTCGCATCAATTGCTTCCGTTATAGCCGTTGCCCAAACTACGCCACGAGGAATATCTCTATAAGCCACAAAACAGCGATAGCCATTGCGCTCCAAATAACCGCAAACACCTTCCACAACCTTTTGGTCTTCAGAAGAATAACTGATAAAAACATCGTATCTATTTTCCATATCAAGTTTTGTTTATTGTGGCAAAAATAGTAAAAATGGTCTCTCTCAAGAGGATTATCACACCACCTCCGCCATCAAATCCTTCCGCCCAAGCAGGCTGAAGATGGTGATTTCGTTGTCCTCGTTGAGGATGCGGAGCGTTCTCAAAATCTCGTTCAAGGTTGATCCACTGGTGGTTACATCGTCGATAATCAGCACATTCTGCTGGCGGATGGAGGCGCAAAGTTTTTCGTCGGCTTCAGTAGCAAACTTCAGGAAATCCATCATATACGGACGGAAACGGCTCTTTTTCACATCCTTGGCAATGGTGAAATAGTCCTTCTGGTGGATGAGGTCAAGCATTTTGTTGATGGACTGCCTCGCCTCCTCTTTCTGCGCCTCGGTGTAACGTGGACGACCGTCTTCAAGCACATCGTCAAGGTATTGTTCCGTGTAGGCATCCATATCGAAAGAGATGTTGGCGGGCAACGCCTTCACCAATTCCATTTTCCGCAAAGTGGGTTGTGCAAACCTATAAATATAGCGCAGCATATACTGGTTGACCTTGCTCGACGACTCGGGCATCACGACAAGGTTGTAATCGTACAAGTTGATTTTCTTGCCGAGGTTATCAATGGCGTTTTTGATGAAATCCGTCAAGTCGGGGTTGTCTTGCAGGTTTTTGGCGAACTTCACATAATTAATAAACTCGCCGCGCACATTACTATCCACCTGTTCCGAAAACTCATAACCATAATAGAAACACCTTCCGAAAGCCTTCACCTGATAGCCGTCGCCCGTCAGGTTGATAATGTCTTCCGTACCATCGTGCTCAAAATCGAACACAAACATCTGTTTCTCGCTATCGAATGTCACGCCCATAGTTTTGCCTTTTTATGAGCGCAAAGATACATTTTTTCTCACAAAACTCTCAAAAACCCCTCAAAACTTCACAAAAAAGCAAGGCTGCCTACCCAAACGGGTGGCAGATGGAAAGCCGCCGGTTGGCAGGCTTTCCAACGTCAAAATAAGGTTTTGCAAGTTTTGTAGGTTTTGTGACAGAACAATCACCTCGTCAAGCAAGCATCCAAATCCTTCACCAAGGCCTCTTTGTCCAAATGTTGCCCAATGAAGACGAGTTTCTGCATACGGTCGCCGTAAGTGTCGTCCCAGTCGCGGCGGAGGGTAGGCTCTCGGTCCATAAAGGCTTCCAACTCGTCAGCGGGCATAGTGGCAAACCACTGGCCGGCATCGCGCAGTTGCACCTGCTTGCCCGCCTGCTCGAAGATGTAGCAAACGTCGTATTCGTTCTTGAAATAACAAATGCCCTTCACACGAATGACGTTCTTCGGCATCTTGCGGGCCACAAACTCATCGAAACGCGCCATATTGAACGGCTGGCGACGGTAATACACAAACGTGCCAATGCCGTATTCCTCCACCTCGCCGCCTTCGTGGTCGTGGTGATGGTGGTGGTGATGGCCATGCTCGTTCTCGTCGTCGTGATGGTGATGATGCTCGTGCTCATCCTCGTCGTCCTCGTCGTCCTGATGGTCGTGTTCCTCCTCCACAGCGCCCTCCACTTCCTTGATCCAAGTGGCTGAAGTGGCCACCTTGTCGAAGTCGAACATCTTGGTATTGAGAATTTTGTCGAAATCAACATCGCCATAGTCGCACTCGATGATTTCGGCGGTGGGCTGCAAGGCGCGGATGATGCTCTTCACGCGGCTCAACTCCTCAGGCGTGACCTCTGAAGCCTTGTTCAACAAGATGATGTTGCAGAACTCGATTTGCTGGATGACGAGGCTCTCCAAGTCGTCCTCGGCCAGGTTCTTCTTCATCAAGTCGTCGCCGCAACCAAACTCGCTCTGCATCCGCAGGGCATCCACCACGGTCACGATGCAGTCCAAGATGGGCAAGCCGTCCTTGGTGAGTTGCCACGCCATTTGCGGGAAAGAGCAAATCGTTTGCGCAATCGGCTCCGGCTCGCAGATGCCGCTGGCCTCGATGACGATGTAGTCGAACTTCTGCATAACGATGATTTCGTGCAGCTGTTGGATGAGGTCCATCTTCAAGGTGCAGCAGATGCAGCCGTTTTGGAGGGCAACCAAACTATCATCTTTTTGCCCTACCACGCCGCCTTTCTCAATCAGGTCGGCATCGATGTTCACTTCACCTATGTCATTGACAATCACGGCAAACTTAATGCCCTTGCGGTTGTTCAATATTTTATTGACCACAGTGGTCTTGCCGCTGCCGAGATAGCCGGTGAGCAGCAGTACGGGAATATCTTTCTTCATTTTTCGTGCAGTTTTAAACGAGGCGCAAAGATACAAATTTTCAAGATTTAACTACGAATTGCACGAATGAATCTAATAGATACGAATGATTAGCCATTGGCAATTCGTATGAATCCGCAGCCTTGGCTGCAAAATTCAAAATCGACATTCGTTCAATTCGTAAAATTCGTAGTTCCCATATTACAATTTCGCAGTTGGAAATGCTATTTTTATGCAAAATCTCGCAGATGGAAACTTGATTTTTACATTGATTTTCGCAGATGGAAACTTGATTTTTATATGAAATTTCGCAGATGGAAATGCGATTTTTTTGAAAAATTTCGCAGTTGGAAACTTGATTTTTTGTAATTTTGCGGCGTAAAACAAAAAACTATGGAAGACGAAATCATAAAACCCATCATCGACGCTTACCTTATGAGGCTTTCGGCTACCGACCTGAAATTCAAGCGTTACCTCTATGACAAAATCAACTGGGAAACGAGGCTCATCGGAATAAAAGGCGCTCGCGGAGTCGGGAAAACAACGCTGATGCTGCAACACATCAAAGAGCATTTCCCGAAAAAATCAGAAGCCTTGTATGTTTCGTTAGACAACTTGTGGTTCAAGACACACACTTTGGAAGAATTGGTGGCCTACGAATATGCCCACGGCGTGACGCACCTGTTTCTCGACGAGGTACACAAATACCCCGACTGGAGCATCAGCATCAAGAACCTATACGACACTTACACAGACCTTTACATCGTCTATACCGGCAGTTCGATGCTCGAAATCGATTATTCCAAAGTGGATTTGTCGCGACGGCAAACGCTCTACACGCTGCGCGGCCTCTCGCTGCGCGAATATATGGCATTTGAGGGCGCAATGACCGCCGAACCCATCGCCTTGGACGACCTCTTGGAGCGGCACATCGAAATCGCCTACGACCTGTTCCAGAAGGCCAAGGTGCTGAAATACTTCTCCGCCTATTTGGAGAATGGCTACTACCCGTTTTACAAAGACGCGAAGAAAGACTACCTGATTCAACTCGCCGAAGTCGCCAACTTGGTGATTGACACCGATTTGCCCGCCGTAGAGGAAGTCACCTACAGCACCGTGAGGAAGACCAAAACCCTGCTGATGCTGATTGCGCAAAACCTCCCGCTGATGCCCAATGTCAACAAACTGACCGTGCAGTTGGACACCAGCCGCGAACTCTGCCTCAAGATGCTCTACGCCCTCGACCGCGCCGAGTTGATACAACTTTTGACCGAAAACGTCAAGGACTACAAGCACATCATCACGCCGGAGAAGATTTACCTCAACAACACCAACCTTATGCGGGCTTTGGCTCCGAGAAGCGAAATCGGCACCGTGAGGGAGACCTTCTTCGCCAACCAAACCTCGGCAGTGGCCACGCTCACGATGCCGAAAAAAGGCGACTTCCTTCTCAACGGCACAAGCCTGTTTGAGGTGGGCGGACAAGGCAAGAAATTCGACCAAATCAAGGACATCCCGAACAGTTACCTCGCCATCGACGAGACCGAAATAGGCTACGGCAACAAGATTCCGCTCTGGATGTTCGGGTTCCTTTATTGATGCGGGACATAGGACTAAAGACACGGGGACAGCCCCGTCACGAAGTGACGACACTTTTATTAACCCCACACAAGCGCAGCGCAGTGTGGGGCCAAAACAAACAGATATGGACAAACAAGAATCCTACAAACTCCTCCTCGCCCAAGTGAAGGCGATGGTGAAAGACGAAAGCGACCCCGTCGCGAATATGGCCAACGTGGCCGCGCTGATACAAGAATCCTTCCACTTCTGGTGGACGGGCTTCTATCGCGTCATCGACAATCAATTGGTGCTCGGTCCGTTCCAAGGGCCTGTGGCCTGCACCCGCATCGGCTTTGGCAAGGGCGTGTGCGGCACCTCTTGGAAAGAATGCAAAACCATTGTGGTTGAAGACGTTGAACAATTCCCTGGCCACATCGCTTGCAGCAGCGAATCGAAGAGCGAAATCGTTGTGCCGCTGATGAAAAACAATGAAGTCATCGGCGTGCTGGACATCGACAGCGAGCGGTTGGCCACCTTCGACCAGACCGACAAGGAATGGTTGGAACAGATTGCCGAGGTGGTTTCTGCCTCGTTATGAGCGATTTCCACCTAACCTCTTGCGCAATTCAAGAAAAATGCCGTTTTTTGCAACTTGATTTACGATAATTGCAATGAAAAAAACACTCCGCAAAATCCTGATATACCTGCGTTCCATCATCCACCTTTCGGATGAAATCGACTACGAGAACGCCAGCATCAGCATCCGCAAGAACATCGCCTTCCGTGGCACCAATGTTTTCATTTTGGCCTGTGCCATCATCATCGCCTCGGTGGGCCTGAATGTCAACTCCATCCCCGTCATCATCGGCGCCATGTTGATCTCGCCCGTCATGGGCCCCATCATGGGCTTCGGCTTGGGATTGGGCACACAAGACAACGAATTGGTGAAAAACGCCATGAAGAACTTCGCCGTGATGGTGGCCATCAGCATCCTTGCCTCGTCTTTGTTCTTCGTTCTCAGTCCTTTAAGCCTTGCCAATCCTTCAGAGCTCTTGGCCCGTACCCGCCCAACCATTTATGACGTGTTCATCGCCTTGTTCGGCGGTTTCGCGGGCATCATCGAGACCTCGCGCAAGGACAAGGGCAGCGTCATCACGGGTGTGGCCATCGCCACGGCCCTCATGCCGCCGCTTTGCACCGTGGGCTACGGCATCTCCATCTGGAAAGGCTCCGTCATCTTCGGCGCACTCTACCTGTTCCTCATCAACAGCATTTTCATCGCCTTGGCCACCTTCGCCGCCGTGAAGTATTTCCGCTTCCCCTTGGTGGAAACTACCAACGAGAAGAAACGGCTGTCCAAATCGGTGATGTATCTGCTCCTCGTCGTGGTCATCGTGCCCAGCGTGATTACCGCCATTAGTGTGGTGAAAGAGAACAACTTTATGAGCCATGCCGACAAGGTGGTGGCCGAAAACAAGAACCTCGGCAAATGCTTCATCTACGACTATAAGGCCACTTATACTCGCAAATCAGCCACCTTGGAATTATTCCTCGCAGGCGAACCTCCCACGGACGATGCCAAGAAGAAGTTTTACAATTGTGCCGAGACCTATGGCATCACGCGCAGCCAAATCGTGTTCCACGAGGACGCCACCAGTATGCGCGAAGACCTCTCTGAAGCCGAAATCGTCAAAGGGATTTACGAGCATAACGAAAAGCAAATCAATCGGTTGAACGACAGCATCGCCAAGTTGGAGACCGTAATTGCCGACTTCAAGAGCAAGGAAATCCCCACAGCCGCCATCTCGAAGGAACTGTTTGCGCAATACCCCGACATCAGCGAACTCAGCCTGACGCGAGGCTCATCGGTAGATGCCGAAGGCATTGAAACCGAGCAGATTGTGGCTTTCATCACAGCCAACAACCCCATGGACGAAGAACTCCACGACCGCATTGAACGCTGGCTGAAGGTGAGGTTGGACAATGAGAATGTTTTGGTGATTGGCCGGCAATCTGATTGACGAATGACATATTTTGCCTATTTTTGCAGCACTATGCCAACGAAAGAAAAAAACATCATTGAGTATTTGGTCGTTTTTGTGGTCGAATTCGCCAAACATTTCGGCCTTACGGAAGCGCAATCGTTCAACTATCTTGACCAATACGGTGCCATGCTTTTATTGGAGCAGCAATACAACTATGCTCATACTCAATCCTTTGCCAGCATAGTCGACGATGTAACCCAGTATTGCCAACGCAAGGGAGGACACCTGAAATGATATTATGATTAGCCAGAAGGACATAGACTATATGAACGAATGTACCACGCGCGACGTGATTCAACTCCTCGTTCAAGAAAAAAACATGAGCATCAACGAGGCCATGAAGTATTTCTACAACTCAAAGACTTTCAAGGATTTGCTAAATCCAGAAACCAAGTTGTTCATCCAAAGCCCGGTTTATATCTTTGATACTTTGGAATCACAAGGATAAAAACACAAAAAAGCCACTATCCCAGCGGCTTTCCTATTGATTTCGTGGAGATTACCGGACTCGAACCGGCCACCTTCAGATTGCGAACCTGACGCTCTACCAGATGAGCTAAATCCCCAGTTGCGACAAACTCAGTGTCCTAAGCGGCTGCAAAAGTACAATATTTTCCGAAACGGAGAGCCAATTATCAAATAAATTGTAAATTTGCCGCTCGAAATTCAAAAACATTAATGAAATGACTATTGAAGACTACATCATTTTTAGAGTGAACGCACTCCTCCATGCCCATCCTTCGACAGGCTCGGGAGCCAAAATCGTGAAACGCTTAGAAGGTGGCATGAGCAACTACACTTACGTCGTTGAATGTGAAGGCAAAAAGTACACCTACCGCGTGCCGGGCAAGTTTGCCGAAAAGTTTGTTGACCGCGTGGAAGAATGGGAAAACATCCAAGAAGTGAACCGCTTGGGGCTGAACAACGTGACGGAATACGTCGAAATCCGCTCGGGCGAGAAATTAGCCGAGTATGTCGAAGGCACCATCATGAGCACTACGGATGTGGTTTCCTACAACGCCATGTCGGTGGCCGCGCTGAAGAAAATCCACAACAGCGACCTGAAATTCCGCGACTACAACGCCTTTGGCCGCTTGGATGCCGACCAAAACTATTGCCTCGAAACGGGCTATGTGTTCCCGCAAGAATACTTGGATTTGCGCAAGAAACTGGATGCCATCCGCGCCACACAGACCCATGTGCCGAAAGTGCCTTGCCACTGCGACTACCAGCCCACCAACCTCGTCATCAGCGGCGACAAACTGTATGTCTTGGACTGGGAGTTTGCCGGCATGAACGACCCGTTCTACGACATTGCCTGCTACGGCAACGCTGGCTTCGACAAAGCTTTGGCCTTGCTGAAAGAATATGTCGGACGCGAGCCTAACAAGGAAGAGTTGCAACGCCTCTATTTCCATCGCGCCTTCCAGTGCCTGCAATGGTTCAATGTGGCCATCTTCAAGGACCGCGTAGGCTTGAGCAAAGACCTGAACATGGATTTCAACGCCGTGGCGTTCATGTTCCTCGGCATGGCGAAGGATTTGCTGACGAATTACGACAGCCTTTAATACATGAAATCTGCGGCAGTAAAACTGCCATATTCCCCGTCGAGGCCAAGGTCAGCCTTGGTCTCGTCGGAGAGCATATCTATACTCCAAACGGGGTCGAAGGTGAGTTCCACATCGACGCTTTTCACGCCCATGACGGCCTGCACCTTGATTTGCACCTCGGCGGGCAAGGTTTCTGCCACGGGGCAATTGGGTGCCGTCACGGTCATCGTGATTTTCACATTGCCTTCGGCATCTACATCGACGCCATAAATCAAATGCAGCGTCCAAATGTCAATCGGGATTTCGGGGTCGTAGATGGTTTTCAGGACAGCTATCACCCGCTCTTTCAGGGTTTCAATTTCTTCTTGTTTCATGCGTTTTCCTCCTTAATTTTGAAAGCCTCTGCATAAAGCAACATCTGCTTGAGCATGGCCAATAGACCGTTGGAGCGTGTGGGCGACAAATGCTCTTTTAAGCCGATTTCATCCAAGAAAGAAAGGTCGGCGGCGAGGATGTCTTCAGGCGTTTGGCCTGAAAACACTTTTATTAATAGGTTCACAATGCCTTTGGTGATAACCGCGTCGCTGTCGGCGGAATAATACACTTTTCCGTCTTTCAGTTCGGCATTGAGCCACACGCGACTCTGGCAGCCATTGATGAGGTGTGCCTCGTCGCGGTATTTGTCGTCGATAATGGGGCACTCCTTCCCCATTTCAATCAGCATGGCGTAGCGGTCCATCCAATCGTCGAACATTGAGAAGTCTTCTACGATGCTGTTTTGTATTTCTTTTATATTCATAGATTATTGTTTCATTGTAGATGAAGCCAAAATGCTGTCAATAATCACAAAATCACCTTCGATATGGTATATAATGTTCCATTTCCGATTGTGTGTCACCATTCGTTTCGCCTCCGGATGGTATTCTTTCGCCGATGCCCAATCTGTTTCAGGTAAAACATCTGCAAGGTAGGAAAGTGTTTCTATTTCATCAAAAAGAGCATTTGAGTATTTTATTGCAGAAGCATAAGTGTTGATACCAGCAATATAATCCTGAATTTCAGAAATTTGCTTATAAACACGCCTATGAATCACTACCTCATACAGTTTCATAACGCTGTTTCAATAGGCGGAAATAATCATTCTTGAACTGTTCAAAAGTGACGCAATCTTCGGGGAGATTTCTTTGAAGTTTTTCCGTGGCAGGAGCAACTTCCAAAATATCGGTCATAGGTTCTACTGACAACATGGATTGGATATTTAGACCTGCAAAGATATACATATTTTTCCATAACGGAGCACAATGGCACAAAAAAAGGGCGGCACCCCAATGGATGCCGCCCAATTTTCGCGGAAATCAATTCCGCAGTATCATTTACTGCATGACAGTAACGCGCTTGACAACCACACCTTCCTCAGTGTAGACGCGCACCATGTACATGCCAGCGTTGAACTGGGCCATGTTCAGAGTGAATTCGTCAGAATTGAGTTCGGTGTCGTAGACCACTTGACCGAGGACGCTCACCACAGTGACGCGGCTCATGCCTTCGGCTTGGATGGTCACGTTGCCATTGGTCGGGTTCGGGAAGAGGGCGACATTGCTGTCGTTCTCGTCCAAACCGACGCTGGCGTTGACAACAACGTAGTCAACCGACGGGTTCTCAGCAGAGATGGCCGGCTCGGATTCGCAAGTGCCATAGTCGGCACGCACCTGATAGTAGTAGGTGCCGCTTGTGGCGGGCGAATCAATGTACTCGTAGTAGGTTTGGCCAGCAACAGCGGCAACCTCACCAA
>CAMVCZ010000026.1 GCA_947166105.1 uncultured Bacteroidales bacterium
GTGTAGTCGGCCAGCGGGGCGAGCGCCTTGATTTCGGCTGACTGCGCCTCGATGGTGCCTTGCGCGGCCTGGATTTGCGCCTGCTGGCGGCGGAGCGTCTCGTCCGCCACCTTGAGGGCGCGCGCCATGATCTGCTCGGGCGTTTCGGCGGGCGCGGCCACCACGTAGCCCCCGCTCTTGCGGATGGCGGGAAGGATTTCGCTCGTTATCCACTTGCGGAACGCCTTGGCCTCGGGCTTGCGGCTGTCGAGGATTACATCATAAAGACCATCCTCGTTGACGAAGTTTGCCACTTGGTTGCCGCCCGAAGTCGGAAGGGGGTGCTTTGAAATCACCCCCTTGTCAAGTCGCCTTGTTACTGCTGTGGTTTGCAGGTCTAATGCCTTGCAAACATCGGTAAGGCAGAAAAGCGGGTTTTCAGCCGTGCCAGTTGTGCGGATGATTCCGAATTCCTCGGAGTTGAAGATTTCGACTGCCTCTCCAGCCGAAGGGGTGTTGATTGAATCCACACCCTTTTGATTTTCATTCTTACTGTTTAGCATTTTCATAAGAATTGAGACAAAAAGCAACGCCCCCGTAGGTGTGCTAATCCACTTACGCAGGGCGTTGAAGGGTTGCAGCGGTTTCCCTGACTGCCACCGTAGAGGCGTTGCCGTTTATCGGTTCAAAATAAAGTCGTGATTATTTGCCCCGATGGTAAGTGTGATTAGCAATGCAAAAATACGGCTTATTTCGGTATGCGCAAGAGAAATTTTCGTGCGCCGTCCTATGCAAATGCCTGATAGATACCTTTTTTTGTGTGGTTTTGGTGTCTGTTGGGTACTTGTTCGGGTCGCAAAGGTCGGGAAAAATCCTTTTTGGTCAAGTGTTTTTCGGGAAAATGTGGCGGTTTGTTGAAAAAAAGCGGATTTTTTCGTGTGGTATCTGATAGGTGTCCAACAAAAATAGCCGCCATAACTGACGGCCATTTCATTGCATTTCCATACTTCAGTTGGCATCGTAGCTCTTTGCCATTTCCGAAACGGTGAGGATGGCTTTGTATTTCCCATCGACAGCCTTACACTCGTCTATGATTTTGGCCTTCTCCTTGCCGACTTTATCCTTGAACTTGCTGATGGAACGCTTGATCTTAAACGCATAGACTGCGAAATTGAGCCATCCGCAAAGTATCAGGGCAACGAACAAGTATCTCCATGCGCCGCCCACCCATGCCAGCGAGTTGGGAAGGAAAACAGCCAAGGCGACCGAAACCAGGCAAGCCAAGGCGAAGCCGATTAGCGGGTGCTTCATTGACTCGAACCTTGTTATTTTTGGGTTGTCGGCATTTTCGCCGAAAAACCAGCCACACACCATATATATGATGCATAGCATGGAGAACATGGACAATGACAGGGAAACGAAATCGCCGTACAACCATTTAAGGGTTGGCACAAACAACAGCGTCACCGAGACCAAAAACACGAAAAGGCACAATGATGCCAGGCTTCGCAGGTCGCTCAACTCATTCATTTCCGCCTTCCGGTCTTCTTCGAATCTCTTTATCTTTTCCTCCATCTTCTCGCGGTCTCTTTTCAGCTCCTCTATCTTGTTCGACGTGTCACCCTTCCCTATCTTGGTCGGCACCAAGGCGTTGAGCGTCGTCTTGTCGGGTATTATGGAGAGGCATTCCTTCTTTGCCTCCGATATTGCATCGTCGGCATGGAAGAACTTGGTCTTGAGGATGTCGGTGAAGAAGTCGGAATAGTCAAGTATGACGAACCCGATTGTCAGTGTGGCAAGCAGTTGGATGACGGAATAGAACTCACTCATCATATTCGAAAAGTCTTAGGAGGTCGATTTCCACGGAATCTTCCCTGTCAAACAATTGGTCGAAGAAATCCGCAGTTATGGACGCTATTTCAGGGCTGTCCATACTGCATTCGGCGGTACGGCTCTCGATGTTCGTCTCGATTCGGTACGCTTTCCTGTCGCCCACGGTGAAATGGATTTCCTTCTGCTCGGCGTCAGATGTCCTGTAGGGTTTTGCTGTCGTCTTCTTTACGACAATGTCCTTGCCCATGCTTTTGTAGTAGGCAAGCCTCTTGTAGAGGTTGGACTTCCTCGCAAGGTCCTCATTGTAGTTGTTCAGTAGGATTTTGATTGTCCCGCCCCTTTCCACGAAGTCGCTCAATGCCGTGATGTAGGCTGGGTCGTTGCCGACGGTGCGCGTAAGGTTGCCGGCAAATATCCTCACGATCTCCTGGGATTGGTCGAAAATCTGCTCGAATACGATTACGGCATGCTGCGGGTCCGAGTTCAAGAAAATTCTCCCGTCAGATTTTGCGCTCAGCGTACGGACAAATTCCCTGTACTTAGCCAGTTCTTTTGATTCTGCCTCTGTCATATTATAGGTGTGATTTTGTGATTTTAGTTGATTAACGGCCGCAAAACTATCAAAAAAAATGCCATCTTGCCAAAAAATCGAAAACTTTTTTCTTCGCAAATGACTATAGGACACCAAATTGCGTTTGTTTTATAACTTGTTAGGTACTTGTTTTATCGACTTTGATTTCCGTTGGTTTACAGCTTGTTTTTTCAATAAAACGGAACAAAAAGAACCGAAAATGAATATTTTTTAGATACTTATTAGGTATCTTATCAAAAACTTACGTATTTTTGCCGCTGAATTGTTTCAAATTAAACCATTGAATTATGAATGAGAGACTTCGTAAGACCTTATCCGAGCTATGCAAGGATATGGGATTAACTGACAAGGCATTGGACGAACTCGCCGAAATCGGGTCGCAAGGCCTTACCGCTACCTCAACGGATGAGGACATCAAGAAAGCTGCGGATTCACTTGTCCCCTACGCTAAGCTGATGCAGGGCGAAATCACAAGGAAGACCAGCAAGCGCAATCAGACCCCAAAGCCAAAGAAAAAGGACGATGGGGATGAGGGTGATGACGATGACGATGACAAAGGCATCGCCGCCATTGTCGCCAAGCAATTAGCCCCGTTCAAGGAGCAGATGGACAAACTGCAGGCCGAGAACGATGCGCTGAAAGCCGAAAAGGCCAAGGGTGAGCGTGACGCACTCATCGCCGCCGAAGCCAAGAAACTTGGAATCCCCGACTACCTTATCAAGCGCATTGCCATCGCTGACGATGCCGATGTGGCGAAGGAGCTGGCGGCTTTCAAGCAGGAATTGGTAAACAACAATCTGATGCCCAAGGGTGCGGTATCAGAGACGGGAAAGACTGAAGACCAAATGAAGGCCGATGCAAAGGCTTGGGCTGAATCGCTCCCGAACAAGTAAGGCACCCGTAATTATTCACCCTTTAATTCGCAGTAACTATGCCTATTGAGTTTAAGAGAACCACTTACAAAGGCCACACTCCCGAAATTTGGAGAGGCGAATGTAAGATTCTGCCTGGCGGCTTCAAGCCGAAAAACACCATCGCAACGGGTACGGTGCTGAACCGTGGCCTGCTGTGTCAGGTGTTCTTCGAGACGATGGAGGCCGCTGTGGTCAAGGTGGCCAAGGTGCTGACCGGCGGCACCACCTCCAAAGCCCGCGTTGCCAAGGGTCATCTTTTCGCCGTTGGCGATGTGGTGTTCAAGGTCGGTAAGAACGACAAGTCCGTGACCATTTCGAAAATCGACACCAGCAATGCCGATTACGATGTGCTGGAACTTTCAGCCGCCATCACCGGCCTGACCACCAACGATGTGCTGTGTGAGGCCTTGCCTTACGGCTACATCGATGCCGAATCGGGTGACGAAGGCGCATTGAAGATTGTCGCCTCCAACCCGAGCGATGGCCAAATTGCCCTCGCTTCCGTGACCCCGTACCTTGGCGAAAAGACGCTTGCAGCTAACGACTACGTGAAGTTGCAGAACGCCGCTCCCCTCTACACGCCCAACATGATTGTCGGAGCCGTGAAAACCTTTGACGGCAAGGGTCTGCCGACCATTGATGCCGCCTACGAAGCCGTTGTCCTTTATCCGAGCCTGAACTTCCCCTTGCTGGATGATTGGCTGAACGGCTGCTGCCTCAAGTCTAACCCGAACATCTTGTTCATCAAACAGTAATGAGCCATGAATGAAAAACTCACTTCACTTTTCGGCGAACTGACCCGCAATGTGCAGGTTCGCTTTGACACGGCCACCGAGCTGAACAAGCGTTTGTTCGACAATGTCATCTTCGAGCGTTTCCTTGATTGGGATGTGCCGAGCATCGGCCTGAACTTCGAGGAATTGATTGGTCAGTACAACATCACCATCGCCGCCCCGACCATCGGCACCGATGCAAAGGAGGCCATTTTGGGGACTGAAGGCTTGGAAACCCTCAAGGAGACCTTGCTGAACCATGCCCTGACCAAGCCGATGACCATTCAGGACTATCGTAAGGTGCTGGCCATTTTGGATTCCAAGTCGCTGCCTGACAAGGCGAAGTCGGAGCAACTCATCAAACTGATGTGGGGCGATGTCTCGACCGTGACCGGCGGCGTGCTTGGCAAGCTGGATATGATTTTCCTTGGTGCCATGTCGAACGAGGGCAAGTTCACCCTCGATGAGACCACCAACCCTGAAGGCGGTGCCCGTGGACTGATTGACTACAACCAGCCCGCCGACAACATCGCCACCGCCACCGTGCCGTGGACTGATGCCAACCTCGAGACCATCGATTGCTTCGATGACATTCAGGGCATCATCGATGCGGCTCAGGATAAGGTCGTTTTCAAGACCATCCTTTGCGCCCCCGCCATTATCTCTTACATCTGCCGTTCCAAGAAAATCAAGCAGATGGTTTGGGGTACTGACAAGTCCGCAAGGATGGTGCAGATGGCCGACCTGAACGCCTACATGACCGCCAACGGCTTCCCCGTGTTTGAGCCTATCCGCCGTCAGGTTCGCATTCAGAACGGCACCCAGCGCACTCCTTACAGCCCGTGGAATGTCAAGAATATGGTCTTCATCCCTGACGGTAAGTTGGGCATCGTGAAGAACGCTTGGGCTAACAACGAGCTGAAGCCCGAACCTGGGGTCGCCTATTCCAACTACGGCCGCATCCGCGTGTCGCAGTGGGGTGTCGGCGAGACCCAAGGCAGCAATGGCGTGGAGTTCACCAAGGCCGAGGTCTTGGCGTTGCCCGTCATCACCGAAATGAACGGTATCTACACCCTCAAAACCCGCACCTAACCCATGAACAACGCATTAGCATTGAGGAATTTGTGTAACGCTATGGCGAACACATTCTACCCTGACCAAGGCACCATCGATCTTGCCCTTTTCAACGAGGGCATCGACCCAGCCGCCAATGCCACCCCAAAAGACCCCGAAATCTGCAAGGTGGCCGTGTCGCTGGTGATGGGCTATGTGGAAGGTAGCCGCAACGAGAACGGCGTTTCCACATCGGTAAGGGATGAGGCCGTGAAGGAAAGCATCCGCTATTGGTGCAACATCTACGGCCTCGATGCTGATGAGGTGTTGGGTGATTATTTGCGAGTTGTCGAGGATTGTTCTCAAAGATGGTAAGCGGCATGAGGTACAACGGAACACTGAAATATCAGACCCTGACCGAAAACGAGCAGGTGAACGAGTACGGGGAACCCGTGGCGGCGCAAGTGTCATGGAGTGACCCCGTGCCTTGTTCAATCAAGACCAACAGCGACACCCGAAAAGGAAAGTATGAGGACGGCGAGTTTCGCATGGCCTCGTTCACCGTCCTGATTGAGTGCGTTGCTGGCTTCGCCGCCGACCGCGTGAAGCTGGAGCGGCTGGGCGAGGATTTGGGCGAGTATCGGGTGCTTTCCGTTGAGCCTCTTGTCACTGTCGGACGTATTCAGATCATCGTGTGAGCTATGGCAAAGGTGACGACTACACACGGCAAGTACAAGGGCGTGGTGGTGAACACCACCGACTACAAGGCCGTCAACCGCGCCCTGCTGAACCGCAAGGAGGAACTTGAGAGGCTACTCATCAAGCGGTTCACGATGACAGGCGAAGAATGCGTGAGGATTGCCCGTGAAAGCGGAAGCTACAACGACATTACGGGCAACCTGCGCTCGTCCATCGGATATGTCGTCCTTCAGGACGGGAAACCCGTGGTGAATGGAGCATCGAAGCAGTACAGCGGGACGAAGGGCAACGGCGAAGCGGGACCAGCCGCCGCCGAAGCCCTTTTGAACCAGCTTCAGGCAAAGTTCCCTCGGGGTATCGTCCTGATAGTGTGTGCCGGCATGAACTATGCCGCCTACGTTGAGAATGTGCGCCACAAGGACGTGCTTACCACCGCAGAGCTGTTGATGGAGAGCCTCATAAGGAAACATCTGACTAACAACGGTATCGTGAAATGAACAGCGGAATAAAGACGGAAAAGCAGGTCGAGCGTGATTTCTTCACCTTCATCAGTGAGAGTGCTCTCGGTCGTGGAATCAGGGGGACGGTGTATCGCCCCAATATGAGACCCGCCGATGCCGACACGGAGGATTTGGTGGTGAAGTTCCTCGCTGGGCTTGACGAACAAATCCAAAGCGGAGTGGTCATCATCAACATCTATGTGCCTGACATCCCATTCGGTAATGACGGGCGCAAGGTTGAGGACTTGACCCGCGTGGATGAGTTGGAGAAAATGATACGTCAGTTCGTTGACGACAACGACAACACCGAGTATTGGATGCAGACTGACGGCACCCCGCGTTCAACCGAGGTTGAGAACATAGAGCAACATTTGATTTACGCAAGAATTAAGTTTAACCGATTAGCACAATAACACTATGAGTAAAATTATCATGTCTTGGTCGAAGTGCAAGATTGAGGTCGGTGAGACCGGAGCCAACGATGCGATGGCCGCATCGCTGATCGATGTCGGCATCATCAAGGACAAATCGACCACCCTTGCCGCAGAAGACGGCGAGTCGCTTACCGCAGTCGCCACGGGCGGCGTAGTGGTAGCCGAGGAAGAAGGCGAGCCGGTCATCACCCTGACCACCCGCATCATCGAACCGAGCTTTGAGCTTGAGACCCTTTTGACGGGTGCCGTGGCTGGTACGGGTGACAACGCTGGCGAGCTGACCGTGAAGTCAAACGTGGTGTCGAAGGATTTCAGCGTGAAGCTGACCCCGAAGAATGTCGGTGCCGTTGGCATCAAAGCCCGCCGTACCCATGTGTCGTTCCGTCCTGGCTCTTCGGAAGAGGAAGGCCAGTTCGTGGACTTGACCTTCAAAATCCTCGCTTGCGAGGATGGCGAACTCTACAAGAAGTTCAAGGTGAAGCAGACCGACTGGGCAACAGCCCAAGCTGGCGGCTAACCTATTGAGCATACGCGTACTTTTTTTTGTTGGACATTTGATTTGGCGAGTGGAATTAGACACCCTTTTGCTGGTAGGTAGGATAAACCAGCACAACGGCGGGATGGAGCAGTAGGTAGCTCGTTGGATTCATAATCCAAAGGCCGTGGGTTCGATTCCCTCTCCCGCTACACAAAATCCTTTCGATATGGAAAGCATGACCATTGAGCAGAGGGTCGCATCTGCCATTCTTGAAAAGGCGACCGACAGCATAGAGATTGGCGGCGAGGTTTATCCGTTGGGCGACCCTTGCATGGCCACCCTGATTCTCGTTTCCGAATTGATTTCAACGATGCCCGTGGTGGAGAAAGTGCCGAAGGAGCAGATTGTTTACTCGGTGCTTCACCATGCCAAGGACTTCAATGCCGTTGCCGACCTTTGCGCCATCCTGATATTGGGCGCGGGTCATTTGACGGAGGATATAGAGGTCGAGAAGGAAATCGTGGAATATGAGCGTTTCCTTGGCGTTTTCAGGCGCAAGAGAGTTAAGACGGTGACCGAGACAGTGACCGTTGACAAAAAAGCCTCTCTTGCGCGTGAAATCGCCCTGAATGTGCGTCCGTCCACCGTGTTCAACTGCATCATCACGAGGTTGCAGGATATGGAGGTGGCGCATTTTTTCTCCATTATCACTTCCCTAAGCGAGGCAAACATCCTAAAGCCGACAAGGGAAGTGGAAAATCCTTGAACGACAGCATTTGGGCTACCGTGCTTGGAGTGGCCAAGATGTTCGGCATGACGGATAAGGAGGCGTTGTACGACATAAGCTACAAGAACGCCATCATGTATTCGAGGGCAATGCCGATGCCGAATGACGAGACGGAGGACGATGCGCCGCTTTATGACGACAGCCTTGATGCCAACAATCCTGACAATTTCAACAAGTTTAACGATTTTGAAGATGAGGAGGTAGTAAGAGCATGAACACAGACATTGACGGCGCACTGAGTTTCGGAACCGTACTTGATACCAGCGGCTACGAGGATGGTACGCAAAGAATAGAGGAGCTTTCGAGGCAAACCGCAGATGTGGTGGAAAATGAGGGTGCAAGGATGCAGCAGTCATTCAGCAAGATTGGATTGGCCGCTGCCGCCTATTTTTCAGTGACCACCCTGAAACAATTCGCTGACAGCGTGGTTGAGGTACGCGGCGAGATAGAGGCATTGGAGATCTCGTTTGAAACCCTGATAGGTTCAAAGGATAAAGCCGATGCGCTGTTTTCGTCCATCAGGGAGTTCGCGGTGAACACCCCAATGACCATGCAGAGCCTTGCCAACGGTGCGCAGACCCTTTTGGGGTTCGGTATCGAGGCGGATAGGGTGATGCCAATCCTACAGCAGATTGGCGACATTTCAATGGGCGATGCGCAAAAGTTCCAATCCCTGACCCTTGCGTTTTCGCAAGCCTCGTCAACGGGCAAGCTGATGGGTCAGGATTTCCTTCAGATGGTGAATGCCGGATTCAACCCGCTGGCCGAGATTTCGCGCACCACGGGCATAAGCATCAAGCAGTTAAAGGAGGATATGGAAAACGGCCTTATCACGGTGGATAGGCTTCAGGCGGCTTTTGCATCGGCTACGGCAGAGGGCGGCAAGTACCACAATATGCTTGACAAGCAAAGCAAGGGTATCAAGGGCGCAATCTCCAATCTTCACGGTGCCGTGGATGATATGATGAATGATATTGGCACATCTTCACAAAGCCTTATCACGGGGACGGTTGACATGGCCACAACGATAGTGAAAAACTACGAGGCCATCGCCGATGTGCTTCTTTACCTGATTGAGACCTATGGCATCTACAAGGCCGCATTGATTGCGGTGGCCACCGTTGAAAAGGTGAAGGCTGAAATCGACTATGAGACCGAAGCCGCCGCCTTGCAGAAGGTCATTGCCATGAAGGCGCAAGATGTAGCCGCCACGGGTGCAGAGGCCACGGCTGAGGCGGCGCAGATGACCGAAAAGGAGGCCAAGATTGCCGCCATGCGTCAGGAGGTTGCCGCCTACATCGAAGCGTTGAAGGTCAAGGAGGGCAATGTGGCCGTTGAGTTGAGCGAGGCGAATGCCGCCGCCTACCATGCACAAAAGAAGCTGGAGGCAGCGCAGGCCGAGGTTGCAGCCGCAAGGATGGCCGTTGAAGCCGCCGCCCAGCATGGTACCCAGGAGGGGCTTGAAGCCGCCGCCGTTGAGTTGAGTGCCGCCGCTATGCGTGAGAAAGCCGCCGCCGCCGAATTGGAGACGGCGCAAGAGAACGCCAGCACCCTTGCGACACAAAAGGACACCATTTCGACCCAAATACATGCGGCCACGACCCAGCTCGATGCCGCCGCCCAACTGAAGGATGCGGGTGCCTCAAAGGTTGCAGCCGCCGCCAAGATGATTGCAAAGAAGGCACAAGACCTTTGGAACGCCTCGATGCTTTCCTCCCCTATCTTTTGGATTGCAGCCGCCATCGCTGGCGTGGTGTTCCTGATTTACAAGCTGGTCACCGCCGAATCGTCAGCCGAAAAAGCACAGCGAAACCTGAATGATGAGAGGGATAGGTTTAGCGACAGCTTGGAAAAAGAGCGTCAGGAAATCGAGAATTGCATCAGCATCATTCAGGATAAGACCCAAACGGACTACGACCAAATAAAGGCGTATGACCGTTTGAAGCAGATTTGCCCTGAAATTACCAATGCCTACACCCGTGAGCAGCTTGCGATGGCCGAACTTTCCAATACGGCAAAAATACTCAATGAGCGCATGGATGAACAAAACTACCAACACGCCGCTGACGAATTGGCCAAGTGGGAAAAGGTCTTGGACGATGTGAGGCAGGCTGGTATCGATTGGACGAAGTTGCCAGCGGACACCAAGAAAATCGTTGAAGACGCTTTCGGTATTGGATTGCTGAAAAACAAGTTGCCTGGGATTGAAAAGATGTGTGAGGAATACGGGCGAATCATGGATGAAATGGATGATATTCGGGCAAGGGTGCAAGAGGAATCCATTCCCATCAAGCAGCGCATTGAGACCCAAACCGAGGTAGTCAGCGACCTTGAAACCAAGCTGAATGAAGTCAGGGATGAGTTGGATGCCGCCGAAAAGGAGAGCGAAACCAACCCATTCAGCTTCAATCTCTTTGCCCGTGTCGGGCTGAAAATGCAGTACGACCAAGTAAAAGAGCAATTGAACGCCGCCCAAGATGCCTTGAAATCGGCCAAGTCCGCCTTTGAGAAACTCGGCGGAGAGGTGAAGTCGGCCTCCACATTGAAGAACGAGGCGAAGAAGGTTCAGGAGGCTTTGGAGCAAATCAGAGAGACCCGTGCAGAGGGTCAGAGGAAAGTGGATGAGGCACAACTGAAAGTCCTTGAAGACGGCAAGGAAAAACGCCTGAAAACCATCGAGCTTGAACGCCAGCAGACCATCGCCGCCATCGACAAAAAGCAAAAGGAGCTGCAAAAGAAGCTGAAGGAGGCCGGCCAATCGATGACCGCCGAAGACATGGCCATGTTTGATGCCCGCCGTGCCGCCGCCAATGAACTTGCAGCCGCCCAAATCAGGAAAACGGAGGCCGAAAACGCAGAGTATGTGGCTGGTCTTTATCAGGAGGTTTCCGAGGTGTTTATGACCGAGGAACAGCGCAAGATTGCGGCAGTAAAAAAGACCTATGCCGAGACCCGAAAGCAGTTGCAGAAGGATTTGGAGGCTGGCAACCTGACCCAGCAGCAATACGATGATTTGCTTTTGCAGAACAACAAGGCAGAGGCTCAGGAAATCAAGGACGCTTGGTTGGAAATGTACGGCGACTACTACCAGCAGCGCGAAGCCCTTGCGAGGCAATGGGAGGCCAATTTGGCCAACATACCAGCCGAGTACCAAGCGCAAGCGAGGAAAAAGATGGTTGAGGAAATGTCGGCATTGGATAGCGACCGCTTCAAGAACCTGATTGATTGGGACAGCGTTTTCGGCGACCTTGACAACCAGTCCATCCAATCGTTGAGGGCTAACCTCGATAGGATTATGGCTTACTTTGAGCAACACAAGGAGGCGATGGACACCGAGACCATCAAGGACTACACCGAGGCCATCAAGCGGATGGAGGATGAAATCGCCGACCGCAACCCCTTTGAGGCCATGCACAATTCGTTGAGGGACATCGGGGCTGCAAAGACGGAGCTGGTGAACGCCATGAATGAGGTTGCCGATGCACAAAGGGCATTGACCGAGGCGCAAACCGAATACAACGCCGCCCAAGAATACCTCAACCAGCTTCAGGCCGAGGTGATGAACGGCGACCTTGCGGAGGATAGCGAGGAAATGACTGAGGCCGAGAATAGGCTTGCAGAGGCCAAAAACAAAGTGACCCAAGCCGAGGAAAGGGGTGTGAAGGCCGAGAACAATGTCATCAAGGGGCGAAACAACCTGACCGCCTCTTACCGCAATTTCGCCACGGCATTGAAGAATTGCGGCTCGGTGGTGGGCGATGTCGGCACCAAGGCAAAGAACCTTGCGGCCGTGTTCTCGAAGGATTTGGCCGACAGCATGGAAAAGGGCATCGACTTCATGGATGAAATCATCGATGCCGCCTCCAATGTCATCAACGCCATTTCGGATGTTGGCAAGGGCGCAGCCACGGGCATTGAGGCCGCCGTGACGGCTTCGGCTCAAGGCTCGACCGCCGCCGCAGCCGCCGGTGCCACGGCAATCTCTACCATTGAAAAGGCATCGGTCATCCTGGCCGTGATTTCAGCCGCCTTGCAGGTGGCCACGGCCATTGCCAGCCTATTCAATAGTGACGATGCGAAAAACAAGCAGATTGAGAGCCTGCAAAAGCGTATCGACCAACTGCAATGGGAGCTGAACAATCAGGATATTGTGAGGTTCAACGAGGAATACAAGTATGCCGTGGAGCAAGTGAGGGACACACTTGCCGAATCGGTGGAATACGCAAGGCAAAACAGCATGGCATACCAGCAGGCCGCAGATGAAGCAGCCGCCGCTTGGCAGAGATACTACCAAGCGCAACGGGAAGGCCAAAACAGTTCGTTGGCTTTGGACGCGATGATTGCAGAAAAAAAGGCCAAGTCCATACTGCAAAGCGAAGCCGAAAGGCTGGCCACGGTCAAGTTGGCCGACGCTTGGTCTAACGTGGACTATGCCACGGGAAGGGCTTTGGGTGAGGCTCGTTACGAGAATGCAAGGAAAATGATTGAGAACATAGCCGAGCAGGCCGTTCTCGTACAAGAGCAACTTGAAGCCGAAAAGGACAAAAAGAATCCCGATGACGAAGCGATTCAGGACTACGAGAACCAACTGAAAGAGCTTCAGATGGACGGCGTGAATGTGGTTCACGACATGCTGGAGGAAATCATCGGCAGCTCGGCGGCTGACCTTGCCTCCCAACTCGGTGATGCCTTCATCGAAGCCGCCGCCCAAGGCGAGGATGCTATGGAGGCATGGCACAAGAAAGTGAACGACATCGTGGCCGATGTGATGAAGCGGATGCTGGTGCAAAAACTACTTGAGGAACCCATCGGGAAACTATTCGGTGAAATGCAAAAGAAGTGGTTTACCGATGGAAAGTTCAATGGCATTCAGGCGGTGATTGATTCCTCACAAGAATTTGCCGATGGCCTGAATCAAATCGGCACCGACTTTCAGTCCATTTGGGAAAACCTTCCCGATGATGTGAAACAATGGTTCGGGATGGATGAACGCGAAGGCTCGCAGCGGGGCATTGCCACGGCCTCGCAGGATTCGGTGGATGAGAACAACGCCCGCCTGACCACCATTCAGGGTCACACCTACAGCCTCGTTCAAGGGATGGATGAACTGAACGGGACGGCCTCCCTTATTCTCGATAGGGTGACGGGCATTGAGCGGAACACCGATGAGGCCAACAATAAACTTGACAATATGGGCAACCGTGTGAGGAACATCGAGAACACGATTGACGACATACAAAGGAACGGAATCAGGATAAGGGGATAAAGCCATGAAAGAGATTGAGAAAGCGCAAAGGAATTGGCTGGATGCCAAGGAAAAGGCCGCAAGGTCTGAGGAAAGCAAGGGGCATTCGGGCATTGCCCGCAAGTTGGATGCCTGCAAGATGTTCAAGGGTGACGAAACGCTGGAGGGCATGGTGGACTTGATGTTCAGCCCGCAAGGCGCGGAGTTCCTGACCAGGTACAAGTTCCCCGACTTGGCCACCTTCAGGAGGTTCAGGAAATACGACCCTGAACGGCTGGGGGTGCATATAGACCGAGGGGAAATCTCCCTTCAGGACGAAAAGAGGGTGTTTTTGGTAGGGAAAACCACCGCCCGACTGAAATACACCGTGACCCAAGGAAACCGCCTCGTGTTGATGCACGGGGCGAAGGCAATCGTTGAGGCTTCGGGCTGGGCTATCGTGAGAATCGAGGCCGATGACAGTTGCGAGGTGGTGGTGAAAACGAATGACCATGCAAAAGTACTGCAATGAGATACGAGAACAAACTATTCATAGACGGTGTGGATGCGATGGTTGAGTATGGCGTTTTCGTTGAACGCAACGGCTATCGGCAGGTCGTGCAAATGCCCGTCTTCAAGAAAATCGAGCAGACGGATTGGCCTGAATATGACGGCGTGGAGGCCGACCTTTCAAACCCAATGCTGGACGCGAGGCAGTTCCAAGTCCAATTTTGCATCAAGAACGTGCGATGGGCGGAAGATCTCTTCATCGCCCTTTCGGATGGCGTGTACCATAAATTCGACTTCAGGGAGATTGGCAAGGTGATGGATTTGAGGCTCGTTTCGAACGGAGCATTTTCTTCATATATACGCCTTGGCAAGATGACCCTGACCTTCGCCGATGACGCGCCAGCGGCGTTGAAGGGCGACCCATACGAGCTGGGCGAGAGTGAGGTGGTGCAGCGCGGCTACGAGCTGGACGGCATCGACTTTTCGCGGTTCGGGATGTATGTGCTTCGCGGCACTGACGATTCAATCAGGAAAGCCCCGAATGTGAGGGAAAACCTGAAAATATCGGCAAGGAACATGACCGGCGTTCAGTATGACGGCCAAGGCGATGTTCATTGGAAATCGAAGGACATCACCCTGAAACTATTCGTGAGGGCTGCCGACATCGAAGAGTTTTGGGAACGCTATGGTGCGCTTTACCAAGTATTGCTTGACGATGGCGAACACACCTTCCATTTCAGGCCGATTGACATCGACTACCATTGTTTCTACAAGAGCAATGCGGTGTCGAGGTTCGAGATATTGACCAGCGGGAAAGTGTGGTGTGAGTTTTCCGTGACCCTGACCGTGCTTGATTGGCATCCCGTCAGTTCGTGGCTGTTGCTTGAAACGGAGGGTGAGGAATTGGTCATCACCGAGGATGACGGCAGCAACATCAACTACAATATCAAGATTCGTGTTTAACCATTTAATTACAATTGATTATGGCAGATACTCCTACAAAGAAAATCTCCGAGTTACCGTTGACCACGGTATTGACCAACCTATATACCATAGGAGTTGACGATAACGATGAGAGCGTGAAGATTCCCATTGGGCAGATACTCAATGGGATGGCGCATGACATTGACGATGCGGCTCATGCCGCTGACTCGGCGTTGTACCAAATCGCTCATTTGGTAGTGACCACGGCGATGCTGGAAGATGGGTGCGTGACCCGTGAAAAGATAGCCGACAATGCCATCAACGCCTCCAAGATTGCCCCTGATTCCGTGGATAGGGACAAAATCGCGGATGAGGCCGTGAATGAGGATAAGCTGGCGGATGAGGCCGTGACCGAGGCCAAGATTGCTGATGAGGCGGTGACGGAGGATAAGCTGGCCGAGGAATCCGTATCGACCGACAAGATTCAGGACGGGGCTGTGACCGCCGAGAAACTTGGCGAGGGTGTCATTGGCAGCACGACCTTGGCCGATGGCTCCGTGACCACCCCGAAACTTGCCGATGGAGCCGTTACCACCGAAAAGCTGGCCAACAGCTCCGTTACGATGGGCAAGATTGCCGACAACTCCGTTGGAGCGGCGAAGATTTTGGACAATGCAGTCGGCACAAACAAGATTGCCGACAATGCCGTTACAATCCAAAAACTCGCTTCAGGGGCGGTTTCGACCGAAAAGATAGCCGACAATGCAGTGACGGGCGGGAAACTCGCTGACGGGGCTGTTACGGAGGGGAAAATCGGAAACGGCGCGGTGTCGCAGTCCAAGATTCAGGACGGTGCCGTTGGTGCATCGAAATTGGCTGACGGTGCCGTGGGTACGGGCAAGATTGCGGACGGAGCCGTGACGGGCGCGAAGATTGGCAGTCAGGCCGTTGGGATGGCGAAGCTGGGGGATGATGTGTACGCCAGCCTCCTTTTCTTCAATGTGAACGTGAGCGGCGGCAATTCCATTCAGACCCTGAACGCCGCCCGTGCCCATGTGGCCGGCCTCTCCAATGCCTCGTTGCTGCAAAAGGCCGGGTTGGTGCTTGTTTTCAGGAACGCCAACGGGACGGTTGAGAATTGGCAGTACAACGGCGGCACCTGGGGCGAAGAATCGTCATGGAAAGCCCTTGGCAGCGATGTGAAGCAGCCGCTTATCAATGTGGATAACCTTTGCGGGTCGCCAACAAGCGCGAGCTTCTACAACCTTCAGACGGCCATTGCGGCCATTGTCGCGCTGGGCAACTCCACGGGTATGGATTACAAGATGAGCGGCCTCGTTATCACCTACATGACCGCAGAAAACACGTGGGAAACGAAGCAGTTCAAGGGCGCGGTTTCGGACTTCAACGAAACGGGGCTTTGGCAAGACTTTGGCGGTGGCGGCGGTGTGGTCGAGACCTCCGACACGCCCGCCGAGGATGGTCAGGATGCCTTTTCAACGGGCGGCGCGTATGAGTATATCCCCGCCGGATTGGAGGTCGATACCGAGACGGAGGGCGTGGTGAAGTTGCAGATGGTGAACGCTGGCGGTGAGGCCGTTGGCGACCAAGTGCAGTTCCCAATCGGTACGGGCGGCGGTGGCGGCACGGGTACGGTGGTGTCGCTGGCCTTCCAAAGTTCCCCGCTGTATGGCAGCGCGGGCGGCACTTTCATATTGAGGGCGGCGGTGCGTTCGGTGACGATGGTTGGCTTGACGGAGCAGACCAACACGATTATGACCGTTGATTTGTACGACCGCGACACCAACACCCTATTGCAGACCTTCAACTTCAATCAGGCATCATCGGCCTCGATGAGTACCTACGACTTTTTGATGGATGTGACCCAATACTTTGCCACGGCTGGGACGAGGCGTTTCCGTTGCGTGGCCACTGACGATTCAGGAAATACGGGAAGCCGCAACATCAATATCACGGCGGTGGATGTGACCATTACCAGCGTCCAAACCCTGCAATATACCCAAAGCACGGCCTTGGTGGTGGGTGGTTCCGCAAAGAGCATTCCGATGTATAAGTTTGCCAACAATGCGAGTGACCGAGGCATCACGGCCTATGCCGAAATCTATCTCGGCGGTGCGTGGCGGTCGCTTGGTACTTCGGTGATTCAGGACACCTATTCACACAGCATCACCATTGACCCGCAAAATTGCCTTGGCTACAACCTTGCGCATGGTGCCTACCAAATCAGGATTCACGGCGTTGATGTGGCTTCAGGCGTGGTGGGCAATTACCTCTACACGGGCATCTTTGTGATTGATGAGACCAGCACCGTGCCGTTGGTGGTGGAAAGCTGGTTGAGTGAGACCGTGACCCCCGTGGTGAAGCTGTACGAGACCATCGTACTGAATTATGCCGTTTACGACCCGCAGAACACGGCACCGACCGCCACGGTTTACCTTGACGGGGTTGCGGTGCAGAGCCACACGGCCTATCGGTCGGCGGCGTACCAATACACCCATCAGGTTTCAGGCGTGGCCTCCGATGGCAGTTTCAGCCATATCGTGAAGGTGGGTTGCGGTGCCTCCTATGGTGTTGAGGCCGTTTTCAATGTGAACGGGACGGTGATTGACGCATTGTTGAAAAGCGGTGCCATCTATGCCTTTGACTTCGCCAATAGGAGCAATGACGAGCCGAGCCACGAAATCGTGAGTAACGGCTACCATATCACCGTGAACGGGTCGAATTGGAGTACCACGGGCTTTGTTGATTTCAACGGCGATAAGTGCCTGCTGTATGCGGAGGATGTGACGGGTGGCCTTGACCATCACCCTTACCAGCCCACTTCCATTGAGGCCAACGGCATGGCCATTCAGTTTGCCTTTGCCTCAAAGAACCTCGTTGATGACGATGCCGTTTTGATGGAGTGCTTCAACGAGGGCGTTGGCGCGGGCTTCTATGTGACGGGCAAGGTGGTGGGTATTTATTGCTCGACCGGCCTAACCAACCATAAGGAGGAACGGGCATACAAGCAGGGCGAAATGAATACCGTTGCCGTGGTCGTGGAGCCAGCCGTGGAGGGTTTGGGCGTGACCCGCTCGGGTACGACCTACTATTTCATTAAGCTGTACCTGAATGGTGAGGAGGTTGCGGTCATCGGCTATGTGGCCGGCCAAAGCAACCTGATTCAAAACAAGCAAATCTCGTTCAATGGCACCCAAGGCAACCTCTACCTGCGTTATATTTTGGCGTGGGAGGATTATTTCCAATTCGACCAAGCCTTCCAAAACTACCTCGTCAAGCTGACCAACACGGCCGACATGGTGACGGAGTTTGATTTCGAGGATGTGATGGCCTCCCAGCAGGTGACGGAGCAGGGCGTGACCACCACGAAATTGCGCCCGCAAGCGTCCGATTTGGCAGACCGTAGCATGGCCTACATCATCGAATGCCCCTACAACGGTTCGGACATTGAGGCGTTGGATAACACCACCAGCACCAAGCAAAAGAACTATGTGACCCTCTACTACATCGACCCGAAACGGCCTTGGACTAACTTCAGGGCTGACGATGTGCAGCGTAGGAATCAGGGTACGACATCGGCCAAGCGACCCGTGAAGAATCCCCGCTACTACTTGGCGGCAAAGAACGGCAGCACCTATGACAAAGTGAATAAGACGGGCGGCACGACCATCACCCTTTTGAATCCCGACCCGACCACCACGGCAGGCCAAAGGGCTATTGCGCTTGCGGCCATCAATAAGGTGCAGCTTCACGATGATTCAATCCCCGTGGATATTATCACGGTGAAGGTGGACTATTCCAACAGTTCCAATGCCAACGACTGCGGCGTTTGCGACCAAATGAACGCCACCTTCAGGGCGTTGGGTGCCAATTACCTGACCCCTGCGCAAAGGGCGTATGACGGCACTTGGAAAAAAGGCACCCTTGAATTGGATGGGTTGGTGATGAACCATTCCACGGCCAACTTCCCCGTGGCCATGTACCGCTCAAAGAGCGATACGGGCAGCAGCCCCTATTTCCATGCCAAGGGCAATTGGAAAGAGGATAAGAAAGAGCAGGTTGCTTTGGGATTCAAGGACACGCCTGGCTATAACAAGGGATGCCTGAATTATGGCGACTTTGTGGAGTTCTACGGCAACAGCGGCGAGACCCTTGCGCAGACAAAGACCCGTTTCCTCAATTCCAACCCCGACACCTCAAATACCTACGCCCTGACCCAATACTGCGGCAGCTCCTATATTATTATGATGTATGAAGAAGGCGCATGGGTGGCCAAGTCAGGCTCGATGGTGCAGGGTGCAAACGGCAAGTGGACGGTGACGGGCAAGGTGCTGAATCCCGTGGACGGCTTCGAGTTGCTGAACTATCAGGGTATGGACTGGTTCAAGGGCGTTTCGTCCGTGTCGGACATGATGGCACCCTCGACCTCGTTCTCAAAGTGGGTGCAGCAGCTCATTGATGACGGCGACATTTCCGTTGAGACCGTTCCCGCTTGGACTTACTACTTCGAAAGCCTCGTTGATGATGACGACTTGGCCATTGCCTATGCGCTGGGTAAGAAGGTGCCGTACAACCTTTATCGATGGATGTGCTTCTGCGATTATTGCGACTACGACCTTCACGGCTCGACCGGACTGACGCGGTGGCGCAATGGCCTTTGGCGTTTTGCCTCCCCTTATTCGTGCTTCGCCTACGACATTTTCTCGGATTACCTTGCGGCCGTTGACCAAAGGGCAAAGAATATGCAGCCCATGTGGTTCCTTGAAGACGGTTGCTCGATAACGAGCGATGCCAACGGCGTTTATTCAATGAAGAACGCCAGCAATGAGACCTACGAGGCCACAAGCGGGATGTTGCCGATGAGGATGTACCTGAATAAGATTTACGACTGCGACACCTGCAACGGTCAGGATAACGATGGCGGTCAAACGGTGGATGCCGAGGTTGACCCCAACAAGATGCCCGACCCGCAAACGGGCTACACCAACCCCTATGCAGGTTACAACAGCGTATTGTTCAGGAATATGTATTTGCAGCAAACCGTATATGTGGACGGGAACAATACCGAACTTTCATTGCGGACGGTGGCATCGGCCATGAGGTCATGCACCACCACCGTGGACGGTCAGACCTTGAAGCCGTTTTCGCCCGAAGGGGCGCAATACTTCTTCGTTGAGGCGAGGATTAAGCGTTGGCAGAAGAAAGTATCGTCCTACGATGGAGAACGCAAATACATCGATTTTACGGCCACCTCCGACAATATCTATTTCTACGCCCTTCAGGGGCTTGGCCTGACCTCGTTGCCAGCCTTCATCGAAAGAAGGTGGCGCATCCGTGACGGATTCTATGGTACGGGTGACTTTTTCAGCGGTGTGCTGGCTGGCCGTGTGAACGCTCCATCAGGGGCGAAAATCCGAATCACGGCGGCAAAGACGGGCTACTTCGGCCTTGGCAACGATTCAAGCGGCTCCCTGACCGAGAGCGTGTATTTGGAGGCTGGGCAAAGCTACAACTTCACCCAATTCAGCCATGAGGAAGGGGCATTGCTATACATCTACCAAGCCGATAGGATGTCGATGATTGACTTGTCGGAAATCACACTTTCGAACAACTTCGATTTCAGCGTGATGACCCTTGCCGAGGAAATCTACATTGGCAAGGTGGGCAAGGTGAACCTGACCATTGGAGCCTACACCCTATTGAGCAGCGTGAACCTTGGCGAACTGCCCTTCTTGAAGGTGCTTGACATCAGAGATACAGTGATTACGAATGTGGTTTGCACTTCGTGTCCGAGGTTGGAAAGCCTTTACGCCGCCGGTAGCCAACTGACCCGTGCCGACATTGCGGATGGTGCCAAGATTACCTTGATGCAGTTGCCGGCCACCTACAATTATTTGAGGTTGCGCTATCTTCCCAACCTGACCCTTCAGGGGTTGGTGCTGGCCAATCCCGCAAGCGTGACCGCCCTGATAGTGGAGAATTGCGCCAAGATAGGCTCGATTGACTTGTTGAGGGTGATTTCGCAGACCGCAGGGACGGGGCTTCGCGTGGTGAGGGCTGCACCCGTCAACGTGAGCTATGACGGCTCGGATTTGGAGGTGCTGGCTGGATTGCCGCTGACGGGATTGGATGCCAACCTCACGGCTCAGGATAAGCCCGCCATCGTGGGAACCTATGTGCTGACCAAGTACACGGATGATGTAACGCTGGAGGCATGGAGGGCGTTCTTTGGTACTGACCTGACCATCCATCAGGCGCAATTCACCACGATTGAGTTCAATGATGCCGTGAATGACCCCGCCAATGTGAGCAACCTTGACAATAGGACGGGATACAGATTTGGCAGCGACTATGAGCCGAGCGGCCACGTGAACGTGATTCGCCAGCGGCTTATCCCCGTGAATGGCCGTGTCATTGATGGGGTGTTCAGGGCAAAGAAAATAAGCGAGGCCAATTACAAGCAATATGCCGATGGCTCGGAGTTCGATTATTCGGACGTGCTGGGTGTGGGTAACGATTCCTTTATGAGGATTCCCCATTGCTGGTACAAGGGTATCAACGACTTCAAGTATGAGAAAAAGTACATTTGTTGGAGTTCGTTGGATAGCCGCCCGTTGAGTACCGCGACCCGCATCACCCGTGCGACCCTTTCGGACATCGTTCTTCAAAGCAATGCCGCAATCATGGTCGAGAATATCACCGACAACACCAGCACCCTTGAAAGTGAGGGCGTGGTTCAGGCGACACCCAACCACAACATCTATCAGATTGATGTGGAAGGGATGAAGCAGGTGCGTTGGCCTGGGTTGAACAGCGCGACCATTGGGGCGTGTTTCCTGAATGCCGAAGGGGTCATCATCAGCCACTACAACATGGCCATCGCTGGCTCGTTGTTTGACTTTGTGACGGGTGAATACATCTTCATTGGTGTGCCAAACGGCGCGAAATGGTTTGCTTTTGCCACGAATAGCAGCAACAACGCGCTGGAGGCAATCGCCGTTGATAGTGACAACATCGAGGCCATTGAACCTGATTGGGTGGAAAGTGATGAGTGTTTGGGCGGCATCTATGAGGCTTCCCTTGACACTTTGAGGCAGTTGCGTTCCATTTCAGGCGCAACGGTGAGAGTTGGCACGGGTACAAGCACCACTTCATCGGAATGGGTTTACGATGACGATGGCAACCCGACCAACACCCCGACCGGCACGATGAATTGGACGGCCAAGGATTTCCAAAACCTTTCCCGCCGCCGTGGTGCTGGGTACCAGCTATTCGACTACGAAATGAGCAAGCTGATTGCCAATCTTTACTTCTCATTCCACGGGAATAGGGATTCCTCCAAGGTGTTAGGTAGAGGAAAGTCGTCAGGTGGTACCACGGGCTATTTGGATAGTACGGGAAATTCCAGCAGTACCAATTTGGCCAACACCAGCGGCAACGGAAACAAGTGCCTTGGCTTTGAATCGTTCTTTGCCTGCACCTACGAATTTATGGATATGGTGGCGGTGAATGTAAGTACATATATTCAGGCCTATAAGGATAAGTTCCCAACGGGCAACACAAGCCACCCCATCAATGCCATTTGGCATATCTACGACCCGATTAGGGGGACGGAGCGCACGGTGCAAGGCATCACCACTTCGGGTTACAACATCGCCCGTGTGAAGAACGGCCGCTTCTGCGATGTGATAGCCTCAAAGTGTAGCGGCGACAATTCAGCCTTCGCCACCCATTATGGTGATGCTAATTGGTACTCGGGTGAAAGGTGCCGTGTTGTCGGCCGTGCGGACCACGGCGCCGGCGTGTACGGCGGTGTCGTTTGTGCGTATGCGAGCTTTGCGTGGTCGCGGTCGGGTGCGGTTTACGGTTCCCGTCTTGCCTTCAGGGGTCAAATACAAATAGAGGATTGAGTATGAAAGCGAAATACGAAAATGCGAATGTGCGTGAGGCGTGGCGGTCGGATAAGACCGCCCGACCTCCCACCGTGCCAAGGATATAGACCAAAAAGGTAGAGGGTCTCATGGGGGTGCCGTGTTGTCGGCCGTGCGAACAACAACGCCAACGTGAACGGCGGTGTCGTTTATGCGAATGCGAACAATGCGTGGTCGCGGTCGAATACGGTTAACGGTTCCCGTCTTGCAAACAGAACAAAAGATATAGTCAGGGGATTGAAAAGCCTGATTCCCTGATACAAAATCGCTTCTACGGCATACCTTCACGGGCTGGAGGATAGCAGAGGGCGAGAGACCCGAGCCTCAAGCAACAGCGGCCAATGGCCGGAAAGCTGAAAAATCACGATTGAGGGTAGAGGCTGGTAGGTTGATTCTCGAACGCCTTGGACCCGATGAACTGAAGGCTTACAAATAAGAATGAAAAGAATAGGATTTGTCATAGAGGAAATTGTTGAATGGAGCAACTTGAACGAGGCTTTCGACACGGTTGTTTGTGGTACGAAACGCAAGCAATCGAAAGAAGGCCGCTGGCTCATTGCACACCGTGAAAAGTTCTTGCGTGGCGCGGCCGAAGAAATAAAGAGCGGCCATATCGACCTTGGAAAGAGCCTTGAAACGGATATTGTTGAGGCTGGAAAGTTGCGACATCTTCAAATCTTCGAAATGAAAACCCGCATTAAGGTTGCCGCCGTGATGATTCCCGTTGATAGGCATTTGCGGAAACGATACATAAGAACCACCGCAAGCAGTATCAAAAAACGTGGTGTTCACGACCTGAAAGCCTATATTGAGCGTGATATAAGACAAGACCCGCATGGAACAATGTACGGCTATAAATTCGATATTAGCAAGTGCTATGATACCGTTGTGCATGATTTTGTCCGTTATGCGCTCGCAAGGATATTCAAGGATAAAAAACTGCTGGGCATATTTGACCAATTCCTTTCCTCCTTTGAAAATAGCGTGTTTGAGAAAATGTACGAAAAAGGGGTCGGCATTTCGATGGGATTGCGCTCCTCTCAAGGTTTTTTGAATACGCTTTTATCCGTATTCCTTGACCACTATATGAAGGATAGAAAAAGAATAAAGCATGACTACCGTTATTGCGATGATGGATTGACACTAAACGGAATGAAGCGTGTTCTTTGGAAACATCATGATATAGTGCATGAGCGGATAGAGAGTATTGGCCAAAAGGTAAAGCCAAATGAAAGGGTTTTCCCGATTTCCGAGGGTTTGGATTTCCTTGGTGTTGTAATTTATCCAACACACACTTTAATGCGCAAGCGGGTGAAAAAGAACTTCGCCCGCCGCCTTAAAAAGGTAAGAAGCCGCAAGCGGCGCGTTGAGATTGTCGGCTCCCTTTGGGGCATGGCCAAGCACGCGAATTGCTGGCATCTGCTTGAAAAATTGTTGTTTAGAAAAGAATTTGTCAAATTAAAGAAAAAAGTTATGAAAGATTTCGGAAGCGCGAAAAGCGAACCAAAGACCATTGACGGCAAAAAGAGCTTCAGAGGCTCGAAAATCAGTGGCAAGGAACTTGAACACAAGGCATTTATCGTGGTCGATTTTGATACGGGCGTAGTGCCAAAAATCGAGCAAGATAGATACAAGCGAGAAATGGATGACACGCTGGCCAAAGGTGGCGACATTCAACTTGTAAAGAAGCCACGGCCTAAATACGTGGTGAGTATTATCTACAACGGCCAATTGCGGAAACTATGGACGGGCGACAAAGAGAATTGGGATGAGCTTGACCGCCGCCGCGAGGAACCCGATGGATTGCCGTTCTTTTGCTCGATGGAGACCGACTACACGGGGCAATACCCGAAATACTCGTTTTGTTCGGCAACGGCCTTGGGCTATGCCATGCCGACCGAGGCTGAGCTTGAAAGATTGTATCAAACCCTGAAAATCAGATGAGCCATGACAAACGGATTCGTAAAGGTGTATGGTGCCGAGGCCGCGCAGGACGGCATCATCGTATTGAGTGAAAAGAACTGCGTGATATTCTACGGGTATGGCACGGACGAACTTGGTGGCTGGAATTGGCGCAAGGACTACGACCATATCCCGACCGTGGCCGAGGTGAGGGCTGACATTGAGGCTTTGGTGAACGCCAAGACCGATGAAGTCATATTGACGGGGCTGAAATGGAACGGGAAACCCGTGTACCTCTCCAGCGAAAACCAATTCAACTTCAAGGCGGCTCACGACTTGGCCAAGGAAACGGATGGTGCCATCTTGCCAATTAAGTTCAAGCTGGGCGAGGATGCTGATGGCGAACCCGTTTACCATACCTTTACCAAGGTGGAGGTGCTTGGTGATTTCGTTGCCCATATCTTCACCCATATCCAAGGCACCATCAAGGCGGGTTGGACGGAAAAGGATTCAATCGATTATTCACTTTACCAAGTTTCGGAGCCATGATTACATTGTATTGGGATAACACGCAAAGGGCTTTGGAGTCCCTTCAGGTGCAAGAAAACGACAGCAGCTATCGGAGCCGTGGCCTGATGCAGAGGCCGCAATTGGTGTTGAAGTTTGCGCTGCCCCGTTATGTCGAAATCCCCGTTGGGGCATATTGCAACTATCAGGGCGAGAGGTTCGTGTTGATGTCGCCGCAGAACATCAAAAAGCAGGGGACGCGCAATATCGAGTACACCCTGACGATGGGGACATATCAGGACAATATGAGCCTCTACAAGATGCGCAACACCGTGGACGGGCGGCTGAAATACTCGATGTGCAGCACACCAACGGAGTTCGTCACGGAGATCGTGGCCAACCTGAATGCCCGTGACGGGGCTAATGTTTGGAGCGTTGGGGATTGCATCGACACGGCACCCAAGACGATTGAGTTCAACCACACCTATTGTGACGCGGCGTTGTCGATGGTTGCGGATGAGTTTGAAACGGAGTGGGAAATCGAGAACCACACCATCCACCTCCACACGGTGAAGTACTTCGAGGATGCGCCGTTGCCGCTGTCATACGGCAAGGGTAACGGATTCGTGCCTGGTGTTGGTCGTGCCACACCCGTGGGCGAAATGCCCATCAAGCGGCTGTATGTGCAAGGCGGCAACCGCAACATCGACCGCTCGACCTATGGCCATTCTGACCTGATGCTGCCCTACGACCAGCTCCTTTCCTTTGATGGTGAGAAATTCGAGGATGAAACGGGGTACGATTCCACGAAGGCACGGACTTACAAATCCGATAAGGAGGGCTATTACATCGAGCGTTACGACATGGCCACCGATTCCTCAAAGGAGGATTCCATCGACTGCTCCGACCGTTACCCTTCGAGGGTCGGGGTGATTTCATCGGTGGTGGTGGTGGATGCCGACCGCCATTTCTACGATGTGGTTGACAACACAATCCCGAATGACCTTGACTATGAGGCTTGCCTGATTGAAGGCGAGACCATGACAATCATCTTCCAAACGGGCATGCTGGCCGGAAAGGAGTTTGATGTGAGATACCACCATGCGGATAGGCGTTTCGAGATTGTGCCGTTTGAGTATGACGGAATCACTATGCCGACCGGCTATGCGTGGAGTCCGCAGGTGGGCGACACCTACGCCATTTTCGGATGTATGCTGCCAGCCGCCTATATTTGCGACAATAACAGCAAGGAGGGCGCATCGTGGGAAATGTTCAGGATGGCGGCTCGATACCTCTATGCCAATGAAGACCAAAAGTTCACCTTCACGGGCAAGCTGCAAGGCAAGTATGCCCGCGAGAATTGGGACACGATTAGTCCCAAGCTGAAGGTGGGCGGCTACATCCATTTTTCGGACACACAGTTTGCTCCCAACGGCACGGACATTCGCATCATCGGAATAAAGGACTACCTGACCGACCCATACGCCCCGACCATCGACATATCCAACGGGATTGTCGGCCAAAGCGTGACCACAACGCTTATTCAGGTGGGGTGTCAGGAGGTGACGATTGGTGAGACTCACACCGATTCAATCAATTTCACCAAGCGGCGTTTCCGCGATGTGATTGATACAATGCAGATGCTTCAGGAATCGCTGTTGGAGTTCTCGGAGGGCATTAACCCAATAACGGTGCAGACCATGCAAGCGTTGATTGGCGATGCAAGCCTTCAGTTCGTGTTCACGGACGATAATGATGATATATGGCCTCCATATTCGGTGTTCGTTATGGATAACTCCACGAAGCGTTTGAACGTGGTAAACCCAAGCCAAAGCGAGCCGCAATCGCCCTTGTTATTGAAGCATTCAGAGTTGGCAAGTATCATTCACCCTGACCCGCCGCAATATATGAAATGGGTAATGACTACGAATAGCTTCAATGTGGCCGCTAACCCTGACCAAGGATATTATCTATATGCAAAATGCAGTAGTATTGATGGCGTTGGCACGGGTGAGTTTGTTTTGTCGGCCACGGCAATAGCGATGGAATCGGTGACGGGCTACTATCATTTCCTCGTTGGCATCCTTGGCAAGGAATATGATGGGGAACGGAGCTTCGTGACGTTGTTCGGTTTTACCGAGTTGCTGCCTGGCCGTGTGACTACCGACCTGATTATAAGCAGTGACGGGTTGAATTACTTCGATCTTGTTCAAGGCCATATTCAGGCCAATAGCGCATATATCCGTGGAACATTCAGAAGCCCGTTCCATGAAGTAAACGGCGAGCTGACCGCTTATCAAAAATATGATAATTTGATTGCTGCTGATAGAATTAGCTATAATGTCCGGCTGACTTGGGATACGACACAATCAGGGCGCAGGGTTACGATTGTAGGCGGTGGTAACTTGATGACCCCTCCAAGTGGTATGTATTACTTCAAAGACGGAATCAATATGACGAGCGGGTTTTCGTTTGGCACCGTTACGTTGCGAGGATATGGTACTGAACAAAACTTTTATGGATGGATTGTCGAGAATTACACACCGTTTGGCATTGATGTAGTTGGTACGAATGAGTATTACGGAAGTCCATTCAGGGTGATGGCTATTGGTGCCTATTTAGATAACGGCGGCGGCGGCGGTGCCATTGTTCGTCCCCATGTAAGGACCTTTGACAAATCAACCGCCAATGTTACAAGAAATGGGGTTGGTGATTATACCATATCCGTTTCAGGTAATTGGTTTGCCCATACTGACACATTCCCACAAAACATCATAGTGAATGCGTTAGCCGCTGAATGCCTTGCGATATGTACGGGAATGGCCTACAATTCAACCAACGACACTATGGATTTCAGTATAGCAGTATCACAAAAAGGTTCTGCCTTTGATGCAAGTTTCAACTTTTTGATATACGCATATTACCAGCTATAAAAATATGTTATTTGAAAATAGGTACTTATTAGATACTTTTTATACCTTTGCGGCAAAATTCAGAGTTATGAATGTCATTGCATTGAAAGAAATGGCCGTGGTGGCCGGAATTGCCTGCATCATCGTATTCTTCGCCATGATGATAGACTTGGCAAGCGGACTTTACAAGGCGAAGCAACGGCATGAGTTCCGCAGCTCATGGGGGTTGAAACGCACCCTGACCAAGTTCATCACCTACGAGGGCGGCATGATGATAGCCTACGGGGTGGATTTGCTAATCTATTTCAGCAGGCTGTTTGAGTTGTTCCACCTTGCACCCATCGTGGGGATTCCCGTGGTGTCGTGTTTGGTGGGCATTTTCCTTTTGGTGGTGGAGTTCTTGAGCATACGCGAGAAGTCCGACAAAAAGACAAAGAAGGACTTTTCGGAGGCTGGGGAACTGATTACGAAGCTGCTGGAGAGCAAGACTTTCAAGGATGCGTTTATGAAGGCCATTGAGGTACAGCAGGCGCAGAGCCAGCCGCTAGCGGAGCCGGTGAATGATGAGTACGAACCAACAATTGAATGACTATGGCAAAAGTAGAGTTATTGCTGCCGAAAATCCTGAAATGGGAAGGCGGCTTCGTGAACGACCCCGCCGACAGCGGAGGCGCGACCAACAAGGGCGTTACCCTTGCGACCTACAAGGCATACCGCAAGGCTCACAAGATGAAGACCCCGACCGTTGAAGACCTGAAACGGATTACTGACGCGGAGGTGATGGCCATTCTCAAAGAGTTCTTTTGGGATAAGATGCAGGCCGACCAAATCAATAGCCAATCCATCGCCAACCTTTGCGTCAACACCCTTTGGGGGTCAGGCAAGGGTTATATCAAGAACATTCAGGGCGTGTTGGGTGTTCGTCAGGATGGCGTTGTCGGACCCGTGACGCTGGCCAAGATTAACGGCTGGATGCCTCAAAAGGACTTGTTTGACCGCCTTTGGGCGCGGCGTAAGAAGTTCTTTGAGGATATTGTGGCCTCCAGCGTGAGAGCCTACGAGCGCAAGATTGGCCGCAAGGCCACGGAGCGCGAACTGCTGAAATATACCAAGAAACGTTTTTTGAAGGGCTGGCTTAACCGCCTGAATGACTTTCGCTATGAGGACTAATTTACCCAAACCATATATTTTCCTCTTGTTGGCCTTCGCCACGGCATTCCTCACGGGGTGCCGTGGTTGGAGGCTGGTAAGGTCGGAAAGTGAGCGGAGTAAGGATTCGGTCGTCATCAGGACGGAGTACATCCAGCGAATCGACACGGCCTACATTACCATCGAAAAGTGGTTTCAGCAGGTGTTGGTCGATACCACCTCCACCTTGGAGAACAAGTATTGCATTTCCCGTGCCGAAATCACGGCGATGGGGATGCTTTACCATACCCTTGAAACGAAGCCCCAGCTGCTCCCCGTACCCGTGACCACAACGGAAAGGGCAAGGGACAGCGTTATATATAAGGAAAAGGAGGTGAAGGTGCGTGAGCCTTACCCCGTTGAAAAGGAATTGACCCGCTGGCAGCAGGTCAGGCTTCAGGGGTTTTGGTATATGCTGGCGGCATTGGTTTTGGCCGTGCTGTGGATGTGCCGAAAGCCCCTGATAAAAATTTTCTTGCGGATTGTCGGGAAATGAGTACCTTTGCACCGCTGATGATTACATCATCGGTTGCGTTGAAAAACCCGCTCGATGCGTCAGCTTCAGGGCGGGTTTTCTTATGTTTTGTTGTCGGTTTGTTACTTGAAATAGAAATGATTGTCACAACACATTGTAAATCAACGGAGTTTTGCGGGGTCGGTAGATTCTGCGTCGGAAAGTAGAGCCAATTTTCAGGATGATTCCAAAGAGTATTCCAACGGTATTGCATAAGTATTTGGATAGTATGCAATAACTTTATTAAGCCAATAACCATTTTTTTTGACCCAATACTTTTCCACTACCAAATTAATACTAATTTTGCGTTGCTATTTTGTTACCCGACCCTATGAAGTAACAATTTGGAAACAAATTTCAACGCATTATGGCCAAGGAAAAGAGAATCAAAGAGCCTATCAAGTTAAGGCAGAAGAAAATCGCTGACGGCAATGTCAGCCTATATCTCGACATATATAGGAACGGAAAACGGACATACGAGTTCCTGAAGCTGTACCTGATTCCCGAGCGGACAAAGGAGGATAAGGATAAGAACCGTCAGACCCTTCAACTCGCCAATGCCGTGAAAGCACAACGGATTGTGGAATTGCAGAACGGGGAATTTGGCTTCAAGGCAGAGTTCGCCACTGATACCTTATTCTTCGACTATTATAGGGCGATGTGCCAAAAGAGGCTCGGGGCTGAAAGCCGAAGTAATTGGGGCAATTGGTTTTCGTGCCTCCACCACCTGAAAAAGTATGAGAAAAACGAGAGAATCACCTTTGCGGGAATCACCACTGAATGGGTTGAGGGATTCAGGAAATATCTTGATGACGATGCACGGGCATGGGAGCACGACAAGCGCAAGCGGAACAAGGAAAAGCCGCTGGCGCGAAATTCCAAGCTGTCGTACTTCAACAAGCTGCGGGCTTGCCTCAACCAAGCCTTCGAGGATAGGATTATCCCCTTCAACCCCTGCCGTGGGGTCGAGAACTTCAAGGCCGAGGAAGGAACGAGGATGTATCTTACCATTGACGAAGTGAGGAAATTAGCCCAAACGGATTGCGAGTACCCACGAATAAAAGACGCTTTTCTTTTCAGTTGCCTTACGGGTTTGAGGCGGAGCGACATCGAGCGGCTGCGCTGGGGCGATGTGTTCCAGCAAGGCGACTACACCCGCATCATATTCAGGCAGAAAAAGACCAAAGGCCAGGAATACCTCGACATCACCGACCAAGCTGCCGCCCTGATGGGTAAGCGTGGCGACCCTGCGGATTTGGTTTTTGAGGACATCCACTCCCCTACCTGCACCAATAGGGCGGTTCAGGAATGGGTATTGAGGGCTGGCATCAATAAGAAAATCACTTTCCATTGCGGCCGTCATACCTTCGCCACTATGATGCTTGACATCGGGACGGACATTTACACGGTGTCGAAGCTGCTTGGCCACAAGGAGCTTTCCACCACGCAGATCTATGCGAAGGTGATGGATAAGAACAAGCAGGCCGCAGTGTCGAAGATTCCCGATGTGCTGGGTGACGAAGGCGAAACGGTTTGGCGGCTCGATTAGCCGAACATCTGACCCTTGCCCGTCATAAGCCAATAGGCCGACACATGGCACCTTTCTACCAATCCCAGCATCCAGCCGACCTCAAAGAAACCCCTATTGCGGTCTTTTCGCTGCATATAGAAATGTGGCTTCTCGATGCCGTTGTCCTTGCAGTAGTCGGAAATCTTGATTAGTTTTTCATCCTTGCAAGCCTCCACTGCCTGAAAGAACCTTTCCATGATGGCGAGCGTTGCCTCGCTGTAAACCCGCCTCTTGCTCATTGTTCAATCTCCCCTTTGAGCCACAAGGCCGTTTCGTAGAGGTATTCAAGTTCGGCGGTGGGTTGGTTGGCCACCTTGGCACGGTCGATGGCCGTGCCGATTTGGAGGACTATTTCGGAAGACTTTTCCGAAAGCAAGTCCTCCTTTTTTATATAGGACTTCATCAGGTCGATGAGGTAGTAAGATAGTTGGTTTGCGGTCGTTTCCATAGTACAATCTTTTTTCCGTTGCAATAAGAAATCATTTTGCGGCAAAGGTAGGAAAAAAGTATCTAACAAGTAAGGAATGGAGCTATCAAAAATAGTTTTTCGTGAGGAAAAATGTATTTTTTTTGAAAAAAATCACTTTTTTTCTTGCATGGTAATATACAATTGACAGCATTTATCGAAGTGGGCAACGACGGCCTGTTTGCCGTATGCACCGACACCAATCCCATCGGCATGATTTCGGGATATGGCGACAGCGTGAAGGAAGCGATGGAAAACTTCAACGAGTGCTACGAGGAAATGAAGGAGCTTTGGGCGCAAGACGGCAAGGAAGCTCCTGAACTTGAATTCACATTCCGTTACGACACGGTTAGTTTCCTGCAATACTACAGCAAGATCATCAGCCTTGCGGGACTGCAAAGGCTGACGGGAATAGACCGCCACCAACTCAGCCACTACGTGACAGGCCAAAGCCGCCCATCGGCAAAGACCGTGGCCCGCATCCAGGAAGGAGTCACCTCCCTCGGACGAGAACTGAGCAGCGTCTGTTTGTTTTGACGAGCAAAAAAAGACTTTGCTCCGAAGCCCGTGCCTTCACAGGTGCGGGCTTTTGTCGTTTTCGTGGCCTCACGGAAACGATGGGACTTTTTTTGCAAGCCCACCGTTGGCAAAAACCTGAAAAACAAACGCCAACCAACGCCAACCAACGGGACGGGTTACAGTAGGTTATTGTAACCCGTTTTTCTTTCCATTTGTTATCAATAAGCAAGAGTGATTACCATTTCATTTTTATTACCTATTCTATAGTCATCATCCCATACAATTGTTATCGTTTGATGTATGGATTCAATTGTTTCTTTTACATACTTCAACTTAACCGATTGACCTGCAAGTATTTTAGGGTATGGAAATATCTCATTAATATCAGGATTCGTGACTAATTCCTCCGAGCATGAGAATCGAATATTCCTTGCTTCATTTTCACCTCTATTTTCAATGTAAATGTATGAATTGTCTGAACGGACCCGCAATTCGGCCTTCAATAGATCCTCATTTTCCCTTAATAGTTGCTTAATTCTTAGCTTTTTCTCCTTCTTTTCACTAAAAAAAACTATTAACGATAACACTAAAGCCCCAACAGCAACAACACTATTAATTACCTGCCAAATCATTTCGAGAACTTATTACTATTGCGATTACGGTGATTTATTCTTTCTATGATAGAAATAAGCCTTAGGTTTATTCCTTGTTGATTCTCTCATAAATTGCCACCATATCTTTCATAATGGCTTGATATTGTTCCTGATTTTTCAAAAAACGGAACAATATGTTCATAAGACTTCCGAAGTCGCCCTCATTTTGCTTGTTTGGATTGATTCTAAATCTCTCATCCGACAGCAATCCTTCGTGGTTTTCATACAACATAGAGCCTCTTCCGAGCAAAAGCCAGTCAAAATTCAAATCGGGGAAGTTTTGAGCAATGCTCATCATTTTATCGGGCTGCATACTGTTTCTCATATTGGCGACAAAACTTGTTGCAAGCCCACATCTCTTTTCGAATGAATGAGGATTAATTCCTTTATATTCAATAAATTGAATCAGTCTATCCTTTACCGTTTCCATACTTTATAATTTAGAATGAGTTTAAATTTTGATTTTTATGAGATTTTTTCATTGTACTATGAGAATTATTCATACTTTTGCACCGCAAAACAAAAAGTTATTGACGCAAAAATAGCAAAAAGGTATCTAACAAGTGAAAAACTAACCAATAAAAATAAAAAAGGTATGAGAACAATGCACAAAACATCGAAAGTAAACAAGGCGAGAGCGATAGAGATTGCCGCCAACCACAACTGCGTATCGAAGGAGATTGCGCAAAACTACACCGACAGCGAACTTCGCGAAGTGCTTCGCGCACTCGGACTTAAAGCGGGATTCTGACATGATATCGTATTCGAAAGTGAGGATTGTGCGCGACAACCCATCCGCAGGCGAAGTAATAGTGTGCAAACAGTGTGGAAGCACTGCGATTGAGGACGGACGATGCACATATTGCGGAACAAGATACGGTGTGGTATCAGGCATCAAAGCAGCATCTCAAGAAGCCGTTGACAATCTTAATTCTATGATAACAGAAATTCAATCAAAAATTTATAATCAATGAACAAAACATTTATTGAACTCTACAATGAGAGTAAAAGCAAGCCCACACCTGCACAAGAGTTTGTTGCGGAGGTGGCAAGGATTACCCACCGCTCCGAAACGACCGTGAGGATGTGGCTGGCAGGCAACCAAGTACCCGATTCGCTCGTCCAAAGCGTCATCGCCGACCACTTCAATGTGGATATGGCCGGACTGTTCCCCGATGCTGAACCCAACGAGGAAGGAGGCCGGCAATGAAAAACAACGCAACCAAGACGCAATCATCAGCCAACGCAACCAAGAAGCAACCATCGGCCAGCATCGCCGAGGCCACGGTGTCGCAGGGCTATTTGCCAGGGGTTTCAAACCGACTGAAATTCACGGCAAAGTGCGGCACCGTGGAGCGGTCGCTGACCTTTCCAATCAACGCCGAAATCGAGGATTGGATTTGGGCGGTGTATTCGCTTTACGGCGAGCCTGAAGTGGAACCCGAGGACACCTTCGAGCTGGAGGGCAGCGGCAAGATGAAAATCACATTGAGCATCGTGAACTTCAAAAAGACTTTCTGACCATGAAGACATTAGTAGTATTCAGAGACTGCCACGCCAAGCACAACATCGTTTGGCCTGACTGCAACCCCACGGACGAGGATTTCGTGCGCCGCTATGCCGCCAAGCGGGGCTGGTTGGTGGCCGTTAGAAAGAGAGGCGCAAAATGAGCATCGAGGAAAGGCTGGAGCGGATTGAGCGGATTTTGGTGATTGGCAGCAAGGAAGCCTTGAACACCAGCGAAGTCGCCCTGATGCTCGATGTGGCCGTGCAGACCGTGCGAAACCTGATGCACGACAAGGCCATCCCCTACTACAAGCGCGGGGGCAAGGCCTATTTCAGGAAATCCGAAATCGAGGATTGGATGCTGAAAGGGCAAAGGATAGTGAGCAACGAGGAAATCGCCTCCAAGGCATCCACCTACATAGCAATCAAGAGAATGAACACCAAATCAATGCAACAATGAAAAAAGTAATCATCAAGAAACTTTCCCTTTTGAATTTCAAGGGAATCAGGGAGTTGGAAATCAACTTCAACGAGTCGGTCACGAGCATTTCAGGCAGGAATGGCTCGGGCAAAACCACCGTTTTCGATGCCTTCACATGGTTGATGTTCGGCAAGGATAGCGAAGACCGCAAGGCTTTCAACATCAAGACGCTGGATGCCAGCGGCAAGGCCATCGATAAAATCCCGCATGAGGTGACGGCCATTATTGAGGTGAACGGCGAGGCCGTGACCCTTTGCCGCCGCTTCAAAGAGAAATGGGTGCGCAAGCGTGGCTCCGTCAAGGATGAATTCACGGGGCATGAGGAGGAACGCCTTTACAATGACGTGCCTATGTCGGTGAAGGATTGGACGGAGAAAATCAACGCCATCTGCACCGAGGAAACATTCAAGTTCATCACCAACCCGAACTACTTTCCAATGCAGAAGGCCGATGTCCAGCGTGCAATGCTGATGCGTATGGCCGGAAATGTGAGCGATGAGGAAATCGCCTTCGGGAACGATGATTTCCAGCGTTTGCTGGGTCAGTTGTCGGGTAAGACGATGGAGGAATACAAACGCGAGATTGCCGCCAAGAAACGCACCATCAAGGCCGAAATCGAGACCATACCAGCCCGTATCGAGGAATGCAAGAGGATGATGCCTGAATCGGAGAATTGGAGCGAGCTGGAGGCCGAACTTGAAGGCAGGCAGATACTCCTTGCCAAGGTCGAAGGCCAAATCAGCGACAAGGCGACTGCCTTCAATGAGGCCAACAACGAGAGGATGAAGAAGTCGAAGCGTGTCGGCGAGCTGAAGTCCGAGAGGATGGATTTGGAGTTCAAGATTAAGGAAAGAGTTCAAGCCGACTACAACGAGCAAAGAAACAAGCAGCTTGACCTTCAAAGGCAGGTGGCCAATGACGAAAGGGAGTTGGCGGACACGAAAAAGGCGTTGGCTGGCTACGAAAGCGACCTTGAACGCATGAAGACCAAAAAAGAAGCCCTTATCAAAGAGTGGCGCGAAATCAACGCAAGGGTGTTGCGGTTCGATGAAAACGCCTTCGTGTGCCCCACCTGTGGCCGTCAGTTGGAGATTGACGACATCGAACGCAAGCAGGGCGAAATGACAGCCAAATTCAACACGAGGAAAGCCGCCGACCTCGATGAAAACAACCGCAAGGGGAAGGAAATGAAGGAGCGAATGACGGCGATTGAGGCGTTGATTGGCGGCGCAAAGAAGCTCATTGGCGATTTGGATGAAAAGATTGCCAAGGAAAAGGCAAATGAACTCTATGCCGCCACCCTGACCGCCCCCGATGCGACCCCAGCGATTGAGGCCGATGCCGAGTACCAGCGACTGACCTCCGAGATTGCGGCTTTGGAAAAGGAATTGGCAGAGCCAATCCAATCTCCTGAAACGGCGGAGTTGTCGGAGCGCAAAAGGCAGTACACCGCCGATATTGACGAAATGAAGGCCAAGCTGGCCAAGCGCGACACCATCAACCGCACCAACCAGCGAATCAGCGAGTTGGAAACCCAGCTTCGCAACCAAAGCGATGAATTGAGCGGCCTTGAAGGAATCGAGTTCACGATGGCCGCATTCTCAAAGGCAAGGATTGAGGCCGTGGAAAGCCGTATCAACCACCTTTTCAGCATTGTGAGGTTCAAGATGTTTGAGACCCAAATCAACGGCGGCGAGGTGGAGACCTGCGAGGCCACGGTGGACGGTGTGCCTTACAGCGACCTGAACAATGCCATGAAGATAAACGCCGGTCTCGACATCATCAACGCAATATGCAAGTCGGAAGGCGTGACCGCACCCATATTCATCGACAATGCGGAGAGCATCAATGAGTTGATGCCGACCGAATCGCAGATGATTAGGCTGGTCGTGACCGAGGACGATACACTTATAGTTCAATAACCAATCAAATTTTCAACACAATGGAAAACAACAAACAAACCCAAGCGGTTGCCCAGCAGCAACCAAAGCCCGTTGACCTACTTAAATCGGTCATCAGGGCTGAAAGCGTACAACAGCAGTTCCAAAACGCCCTTGGCAAACACAAGGACGAATTCGTGGCCTCCCTGATTGATCTCTACACGGGCGACCCTCAACTTCAAAGATGCAAGCCTCAGGCGGTGGTGGCCGAGGCATTGAGAGCCGCCACCATGCGCCTTGCCCTGAACAAGGCATTGGGCTTTGCCTACATCATCGTTTTCAACAACTCGGTAAAAGACCCCGCCACGGGTCAGTGGACGAAGGTGCCGACCCCTACCTTCGTGCCTGGTTACAAGGGCTACATCCAACTTGCCATGAGGACGGGGCAGTACCGCACCATCAACGCCGATATGGTGTACGAGGGCGAGCTTCGCAACGTGGATAAGCTGTCGGGTACCATCGCCTTTGACGGCGAAAAGAAGTCGGATAAGGTGGTCGGCTACTTTTGCTATTTCGAGCTGTTGAACGGCTTTTCCAAGGTGCTTTACATGAGCGTTGAGGATATGGCCAAATACGCCCTGCGTTACAGCCCATCGTTCAAGGGTAAGGAAAAGCCTACCTTTGACGCTCTTGTCAAGCAGGCGCAGTCGGGTCAGGTGTCAAGTGAAGTCGGTTGGAAAGGCAATTTCAACGACATGGCCTTGAAGACCGTAATCCGCCGCCTCTTGTCGAAGTACGGCTACCTTTCAATCGAAATGATGAACGTGATTGCCAAGGATGACGATGAGGCCATGAGCGACCGCAACGGCCTGATTGCCGAGAACGCCAATGCCGAGGTGCTGCCAGCCGATACCGCTACCTATGAGGAAATCGACCCAGCCACGGGCGAAATCAAGGAAAGTGCCGCCGATGGTGGCGAGACCAAACAACCCGATTGGGCGTAATGATGGAGGGGCTTGGAATGAGAATGACGTGCTTGGGTTCGGGTTCATCGGGTAATTGCTACCTTTTGGAGGCCGCTGACGGGGTTTTGATGCTGGAGGCGGGTGTTCGCTTCAATGAAGTGAAAAAAGCCCTCAGATTCAAGATTTCGGGCATCGTGGGCTGTTTGGTCACACATGAGCATAAAGACCATTCCAAGTCCCTAAAAGATGTCATCGGGTGCGGAATCAGGGTGCTTGCCTTGGATGAGGTGTTCCAAAGCCAAGGCATCGCAAACCGCGCCTTCTGCAAGTCGATTGAGCCGATGCACGGCTACAAGGTGGGTGGCTTCAAGGTGTTTGCCTTCCCCGTTGCCCACGATGTGCCGTGTGTCGGCTTTATGATTGAGCATGAGGAAATGGGCAAGCTGCTGTTTGTGACCGACACAATGATGCTGGAGTACCGAATCCCCAGCCTAAACCATGTCATGCTGGAGGCCAACTACGCCGATGACATCTTGCAGTACAACATCGACCACGGCATTGTCCCCAATGCGATGCGTGACCGCCTCCTTCACTCACACATGGAGCTGCAGACGGCGAAGGGCGTTATAAGAGCCAATGACATGGCCGGTGTGAACGAAGTGATATTGATACACCTTTCAGGCAACAATAGCGATGCAGGGCGGTTTGAGCGCGAAATCAGCGAGGTTTCGGGCAAGCCGACCTACATCGCCATGGCCGGAATGACAATCGACCTATCAAAGACCCCCTTTTGACATGAGGAAAGTGCCTAACGATATGGTTACAACGCTGCTTCGGTGCCTTCCCGTCATCCTTGAAAACGTGGATGCCAGCAAAGGCAGCACGAAGCTACTGAACGCAATTAGACTGACCAAAAAAGAGATTACCAAACTTCAAAAAATCGAACAAGATGGAAAACAACAACAAAGAACTGAAAATCAGTGCGGAGAACGCCCTGAAAGCCTATAACGCCACCGATGACAACGGCAAGGAATTGCTGGAGCATCTTTTTGGTAGAGAGGTATTTGCGCCCAAAAACATCATGGAGAAGGTGAAAACCTTTGAGGATGCCGTTGATGTGATTGGAACGGAACATCCGTACATCAAAGCCTTGAAGAATCATCAGAATATGTTTGACGGAGCGGATGGAAACGAGGATGTGGATGCCTTCCTGAAGCTGCGTATCGTTACCGCCGCCCTCAATGAGGGTTGGAAACCCAAGTTTGACGGCGATGAACGCCGCTGGTACCCGTACTTCTACATCTATACCAAAGAGGAATACGACCGCCTCGATGAGGATGACAAAAAGGAGTGCCGTGTTGTCGGTCGTGCGGGCGGCAGCGCCTACGTGAGCGGCGGTGTCGTTTATGCGAATGCGGCCTATGCGTGGTCGTGCTCGGGTACGTATCTCGGTTCCCGTCTTGCCTTCAGGACGGAGGAATTGGCGGAGTATTGTGGAAAACAATTCATTGACCTTTGGATTGACTTCTTGTTGTTATAATGGCTGGCTGGATAAAAATAAGTCGTGACATTGTCAACCATTGGCTTTGGCAGGATAAGCCATTTTCCCGCGGGCAGGCATGGATTGACCTTTTGCTGATGGCAGCATGGAAAGAGCGCATTTTCTTTGTGCGTGGCATCCGTGTTGAACAGCATCGGGGCGATGTGTGCCTGTCCGTCAGGGAAATGTGTGAAAGATGGCATTGGTCAAATGGTAAGGTAATCCGATTCTTGAATGAACTTGAAACAGCACAGCAGATAACACAACAAAAATCGAATGTAATTAACACAATATCAATAGTTAATTACGACAAGTACCAAATGGATAACACAACAGATGAAACAACAAACCAAACAGCAGATGACACAACAAACGACACAACAAACGGCACAACCATAGAAGAATTAATGAATAATAAAGAAGGAAAGAATAATAGTGAGCAATCAGAGATTGCTTCATCGGGGTGCGTTGCACCGCCGACCCCGCAAGAGGTTGTCAACTATGAAAAACTCATTGTTTTCTTTAATGAAAAAACGAAGGGGTGTTTTGGTTTGTTGCGTTCGCCACTTGGAGAGACCCGCAAGAAACAAGTGAGGGCGAGGGTGGCCGCTTACGGCAAAAAAGCCCTTGAAGAAGTGATTGAAAAAGCCGCCGCCTCCGATTTCCTCCGTGGAAACAACAAGCGTGGTTTCATTGCCTCCTTCGATTGGATTATCAAGCCCAGCAACTTCGAGAAAATCCTATCGGGGAATTATGACAACAAAGATGGTCAGGCACGGACATCTTCAGGCCGTGACCTGATTGGTACAAACTTCATAGATAGAGATTGATATGGAAATTATTGACAATCCGAATTGGAACAAATTGGACTTCATCAATAAGCGTGAACGCTTTTGCCTCCCGATGTCCGAGAATGACCTAATCAACGCCCTGACCCGTGCCTATAATACGGAGGTGGTCGCAAGGGGTAATAAGCTGGAGGCCATACCGAGAACCGCCATTGAAAAATGCGCTCAATGGCTGGCCTCAAAGGATGGCCGTGTCGGCTTGCTGCTTTATGGCACGGTCGGGACGGGTAAGACTACCATGCTGAATGCTATTTGCCGCGTCATCAACACCTTCGCCAAGCCATCGTATTCCGATGTCACCCTGAATGAGGATAAGACAGCGGCCGTGAAGGTAATCAGGGCAAAGGATGTGGTTTTGGCTTGGCAGGATAACAAAGTGCTTTACAAACAAATGTGTGGCACGGAGTTGCTTGGGATTGATGAGTTCGGTGTCGAGGCCATTGATGTCAATACCTATGGCAATACCAATGAGCCAATCATCGACCTTCTTTCCACCCGATATGACAAACAAAAGTGTACCCTGATATCATCGAACCTTGACATTGAGACCATTGGCGACCGCTACGGCGCGAGGCTTCAGGATAGGTTTGTGGAAATGTTCAAGACCATTGCCTTCACCGGAAAATCCTACCGAAAATGAGAATCAACGACACAAAAGAGTA
>CAMVCZ010000027.1 GCA_947166105.1 uncultured Bacteroidales bacterium
AGGCCGAGTTCCTGCTCCTTGTTCACGTCGCGACCGCTATGGGTGCCCATGTAGTCGAGGATGTCGTTGCGTTCGGGGTCGAAGGTCATCACGGTGAAGTAGGGGTGTTGCTCCATGAACTCGAAGGTGTAGCGCGCCGGAGCCACATACACGGTGATGGTGTTGATGTTCTCGCCCCACAGGTTGCCCATGGCGCCCCAGCCGATGGTCATGGCGTTGTGGTGGGCCTCGTCGCCCACGGCCAATAGGGCACCGTGCCCTTTGAAGATGGTGAAGGGATTGCGTTGGTAGTCGATCACGACGTCGAACTCACGGAAGATGGTGTCGGCTGTCGGGGCTTCGGTCGGGGTTTCTTTGGGGGCTTCGGTTTGTTCTTGCGCTTGGTTGCCGCAGCTGGTCAAGGTGAGGGCGGCCAAAACGATGGTGGTCATGATGAGGTGCTTTTTCATGGGTCGTAAGTTTTATTCGATGGTGCGGATCTGGTCTTTCAGGCATTGGTAGTCCTCCAGCAGGTCGTAGACCCCGTCTTCGCTCAGCACGCCGCGCTTGAGGTCCTTGGGCAGCAGTCCGGCTTCGTCGGCCTCGAAGTCGGTGCGCCAGTCGTCGCCGTCGTAGTAGGCTTGCAATTCGTCGATGTCGGGCTGAAGGGCGGCGAAGTCGTCCAAGGCCTTTTCCAATCTTTTTACTGTTTCCGTGCTCTTGTCGAAGAGGGCTTCCATGTGGGTGATGCGGTCGATGCGGGTCATAGTTTGCGGTTTTGTTGACTTGTTGATGAGGCAAAAATAGTGAATTTTGCGAAAATTGCAGCCTAAGTGTGCCACATTCAAATTAATTCCGTACTTTTGCAGCCCGTTTTTAGGCAGATATGGAAAAGAAGAACGAATTCCTGATTCCGGTTAGTGGCCTCGCCTTGGGGGGCCATTCCTACCAGTATGAAATCAACGATGGTTTCTTTGCTGGCATGGATTACTCTGAGGTTCAGCAAGGTAGGGTGACAGTGAAGTTGGATATTGACCGACAGGAAACCATGCTGACCCTGCATTTCGACCTCACGGGAACGGTGCGCGTGCCTTGCGACCGCTGCGCCGATGAGTTCGACTTGCCGATTGAGAGCCAGCAGCAGTTCTTCATCAAGTTGGGAACGGAGAACGCCGAAGAGTCGGACGATGTGGTTGTCGTTTCGCCCGATTTGAACGAGTACGACATCCGCCCGTTGGTGTACGAGTACATCATCCTCGCCATCCCGATGCACCGCGTGCATCCCGAAGGCCAGTGCAACCCCGCTGTGATAGCCATGCTCAACCGCGAGGAGATGCCCGCCGAGGAGGAGGAAACCGACACCATCGACCCGCGCTGGGCCGCTTTGAAAGACATCGATTTGAACGATAAATAAACAATTGGTAATTAACTAGTTAAAATAAAAAAGAAATGGCACATCCTAAAAGAAGACAGTCTCACACCAGAGGCGCGAAGAGAAGAACACATTACAAGGCAGAAACCCCTAACGTGACCATCGACCCGACCACCGGCACCATGCATGTGATGCACCGTGCTTACTATGTGGACGGCGACCTGTACTACAGAGGTCAGTTGGTCATGGCCGCCAAGCAGTGATTGCTGGCGCATGAACACGGCTCCAACGTGGACGAAATAGGGCGTTTTGTACCCTGATGGGATAAAAAATTGGAAAAATTTCCAAAAAAAATGTCCAAAAGTGTGCCGTGAATGAAAATAATGCTTACCTTTGCATCACTTTTCGATGCTGAAGCATTGAGAAAAAATAAAGTCGGATTTTTTTCATAATCTTTATATTGTTTTTCCCCTCCTTTTTCCCCATCAGGAGGGGTTTTTTGTTTGTGGTTTTCAAGAACTTGTCGACGAAAAACAAAAAACATCCCCAAATGGTTTTCATTTCGAATGATTTATTACTTTTGCAGTTTCGTTCAAACGGAACAAATCTTGAATTGTAAATCTAAAATACAGAAAACCATGTACAGAACGCATACTTGTGGCGAACTTCGTCTTGCCGACGCCGGCAAGCAAGTGACATTGGCCGGCTGGGTGCAGCGCACCCGCGACAAAGGCTCCCTCGTTTGGATTGACCTCCGCGACCGTTACGGCATCACCCAACTCTTCTTGGATGGTAGCAGCGACCCGAAACTCCTCGAACAAGCCCGCTCGTTCGGGCGTGAGTTCGTGATTCAGGCCAAAGGCACCGTCATCGAGCGTGAATCGAAAAACCCGAATATGCCAACGGGAGAAATTGAACTGAAAGTCAGCGAGTTCACACTGCTCAACGGCAGCAAGACCCCGCCCTTCACCATCGAGGACGTGAGCGACGGCGGCGACGACCTTCGCATGAAATACCGCTATTTGGACATCCGTCGCAACCCTGTGCGCCAGAACCTTGAGTTGCGCCACCGCATGGCCATGCTCGTGCGCAACTATTTGAGTAACCTCAACTTCCTCGAAATCGAGACCCCGATGCTCATCAAGAGCACGCCCGAAGGTGCCCGCGACTTCGTGGTGCCGAGCCGCATGAACCCTGGTGAGTTCTACGCCCTGCCGCAAAGCCCGCAACAATACAAGCAGCTGCTGATGGTGGCCGGCATGGACCGCTATTTCCAAATCGTGCGTTGCTTCCGCGACGAAGACCTCCGCGCCGACCGTCAGCCCGAGTTCACGCAAATCGACTGCGAGATGTCGTTTGTGGAGCAAGAAGATGTGCTCAACACCTTCGAGGGCTTGGCCAAGCACCTTTTCAAGGAGATGAAAGGCCTCGAATTCGACCAATTCCCGCGTATGACTTGGCACGACGCAATGAAATATTACGGCTCCGACAAGCCCGACATCCGCTTCGGGATGAAGTTCGTGGAACTCAACGATGTGGTGAAAGGCAAGGGCTTCGGACTCTTCGACAATGCCGATTTGGTTGTCGGTATCAACGCCGAGGGCTGCTCGGAATACACCCGCAAGCAACTTGACGCGCTCACCGAGTTCGTGAAGCGTCCGCAAGTGGGTGCTGGCGGCATGGTGTATGTCAAATACAACTCGGATGGCACGTTCAAGTCGTCAGTGGATAAGTTCTACACGCCTGAAGACTTGAAAGTTATCGCCGACAAGTTCGGTGCCAAGCCTGGCGACTTGATGCTTATCCTCTGCGGCGAGGCTATGAAGACCCGCACACAACTCAACGCCTTGCGTTTGGAGATGGGCAACCAACTCGGCCTGCGCAAGCCTGACGAATACGCCCCGCTGTGGGTCATCGACTTCCCGCTGCTTGAATGGGACGAGGAAACGCAACGCTATTATGCTATGCACCATCCCTTCACCGCTCCGAAACCCGAAGACGAGGCCTTGCTCGACGACCCGACAAAGTGGGGCGACATCCGCGCCAATGCTTACGACATCGTGATGAATGGTGTGGAGGTCGGCGGCGGCTCCATCCGTATCCACGACCGCACTTTGCAGAACAAGATGTTCCACACCCTCGGCTTTACCGACGAGAAGGCACAGGAGCAGTTCGGCTTCCTGATGGGTGCCTTCGAGTATGGCGCACCGCCTCACGCCGGTTTGGCCTTCGGCTTCGACCGTCTCTGCTCGCTCTTCGGTGGTGCTGACAGCATCCGCGACTTCATCGCCTTCCCGAAGAACAACGCCGGTCGGGACGTGATGAGCGGCTCGCCCGCCCCGATTGCGCAAGAGCAGTTGGATGAATTGCAGATTGCTTTGAATTTGAAGTGATTAGAATAGGTTTGTTGCGGCGGATTTCAAATCCGCCGCAATTGAACCAAGTTTGAGAATCTTTTGATTATTAGTGTTTAGGAGTGTTCAAGGTAAAAAGAAAAACACACTTGCAATGAGTAGAATCAAAATAAGAAATTTTGGTCCAATCCGAGAAGGTTTTACTGAAAACGAAGGATGGATGGATGTCAAAAAGGTGACGGTAATGATTGGCGATCAGGGTTCCGGCAAAAGTACGGCAGCAAAACTTATATCGGTGTTTTCGTGGCTTGAAAAGAATGTTGTGCGTAAATCAATTTCAATTGAACAAATAAACACTTCTGTTTTTAGAAATCTGTGTGCCGCACAGGAACTATACGAATACTTCAAACAAGATACATTTTTGTCTTTTGAGGGAGAATCTTGTGATTTTGAGTATAATGCAAAAGAGGATTCATTTAACGGCAAAATGAATACTGAAAAACTCAAAAACTATGTGTTGCCGAAAATCCAATATGTTTCTGCTGCAAGAAATCTTCTTACCTTATTGTACAATATTTCCCTTCAGAGCATTATTGACAAAGAAGGAAAAGTTTTCGATATGTCATCAAATATTCCATTTATGGTTAAAGACCTGAATAATGAATATATGAAGGCATTGGCGGAACTTGCCAAGGATGGTTTTTCGCTGCCGATAAACGAGACAAGTGTGTACTTTCAAAACCATAACACATTTATCAAAACCAGAGGCAATAAGGTTTCAATGTCGGCGGCATCAAGCGGAATCCAGTCCGTTACGCCTTTGCTACTTGTCAGCTATTATTTGTCGGAGGAGGTGCAAAAGGATTTGTCCGAAAAAATACAAGCCATTGACAACAATTTGAAAGGTAAGATAGAAAATGAACTAGCCAAAGAAAACGAGAGTCTGTCGGTGAAGTTTCAACAATTGCTATCTTTTGGAAAAGATGTTTTGAAGGACGACAAAGATTTGGTTTTGCTGGAGGAAAAATTGAGAAAGTTCATTCCCTCTTCTTTTGTCAATATTGTTGAAGAACCAGAGCAGAATCTTTTCCCCACATCCCAACAAAGAGTGATTAATAGTTTGCTTGAGTTTAACAACAAACTGGTAGATAATAAGTTGATTATTACCACACACAGCCCTTATATCATAGGTTATCTGACTTTGGCCATAAAAGCAAATGAATTGTATCACAAGGCGAAAACCGAAGAGTTGAAAGAAAAAATCAATGGGATTGTTCCAGTGGATTCAGTGGTTGACTATGTCGATATGGCTATTTATGAGCTTGACGAACAGAATGGAACCATCAAACTGTTGGGGAGCGAAAACGGTATTCCAAATGACAATGATTATTTGGATAACGAACTCGGTGTTTTGAATGATTTGTTTAGTGACTTGTTAGATATTGAAGACTTATGCCGATAGATTTTTTCAGAGATTGTGACAGATTTGAAAGCTCTCAAGCGAGATTTGGCCTATGTGATGATTCCACAGAAGGAGAAACCCTGCCTGCATATATTGATGAGGATGATTCTTCTAAATGGATTGCTGTAGTTAATAATAAGAAATCATTGTTGTTGGCGTTTTATGCTATTGATGGCTGCGTTTCTTGGTTGAGAAGCGATGGCACGGAATCAGGGAAATGTGATGGGATGCTTTGTTATGATGGCAACCGAAATGTGATTTTTGTGGAAATGAAGGACCGAACTTTGAGAAATAAAGGGTGGAGGATGGATGCAAAAAATCAGCTAAAGGAAACCATTTCATATTTTATGGAACATCACGATACACCGCTTCTCAACAAGATAGAAGCATATATTTGTAACAAAAAACAGTTGAAGGAACAGAGATATGCCCAATTCTGCAATAATTTCAAAATTGAAACCGGCGTTCATCTGTATGTTAGTCGCGAAATAATAATAGAATAGCAATTCAAAATAATATAAAAATATAAATAATTGATTAACAAATAATTAAAAAACTATGAAAACATTAAAAACCTACCTCATCGTCCTCTTGGGAGCACTCGTTTTAATCTCCTGCTCAACGGACAAAACAATGATTGCCAAAGGCGTGAACCTCAACAAGTATGAGTACGCCTCATTGGTTCAAGCCAAAAACGGTTTCGGCACAACGACTGACATCGAAATTGAGCCGGGCATTTACGATGCCATCGAATCAACGCGCTTGCAAATGGTGGGCGACCGCCGCATCGACGACCTGACGAGCGACCAAAAAGGGAAACTCGTTTTGGTGAAGTATTCCGCCACCTCCACCGAAAAAGAATCCGTGCTCAGCGTCAGTTTCGAGGACTATATGACGGGCAAGACCGTGGTCTCGTGCCGCTCCTCAAACCGTACGGCATGGACTCGTCAAAGGGATGTGGACCGTGCCATCGGGAAACTGGCAGGCCGCATCTTAAAAGTGTGGGGCAGATGAATTGCTGAAGCCGTTTGCAAATCCCATGTTTTGTCGATAATTTGATTTATGGAAGAGATTCTCGAGTTTTTGGAAGCCGTGCTTCACAACAACAACCGCCCTTGGTTTCAGGAGCATAAGGGACAGTACCAAAAGGCGCAAGCCAACTTCAACGCTTTGGCGGAGCAAATCATTGCTGGCGTACAAAAGTTTGACGACAATTGCAAGGGCTTGACCCTGAAGGACTGCACCTACCGTTTTTACCGCGACACCCGTTTCTCGCCCGATAAGCGGCCTTACAAGACCCATTTTGGCGTGTTCGTCTGTCCCGAAGGGAAGAAGTCGATGTTGAGCGGCTATTATTTTCATGTGGAAGCCAAGGAATCGGAATATCTCGGCCACAACATGCTTTGTACGGGGATGTACATGCCCGACAACACCATGCTAAAAACCATCCGCAATGAGATTCTTTTCAATGCCGATCCTTTGGTGGCGAGCGTGGACGAGGCAAAGGGTTTTGTTTTGGACACCAGCAATGCCATGAAACGAGTGCCCAACGGCTATCCCAAAGACCACCCGCATGCTGAGCTTTTCAAGCAGCGCGACTGGCTTCTTGTGCAAGACCTTCCCGACCAGCGCCTCTTTGACTCGCATCTCGTCGACTGGGTGCTGTCGGAATTTGAGAAAACCAAGAGCTTTTGCCAGTGGCTCAATCGGACGGTGAGAGGATAATTGCTTATACATGGAGGGTTAAAAGGTATGGAACAACTTGACAGGACAAAGGAGTTAGAAACCAAGAGTATCAGCCATTTGCTGTGGATGTATGCGCTGCCGAGCATCGTCAGCCAGATTATCGCCTCGGTGTATAACATCGTCGACCGTATGTTTTTGGGGCAATGCGTGGGTGCGCTCGCCATAGCGGGCTTGGCCATCACCATGCCCATCATGAACATCATCCATGCCTTTGGCTCGTTGGTGGGTGTGGGTTCTTCTGCCCGCATGTCGATTGTGCTCGGCAAGAAGGACTACAAATGGGCCGAAGACATTTTGGGCAATAGTATGTTGCTGACTTTCATCTTCGGTTTCCTTTTTGTCACAGGTGGTTACATTTTCATGGACAAGATTTTGACCATGTTTGGCGCGTCGGCGGATACCATCGCATACGCCCGCGAATACATGGATATTGTGTTGCCCGGCATGTTCATGACCACCGTCACCTTCAACCTTACCGGCTTGATTCGCGCCACGGGCTATCCTAAAAAGTCGATGTGGATTATGTTGAGCGGGGCTATCCTTAACATCGCCCTTGATGCCTTATTCATTTACGCCTTGGATTGGGGCATTGCGGGTGCGGCATGGGCCACAACCATCTCAATGAGTTGTACGGGTGTTGTTGCCATTTGGCACTTTCTGCAACGAAGTTCCTTCATCCGTTTCCGTCGCCATTCGTGGCAGCCTAAACTCTACATTTTCCGCAATATTCTGCTTATCGGCATGAGCCCTTTCCTGATGAATGTGGCCGCTTCGGGTGTGGTCGCACTGCTCAACAAGCAACTCATCCATTATGGCGGCGACCTTGCTGTGGGGGCTTACGGAATCGTCAACACCTTTGGCAGCCTTAGTGTGATGCTCATTCTCGGCGTTTGTCAAGGGATGCAACCCATTGCGGGTTATAATTATGGCGCAGGCCATCCACACAGGCTGAAATCCGTCTACACTTTGACCATGAAAGTGAATGTGCTGATTGGTCTTGCAGGGGCATTGTTGGCCTTGACCATTCCTCAAATCCTGTTGCGGGCTTTCACCAAAGAGGGCGAACTCATCCAAATTGCGGTGCCGGCCATGCGCTTTATGTTGGTGATGTTCCCTTTGGTGGGCTTCACCATCACCAATTCCAACTTCTTCCAAAGCATCGACAAGCCGTGGATTGCCATCGTCACGAGCCTGTCGCGGCAGGTGCTGTTCCTTGCCCCGATGATTTACCTTGTTCCCACCTTGTTCATTAATGCGGGCGGCAACGGCCTGACGGGTGTTTGGGCCTCGATGACCATTTCAGATGTGCTCGGTGCCTTGCTTGCCTTCTTGCTCATGCTCACGCAACGCCATGTCTTCAAACCTGCTGAATGATAGACCTTTCCAATGCCATAGCGACCCCCACCAACACGCATATCAACGATTCGTGCAAGGTGAAAAGCAAGGCCGACATGCGGGCTTATTTGGAGAACTTGCGCGAAGCGTCGGCACCCGATATGGCCGTTTGCCAAAGGGATTTGGAGTCGATGGTGTGTGAATGGCGGTCGCACAATTTTTTCTACAATTTCAACGTGTTCCGCAGCCGCACCAAAGACGTCGACCTCGAACTGAAACAGGCTTGGTGGCGCGAGGTGTTTTGCCGTGTGGTGAGTTGGTTTTATTTTTGGGATTGAAATACCTGTTCGTAGGCAGGGGTGGAATGTTATGGAACCCCTGCCGTCAAAACGAAACAAAAACATGGAAATTTTGAGCGTATCAAAGAATTGATTATTTTTGCCCCAACAATTAAACATTTAAACAATCAACAATTCAACATCCAATGAAACGTTTATCATTACTTATCACCCTCATCCTCACGCTTTCTGTCGGCATAGCGAAGGCCGGCGAAGGCATGTGGATTCCCATGTTGCTGCAATACAACGAGAAGGAAATGCAGGAAATGGGCATGAAAATCACCGCTGAAGACATCTACAGCATCAACCACAGTAGCCTGAAAGACGCCATCGTGCTCTTTGGCGGAGGCTGCACAGGCGAAATCGTCAGCGACCAAGGCCTGCTGCTCACCAACCACCACTGCGGCTACGGCTACATCCAAAAACACAGTTCAGTTGAGCACGACTACCTCACCAACGGCTTTTGGGCCATGAACCGTGGCGAGGAACTGCCTTGCCCTGGTCTCAGCGTCATTTTCCTCCGCGAGATGCGCGACGTGACCAAGCAAGTGCTTGAAGGCATCACCATCGACACACCCGAAGACGAGCGTAAGGCCAAGATTGACGAAAACATGAAGAAAATCAAGGCACAGATTGAGAAAGAGACCCAATACAAGGTCAGAATCGAGCCTTTCTTCTTGGGCAATGAGTATTATCTCATGCTCAACGAGGTCTATACCGATGTGCGCCTCGTGGGTTGCCCGCCGAGCAACATCGGCAAGTTTGGCGGCGACACCGACAACTGGGTTTGGCCCCGCCACACGGGCGACTTCAGCGTGTTTCGCGTGTATGCCGACAAGGACGGTCGCCCAGCCGACTACAGCAAGGACAATGTGCCTTACAAGCCCGCCAAGCACCTCGAAATTTCCCTGAAAGGTGCCGAGGAAGGCGACTTCGCCTTCGTGTTCGGCTATCCTGCCCACACCAACGAATACTTGCCCGCCGTGGCCGTCGACCAAGAGGCCAACCTCATCGACCCCATCAGGGTTGACTTACGCGGCAAGGTGCTCGACATCTACAACAAATATCAGGAGCAAGACCCCAAGGTGCGCATCCAATACGCCGCCAAACACGCCAACATCGGCAACGGCTGGAAGAAATGGATGGGCGTGACCGAGGGCATCAACCACTTCCACGGCGTGGAGAAAAAACGCGCCTTCGAGAAGGACTTTCAGGAATGGGCATTGGGCGCACGCAACCGCTACATGTACATCGACCTGCTGAAAGACTTCAAGAAAAACTATTATGATTTGAAGCCTTACGAGTTGGCTTACACCTATTTGGCCGAGGCCGGACTGCGTATTGAACTCATCAACTTTGCCGGACGTTTCGCCCGCCTTTCCGAAGTGACCAAAGACACACCGCAAGAGGAAATCGACAAGATGATTGCTTCGTTGAAGACGGCTTCCGCCAATTTCTTCAAAGACTATTACGAACCTATTGACCGCGAAGTGGCCGCCATGTTGCTCAACGAATACTTGAAGGCCCAATCCGCCGATTTCCGTCCGGCTTTCCTCAACGAAATCAAGGACGTGGACAGTTATGTCGACAACCTGTTTAACAAGTCGATGTTTACCGACGAGGCCAAAGTGAATGATTTCTTGGACAACTTCAAGGCCAACAAAGCCAAGAAATTGGCCAACGACCCCGCTTTGAAGGTGTATCAAAGCCTCATCGGGTTCTACCGCAACGAGGTTTACGACCACATTTCGGAAATCAACACCAACATCGACCGCCTGCAACGCATCTACATGAAAGGTCAAATGGACATGCAGCCTGAGAAGCGCCTCTTCCCCGATGCCAACTTCACGCTGCGCGTCACCTACGGCAAAGTGGAAGGCTTCAAGCCGCAAGACGGAAAAACCTACAAGCATTTCACCACGCTTGAAGGCATCATGGAGAAGGAAAACCCCGACATTTATGATTATGTGGTGGAGCCGCGCCTGAAGGAACTCTTTAATAATAAGGACTATGGCCGCTACGCCGACAAGGACGGCAAGATGCACGTTGCCTTCACAGCGAGCGTACACACCACTGGCGGCAACTCGGGCAGCCCGATTCTGAACGCCGAAGGACAGCTCTTGGGCCTCAACTTCGACCGTTGCTGGGAAGGCACGATGAGCGACCTCATCTACGACCCCGACATCTGCCGCAACATCAGCGTCGACATTCGCTATGTGCTTTTCATCATCGACAAGTTTGCTGGTGCAGGGCACTTGATTGAGGAGATGACGATTGTGGAATAAAACAAAAGGCGGTCGCTGATGTGACCGCCTTTTTTCATTTGCCTTTTACCAAAACCCGTTTTGTCAAAAGCCCTTTCTTTGTTTGGATTTTGACGATATAAACACCTGCTTCATAAGGACTGAAATCGTAGACAACGTTGTTGCCACTTGCTGAAGTCTCAAACAACCTTTCACCCAACATATTGTAAATGCTGATGGCTTCGATGTTTTCAGCCTCAATTTGGATTGTCCCGCTGGTCGGATTGGGATAGACGGTTACTGTCTGTTCATCAAGTTCTTGTACAGAATTACAATCGTCGACGATTGTGGTGAAATAGCCATGCCAATCCGAGTTTTGGTAGGCAGGGATGCATTGGCAAGGTACGGTGAGCGTTGTGCAGGTGAAGCCCTCAAACACCTCATCGAATGAAAACACAGGCGGTACCGTTGCCAAGGAAACGACTTCAGCAAAGCCACTGCATTGATAGAATGCCATTCCACCAATGCTTTCCAATGCGCTTCCAAGAGTCAGCGTGTCAGTGAAACCGCTGCAATTGTTGAACGCATTTGGCTCAATACTGGTCACGGAATTAGGGATGGTCAGGGAACCGGTGAAACCTTTGCAACCCCAAAAGGCAGAAGTGCCGATGGATGTCACTGCCTCGCCGAGATCCAAACTGGAAAAACCGCTGCACCTATAAAACGCCGCCTTATCGATGCGTTCCAAACCGTTTCCGATAGTCAGCGAGCCGGTAAAACCCTTGCAACCATAGAATGAAGCCGTCTCCATGACCTTCACCGAATTGGGAATAGTCAGTGAGCCAGTAAGACCTTTGCAGCCATAAAATGCTGCGGATGCTATGGTGTCCACGGAGTTGCCAAGGTCTAATCCAGTCAATCCGCTGCAACCCAAGAATGCGTTTTCACCGAGATAGGTCACAGTATTGGGAATGGTCAAGAGACCTGTCAGGCTTCCGCACGATATGAAAGCGTTTTTTCCAATCCTGGTCACGGCATAGTTGTTCCCATTATAACTGATGCTTGTCGGGATGCTTATCTCACCAGTCGCTGAAGGGCCGTCGATATGGCTCATAATCGTTACGGAAACACCGTCATCATTGATTTGGTAATAAAAACTCCCTACGGGGAAAACTTCTTGTGCATTCAGATGCGTTGTCCACATGACGCTCAGGAAAAGAACGGATAGGACAGCGCATACTGCTTTTTTGCATGATGAATCGCTTTTCATAATGGTGTGGAAAATCTTCTTTTCAAATAGGGTTTACTTCCCGAACAGGCTTCCCAAGCCGCCCAGGATGTCGGGCTTGCCGTCGCCGTCCTTGTCCTTCATGGCTGCGCCGAGGATGCTGCCGAGGCCGCCGCTTTGCTGACCGCCACCGAGGAGGCCACCCAGCAAACCAGCAAGGCCAGCCGCGCCCGAATTGCCGTTCTGCTTGCCCAAGAGGGCGAGGATGCTCGGGGCAATGGAGGCGAGGATGTTGCTCACTGCATTGGAAGCAACACCTGTCTTTTGAGAGATGCCGCCCAACACATTGGTGAGGTTGCCTCCGAAGATGTGGCCCAGAATCTTGGAGCCGTCGGTGAGGTCGGCACCCTTCAGGTTGCTGATGATGTTGCCCGCATTGCCGGCATGGTCGCCCAAGGCCTTGGCCAAGGCTGCCGCACCGCCTTCGGTGGAGGCGTTCTGCTGCATCGCGCCCATGATGGACGGCAAAGCATTAGTGATGACCGAAGACACTTGCTTCGAGTCGAGGTTGAATTTTTCTGCGATTGTGCCGACGGCATCGTTGCCCGTCAAAGCACCTAAGATGTTGGTTAAGTCCATGGTATTATGTTTAATATGATTTTTAAGACCACAAAAATAAGGAATTGTTGGAAAATACAAGTTGCTTGAAGGAAAAAATGTTGTTTTTGCAATGACCGTTATTAGCATCGCATGGCCAAAATTGTGGCACGGTTTTGGTAGTTGAAGAGGGTGAACGCAAATAAAAGAAGTCAAACCCTCAAAAAAATCACAACTATGAAAGCCAAGAACATCCTGATGACCCTCCTGTTGGTGACGGGAGCCATCGCAGCAAAAGCCGCCGGTTATCCACCCGAACTCGCCTTGGTATCACAGCCGGTGATGGTGTACAACCACAATTCAATCACGGTCTACTACGACGTGGAAAACATTGGCGATTACACTTATAGGGGCGACATCTGCATCTTCCTCAACCCTGATTACGGCACCCGCTATGCCGAAAAATATGTGAAAGTGCGTCCTGGTCGCATCAAGAGAATCGCCATTGAGATTCCTTGCTACGCCATCGACCGTCACATTGCCTACACGCTCATGCCTTATTACTCGATGGGTCGCGAACTCTACAGTTTCACCACCTTCGAATACTTCGAGCCTATCCGTTTCTGTTGGCATGGACCTCGCACCGAGCCTTGGGTGGTGATTCATATCGGGCCGCGAGTGCGCTATTACCACCGCCCCGGTCACTACCGCTACTACTACGACGGTTTCCGCCCGCCGATGCCCGTTGGCCCCGGAATGCCTCCCCCGATGGATCCGATGCACCACACCTACGGCTACCATCACAATAACGGCGGTTATCCTGCCACCCACGACTGGAACAACAAACCCGAGCCGAAGCCCAACAACGATGCGCCTGCACCTACTGCAACGGTCAGGCCGAAAGCCAACGGCGGCAGCATGAGCCACGGCAACGCCAACAGCGGTACTTCGATAGGCTCAGTAACCAATGCACCCAACAATGGAGGTTCGAGCAGCAGTGTCAGACCCAGCACGCCTTCGGGCAACGGCAGCAACAGCGGTCGCACGGGCAACAGCGGCAATGTAAGCCGTCCGAGCAGCACTAACCGCCCCAGCGGAACATCCACCAACTCAAGCCCACGCACGGGCAAGACCAACTCTGGCAGCCGTGTGAACAACTCGACCAGCAGCAACAGCACCAATGGTACGGGCAACTCAAGCCGAGTGGGAAGTTCAAGTGGAAGCCGCTCCACTGGAACGAGCAACAAAGCAGGCACCAGAAGCGGTACAGGGAATGGCCGCAGGTAAGTCAAAACTTGAAAAGGCGCATCACACAGGATGCGCCTTTTCCATTGATTGTTCAAATGCCGTCCAAGGCGAAATCTCTGGCAAGGGTGCCGTCACCTCAATTTGCGTTTTCAAAACGGGATGCTCAAATGCGATGCGCCAAGCGTGCAGGCTGATGGAAGCGTCGGGGTTGCTGCGCGGATAACCGTATTTCAAGTCGCCACGAATGGGGCAACCGATGTGTGCCAACTGGCAACGGATTTGGTGATGCCGCCCCGTAAACAACTCGACTTCAAGCAGATAAAAAGTTTCCGATTTTCCAATAACGCGATAACTCAGCCGTGCTAATTTGGCTTCTTTCGTCCCTTCAGGAACAATGAACGACTTGTTCATCTTCTCGTTTTTCACGATAAAGTCCTCTAACACATCGGCTTGCTTGGGCGGATGGTTTTTCACGAGGGCGAGGTAAGTCTTGCGGAAGTCGCGGTCTTTCACCTTGACGGTCATCCGCGAGAGGGCCTTGCTCGTCTTGGCGAACACTACTGCGCCGCTCACGGGACGGTCGATACGGTGGACGAGGCCGGCGAAGACGTTGCCCGGCTTTTCGTACTTTTCCTTGATGTATTCCTTCACGTCGTCGAGCAGGCACTTGTCGCCCGTCTTGTCGCCTTGCACGATTTCGGAGGGCAACTTGTTGACGATGATGAGGTGGTTGTCTTCGTATAGGATGCGGTTGTTGATGGTGTTCATAGCCAATTAGTTTTAGGTTCACAAATCACCCCACTCCCCACCACAAACGGCTCCACCTCGTGGTAAACCACCCCAAACTGCCCTGGTGCCACGCCCGAAATGGCCACCTCCGACTCAATGTCGGCACCGCGCTCCGTGAGGTGCAACGTCCCGTAGGTAAACTCTGGCTGGTGCCGTATCTTGAAGCGAACCCGCTGACCGTCAACGAACTGCAAGGCAGGGTTCATCGGTTGCAAGTCGCCCAAGGGGATGATGTTGGTGTATTGCGAAATCGGGTCGTAGCCCTGCGACACATAGACGATATTGTTCGGGATGTCCTTCTTTATCACAAACCACGGCCCGCCACTGAGACCTAAGCCCTTGCGCTGCCCGATGGTGTGGAACCAAAAACCCTTGTGACGGCCTAATTTCTTGCCCGTTTCCAGTTCAACGATGTCGCCGGGCATTTCGCCGAGATATTCACGGATGTAGTCGTTGTAATTAATCTTTCCCAAGAAACAAATCCCTTGGCTATCGTGGCGTTCTGCGCTGGGAAGCTTGTATTTTGCTGCCAATTGGCGCACCTCGGGCTTTGGAATGTCGCCGATGGGAAAGATGACCTTTGAGAGTTGCGCGTAGGTGATGCGACCCAAGAAATAAGTCTGATCCTTGAAGGTGTCGGCAGCCGTGCCGAGCCAGAAGATGCCGTTTTCGTCCTCCCACGAGCGGGCGTAATGTCCCGTCGCGATTTTGTCGAAATTGTGGCCTTCCTTTTCCTCGAAGGCGCCGAGTTTGATCCAGCGGTTGCACATCACATCGGGGTTGGGCGTGAGGCCCTTGCGCACCATCTCCATCGTGTATTTCCCGACGGTTTCGAAATACTCGTGCTGCAAATCGACAATATCAAATTTGCAACCGTATTTCTTTGCTATATAGGTCGTTATCTCAATATCCTCCTCCGATGGGCAACTCGACAAATCCTCCTTGCCTTCCATACCAATCTTGATATAGAAGATATGCGGGTCGTAGCCCTGTTCCTTCAGAAGCGGCACCACAACGGAGCTATCCACTCCACCCGAAACCAATGCGGCTATGTTCATTGTTCAAAATTTTTGCAAAAATAGGAAATTTTCTTGTTGTGAGGCGGCCACATTGTGACAGCCCTACATTCAATCCGTCATCGAATAAGGCTTGTCCTCAGCCCTCAAACCACGCTCTAAATTCGGCTCAGAACCCATCTCGAAGACGAGTTCCCCGCCTTGCATCAGCTGGGCGTGTGTTAGATACAATTGGCTGATTTCCTGTCCGTTGAGTGTTACTTTTTGCACATAACGGTTCTCATCGCTCACCTTCGGAGCCTTGATTTCCAAGGTCTTGCCGTTGCCCAAACGTACTTTCAGATAAGGCAGATAAGGCGCACCGAGCACATATTGGTCGCTGCCCGGACAAACGGGGTAGAAACCCATCGCGGAGAAGATGTACCACGCCGACATCTGGCCGCAGTCATCGTTGCCGCAAAGCCCGTCGATGTTGTTTTTGTAGAAGCGGTTCATAATCTCGCGCAGCCAGTATTGTGTTTTGTAAGGCATTGAGGTCCAGTTGTATAGGTAGGCGATATGGTGCGCTGGTTCGTTGCCGTGGTTGTAGCAGCCCATCAGGCCCTCTTCGGTCACGTCCTCTGTGTGCTCAAAAAACTCGGCGGGCAGGTGCATTATAAATAAGGTGTCCAAGTTGTGGATGAACTGCGCATCGCCGCCCATCGCCTTGATGAGACCCTTCACATCGTGCGGCACATAGAACGAATACACCCACGAGTTGCCTTCCACAAAGCCCTCACCTTCAGTGTCTAACAGGCTGAAAGGCTCTTTCCAGCTGCCATCGCTCATCTTGGGTCGGGCGAAGCCCAAACGGGTGTCGAAAGTGTTGCGCCAATTGGCGGCGCGTTGCTTGTATTGCTCCGCAAATTCTTGGTTTCCAGCCTTCAGCGCGGCTTGATAGATGGCCCAGTCGTCGTAGGCGTATTCCAAAGTCACGGAAACGCAACCGCTGTTCTTGTCAAAAGGCACATAGCCGAGCCGCTGGTAGTCGTCAAGGTTGACATAATACGGACAGGTGGAACTTCTTTGCATCGCTTTCAACATCGCATCTTTCTGGTTTGCAACGCCTTTCGTGTAAGCATCGGCCAAAACAGAAACGGCGTGATAGCCAATCATACACCAGTTCTCGTTGCCATTATGCGACCAAACGGGCAGCAGTCCGTGGACGCTTTGCTCGCTGTGTTTCAACATCGAAGCCACCATATCGGCATTGCGCTGCGGCTGCAAAAGATTGAACAACGGATGCAAGGCACGGTAGGTGTCCCAAAGCGAAAAAACAGTATAATTCGTGAAGCCTTCGGCCCGATGGATGTTGTGGTCTATGCCGCGATATTGGCCGTCCACGTCCATATAGACGGACGGATTAATCATCGTGTGATAGAGTGAAGTGTAAAGCATCGCCTTTTGGTTTTCTGTTCCATCTGCTTGAATGATAGACAGTTCCTTGTTCCATTTGGCTTGGGTTTCGGCCAAAAGTTGCTCAAAACTGCGCCCATCGGTCTCGGCGTGAAGGTTGCGCAAAGCTCCTTCGGTGCTCGTGGCCGAAAGGGCGACTTTCATCTCCAAAGTTTCAGGCTGATTGAAAGTGAAATAGGCCACAATCTTGCGCCCCGTCATTTCTGGGAAATTATGCTTGACATCAAACTTGCCCCACATTCCGTTGTATTTGGGCTTCTGCAACTCGCGGTAGCCATAATCGGCAATGGGTTGGTTGAAACTGATGGCAAAGTAGGTGTAATTCGTTCTTGCCCAGCCATTTGTGATGCGATAGCCTGTCAGCAAAGTGTCATTTTCCACGCGAAGGTTGGCCCACAAAGTCTTGCCGTCATAATTGTAAATACCGTGCTGCAAGTCCAAAATGATGCTCCCATCTTGACCTTTGGGATATGTATAACGATGAATGCCAGCGTGTTCCGTGGCGGTCAGTTGGGCCTTGATGCCGTAATCTTGCAAAAACACTTCGTAATAGCCCAGCACAGCTTTCTCGGTTTCGTGGCTGAAACGGGAACGATAACCCGCATCGGGGTCGGTTTGCGTCCCCGGATTGAATTTGATTTCACCCGTGACAGGCATCACCAAAATATCACCCAAGTCGGAATGGCCCGTGCCGCTGAAATGGGTGTGACTGAACCCCACGATGGTGCTGTCTTTATGCTGATAACCAGCGCAATACTCATACACACGAGGCTGATATTTGCCGTCAATGTTGTGCGGCACAGTGTCTGTGTCGGGGCTTAGTTGCACAATGCCGAAGGGCGCACAAGCCCCTGGAAAAGTGTGCCCCATCCCGTTGGTTCCTATGATGGGATTGACGTATTGGAGGTAGTCAATGGTGAGTTCTTCGGTGGCGGTTGGTTGTTCGCCACAGCCAAAGCACACCAAAAGAAGCAGAGGCAAATAAAGATGTTTAGTTTTCATGGAAATGAGGTGTTTGTGAATTGCAAAAGTATAAAAAAGTCCCGTAGGGACGAAAGAAAATAGGCAGGCGGTGTAAACCCCTGCCTAAAATAGGTATTTCGATTTCCAATGAACCCCGTAGGGGTGACATATCAGTAAGCAGGCGACGTGAGTCCCTGCTTATTAACCTACGCTGCACCCCGCCGCGACCAAATCGCTCGGTGTGAGCAACACAAGGCGACCGTCCTTGTCCTCAGCGGAAAGAATCATACCCTCGCTCACCACACCCTTCAACTTGCGCGGCTCGAAGTTGGCGATGAAGCACACTTGCTTGCCCACAAGTTTCTCAGGCTCAGTGTAATACTTGGCGATACCGCTCACGATGGTGCGCTTGTTCATACCATCGTCGATGAGGAACTGCAAGAGTTTGTCGGCCTTTGGCACCTTTTGACATTCGAGGATGGTACCCACGCGAATATCGACCTTCATAAAGTCGTCGAAAGTGACGGTCGGCTTGATGTCATTGGGTTTCCAAGCGTTCAGTTCGTTGGCCTTCTTGGTGTCTTCCAGCTTTTGCAATTGGGCAGCCACCACGCTATCCTCGACCTTCTCGAACAGCAGTTCGGGCTGGTTGATGACGTGTCCTTCGGGCAGCAAAACGGTGTTTTCGGCATCGTTCCAACCTTTCACTTCGAGACCAATCATTTGCTGCAACTTTTTCGCGCTGAAAGGCAGAAATGGCTCGCTCAAGATAGCCAAATGCGCCACGATTTGCAACGACACGGTCATCACCGTTTTCACCCTTTCGGGGTCGGTCTTGATTTGCTTCCAAGGCTCATTGTCGGTGAGATACTTGTTGCCGAGGCGGGCCAAGTTCATCAACTCGTTGAGGCCTTCGCGGAACTTGTAAGTGTCAAGTAAATGGCCGATTTTCTTCGGGTAGGCGTTCATCTCGGCGATGGCGGCTTGGTCGGCCTCGTTGAGGTTCGCCAAGGCAGGAACGGCACCTTCATAATACTTGTGCGTCAAAACCAAAGTGCGGTTCACGAAGTTGCCGAAGATGGCCAAAAGTTCATTATTGTTGCGGTCTTGGTAGTCCTTCCAAGTGAAGTTGTTGTCCTTGGTCTCAGGGGCGTTGGCGGTCAAGACATAGCGCAAAACATCCTGTTTCCCAGGAAATTCCTGCAAATATTCGTGCAGCCAAACGGCCCAGTTGCGCGAGGTCGAAATCTTGTCGTTTTCGAGGTTGAGAAACTCGTTGGCGGGCACGTTTTCAGGCATGATGTAGTCGCCGTAGGCTTTCATCATACAGGGGAAAATGATGCAGTGGAACACGATATTGTCCTTGCCGATGAAATGCACCAACTTGGTTTCGGGATCTTTCCACCATTTTTCCCAGTCCTCGCCGCGCTGTTCGCAAATCTCCTTGGTGTTCGAGATGTAGCCAATCGGCGCATCGAACCAAACGTAAAGCACCTTGCCGTCGGCACCTTCGAGCGGAACGGGAACGCCCCAGTCCAAGTCGCGGGTGACGGCGCGAGGTTGCAAACCGCCATCGAGCCAACTTTTCACCTGACCATAAACATTGGGTTTCCATTCCTTGTGGCCTTCGAGAATCCACTCGCGGAGCCACGTTTCGTATTGGTCCAAAGGCAGATACCAGTGCTTGGTTGGCTTTTTCACCAAGGCTGCGCCGCTGAGTTGCGAATGGGGATTAATCAATTCGTCGGGACTCAAAGAAGAGCCGCATTTCTCGCATTGGTCGCCGTAGGCACCATCGGCACCGCATTTCGGGCAAGTGCCGACTATATATCTGTCGCTCAGGAATTTCTGTCGCTCAGGGTCGAAATATTGTTCGGTTTCCTTTTCGATGAACTTGCCCTCATCATAGAGTTTCTTGAAAAACTCTTGCGCCGTGGCGCGGTGCATCTTTGAAGAAGTGCGCGAGTAAATATCGTAGCTGATGCCCAACTCCTCAAACGATTTCTTGATGATGCCGTGGTAGCGATCCACAATATCTTGAGGCGTAACGCCCTCTTTTTCAGCCTTGATGGTAATCGGAACGCCGTGCTCGTCGGAACCACCGACAAACAAGACCTCCTCGCCGCGCATCCTGAGATAGCGGACGTAGGTGTCGGCAGGGATATAAACGCCGGCCAAGTGACCGATGTGGACGGGGCCGTTGGCGTAAGGAAGTGCAGTGGTTACCGTGTAACGCTTGAAGTGTTTGTTCGTTGATTCCATGATGTTGATATTTTAAAACGGGTGCAAAAGTAGTATTTTTTCTGTTTTTAAAACAAACTGAAAAGTAACATGTTTTTCTTATCAAATTGGTTTCTTCAATTCTTGTTCTGTCAATGCAATAAAAACCATTTCTTTATCATCATCCCAAGAGCAATGGAATTTTTCATAAGTATCAATATAAATCTCGTATCCACAATCCGACTCTTTCCTGCAATCCAGTTCCTCGTCGTGCCATTTATGAAATAATTGTTCTGCTTTTCTTTTTTCGCAAAACACTTCGCAATCAGAGTCACCATTTGAATTGCTACCAGTTATGGAAATATAAAAGCGAGTAACAATGTAAATCCTATCTACTTGTATCATAACCACTTCCCCTTTTTTGTAATCTTATATTTTATTGGTCAGAAAATCAATGACTTCTTCTTTCTCCTTGAAATGGCATTGTATATCAGAACCATTGTTGTAGGTTACAATGATCTCAAAGTATTCCAGTTGATGGTTGTCGGGCAAAGAAGTGTAATTGTTTATGAATGTTACGGCAGAGTCCTTATCGGTCACTTCCATGCGAACACCGTGCAAAGGGAGTATGCAAATGGACTTTATTTTTCGATTATAAGACGATTCAAGTTCGTGCAGGAAATTGTTGATTTCTACGGCACAAGAGGAAAGAAGTTCATCCCTAACAAGTTGTAGTTTTGGCTGGTTGGTATGTTTGGCAAGAGCCACATTCTTTTTCCTGAAATCTGCTTCTTTGGTGTCTTCGTCGAAGTCGATGTCAAAACCGTATTTTGCGAAGGCAGCCACAAGTTTATTGAAAGGGATGTAAAGAACAGAAAAGTTGTCCTTTTTCATTTGCTCAAGGGAGTTGTCGGTAAAATGACCACAAAGGATAGCACCCTTGAAAGGTTTAACGCATCTGTATTTCTGACAAATGGGATTAATCGCACCAGCTATTTCCTGTGCCTTGTTTTTGGAGTGTTTGGTGTAGCGTCGCCAAGCCAGTTCAATGAATGCGACAGGAACGCCGATAACTTCATCGGTTCCACCTTTTTCCAAAACGAAATCAAGGTCATGCTTGCTGCCGTTGATGTCCTCCCATGTGAGTTTTTTCGAGGGTCTTGCCGGGCGTTTTCCGTATGTGTCAAAATAAAGATTGTTCTTCTTTGCAAACTCCATGATTGGTTTCTTCATCAAATCCTCGAAAAAGGTACCGATGAACTCCCCTAATGTATGTGCTTCTGATTTTGCCATTGTTTGAGTGTTTTATTTGTTAATCCAAAGCCGGCCTTCTTTTAGTGGGACACGGTGCTTTCGGTTTTTCCATTTGATATTCCTGTCACGGAGTTTTTCAAAAGTATAATCATTGAAGCCTGATGCTTGCGCCAACTTGCCAAGCCATTCATCAACAGGAATATAAACCCCGTATGGTGCTGAGTCGCCAATAACAAAACACATTTTTGCGTTCTGGTTTGTGACCCGATAAAGCGAATTGAGCACCTGCGCCATGTCGTAGAAATAGGCGGCAACCATGAAATGGTAGTTTTTCTTTCCGCCGTGGTTTTCGCGCTCGGCTTGTAGCAAGGTAAACTTTTCCTCCAATTCGTCTCGAATGGGTGCCAAAAGCGGAGATTGAATGTATTCTGGAGCAGTATCTTTCAGTGTGGACACATGCTGTGTGCAAGCACGGATGAGTTTCACGCTTACTTTGTCCTGCAAATCCTTCCAATTGCTGATGTCATTCCAAAAGAGCATTTCCAACCTCATGGCATCTGCGTAATCGTAATTGTTGGCGTAAGGAGGCGAGGTAATGACAAGGTCGCCCCAACCATCGGGAATCCCCTGTATGTCGCGGGCATCTTCGCGAAGCATCTCCGAATTTGAACTTTTGCCAAACACCCCTTCCACTTGCCTGATGTCGCTGAATATTTCAGTCACCTTACGGCGGTAGGCCTCAAAAGGATCCAAAACATTCGATTTTGATTTGTTAGGTTGGATGTATTGCCATTGGGCTGTGCCGACAGGTGAAGTGGAGCGTAAAATGGATGTGATGATAAACCACACGAAATTTCTTATCTCCTTGTCCGAAATCTCTGCGCTCGCCATTTTCAAGGCCTCCAATTTGTGTAATGTGGGCAACGGGAAACATTTTGTGATTAACTCTGGATAGTCTTCCTTTTCGACCTCCATTCGTTGTGCATTTGTTAGCACATCGATGCATTTTTTCTTAAGTTCATCCACCTTTTCATATTTCCATTGCAACTTTGCCTGGGCTATATTATAAACGTATGGATTCGATTCCACTCCGTATGAATCCACCCCGTGCATCATGCTTTCAACCATGACTGTGCCCGAACCGGCAAAAGGATCGATGATGTTATGACGTCCAAATGTTTTCTCTTGCTCAATCAATTGGCCGACCCATGCGCCCGAAAACCCGGCGGTATATCTATACCAACGATGCACAGGCAACTTCATATTGTCCTGAAAGGTTGTCGTGTTTGTGCTCTCTTCGGTTTGAAACAACTCGGGAAATAAGGTCTGTTCTGCTATGACATTCGCTTTCATGGCTGCAAAAATAGCAATTCTTGTTGAAATGATGTCGACGAAATCGAAAATACGGTATCTTCGCGGGCTGAAATCACATCGTTTTTGAGTAACCATGAACTTCAAACATCTTATCCTATTGTCTATCTTCCTGTTGGCAACACAAACCTTCGCCCAACAACCCTCCCGCGAAGACTCGACAGGTATCCCCATAATCGCCCAAGAATTCCAACCGTTGGAGCCACACATGTACAACCCTTGTAAGAGCAAAGTGCCCATTTGGTTGGACTTGTCGGTGGGCGCGAATTATGCCGAATGTTTCGACAAAGGCACCATCCCGTTCCGCTATACCGGCTTCGGCGCGAATGTGCAAGCCGGCGTCACCATCGAGTGGGAACGCTGCCGAGTGAATGTCGAAGGACAAGGCTTTTATACCTCGCTTGCCTCAGTGTCAGGAACGGCATATAATGTCAGCCTTTCTGCCGAGTTCCTTTACCAATGCGCCATCGTCAAGCGTTTCAGTTTTTGGGCGGGCGGCACGCTGCAAGGCTTTATGGACAACAAGGAGATTCCCGCTTTGATGAACGCCTCGTCGAGCATTTCCCTATTCGGCAACCTTTGTGCTACGGGGTTGGTGGAATATCCTTTCGCTTACATCCACGAAGGTATGTATAATTTGCGTAACCTGCTGACTGCCTATGCCAAACTGAGCCTGCCTTTGGTGGGCGCCGTGAACCGTCCGGGCTTTGCCTACATCGGCAACCCGACCATCAACAACGATGACTGGTTGGAGGGCAGCGAGACTTTTGCCAAATTCTTCTCGGGTGCTGCCACCGAATTGGGTCTTTTCCTGAACCTTCCCAACGACAACCGAATCGGTCTCGCCTATCGTTGGAACTACCTCAGCACGGGCAAAAAAGGCACCTATCGCTACGACAATGCCCTCCATAGCCTCAACTTATCCTTTATGTTCAGAATCAATTGATTGAAACTATGAAAAAACCATTTATCCTCATCGTTTTGGCTTTCGCCTTCACCTCTTGTGAGCGTGCCTTCATGGAGCAAGACGAACCCTCGAACCCCGTCAATGTGTTCGACTACCTTTGGAACCAAGTGGACCAGCAATATGCTTTTTTCGATGTGAAAAACATGGATTGGGACTCGGTGCGCGAAGTGTATCGCCCGATGGTGAACGACAATATGTCGAATGACAGCCTTTTCCGCGTGTGCGCCGCCATGCTCAACACCTTGCAGGACGGTCACACCAACCTGATTGCAGGCTTCGACGTGTCGCGCAACGACTCGGTGTATTACAAGATGTATGCGGAGAAAAACATAGACGAAAACGTTGTTTTGCTAAACTATTTGACTGTCAATCATCACACTACGGGGAGTTTTATGCACAATGCCATCCGTAACGGCGCGGTGGCCTATATCCGCTATTCGTCGTTCAGCGACTACATCAGCGAGGGAAGTTTGAAGTATTTGGTGAACCGTTACAAGAACTGCAAGGGTATGGTCATCGACTTGCGCCAAAACAGTGGCGGCAGCATCAGCAACATTGCTGCTTTGCTTAGCATTTTCTACAACCACAAGCAGCCTTTGTATCAATGCCAAGCGAAATCGGGACCTGCGCATGATGCCTTTGCCGATGCCGTGACGGTATATGCCGCCGACAGCAGCCTTTTAGGGAAGCACAACGCCTACACCAAGCCCGTGGCAGTGCTCATTGACCGTGGCTCCTACAGCGCGACCTCGTTTTTTGCCATTTGCACGATGGCTTACGACAACATTCGTTTGTTTGGCGATTACTCTGGCGGTGGTCTTGGCTTGCCCAATGGCGGTGTATTGCCCAACGGGTGGACCTATCGTTTCAGTACGACTCGCACCCTTGCCATCGATGGCCGAAACTACGAGAACGGCGTGCCGCCTGATGTGCGCGTCTTGTTAGACCCTGCCTGCACCGCGCAAGGCGTTGACATTGTAATCGAGGCAGCTGCTGACTGGATTCTTGAATAGTTGAGAGTTTAGGGTTTAGAGTTTAGAGTTGTAGGGCTGTCACACCGTGGCAGACGATTTATTAATTTCCATGGCAGCCGAACTATTGTTTAGGGTTTAGGGGTTAGAGAAAGGAAAGCCAAAATTTTATGCTGACAGAATTATTTTTTTAGCATAAAAATTCAAAGTGCGATTTCATTGATTTTCAGGGTGAAAAAGAATTATTTTCATCAAAACGTTTCCAGAAAGGGAAAATGTTTGTATTTTTGCAACGTCAGATTCCACCCGCGCTTCCCGCCGAACAGCGTACCAGGGTGGAACTTTTTGTATATGGAGGATGATTAAACTATGGAATACATCAAACCCGCCCTTAGCATCACTGACCAACTCGTTGCCTTGCAACAACGAGCTCTTACTATCAACGACTTGACGCAGGCCGAACAGTTTCTCAACAATGTCAGTTATTTTCGCTTTGCTGCTTATCTGCGCATTTTTGAGCAACCCGACCGCTCGTTTCGTGCTGGTTCTACATTTGAGCAGGTGGCCACGCTCTACACATTCGATGTGGAATTACGCAAATTGCTGTTTGGTGCCGTACAACGGATAGAAATCGCATTGCGGTCGCGTGTCATCCATGAGTTCTCACTGTCTCACGGACCATTCTGGTTTCTTGATGCGTCGCTGGCCATAGACAAGCGGATGTTTGCTGAGAACTTAGCGACACTTCAACGGGAGTTGGAACGGTCAAAAGAGGAGTTCATCAAGGCGCATACGGTGAAGTACGGCTCGGCGAATTTTCCTCCGGCTTGGAAAATGCTGGAGTTGGTGTCTTTCGGCTGTCTGACGCGGCTCTACCGTAATTTCAATGATACACCTGCTAAGAAGCGCATTGCCCGCAGTTTTGGGGTATCGAAGTCCGAGGCGTTGGAGAGTTGGATGGTTGCCATTACCGTGTTGCGCAATCACTGTGCCCATCACGCTCGCGTTTGGAATCGTTATTATCCGAATATCCCTAAACTTCCGCCTGTGCTCCACAACGCATGGATTAATGTGAGCGGCATTGCCCCTTACAGCCTCTACGCCATCCTGTGCTGCATTGCCTACTGGCTTCGCGGCATCGATCCGCAGACCTCTTTCGTCACCGACATGAAAGCACTATTGGCCAAGTATCCGACAATCAGCCCTTCGGCTATGGGCTTCCCAAAAGGCTGGCGACAGGAACCTTTGTGGCAGTAGCCTCACAATAATTCCCCCATCTCTCCGTTAAAACGAATGTTTTAAACCATTTGAATTGAAATGAAACACCATTTTTTCCGCCAATGGCTCATGGTCATTGGCTTTGCGTTGGCCTGTTTGCCGGCTTTGGCCCAACGACGCACCATCAGTGGCTATGTGATGGATGCCGCCAGCAAGGAAACCCTCATCGGGGCGACCATTTTCGACAAGAACTCAGGGAAAGGCTGTGCCACAAACAGTTACGGCTTCTATACGCTGACTTTGAACCAAGGCCAAGTGGACTTGCAAATCTCATACGTTGGCTATACCCAACAGAACCAAACCCTCGACCTGAAGGAAAACACGAACCTCAACTTCATGCTCGAAACCAACACCACTTTGGACGAAGTGGTCGTGGAGGCCTCGCGAGCCACGGTGAGCGCCCGCAGCCCGCAGATGAGTGTGGTGGAACTGCCTGTGCAGCAAATCAAAAGCATCCCGACTTTGTTTGGCGAGACGGATGTCTTGAAAGCCATTCAGTTGCTGCCCGGAGTGCAGAACGGTTCGGAAGGCTCGGCGGGCATGTATGTGCGTGGCGGCGGTCCCGACGAGAATTTGCTTCTGCTCGATGGTGTGCCGGTCTATAACGTCAATCACATGCTCGGTTTCTTCTCCGTCTTCAATCCCGACGCGCTTAAAAACGTCACCTTATATAAAGGGAGTTTCCCGGCGCATTTCGGTGGCCGTCTTTCGTCGGTGGTCGACATTCGCATGAAGGAAGGCGACATGCAGAAATACCACGGCAACGCCAGCATCGGCCTCATTTCGTCGAAGTTCAACTTTGAAGGCCCGATTGTGAAGGACAAACTGTCGTTCAACCTGTCGTATCGCCGCACCTACGGCGACCTGCTCATCAAGCCCGCCCTTTGGGTTGCTTCGTGGAGTGTGCCTGAAATCAGCAAATTGAGCGTGGGCTATTATTTTTACGATTTCAACGGCAAGCTCAACTGGAAGATTTCTGACAAGGACAGATTGTATTTGAGTTTCTACACCGGCGATGATGCCATCTATTTCGGCGTGAAAAACAAGGACTTCATTGCCGATGACACCGAATACACTCACCGCATCAAGCTCAACTGGAAATGGGGCAATAAGGTGGCCGCCCTGCGCTGGAACCATGTGATGTCGCAAAAACTGTTCATGGACGCTTCGGTCAACTACACGCAATACCGCCACAACCTCGGCATGAATCTGACGGAAGAAGACACTTATCTGCCCACCAACACTTCAACGAAAAACGAGTTCAACATGGCCTACAAGTCGGGCATTAATGACTTTACGGCCAAGGTTGATTTTGCCTACACGCCCTTGCCCAACCACGAAATCCGTTTCGGTGGCAACTACACCTACCATATTTTCCGCCCCGAGGTGCAGTCGATGAAGATGGAAGAAGGGCAGCAGGCCATGATTGACACCGTCGTGGGTTCGCCGAATGTGTATGCTCACGAAACGGCTCTTTACGTCGAGGACAACATGACTTTCGGCGACATTTTCCGCGTGAACGCAGGCGTGCATTATTCCACTTTCACCGTTGAGGGCAAGACTTATCAAAGTGTGCAGCCGCGTGTCAGCACCAGCCTGATGTTGGCCTCCAACCTTTCGTTGAAGGCGGGCTATGCCTACATGACGCAATATGTTCATTTGCTGTCGAATAGCAGCCTCAGCCTGCCCACCGACTTGTGGGTGCCCGTCACGGCGAAAATCGTCCCGATGAACGCGCATCAATGGTCGGTTGGGGCGTTTTACGAGTTGCCGCGCCTGTTCGACATTTCGGTAGAAGGCTACTATAAGACTATGGACAACTTGCTCGAATACAAGGACGGCGCGTCGTTTTTTGGCTCCTCGGAGCGATGGGACGAGAAAGTTTGCATGGGCAAAGGCTGGGCCTACGGCGTGGAGTTTTTGGTGCAACGCTCGTTTGGCAAGACTACAGGTTGGATTGGCTACACTTGGGCACATTCCAAGCGGCAATTCGACCGCGAAGGCATGGTGATTAATAGCGGCAAGGTGTTTCCGGCCAAATATGACCGTCGCCACGACATCAGCGTCACCGTGCAGCACAAGTTCAGCGACAAGTTCGACTTGAGCGGTACATGGGTTTTCAGCAGTGGCAATTGCGGCACGCTCGGAACGCAGGTTTATGAAGGATTGCCCAACGATTGGGGCGAATTCCAGCACATCAACGCCTTGGAACGCAACAACTTCCGCATGGGCAACTATCATCGCCTCGACTTGGGTGCCAACATGCACTTCCCGTTGAATCCGGGTTTGCTCACCCTCAACTTCAGCGTTTACAATGTCTATAACCACAACAACCCCTTCCTCGTCTATACGGACTATGTTTACGACGAATCCACCCAGCAAGCCGAGAAAAAACTGATGCAAGTCAGTATTTTCCCCATCATTCCTTCATTTAGTTTGAGTTATAAATTCTGAATTATCATGTCACAAAACCTTCAAAACAAGCAAAATATAAAGAGAGTTATTTTGTTATTAATCAGCGCAATACTCCTTTCTTCCTGCGAAAAGGAAATCGAGTTCAAAGGCGAACAAATCGACCCGAAGTTGGTTATCAACAGCATCGTTGAGCCGGGACAGCCCGTGAAGGCTTACATCAGCAAGAGCATCTTCTTCCTCGACAACGATAGCAACATGCAAGCCCCTGATGACGTTGTGGCTACACTTTATGTGAACGGCAACCGCATCGGCGAACTGACACGGCAACCCGACACCGTTTGGACGGGTTATGAATACGTTGACATGGATAGCGTGAAGCCTATTTACAAGATAGTTCCCGCTTTCGTCAGCGGTTATTGCCCCAACGAAGGCGATGTGGTCAAAATCACGGCCTCGGCCAATGGTTTCGATGATGTGGAAGGTTTCACAAGTCCTGTGCCCAATGCGGTGACATGGAGCCTCGGCGATTGCCAGACCAAACTTTGGGAGGTGTCGTTTGAGGAATATGAGGGGGATACGATTTGGACGATTATGGGACAATTGGAACTGACCGTTGAAATCGCCGACCCCAATCCCGGGCAGACCGATTATTTCAAGATCCATTTAGAAAACGGCGGCTATTCCCACCATGATAGTGGCAACAGTTTCTACATCAGCACGTCATACGACGATCCTGTTTTCGGTGCCAATGTCACCGACAATGATTACATCAACATCGATTTTCAGTCGAGGCCCGAAGGCGTGTTCACGGACATGCTTTTCGATGGCAGGTCATACCAAATCAAGCTGCCGCTTTATCTTTATTTCACCTTGTGGGAAGACTTCGACGAGGATTTCTTCCAAATATCCGTCAGTTTGCAGCATCTCAGCAAGGAATACTATTACTACCTGAACACCTGCGAACAAGGCAGCGAGATAGACCAGTTCTTTGCCGAACCTGTCCAGACGTATACCAACGTGAACGGCGGCTACGGCATTGTGGCTGCACATACGGTTGACACGGTTTGGATGGAGTTGCCGCTCTATTCTTCCGTTACACGCGATGTGCTACCATAATCAATCTCAGGATGTTGCGACAAATATTCCAACAAGAGTTCGTTGGATGTCCTGAAAGTGGATTGGCCCGCGTCTTCGTGCTCAAAGTCGAACACTGACGACATGTAACTGTTCATCACAATGTTGTATTTTGCATTGAGGTCCAAGGGCTTGCCGTTCTCCAAAGTCACTTTGAGGTCGGTCATTTCGCCGTTGTCGTCCACCTTATAGGTATAGGAGCAGCCTGAGCAATAAATCGGGCCTCTGTCGGTGGTGAAGCATGTTTTCATCAGGTCGATGATTTCTTGTCCGCTGAGGGTGAAGGCGATGATTTCGTTGTCGAAAGGGTCGAGGGCGAGGATGTCTTTCAGCGTGACGGGGCGCACCGAGAGTGTGTCGAAACGCACGCCGCCCGGGTTCTGGAAGCCCATTTCGGCACCGGTGGTATAGCGGATGGCATCGGTCATCAGGCATCCGAGCGATTCTGCGCTTGCGACGGGCGTAGTGTTGTTGGCGACTACCCTGCAAAAGTATTCGTTGCTGTTGTATTTGTCGACCAGGGCCTTCACCTCGGCGTTGCGCTTCGGGAAGTTCTTGATGGAAAGCAATTGCATATCTTTGTCGACCACTTTGCCGTTGCGAAGGGTGAAGGTGCTGAGGCTCACAAACTTGACCTTACACTCGGCTTGTGTGACCAACACATCGCCGACCAATTGTTTCTCGGCCACGCGCGTGTGGCTGTGTCCGCCGAAAATGGCGTCCAATTGCGGGAACTGGGCGGCGGTTTCGCGGTCGTCCTCGTAGCCGCAGTGGGAAAGGAGGAAGAGCAGGTCGCATTGGCCGCGCAGTTCGTTGATGTATTTGGGCAACACTTTGGTAATGGAATCGAAATGCGAGCCGCCTGAGTTTCTCGGATGAAAGTCGGGGAGGCCGTTTTCGCCCACCTGAATACCACCTATCACACCGATTTTCAGTCCGTTGTGCTCAAAAATCCTGTAAGGATACACATTGGGCATTTGCAAGGTGTCGTCGAAGGTGACATTGGCGCACACGAAGGGGAACTTGGCCCAAGTGAGCACGTTGCGCAAGGCGATGGGGCCGCCGTCCCACTCATGGTTGCCGAAGCATGAAAGGTCGAAGCCGACGGCGTTCATCAGTTCGCACATCGGGCGGCCAGGTTCGTCGCAACGGTCGTTGATGGGGTTGCCCGAGCGGTTGTCGCCTGCGCCAAAGAGGAGCAGGTCGGGATGGACGCTGCGGAGGCTGTCGATGAGGGCGGCCATTTGGGGGAAGTTGTCGATGTTGGCGTGCATGTCGTTGGTGGAAACGATGTAGATTTTCTGCTCCTTGGGCTGGCAGGCCGAAAGGAAAAGCATGACGGCCAAGGCCATCAGCGTGGTTTTGGAGAGTTTCTTCATGGTTTTCAGAATTTTACATAAATTTTTGAGTTGGCACGCAAAGAGCCGTCCAAACCGATGATGTTGCCGTAGGCGTCGCGCACTTCCGCGTTTTCGAGGTTCGTTTCAAGTTGGTTGGCGCGGCAGTAGGCCAGCACCACTGATTTCACCTTTGCGCCGTAATAGGTGCGCACCTCGGTGTCGTTGACGAATGTTTTCATATTGTTGAATTGTTGGTTGTTGAATTGTTTAATTGTTGATCAAAAGGTAACAAATTTAAAGTTTTTCTCTATTTTTGCAGCCTTGATTCCCATTAACCTCTGGCCGCAAGGTCAAGTTAGTGGGTTTTGTTTTTGTATCAATCGGATTGCAAAATTACGCTTTTTCGCCAAATTTTGAAATTCTCTTGAACTTTTTCCTATTTTTGTTGCCCAAATTAACCCTAAAAAAACGAAAACACCATGAGATTAGAAGGACGCAGAGAAAGCACCAATGTGGAAGACCGCCGTGGAAAGAAAACCGTTGCCGCTGCCGGCGGAATCGGTATCGGTGGCATTATCATTTATTTGATTATCAGCCTTATGGGTGGCGACCCGAGTGCCGTTATGGAACAGATGCAACAAGGCGCATCGACTGAGTATGTCGACGACGGCAAGGACTACAGCCAAGTGGATGCCGAACTGATGACGTTCTGCAAGCGCATCCTCGCCGGCACCGAGGACGTGTGGACGCGCGAGTTCCAGAAAATGGGCCGCACCTACCACGCCCCAAAGATGGTCATCTACAGCGATGCCGTCAACTCGGGCTGCGGCAACGCAACCTCGGCGGGCGGGCCTTTCTATTGCTCAGCCGACAACACGGTCTACCTTGACCTTGAGTTTTTCAAGAGCATGAAACGCCAAATAGGGGCCGACGGCGACTTCGCCTACGCCTATGTGATTGCCCACGAGGTGGGCCACCATGTGCAAAACGAACTCGGCATTTTGGGTCAGGCGCACCAGCAGATGGCGCAATATGGCCGCAACACACCCAAATCTAACGAAGTGAGCGTGCGCCTCGAATTGCAGGCCGACTTCTTCGCTGGCGTGTGGGCCTACAACGACAACAAGATGTTCGGCTCGCTCGAAGACGGCGACATTGAGGAAGCCCTCAACGCGGCGGCCAAAATCGGCGACGATTACCTCCAGAAGCAAGCCTACGGCCGCACCGCGCCCGAAACCTTCAACCACGGCACCAGCGCCCAACGCTCGCGCTGGCTGAAGAAAGGCCTCACAACGGGCGACGTTTCGCAAGGCGACACGTTCTCGCCCGCTTATAGTGCGCTGTAAGGTCAGGACTGCTTTATCAATGGCAGCAGGTTACTAATACTTCAAACACCCAATCGGCACGACCATCACGCCGTCTTCACGGCGGTAGGCGTATTGGCCGGTTCCCACAAGCACCATCTTGAACGAAGGTTCGGGCATCTTTCCCGTGTCAATCTTTTTGGCCAACAGTTTGAGATTGGCCGCGCCTTCTTCGATGAGCGTTTCGCCGCCGAGCTTGATTTCAATCAGGCCGTAATGTCCGTTGCGGAGGTGCAAGACACTGTCGCACTCAAGGCCGTTGTTGTCGCGGTAATGGAACAGGCTGCCGTCGATGGCATCGGCATACACGCGCAAGTCGCGCACGGCAAGGGTTTCAAAAAACAGCCCCAAAGTGTTCAAGTCTTTCATCAAGTCGCTGGGGCCCAAGCCTAATGAGGCCGTGGCAATGCTTGGGTCAACGAAATAGCGCGTGTCGGTGGTTCGGATGGCCGCCTTTGAGCGTAGGTTGGGGTTCCAAGCCTCCATGTCCTCTATTACGAAAATCTTGCGTAGGGCGTTGAGATAGGAGGCCACGGTGGCATCGTTTAAGATGTCGCCTTCGTTGGCTTTCAAGTCGGCGACGATGGTGCCGTTGCTGGCTTGTGTGGCTTGATGTCGGGCATAGCTGCGCAACAGCCGCCGCGTGTTGGTTTCGCTGCGGTGTACGGCATCCACCTCGATAATCTCGCGTTTGGCCACGGCATCCACATAGTTGAAGGCCTGCCGCAATGCTGCGCGTTCCGATTTGCCGATGGCTTTGGGCCAGCCGCCACGACAAACGAGATAGCACAAGTCGCGCAAGTTCAGTTCGTGCGCTTCCGCCGACTTGAAACGACCCTCAAACAACTCGCCGAGCGACACGCTTCCATTCGACTCTCCCGACTCATACAGCGACATAGGCCTCATCCTAACCCACCCGACACGGCCCGTACCCGTGTGCTCTAATTTGCTTTGGTCGGCGGGTTCGGCGCTGCCGGTCAGGATGAATTGCCCGTCTTTGCCCCGTCGGTCGACGATATAGCGGCAGGCATCCCAGATTTGCGGCGCTTTTTGCCACTCGTCAATCAGGCGGGGCGCGTTGCCCGCCAGCAGCACATCAATGTCGGTCTGTGCCAACCGCATATATTCTTCCTTGCGTTTGGGTTCGTCCATAAAGACCACGCTTCTGGCTTGTTGTATAGCCGTGGTGGTCTTGCCGCACCATTTTGCGCCTTCTATCAACACCACTCCGGCGGCTTCCAACTGAAGCTCCAAAAGCGCATCGGCAACCCGTCTGACATAGCCATTTTCTCCTTCCATATTTTGCATTTTTATAACATGCCGCAAAAATAGTAAAAATATTTGAAATACAGTATAATAAAATAATTTCGTTAGGCAGTTTGAAGATTTTTCATTAGGCAGTTTGAAGATTTTTCATTAGGCAGTTTGAAGATTTTTCGTTAGGCAGTTTGAAGATTTGCTTATAACCGAGTTTGCCATCGGCGAGCATTATCTGTGCAATCTGTGAAATCCGTGTGACATAAAAAAACAGTCTTGGGATATACTATGGCGAACTGATTTTCCCGAAAGCGGTCATTTGCCCGTCCGACTCTTCCACAAGGTCAATCTCCTGTTGTTGGTTGGTGCGCCAAAAATAGGCCACCCAACTATGCCTGCTTTTTTAATAGCAGAAAGTTGAAATTCTCCCGTCCAAACCTCTTGGGAATCAAAAATAATACCTATCTTTGCGGCGTGATTAAACTAATTGGTTATGCCAGAATTATTTAGACAATCAGGTTTCGTTTTCTTGTTCTTTTCTCACGAACACGAACCCGTTCATGTGCATGTCAGAGGCCATAATGGCGATGCCAAATATGTTTGGGATGGAGAAGGTTTCATATTGGAGAGTTCAAACAACATCAAAGCCAACGATTTGAAACGAATCGAGCGAGCCATCCATGAGAATGCCGACATTATCATTAATCGTTGGTATGAGATTTTCAAGACGGAAGATGATGAAAATCAATAAAATATGGTTTGACGGGGAGTGGCTCTATGGCCTTGGCGACGACGGGAAAACCTATCGTCAGTCGCTGCTTTGGTACAAAGATTTGTTGAAAGCTTCTGATGCGCAACGACAAGAGTATGAAATCAGCACCATCGGCATCCATTGGCGGAAATTGGACGTGGATGTCAGTTTTGAGAGTTTCGCTTACGACGAGGCTGAACCTTCTGAAATGCAACGTTTTTTTCTGACTCATCCGGAAATCAATGTGAGTCAGTTTGCATTGAAAGCGGGCATCAATGCGGGATTGTTGCGCAACTACATCAACGGTTTCAAAAAACCTTCCCAAGAACGAGAGGCGCAAATCTTGCAGCAGATCCATCAATTAGGCCAAGAACTTGCGGCGGTTTCATTCCAAATCCCCCCCTAAGTTCAACATAGAAGTGCGAAAAAACAGGTGAGATTACACATCGGCATTAATTGAAATGCGAGAGTAGATCAGCGGACAAATTGGCGACGGTTTCAGCTATTACGTGAAAAACGGTTCGTCGAACGGCGCCTACGCCCACCGCTACCTCCACCCGCACCAAGGATTCTTCGTGAAGGTGGGTAGCGGCACAACGCTCAATTTCAGTGAAAGCCAGACCAAGCTCCGCAAGGATCTGGCCTCAGAAAACAACGATGGCAGCTACCGCGACGACAGCCGCCCGGCCTACCCCTTGGTGAACCTCTTCCTCACGAGCGACAAGGGCTGCTCCGACGTGTGCGTGGTCGAGTTCAACCGTCCCGAATGGGGCGGCGCCACCAAGCTGCGCGACATGTATTCGGGCAACGGCCTGTTCTACGCCGCCCACCACCTTCGCCTTCTTCGACGGCTCGCAATGGGTGGTCACCAACGACGGACACGGCACCGCCACCCTCGACCTCATCGACCTGCAAGGCCGTGTGCTCCACAGCACGACCCTCGCCGAGGGCCAAGCCCGCATCGGCCTGCCCGACGTGGCCAAGGGCATGTACCTGATGAGAATGACAAACCAAAACGGGATGTTTGTGCAAAAGATAGTGGTAAGATAATACAATCAACAACAGATAACAGACAAACGGATATGAAAAACGCCAGAAAATATATCATCCTTGCCGCCGCTCTGCTGCTGACGGCTACCGTCCACGCGCAAGTGTTCCTGATGACGGACGAGGACTTCCACCACAGCGAGCGTGTCGTCCACAATCCCACAACGCCCCTCGCGCCCTACCAAGGCGGCGACTTCGACCAGACGCTCTACACACCCTTGGGCAGCGGATGGCTCGTGTTGGCCGGACTCGGCACTGCCTATCTCATGCGCAAACGCCGAAAGAACGACGACGAATAATTCAAAAAGCCGAAGCACTCAACCATGCTTCGGCTTTATTTGTTTTTCGCAAAAGGCTTTTCGTCAGCTTTTTACATTCTTCTTTTTCCCGTAATACCAAATCTGCCAACTGTTGAACAGGTTTTGCAGCACCGAATAGAAGGCCAAATACACCGATGCCAAGGGATGCAAATAATGGTTGGCCATCCAAATACCCATCGCGGAGTTTTTCTGCCCGAGCAACTGTCCGCCCGCTATGGTGTCGCCGTACTTGTGCCCAATCCATTTGCCCAACCCGAATTGGACGATGCAGAAAAGCAAGGCCGAAACGCCGAGCCAGAGGATGCTGTTCCAGTTGCCCTTGCCATGCAAAAAGATGAAATCGATGGTCTGGCCCAAGGTGAGAAACAGGGCAACGGCCCAAAAATAGAAGGCCAAACCCTTGTAGCGACTGAGGAGATGGTTGGCGCGAGGCCACCAAAACTGCAAAGCCAAAGCCAGAAAAAACGGCAAGCCTATGACCGTGCCCACGCGCCTCAAAATCTGCAAGAACGACTCAAAAAAAGGCATGTCCTGATTCACGCCAATAAAGGAAAAATACACCGGCGCGACAATGGAAATCAACAGATTGCCGATGACCGTGTAGGATGTCACGGTGTTGCGATCGGCACCGAGCATGGTACTGATGACCGCCACCGAAGCCGCCACGGGGCAAAGCACCCCAATCAACACGCCTTCAGCAATGATTTCGTTGACATTCAACAGCCTGAGCAAGGCATAGCCGCCCAAACTCACCGCCACTTGGAACAACATAATCCAAACGAACAGTGGCTTGAAGCGCAGTTTCAGAATATCGACTGCCGAAAAGGTGAGCAGGAGGATGGTGAAGATGATGTAAGGCACCACCACGCTAAAAGCCGCGCAATACTCGTGCAGCAACAAGCCCAAAACAATGGCGATGGGCAGGATATAACTTCTGATTTTTTGCATGATAAAACAGTGTTCTTTTTGTCAAGCGACAATCCACTCGCTCAGGGTGCGAGTCTCCCGCGAGAACGCCATTCCAATCTTGACGACAGGCTTGCCCTCGGCCTCGTAGGGGATGGCGTAGTCCTTCGAGTTGATTTGGTCGAGGGCCTCTTGCGCCGAGCCGCGCATCTTCAGCTCCATCACATAGACCGCGTCGCGCATGAACACTACGAGGTCGGTGCGGCCACGCGCCACCTTCACCTGCGTGAACGTGCGGCAATTAATCATGGAGAAGACCACGTATGTCAGCACCTCGTAGTAGGCCTCGTACCTGGCGATGTCGTCCAATTCCTTCGCGCCAAATTCCAAATAGGGAATCGAGGCGAAGAACGATTGCATGGCTTTCATGGCGGCCTCGATGTCGTGGCGGAGCAACGAGACGTAGAAGATGCCCGCGAAGCCCCGTGAATTGGAGTTGCCGAGGTTCATCATGCGGGCGAGGAAGTTTTCCATGAAACCTACTTTCACCTCGGCATTGGGGAAATCGAGGGTGTAGAGGTCACCGTCGAAATCATAGCCTTTTATGGTGAGGTAGCCCGCCTGATAGAGCAAGGGCAGCGCGGAGGTCATGCCCTCGGTGGGCACGTCGAACTGGGTGGAAGGCACCTGCAACTGTTCCAACTCCAAGATGTTGGTGTCGAAACGCTTCATCGACTCGAAGAGGAAGGTGGGCGTGCCGCTGCCGAACCAATAGTAATCAAGGTCTTTCATCTTGAAGGCATTCACCAAACTGTAAGGATTGAAGATGTCCTTGGAGTCTTTCCCGAAATGATACCCGTCATATTGTTGCTTCAGCATGTCGATCATTACATCTTTGGAGCAATGGTACCGTTCGGCAAGAAGTTGGATGTCGGGGTCGAAGACGGTCAGCATCTCGTCCTTGGTGATGCCGCAGAGGGCGGCATACGAGGAGTCCATGGAGATGTTGGTCAGGTTGTTCAGGGTGGAGAAGATGCTGAGTTGTGAGAACTTGGTGATGCCCGTGATGAAGACGAACTGCTCGTCCTTGTCGCACACCTTCACCATCTGGTAGAACTCCTGCATGATGCGTCGCACCTGCTCCAACTCGTCTGGCTTGTTGAGGTAGTCGAGCAGGGGCGCATCGTATTCGTCCAAGATGACCACGGTCTTCAGGCCGGTGTCTTCGTGCAAGCCTTGCACGAGTTCCTTGAACCTCGTGCCCGGCGAGCCTTCCGATTTCTGCCTCTTGTATTTCCTTTCGTGATAGTTCAGTTGGCTGTGCAGTTCCTCTATAATCTGGCCGATCTCGTATTTGTTCTTGCACGCACTCATGTCGAAATGCAAGACAGGATATTGTTTCCAGTCCTTTTCCAATTCGGCGATGGCCAAGCCCTCGAACAAGTCCTTGCGTCCCTCGAAGTAATACTTCAAGGTGCTGCAAAGCAGGCTCTTGCCGAACCTTCGTGGGCGGCTGAGGAAGACGAATTGCGATTCTCGCGTCAGTTTATAAATAAGGTCAGTCTTGTCAATGTAGATGCGTCCGTCCTGACGGATGCGTTCAAAATCGGCGATGCCGGCGGTGTAGAGTCTCATGGGTAGCATGGCGAAACAGTTTTTTTTGAAATGTTCATCATCGTTCAATCTTCCAGTCGGAAAGGGTCTTGGTTTCTTGCGAGAAAGCGATACCTATTTTAATAACAGGCTTGCCCTCGGCCTCGTAGGGGATGGCGTAGTCCTTCGAGTTGATTTGGTCGAGGGCCTCTTGCGCCGAGCCGCGCATCTTCAGCTCCATCACATAGACCGCGTCGCGCATGAACACTACGAGGTCGGTGCGGCCACGCGCCACCTTCACCTGCGTGAACGTGCGGCAATTAATCATGGAGAAGACCACGTATGTCAGCACCTCGTAGTAGGCCTCGTACCTGGCGATGTCGTCCAATTCCTTCGCGCCAAATTCCAAATAGGGAATCGAGGCGAAGAACGATTGCATGGCTTTCATGGCGGCCTCGATGTCGTGGCGGAGCAACGAGACGTAGAAGATGCCCGCGAAGCCCCGTGAATTGGAGTTGCCGAGGTTCATCATGCGGGCGAGGAAGTTTTCCATGAAACCTACTTTCACCTCGGCATTGGGGAAATCGAGGGTGTAGAGGTCACCGTCGAAATCATAGCCTTTTATGGTGAGGTAGCCCGCCTGATAGAGCAAGGGCAGCGCGGAGGTCATGCCCTCGGTGGGCACGTCGAACTGGGTGGAAGGCACCTGCAACTGTTCCAACTCCAAGATGTTGGTGTCGAAACGCTTCATCGACTCGAAGAGGAAGGTGGGCGTGCCGCTGCCGAACCAATAGTTGTCCACGTCACGGTTCATAAAGGCGTACATCAAGCTGAAGGGGTTGTATATGTCGGACGAACTCTTCCCGAAATGATAGCCGTCGTACTGTAGCTTCAGTATGCCTATCATTTCCTCTTTCGTGCGATGGTATTCGTCGGCAAGCATTTGGATGTCTTGGTCGAAGATGGTCAGCAGCTCTTCAGTGGTGATGCCGCAGAGTGCCGAGTATTGTGGCATCATGGAGATATTGCGGAGGTTGTTCAGGGTGGAGAAGATGCTGAGTTGTGAGAACTTGGTGATGCCCGTGATGAAGACGAACTGCTCGTCCTTGTCGCACACCTTCACCATCTGGTAGAACTCCTGCATGATGCGTCGCACCTGCTCCAACTCGTCTGGCTTGTTGAGGTAGTCGAGCAGGGGCGCATCGTATTCGTCCAAGATGACCACGGTCTTCAGGCCGGTGTCTTCGTGCAAGCCTTGCACGAGTTCCTTGAACCTCGTGCCCGGCGAGCCTTCCGATTTCTGCCTCTTGTATTTCCTTTCGTGATAGTTCAGTTGGCTGTGCAGTTCCTCTATAATCTGGCCGATCTCGTATTTGTTCTTGCACGCACTCATGTCGAAATGCAAGACAGGATATTGTTTCCAGTCCTTTTCCAATTCGGCGATGGCCAAGCCCTCGAACAAGTCCTTGCGTCCCTCGAAGTAATACTTCAAGGTGCTGCAAAGCAGGCTCTTGCCGAACCTTCGTGGGCGGCTGAGGAAGACGAATTGCGATTCTCGCGTCAGTTTATAAATAAGGTCAGTCTTGTCAATGTAGATGCGTCCGTCCTGACGGATGCGTTCAAAATCGGCGATGCCGGCGGTGTAGAGTCTCATGGG
>CAMVCZ010000028.1 GCA_947166105.1 uncultured Bacteroidales bacterium
GCGTGAAAAATAATCATCAAATTGAAAACTAACAAGATACCCGACAGCAAACGACTACTGTCGACTACAAACGTTTAATCAACGGCTTTGTTTTGGTGGGTTTTGCAATTTTGCAGCAGAAAAACTAAACGAATTACCATGAACACACGAGAAAACAAGACCGTTGATGTCCCAATGGGAATCACCAAAGAAGACATTAAAGCAAGGGAAGCCATTATTTCAGATGTGTACAAAAGTTGGTATGAAGCGAATCCAACAAAAGCGGCTTATAACTCTGATTTGAAAGATGTTATTAATGTTCGGTATTTGTCAATCACTGAGACCATGCGTCATGCAGCCAAGTCATATCTATCGACATTAGCCGTGTTGCAACTTGATTTGATTCTGAAAAGCGCCTATCAAGTTGGTGAGCCAACGCCAGCAAAGGCAGGAATCAAAAACCAAAGCGAATTCTCAGAAATGATTATTATGGAATGTCCGTTGGTTGGCATAGGAACGGCAAAACTTACCGTTGGCGTGAAAAAGAAAACTGAAATGAAGATACAATATTGTATTACTGCGATAAGCACATAAAAACCGACGGAGTTACTGAGGGGCTTGCTATCCGGCATTTCCCGTCCGTCGGTTGAAGTCCACCGCACTCTAATTACCTCTTGTGTTAAATTTGGAATGTGTGCGGTTTATGCCCGCAAAATTACAAAAAATCCCAAACTCCACCACAAAAATGAAAAATTATTCCTACTTTAGCCAAATGAACGCAATCCAAAGCATGGCGCAACAAACTTTTGTCAACCAAAAACTTGACTTCGTCGAGGAACTGGTGCTCTACACCGACGCTCACATCTTCCTCACGGGCAAGGCCGGCACGGGAAAGACCACTTTCCTGAAAAACCTGCCCATGAAGACCTACAAGCGCATGGTGGTGGTGGCCCCCACAGGCGTGGCGGCCATCAACGCGGGCGGACAGACGATTCACTCGTTTTTCCAACTGCCTTTCGGGCCGCAAATTCCCGAAAACGCCCAAAACACGATGGCTTGGAGTAAAATGTCAGCCAAGACAAAGGCGGCGCAACTCCAGAAACTCAATAAAAAGAAAATCAACCTCATGCGCAGCCTCGACCTGCTCATCATCGACGAAATCAGCATGGTGCGTGCCGACGTTTTGGATGCCATCGATGCCGTGTTGCGCCGTGTGCGCCGCTCGTCGAAACCCTTCGGCGGTGTGCAGCTTCTGATGATTGGCGATGTTCACCAACTTGCGCCCGTTGCGAAACAAGAGGAATGGGAAGTGCTTTCACCGTATTACGACACACCTTATTTTTTCGGCAGCCAAGTGCTGAAAAATGCGCCTTACATTTGCGTGGAATTGGAGCATATCTACCGCCAGCACGACGCGAATTTCATCACCTTATTGAACAAGGTGCGCAACAACCGCATGGATGCGGAATGTGTGCGCCTGCTCAACACGCGCTTCAAGCCTAATTTTGTCCCCAAAAACGATGAAGGCTACATCACCCTGACCACCCACAACTACCAAGCCGACCAAATCAACGAGTCGAAATTGGCGGCCATCAAAGAGAAGCCTGTGATTTTCAAGGCGGAAGTGAAAGGCACTTTCCCCGAAAACACCTACCCTACCAAGGAGGAACTGACGCTGAAAATCGGGGCGCAGGTGATGTTCGTCAAAAATGACCCGAACCCCGAAAAAGCCTACTATAACGGCAAAATCGGGCGAATCGTCGGTTTTGACGAAAAGGAAGGCACCGTCACCGTGGAAAGCGGCGGTGAGCAGCTCACCGTGCCAAAACTGACTTGGCAAAACATGGAATACGCCATTAATCCTGAAAATCAAGAAATTGAGGAGAAGGAAATCGGTAGTTTCACGCAAATTCCGCTACGTTTGGCTTGGGCCGTCACCATACATAAAAGCCAAGGCCTGACTTTCAACAAGGTCATCGTCGATGCGGGACAGGCTTTCGCGCACGGGCAAGTTTACGTCGCCCTCAGCCGCTGCACCTCGCTCGAAGGCATCGTCTTGAAAACCTTCATCACTTCCAACGCTTTGGTCAACGATTATTCTGTTGATCAGTTCGTTGAAACCCTTCCCGAAAAGGAACCCACGCAAGAGAAAATCGACCTGTTGCGCCACGATTACGAATTGGAAACCATGCTCGAACTCATTGATTTTGACGGCATTTACAATGATTTCGTGAAACTCGTTAAGGTGATTTACGGCAACGACACATTGTTTGAAACTGCCTTGATTCAAGACCTCGCACAGCGGCGCAATAGGATTCATGAGGAGTTGTGCCAAGTCGGGAACAAGTTTGAAAGCCAAATCCAGAGGCTTCATGCCGAAACGCCATCGTGCGAGCAAAATCCGGCTTTGCAGGATAGATTAATAAAAGGTGTGGCCTATTTCGACGAACACTTGAAAGCCATTGCCCAAGGCTTGTTTGACTTGCCTTTCAAGACCGACAACCAAGCCGTCAACGAGCAACTTACGGATGCCTTGAAACAACTGAAAGAGGACATTTACCTGAAAGCCTGCTGCCTTGATGCCTGCAAGAACGGTTTCAGCGTCAAGGAATACCAAAAGACCAAGTCGGTGAAAGCGATTGAGGCGGAAAAGAGCGAGAAGAAGAAAGTGGAAATCAAGGATGACGTGATGGACAAGAGTCCGTTGTATGCCCAATTGAGGGCGTGGCGTTCACGGAAAGCCGATGAACTCGAAACCGAACTCTATACCATCATTCCCAACAAGCCGCTGAAACTCATTGCGCAAGAGAAGCCCGTCACGTTGCCCGCCTTGAAGGAAATCGAGGGCATGGGACCCAAGCGAGTGAAGGCTTTCGGTGCGGAAATCCTTGACATTGTGTTGCGTTTCTTGGGTGAAAATCCGGAAACCGCCGACCTTGGCGAAATACCCGAAGAACCCAAGAAAAAGGCCAAAAAGCCGATAGGCGAAACCTACCGCATCACCAAAGAGATGTTCGACAGGGGAATGTCGGTTGAGGCTATCGCCAAAGAGCGCAAACTCGCCGAAAGCACGATTTACAGCCATTTGGTGCGTTTTGTTGAGCAAGGCGTTCTGGAAGCATCACAATTCGTTGAGAAAGAGAAATATAACGAGATTTTAGAATACTTTGAATCCACCTTCGACCCTACAATAAGCATCGCCAAAGACGTGCTTGGCGAGGGCTATGACTACGGCGAAATCAAGGCCGTGCTCGCCGAATTGGAGCGGGAGCATTTCTTTGACAACCAACCAAATGAGGAGGATTGATTACGGATTCGGCAACTGCCCCTGCTGCGGCACAACGATGGCGCAGATGATGTAGGCCAAGAGGCCCGCTCCGCCCATGAAAGTGAAGACAATCCACAACAGACGAATCAATGTGGGGTCAACATCGAAGTATTCGCCGAGTCCGCCGCACACGCCGCAGAGTTTCTTGTCGGCCATCGAACGATAGAGTTTCTTGTTCATTTTGCTTTTGTTTTCTGAGTTAAGTGCGCAAAAATAAGCATATTTCCCAAAACAGCGGTGATTTGGACACCTTTTTGCAACAAATCGCATCCCCACATTTCACTCTTTGGTCCCCGACCGATATTTCTGAGCCCGTTTTACAAGGCAGCACATCAAGAAAACGAATTCAAGTTGTAAACGCAACATTTTGAGTTATACTTTGGCTCCATTGGATTTGCAAATCCATCGAAGTAAAAAATGATCAAACCACGGTCAATTGTCAGAGATTAATTATCTTTGCAACGGAATGTACATTACGGTAATGGCCATTTCGTTAATTATTGAGGCAATAAAAAGTTGTAATCAAAAACCATAACTCATTGATTTTCAATATCGGATTTTTACAAAAGTTTGTAATGGCCGATTCAGTTGTATTTTTCATCGAAATTTTGTAATACATTTGCACCGAAAAACGGAACACGCAATGAATTGTGAATCGGTGAAAATAAAAACAGGTTTTTTGTTCCTCCTCGCGGCACTTTCGCTCCTTGCCGCTTGCAACACTCGGAGCAAGACGGAACGGATGCAAGCCGTGGTAGCGGAGGTGCGCGCCAAATACAAGGCCTACGAGGACATCAGCAACGACGACCAAATCTTTGAGGCTTACGACTACTTCGTGCGCCAAAAGGATTACGGAAACGCCGCTCCCGCCGCGCTCTACAGCGGCTGCGTGCGCCAAGCCAAAAAGGAATACGAGGCCGCAATGAACTGTTACAAAAAGGCGGACGAGTACGGTAGGCAGGTCGGCGACTCGGTGAGTGCGGCTTTCGCGCAATATTATATAGGTGACTTGCTCAACAACAGCGGCCACGAGGACGAAGCCATCGGCAACTACAAAGCCGCCGCAGAACTGTGGGGCGACAGCCTTTCGCGCAAGGCCAAGTGCCTCAACGCTGTGGCAATGATGAATATCGTCATCGACGAATATGACAGTGCGTTTGTCTATCTCGAACAAGCCTTGAATTTGGCGCAAACCGCTGGGGACAAGGTCACCGAAGCCTCGGTTTGGAACAACTATTCCGTTGCCTATCAACTTCTTGACGAGAACGATGCCGCCTTGGACTGCCTGCGCAAAACCCTGCCTTTGGTGGACGAAAAACGCCGCCCCATCGCCTTGCTCAACCTCGCCAAAGTGTATTTGGCCTTGGACGAGCGCGACTCGTTGGAATACTACAAAACACGGATGCTCAGCGCGATTGAGGAAGTGGAATGTCGGCCAGAAACGCAAGCCGCCGTTTATGGTTTCCTGATTAAGGATGCGCTTGCCGTGGGTGATTATGAAAAAGCCTATCAGTTTGAGAAACAACACGAAAAAGTCGCCTTGGACTTGCTTTCCGACCAAACCCAAAGCTCCGTCCTCGAAATCCAGAAGAAATACGACTTCGAGGCGCAGGCCAATCGGCACAACCGCCAAATGCTCTCACGACAAAGGCTCATCATTGTGCTCACCATCGTCTTGATTGCCGCCCTGGTTTTGGTCACTGTCTTGATTCTCAACGCTTTGAAAAAGAAACGCATTGAGGCCGAAATCAATGCGAACTTGCTTGAACTGAAAAAACGCAACGCGCAGCAACAGCAAGCGCATTACGAGATGCAAGCACAATACGATGAGCTACAAAAACAAAACGCGCAGCAAAGCGAGCTACAGGCAGAATTTGGCGACAAGCTGAAAGATGAATACTTGCAGAAATGCAACATCATCCGCTGCTTCGAAGTGTTGTCGCGCGACAGAAGCAATCCGATGGCTTTCAAGGACTTGGAGAAATCACTTTTTGAGGGCGAGGACCATTGGGCGGGTTTCGAGGCCGCTTTCGAAGGGGTGCATCCGGGCTTCATCTCCTTTGTGCATAAGCAATATCCCGACTTGACTGAACTGGAGTTCCGCTACTGCCTGCTCTCGCATTTCAAGCTCTCGCGGCAAGAGTATGCCGATGTGCTCGATTGCAGCGTTTATAATGTCGATAAGGTGAGGGCAAGCCTCAACAACAAAATGAAAGAAAATGAATAATACCATGAAATACAGATGTTTAACATTAGCCATTTTTGCCGTCATTCTCCTGATGATCGGTTCATGTAAAAAGTTCAATCCTTTCGAACAACGTAAACCCACGATGGATTATGTTTCCGGCGAAGACAAGGACAAAATCGACTTGAAGGGTGCGCTGATGAAGCCCGACATGCGATACGTCAATATCTATGCGGAGCTGGTGGACAAGATAGTTTATGTCTATTTCAACGAGGCAGTTGAGCCATGTCTCATCACCCTCTCCGCCGAGAACGAAGACGTGCTGTATGCCAGAAACGTGCAGAAACAATACCCGACCACGCTACGTATCTTCATGGAGAACGAACCTACAGGCGACTATCGGCTCTACATTTCCAATGGAACCGAGGAAGCCTCGGCATGGTTCCATTTCGAGAACGCGGAAACGCCCAATCGCGCCCCTGTGCCCATTGAAAGCGATTAAAAGATTCAAGATTCAAGATTTATAATTTAAGATTTAAATATTTAAAATTCAATAAATTATGAAAAAACCAATTGTAATTGCTTTGGCTCTGGCCTTATGTCTGCCAGCCATGGCGCAACAAGAAAAGGAATGTTACATTAGCGATGAGTTTAGCCTTGGCTATGGCTTCCATCCCGTGAGTGGGGATGAGTTCGATTTGGAAAGTTCTTGCTTTCGCCATCATTTAGATAAAGTGGGGGCTTTTTATGGTGCTTACACCCATTTTTTCAATCAGGTAGTCGGCGTGGGCGGCACTTATTGCTTCGACCCGAGAATCATCGACTACACCTATAACGGCATCCTCACCAATAACCCTTGGGTTTGTTCGCTCAACGAGTCGTGCCATTCCGTCATGGGACACTTGAAACTTAATTGCATCAACAAAAAGCACTTCGTTCTTTATACCAAGTTTGATGCTGGCGTATGCTTTTGGGGATACAAACTAAAGGAATACCAACCTGAACTATTTGGTGTGGAACTCCCTGACAAGCATTTCAGTTTCGCATGGCAAGCTGCCGCTGGCATTGAGGTTGGCAACGAACGCATCGCCGGCTTTTTGCAATGCGGCATCGGAATGGAAGGCAACTTAAGCATAGGAATTAGATACAAACTTAAAAACAGAGCACAATGAAAAAGATATGGACAATTGGCATGATGCTCCTTTTGATGAGTTCATGCGTAAAACATGCAAACATCTACTTGAAACTATCCGAAGAAGACGCGGCAGCCATCCCTTATCGGGAAGGGCAAACCGTGAAATTCCTCAACCAAGATGGCGACACGGTGACCTATGAAGTTACCCGCGACGAAATCTATCCCTATAACGGAGAGCAATACATCATTGCAATCAATGGCGGAGACGTAATGCACCCTGCTCCTCATTCGACCGAGTGTTACGCCCGAACGGTAATCCTTATCTGCGAGGAATGGAACGGGAAGCGGCTTTGCTTCACGGCACGACCCGAAAAAGAGTTTTCATTCTATTCTGACGGCCTCGACTTGAACATAAGTCTGTTGCCAAACGGCCCCTGCACCATCAATGGCATAGACTATGAACACGTCCATCACGAGATTCTATACAGCCAATACACCGGAGAGTTGCTCTACGATTGGTATTACAACGAAGAGTTTGGACTGTTGTCTTTCACCAAGGGAGATTTCTCTATCACAAGAATACCATAGTTACAAAAACCAAATCTTAAAACCTCAACATCATGAAAAAATCCGCATTAATTCTTGCCTTTTTGCTTGTGGCAACCGTTATGATGACTGGCTGCAAAGACCCGTTCTTCGATGGGAAATTTGAGACCTATCTGAGAGTTTATAACAAAACAAATTCCACGATAGTTTTGGAGTTTGAAGACATAGAATACGACACCGTTTGCATTAAGAAAATCAAACCTAACAAGGAGGGCTCTACGATGCTCGGTGTCTATGAAGGAAGTGTGAAAGAGACAAGACCTTCCGACGATTTTATCAACGACAAGTTGAGGCATGTCGCCATTTATCGAATGGTTGGTGGCGATGTGCTCCAAAACCTGCCAAGAGAATATTACAACGAGGCAGGTAAGCTTCACTCTTATGTAAACCCTGAATTTGTAATCTATGAGGCTCGCTTTTATTTAACTGTCACCGAAGACATGTTTTATGAAAAGGCAGAGGAGTGATTCCATAAATAACAAAAAACATGAAAACCAAATACTTATCATTAATCGCCATTCTGTTTGTGGCTTTATTTGCAGCTTCTTGCCGCAAGGAACCCAGTCCGGACAATTTCATCGACGACAAGGACAAAATCGACATCAAAGGCTCGCTTTCCAACGGCGACATGCGCCATCCGAACATCGAGGCGGGCTATTGGGGGAAGACCGTCTACGTGTACTTCCACGAGTATATGGGTGAGTGCGTCGTCAGCATCAGCAACAGACAAGACCATGTCATTTTTTGCGACACCGTAACCTCGGGTTACGACACAGGAACGCGATTCTATATGGGCGACCAACCCTTGAGCCGCTATCATCTCGTCATCAGCAACGGCACAGATGAAGCTGAAGGATGGTTCAACAACTTCCGTGTCGTGGCGCACAAGCCTTAATAGAGGATTTAAGATTCAAGATTCAAAGATTTAAAATTCAAATAGTTATGAAAAGATTTGTTGTTTTTGCGATGCTGCTTGTCGTCGTCTCGATGAGTTCGTGCATCAAATGGAAATGTTGCATCAATGGTGACTTTGTACAAGTCTATAAAACCAAAGGCGACTATACCAATAATGCTTACGTCCTTTATAACAAAGACAAAGACTACATTTACGGCTACTATGACGACGTCGACACCACGCTATTTCCCATGCCGCTGTATGGAGGCTATTATCTTCATCATGAAATGTCGCCCAATGCCGCGTTTCTTTCCATCAGTCCAAAGGAATACAATGAAAACGTAATGAATTATTCGATTGACACATTGAAGCAAATGATTATTGATGACGATCCTTTCATTGAGTTTTTTAGTGCCACCGACAACTACAATCTTTATGACAACAATAGCAGCAATCCGATGGGCATCGATACAGCCTACATCAACCAACTTATCAAGGAAGGTGATTTGAAAAAGGAATTCAAGAAGGTGAAGTGAAGCCTCTGTCGGTCGGATTTGCAAATCCATCGGAACTTTAGATTGTTCTTCCGAAAATTTTTGTACTTTTGACGCATCCAAATAGCAATCGTCTAACAATTAAAACATCAATTACTATGAAGAAAGTATTACTATTCGCAGCTGCCATGTGCTTTATGATTTCGGCACAGGCACAAACCGAAACGAACAAATCGGCTGAAAATCAGTTGAAATCAAGGATTAAAACCGTTGAGCAACTCAATCGGGGAACAGCTGTCTACACGCAAAAACTCGACAGTATAATTATGTCTTATCAAATGCTTTCCATTCCCATTGTTTTTGAGTACGACAACCAATTCAACACAAAGAAAGTTGTCATGTCGGGCTTTGGCATAAGCACGATCATGGAACACTCCTACGACAGCCAGAACCGTCGCATAAGCACCGTCAATATTTATGAGGATGGAAGCAAGGATAAGGTTGAATATACCTACAACAACCAGAGTCTGATAGAAAAAGCCACCCAATACGAGTTTGAAGAAGGTGTGTGGGTAGAAGATGGACTAAACGTTTTCGAGTATGATGCCAACGGCAATATGGTGCTTGTCACTGTATTTGATCGCGAAGACAATGTTTGGGAAAAAGATGAGAAAACCGAATTCACCTACCAAAATGGCAAATTGGTTAGAGAATTGCAGTATGATTGGCTTTTGGGCGAATGGATTGAAGACCAAAGCATTGAATACAACTATGATGCTCAAGGCGACCTCGTTGAAACAATTGAATTCGATTTGGTTGACCTTGCATGGCTGAAGGATAACCGCATGGAATACACCTACGATGCCAACCATAACTGCACCAGCCAGGCGGAATACGATTTCAACAATATTCTCGGCGATTGGGAAATTGAAAACAAGATGACTTTAACATACGACTTGTCGGTACCGAGCAACACTATTGCCGGCCTCGACTTTTTTGACGATGCAGCCATTACCATGAATAACAAGCCGTTGACCATCGAGGAAACTACAAACGATGATGAAGTGGCTTCCATCTTCTACACCTTGTATTATTCCGAAACCACTGGAATTGGCGAACACAATGGAAGCCAAATCGCCCTTTGGCCCAATCCCGCTTCGGAAATCTTGAGCCTCAATGCCAAAGGCTTGCAGCAAGTGGAAATCTTCAGCATGGACGGCAGACAGGTGATGCACCTTGAAAACGGCATCGAAACCATCGATGTAAGCGCTTTGGCCAAAGGCTGCTACCTGCTGAATGTCACCTTCGCTGACGGTAGCAAGGCTGTGCGGAAGTTTGTGAAGGAGTGATTTTTCTCACGCAGAAATCGCAGAATTAAGAGAATGTAAAAAGTCGGGAGAGTGCTTTGCTTTCCCGACTTTTTTATAGCCTATTTGGATTTTATGTCAAAAAAAATATTACTTTTGCATAATTATTTCTACATAAAAACATGATGAATGACCCCCGAAAAAATCATATTAGGCATCGACCCGGGCACGATGGTGATGGGCTACGGCATCATCCGCGAACAGGGCAAGCAGTTGGAACTCCTCACGATGGGTGTCATCAACCTGAAGAAATTGGAGAATCAGGCGCTGAAGTTGAAGAAGATTTTCGAGCGTGTCTTGGACATCATCAACGAATACCACCCCGACGAATTGGCCATCGAGGCACCATTTTTCGGGAAGAATGTGCAATCGATGCTGAAGTTGGGGCGTGCCCAAGGGGTGGCTATGGCCGCCGCGCTCTACCGCGACCTCCCCATTTTCGAGTACTCGCCCAAGACCATCAAGCAGACCATCACAGGCAACGGTAATGCTTCGAAAGAACAAGTGGCCAAGATGGTGCATTTCATCCTGAAGACCGAAGAGAACCCTGAATTTTTCGACGCCACCGATGCCGTGGCCGCCGCCGTATGTCACTCGATTTCAAAAGGCAAGGATGTGAACTACACCAAACACACCACCGAGAAGGCCAAAGCCCACCGCCGCCCCGACTGGAGTCAGTTCATCGCCGAAAACCCTGACAGGGTGAAGTCATAAGCGAATTTGGAATGAAATTTGTGGCGACATAAAAGATTGAAAAATAACAAAAAACGCAACAATATGTTCATCACCATCATTTGCATCACCATTTTGGCATACGCCATCGGAGGCAAGGACATCAACAAACACTTGGACAAGCTGAAAGATGTGGATTGGAAAGCCAAGTCGTCCGATATTTTCAGGAAAATCGGCAATTATGCCAAAAAGTCAGGTCGCATGGCCACCAAGCCTTTGTTGCAACTCTATTATGTGCTGACCTTGGGCGAGACGTCCACCTTGGAGAAGGCCCTCATCGTTGGCGCGATTCTCTACACCGTCATGCCGTTCAGCCTGATTTCAGCCAAGGCTCACAAGATTTTGGGTATGCTCGACGAAGGTCTTGCCGTGCTTTATGTCATCAAAAAGGTGCAAAGCAAGATTACGCCTGAAATCAATGCAAAGGTTGAAGAAACCTTGAACGCTTGGTTTGGCCCTAAAGGAGCTACGCAAACCGCATAAAAAGTCACTCCTTCACCAACTTGACAGTGGCGAGGCCAACTTCGCTCGATATTTTCGCCATATAAACACCTTTTGCACAGTTACTTAGGTCAATATTGGCACGACCTTCGCAAAGCGTGACCGAAGCAACTTTCCTGCCAAACAAATCATAGACGACCACTTCGCCCTCAGCGGCATTGGCCTCAATCGATACCATTCCAGAAGTGGGATTGGGGCTGACCATTGCGGCAAGAGTCGGCATTTCCTCTACACCGACACCCGGGTTGTTGCCTACCCAAACATCGTCGACATACACACCGTCGGCATCATTCGATTTGCCCTTGAAAGCGATATAATAAGTGGCAGAGGCCTCGGGCAAGGCAAGAGTGATGGCTTCCCAATCCTCGCAAGCGTAGGTGTACTCGCCAAGGGGATGCCAAAAATCGTCCATCGAAGTGGCATACCAAACCGACAGTTCGTCCACCCTATAATCCAATTGGCGCTGTCTGTGCTTGAAAGTGAGGATGGGATTGGAAACGGCTGTGATGTCTAATGGAGCAGAAACGAGCATGGCCTCACCGCCAAGCCAAATGAAGAAAGCCGTGTTGTTGAGGATGAGATAGCCCGGGTCAATCACCCAATTATCCTCGCCGGAGAGAATCTCGCTCTGCCAACAAACGAACTCCTCTGAGGCCTCAAAATCATCGAAATAAGGCTCTTCGTCAGTCACGACAATCACATCGCAAAGGGTTTTGAACGAGGTCGGTTGCGACCATTCCGACTCCATCCCACCGCCGCAATTGGCTTTCACGCGGAAAGTGTAATCCCTGCCTGATGCCAGATTTTCCAGCAAATAAGGTTGGGTGTTGACAATCAGGTTCTCACCGTTCAATTCAATCGTCCAACTCTCTTCGTTGCCCGTTGTTGACCACCCAAGAAGCGCTGAAAATGCCGTGATTTCAGTGGCTTGCAGGTTCACCGGACGGGCGCAGCCACCTGCGGAGGCAATCTCAATATCATCAATGAAAATGTAGTATCCACCATTGCAGTGACCCAAAAACGAAACTTGGAACGTGGCGGACAATTCCGACAGGGTGAACATCTCATCGTAAGTATTCGTCCAGTCGCTGAGGCTGTAACTGCCGAGTTCGTGCCAGTCGTCGGTCGGCGAGGTACGATAACTCACGGTGAGTTCGTCGTAAGGAGGATACAGCGCCATCATCGCATAGGTGAAACTAAGGGTGGCGCTATTGCTGTCCGAAAGGTCGAAGGTGGGCGAAACCAAACGCGCTTCGTCATCAGCGGAAGCGTTTTGGAACGCTACCACATTTGAGCCGGCACCATTCATCACCGCCCATGTGGCGGCACCTGTGGTTTCCACTGTCCAACATTCCATTTCTCCCGATTCAAAGTCCTCATTGTAGGATTGACCCGGGGCAATGGGAATCACGCATTGTGCGGTTGCAGTAGCAGCAATAGAAAAGATAGCCATTACCGTGGCTAAAAGTGCTTTCTTAAAGTTGTGCTTGTTTTTCATAGTGTTTTTATTTTTTATTGATAATGAATAATTTGCCGCAAAAATAATGTTTTTTTGTTTCACAATCTACAACCAAAATATTTTTTGTTGGCGTCCACCCAATTTTCCCGACGTTATACATCGGCAGTCGGCAGGGGTTTCGCCGTGCTTCACCGCCTGCCTAATATCCCCATGTCATTTCATTTCGGCAGGGGTTTACACCACCTGCCTAATATCCTTCGTCCCTACGGGACTGCCCACCTCAAACATCCTACTTCATACCTCAATACTTCATACCTCCAACCTAAAAACGTACTGCCCCTTCCCCACCGTGGCCTTGCCGTATTGGATGGCGTTCACTGGGCAATGGTGATAGCAGCCCATGCACATCGTGCAGTGGCCGTGCCATTTCGGGTGACCGTCTTCGAGGGTGATGTTCTTCAACGGGCACGTTTCCACACACTTGCCGCAATGGATGCAAGCCTCAGTGACGCGATATTTGCTGTCGTCGGTGGCCGAGCGGTTGAAACCGGGATTCACCAAATAAGTCTTGAGCCAAGCCAAACTGCCCACGATTATTTCGGAAAAACATTCCTTATTAATGAGGCGAGGAATGTTTCGCTTTAGGAGGTCGTTTGCATTGTCGATTTTACGTTTGGCATTTTCTGGTGTATCGAGTTTGAATCCCGCCATACCGATGTAAGTTTCAGGCATTTGCACACTGAAACACGCCGACAAATGCCAGCCTTTTTCCTCAACGGCCTTACGGAAAACCTTCTCCGTGAGGCCGCAATTGTCGCCGCAGGTGCAGGCGAAATAGAGATACGGCTTAGAGGTCGGCCCTTCGACAAGCTCAGGAGCCTTAATTGTCATTTTCTTCACAAAGTCAAGCACCAACTTGGGCGGTGCCCAAGAATAAATGGGGAACACGAAACCAAGCCTTTCGCCTTCGGCCAAAGTGTAGTCATAACGGCCTTCGCGAGCCGCTTCGGGAATGAAGACTAGATTGTCGTTGAGACCTGCGGCGATGGTTTCCGCCACGTGTTTGCTGTTGCCACAGCCGGAGAAGTAGAATATCATAACTTTCTTGTTTTTAGAAGATTAGATAGCACAAGCCCAGCCAAACTTTCTGGAGATTTCCTGAAGCAACCGTCTATCGCCGAATGGAATGGTAATCGATACCGTTTCCTTTTGTCGATTTCTTTCGGCAATGTTAGCCGAGTCAATATCATACTGGGTTTGCAAATTCATCCAGATTTCAGCAGGAACATCCAAGGCTTTTTCCAAAGCCATCGCAACGGCAAGAGAAACAGAGCGTTTGCCATTAATGGTTTCGCTGAGAACGGATGGCTTAATGCCCGTCAACTCAGACAATTGCTTCTGCGTCATGTTCCGTGCTTTCAGCTCATCCTTAATCAATTCGCCAGGATGAGTCGCGAAAAATGGTGTTTGTTTCTTATTCATAATGTTTTGAAATTTCTTGTAATAATGCGTTGACTATGATTCCATTATCATCAGGCGAACTCGTAAAGAACAATCGGTATTGGGCATTGAGCCAAACCGTTTCGACACCTTTCAAATCACCTTTCTTTTTCTCATAATGCAGAGATTTGATGGTATAAAGGTCTTCGACACGCCTCGCCGCTTTAAGGTAGTTCACCGACTTAATGTATTGTTTTACGACATCTTGAGACAACTTCTTGTATTTATGATCTTTAGTCGAACCGCATACATAAAGTTCCTCCAATGCCTTATCGTCAAATTTGATGTTCATACTTTTAGTATTCTGCGCTGCAAAAATAAATGTTTTTTGCGAATAATTATCAAATTTGCGAATTATTAATCAAACCCATCACTTCCCGCTCTTGCGTCGGTTGCAGTTGCGACAGAGCATTTGGCAATTTTCGGCCACGGTGCGACCACCCTCCACCCACGGCGTGATGTGGTCGGCTTCCATCTGCTCAATCTCGAAATGCTTGCCACAGATGGCACAAATGCCTTTTTGTTTTTCATAGACCTCGCGCCGCGTGTTGTCGTCGAAGGCGCGGATGCCGAGATGGCGGATGTCGTGGTCGAAAACGTAGTGGAAAATGCCCGCCTTCTTCTGCACGTCGCTGTCGGCCATCAGGCGCGAAACCTCTTGGGCGATGGCCGTGGCCGTGAGCGTCGTGTCGCGGTATTGGTTGTAAAGCAAGCCCCAATCCACCGTTTTCATCTCCTTTTTGTATTTGCGCCCGAAGAGTTTCTCCGTCCAGTGAATCACGTCTTGGAAATACTGCCAAATCTCGTCGGCGTCGGTGTCGTGCTGGTGAACCGCCATATATTGCTCAATCGTCTTTCCCTGTTTGTTGCCAATCCATTTCAATGCCTTCTCGAAATAATCCTGACGGATGGGCGAACCCGACATATAATCGGAAGCAATTTTGTAAGCCACGCAGCCCGTCTTGGAGAAACGGCGTTTGGCCTGCGTCACCCACGGTCCCGAATAGACGGCGTTGCGAATCTCCTGCTCGGTGAGTTTTTCGCCAGCGATGTTGATGATGTTGAACCATTTGAGTTGCTCCTCGTCGGTGCCTTCGCAGATATAGACTTGCAACGGATAGTCGAGGATGCGGTTTTGCTGCTCTTCGGTCATATTGCTGAAACCGAGCAGGTTGCCGTCGAAATTCATTAGGTATTCGCCAGCGATGAACGAGCAAATCGAGATGGTGCGTTGCTGTCCGTCAAGCAGTTCGTATTGGTCGTTGCCGACGCGCACCCAATACATCACATTGAGCGGGAATCCGTTCCAAACGGTGTCCATCACGGCGTTGCGCTTCTTGTCGTCATAGACGAACTCGCGCTGGTATTTCGGGCGGATGTTGAGCCGGCCGCCGTAGCCCGTGATGCCTTCCTCCTGAATGCTGAGGTCTTCGTATTGCTCAGCCAATTCGCGAATCTTGATTTGGTGAAGTTCGATTTTCATTGTTTTAGTTTTTTGCGGATTAATAGTCTATGATATGTTTTTTGACAAAGAACGCCATTATGAATAATTTGGCGAGATTTGTATTCTTTAAAATACGAACACTTTTTATATGTTTCAATTTCAATTGCAGGTTCACAGCAACCGATAATCTCAAATTGATTTGGATTGAATTTATCAATAAAAGTAATAGGAACCCCCATAATTCCTTCATAATCGTCAGGAATTTCAGTGTAAGTTTGGACATTGATAGCATCATAATTCGCGTAATTAGGATATTCGTTAGGACTATAATGCTTATACAAAATCAATTCTTCGTTATGCTTGGATACTGGCAAGTTAGTGAACCAACAAGAAGTGGAAACTCTTGCGATCTTTTTCCCATTCTCAATATGGTGATATTTCTCCCAATTATCAGGCACTTGAAAGAACATTCCAACATTGAAATTGGTATACCCAGTACGGATTTTGTCTTGCTGAAACATCCGAAAAGTTTCTTTATAAGTCAAAGCATTAGTGTTACCGATAATAATAAACTGCTTTTCGTATTTTTCCAACATAGCAAGGTATTCTCTAAACAACGAGAAAGGAGGATTTGTAACTACAATATCGGATTCTTTAAGCAATTCTTTACATTCGTCACTGTCAAACGAACCGTTTCCTTTCAACAACGACAACACATTTTTGTCGTTTTGAATCAAATACTGCACATCGACAAGATCCACCGCACCATTGCCGTCATAATCTTTTACTTCCGTGATTTCCACCTTGTAAGCAATCTTCTTGGGTTCTTCATCGGTTGCATCAAACAACAAAGGCAATTCATCACCTGCAATCGGCGAACCGTTGTAGCAAGTGGCTATCAACTTTTTCAGTCCAAAAGCATTGAAATTCAGCGCAAAATACTTGAAAAAATTGCTTTCGTAAGGGTCGTCGCAATTGCAGAAAACCACTTTGTCCTTGAAATAAGGTTTGTAGTATTTCAGTTCTTTGGCGATGTCGCCCAATTGGGTATAAAATTCATCATTTCTTGCAACTCTTGCTGCGTTAAGTGTGTTTCCTGCCATAATTGATAGCATTTTGTGCATTGCTACCAATCCACTTGGAGCAGAAAAGAAAAGTGAGTATATCCACTCGCGTTCACGGGAGGTCCGGAAAGAAAACCCGCCATCCATCATAGATACACCCACTGAATTACATCAGTGCTGTATGATGGATGTGGGAAGTTCCGTCACTTCCGTGAACATTGCTATTCTAATTCTGCAAAGAAATTAGTTTTCCGGACCTTTTTCTCGAACGCGAATAATAGCCAATGCGTTGGTTTATAAATGTTTTTCTTCGTTGCGCTCAATGCGCTTCGGTCATTTCCTGTTTTGTTTGGTTAGACTTTCGTTTGTTGGGGGCAAAGTTAGTGAAAAAATGAAAAGACAAGATTAGTTTGGCGGATTTTTGTAATTTTGCGGTTGAAAACAAACTAAATCACTTGGAAGCTATGACAGCAAAAGAAAAAGACATTGCGGAAGCCAAGCGTCAGGAGAAGGAATTGCTCGCCTTACTTTTGGAAAAGACAGGCGTGAAAAAACAAGACCTTATCGATATGATTTGCAGGGAGTTCATTAAAGACAACCTTGCCCTTGTCACCCCTGCGGAACGCGAGCGTTTCACGAAACTCGTTTTCTGATGAAAAGACATACGGTTCAGAAAATCTATCTCGACACCAATGTCCTGATCAACTATTGCACAGGACAGGACAAGGAGCGGGAAGCCTTGGAATATCTTTTCAGGATGAGAAGAAAAGAAGTGCTTTTCACATCCTCATTGGCATTGGTGCAAATCACTAACCTGCAAACCAAAAAGAAAGTGCGCAAGGCCTACAGCAAAGAGGAAACAACGAAACTCATTGGAAATCTGCTTCCAAAAATGACCGTCCTCGACTTGACAATGGCTGATGTGACAAAAGGGAGCACCTTCCCTAACGCAGACATTGAAGACAGCATCCATTATGTGTTGAGCCAAAAGCACAAATGCGATGCGATAATCACCAACAATGTGTCAGACTTCATCTATTTCCGTGACATTGAGGTTTTGAAACCCGAAAAGAGGCTGCTTTCTTTGAAAGTTAAGTAATCAAACAATATCTTATGCCCCAAACCTCCCTCAACCGCTCGATCCTGAAACTCGCCGTCCCCAACATCATCAGCAACATCACCGTGCCGCTGTTGGGTTTCGTTGATATGATGCTGATGGGTCATCAAGACAGCATCGCCTACATCGGGGCCATCGGGCTGGGTGGCACCATCTTCAGCGTGATGTACTCCATCTTCAGTTTCATGCGGGCAGGCACAACGGGCTTCACGGCACAGGCCTACGGTGCCAACGACCGCGCCGAAATCGCCTATTCGCTCTATCGCTCGCTCTGCATTGCGCTGATTGCCACGGTTTTGGTGCTTTCTATGCAGAATGTCGTGGAATGGCTCAGTATGAAATTGCTCAATGGTAGTGAAGAGGTTTTGGCCTTCACCGCCACCTATTTCCGTGTGCGCATTTGGGCCGCGCCGGCGGTGCTTTGCCTCTATGCCTTCAACGGCTGGTTTATAGGGATGCAAAATACTACTATTCCGATGGTTATCGCCATCCTCACCAATGTGGTGAACATCGTTCTGAGCGTCGTTTTCGTCAATTATATGGGCATGGGCGTGAGTGGCGTGGCCTTGGGCACAGTCATCGCGCAGTATTGCGGATTAATAACGGCGATTGTCTTCCTTTTCGCCAAATTCCGCCATCATCTTATTCCCATTCGCAGGGTGCTGTTGCTGCAAAGCGACAAGTTGAAGCGTTTCTTCCAAGTGAACGCCGACTTCATGATTCGCAGCATCCTTTTGGTGTTGAGCATCGCCTATTTCAACAACCAGTCGGCCAAGCTCGGCGACGACATGTTGGCCGTGAACATGATTCTGATGCAGTTCTTCTATATCTTTTCCTATTTCACCGACGGTTTCGCCTACGCGGGCGAGGCTTTGGTGGGGCGTTTCACGGGTGCACACGACCCGAAACAACTCCGCCAAACCATTAAACTGCTGTTCCTGTGGGGTTTCCTCATCGCCTTGCCGTTCACTGTGCTTTATGCCCTTTTCCCTGATTGGTTCATCGGCCTCGTCAGCGACCAGCCCGAAATCATCCCCATGGCCAAGCCTTACCACATCTATTTGGCCGCCATTCCGCTCATCACCTTTGCGGCTTTCCTTTGGGACGGCGTTTACATCGGGGCCACGGCATCCCGCGCCATTCGTAACACAATGATTATCTCCGCTTTATGCGTGTTCTTGCCCTCCTCATTAATATTAATGCCGCCTTTCGGCAACCACGGTTTGTGGATTGCTTTTCTGCTTTTTATGGTGGCACGAGGCTTGAGTATGACTTTGATGGCGAAGCGGGCGGTGTTTCAACGGCCTTGAATGAAATGGATTTGGCTGATAGAGAAAGAATCACAATTGATTAATCCTTTTCAAAAAGACAAAAATACTCTTCCCCTTCAGGCGTGATGGGCAAATCTTCTTCGGAAACAACCGTAAAGACATAAACCAACTCCTTCTCGGTCTTTGAATCCCTGATATATTGCCGTTTCAACTTCGGATTTGTTCCCGATAGTCCCAAGGTTTCCGCCATCTTCCGTTTAAGCGTTTTCTCTGGGGTTTCGCCAAACGCCACATGCCACCAGTAAAGCCTCGTGGTTTCTCCTTTGCCATTGATAACATGCAGATGCACAGCAGGATGCAGCATCTTACTACCTTTGTGCAACTCCACATACATCGCCCGCCCTACAATGTTGCCCCGCTCATTGACGATGGGCAAAAACTCTATGTCATTCACTTCAGGCTCAAAACGGCGAGGTCCATCTGTTTTGGGCGACAAGCCAGCATCTTTGACCTCTAAAAGCGGCTGTGTCTGCTCAACCGTTGCGGGTTTCTCTTCGATGATTTTTCGGGGACGACTTTCCGTTGTAGTCGAGGTTTTGACGGGCTGGTCATTGACAATCTGAGTAAGTTCCATCGGCTCAAACGACACTTCCTCCACCTTTATCCTATCTGAGCCTTTCAATTCTATGACATCTCCTACCTTCTTTCCAATCAACGCCTTGGCAATGGGTGAGATAAAGGAGATGAGACCTTTGTTTACATCGGCTTCATCCACGCCCACAATCCGCACCACGCGACCGTTGTAACGCACCCATGCCCCAAAGCTCACCGTATCCTTTTTGGACTTGGAAAGGTCGACCTCCACGGCATTATTAATTCGGTCAACGAGCAGCTTTATCGTTGCGTCGATGAAATTGACCGTGATGTAGTCGTCGCCTGCCTTGATACGCTCAGACTGAAGGGCTTTCAGCTCCTCTTTGAGTGCTTCAAGCCCTTCTTTCGTGACATAGTTGGGCACGCCTTGGGGCAGATAAGCCCTCATCGGCACCCTTGGAATCTCTTCTTGGTCGCCTTCTTTTATGAAACCTCTGCTCATCACTGTAAGCTGTAAGCTATAAGCCGTAAGCTGCAATTGGCATCGTTGCTACCATGCTTATTGCTTACAGCTTACGGCTTAAAGCCAAAAGCTAAATTTCTGCTTATTTTATCACCAGCTCGTCAATGATATTCTGGCACTTACCAACCTTCTCGATGCACCAGAGCAGGTAGCGGGCGTCCATGCAGATGGTGCGCTGCACCTTGTTCTCGAAACTGAGGTCGCCACTCATGGCTTCCCAGTTGCCGTCGAAGGCCAAGCCGATGAGGTTGCCCTCACCGTCGATGACGGGACTGCCCGAGTTGCCGCCCGTGATGTCGTTGGTGGTGATGAAGTTGACGACCAACTCACCCTTTTCATTGGCATAACGGCCATAATCCCTGTTGTTTGCAAGGTCGCGCACATCCTGCGGGATGTCGAACTCCCAATTGCCAGGCACGTATTTGGCCATCACGCCGTCCATGGTGGTGTAGTAGTTGTAATTGACGGCATCGGCGGCCTTGTAAGGCTCCACGGTGCCGTAGGTGAGGCGCATGGTGAAGTTGGCATCGGGATAGAAGTTGCGGTCGCTCTGCATTTCCATCAAGCCCTTCATGTAGAGGCGCTCGCCCTTGTTGCCGAGGTTTTGGGCTTCCTCATAGCGGGCATACAAAGTTTGGTACGAGTCGATGATGTTCATAGCGAGGGCAAAAATCGGGTCTTTGTCAAGGGCTTTGGGCTTGCTGATCCATTTTTCCACACGAGCCTTGTCAGTGAAGATGGACTTCTCAAAAGCCTTGGCCACGTATGCACTGAAGTCGCCGTTGTTTGCGTCGCCGATTCGGGTAATTTCGCTCGGGCGAAGGTCGGCGGGAATGTTCTTGTAGAACAAAGTCAGCAGCGCGGCGGTCACGTCTTGGTCAAGCGGCATGGAATAGTCCTTGAAGAAGGCCTCCACGGCGGGTTGCATCTTTTCGGCAGCGGCCTTGATGTCGGCTTTGTCGGCCTTGTCCTCAAACATCTTGTTGATGCGCATAAACCTGCGGCTGAACGAGATGGCCTCGCCGCCGTTCCAACCCGCCTCGCGGTGATAGACGAAGGACTTCTGGATTTCGTCCAAAATCTGCCATTTTTGCTTGATGCCTTTAAAGATGTCGCCGTATTCGGCCTTGCGCTTCGGGTCGGCACCGACCCATCTTGCGAAGTCTTCCTCTTGGGCTTGACGGCGTTCATACACATGGTTGCGCTTGAGCTGCTTCACCTGTCCGATGTAATATTTCCAATAGTTCGACACGCTGGCCTGCTTGGAGGCGTACATGATGAACACCTCTTGGTCAGCATCCATGTGCTTGCGGTAGTTGTCGAGCTTGGTAGTGCGGCAGTCGATGATGGCCGGACCTTCCTCCTCGATGACGTTCTTCACGGTGTAGGAAGTCGAATAACGGTCGGTGGAGCCGGGATAGCCGAGAATCATGGCATAATCGCCGGGCTTCACGCCACCTAAATTAATAGGAAGGAACCACTTCGACTTCATCGGGATGTTGTCGGCACTGTATTCGGCAGGACTACCATCAGGGGCGGTATAGACGCGGAAAATGTTGAAATCACCCTTGTGGCGCGGCCAGGTCCAGTTGTCGGTGTCGGCGCCATATTTGCCGATGCCCCAAGGCGGACAGCACACGAGGCGCACGTCCTTGTACTCATCGTACTCGAATAGGATGTACTGGTTGCCGCTGTAGAACGGCACAATCTCGATGCTCACATTACGGTCGCCTTTGCGGTCTTTCTCAAGTTGGCGGGCGTTCTTGGCGATGAGTTCTTCACGCTCGGCCTCGGATGTTTCGGCAGTAACGCCTTTCAGCACAGCTTCCGTCACATCTTCCACCTTATTTAAAAATAAGACGGACAGGCCTGCGTTGGGCAGCTCCTCGCTTTTGCTCTTGGCCCAGAAGCCGTTGGTGAGGTAGTCGTGCTCAATTGACGAAAGTTTTTGGACGAAACTCAGGCCACAGTGGTGGTTGGTGAGCAACAGGCCTTCGGGAGAGATGATTTCGCCCGTGCAGCCACCACCGAATTGCACGATGGCGTCCTTGATGCTGGGTTGGTTGAAGCTGAAGATTTGTTCCGCCGTGAGCTTGCAGCCCATAGCCTGCATTTCGGCCAAGTTCTGGCCATTCAGCGAATAAGGCAGCCACATGCCTTCATCGGCGCGGGCCACTGTCATTGTCAGCACTACGGCTGCGATTAATGAGAATAGTTTTTTCATTTTTGATTTATTTGAATTATTGATTTTCAATATTTTCCACAGGCACTCTCGAACCGAGCAAAAACAGCCCAACCAGAACCGCCCAAACACCTATACCTATTAAAGCACCCCAAAATGTATCCATCCAGCTTTGCCGTCCGATTAAAGCATTGAACACAGGAGCACCCAACATACCGATTAATCCCGGTATCGAGGCTTTTAGTATGATTTTTTGTTGCTTTGAGAGTTGCATGCCTTTGAAATTTTCTGCAAAGGTATCAAAAAACCCTTCCTAATGGAAAAAAACTCATAAAAAAGCTATCTTTGCAGCATGAAAACTCTATTTCGATTAAGGTACGACAGCCGCTGGGGTGAAGAACTGTACCTCACGGGAAACACATCAGAATTAGGAAATTGGAACCCTAACAAGGCCTTGGCCATGCAATATGCAGGCACAAGAATTTGGTCGGTGGAAACCGACATAAACGGAACCATCGAATACAAATATTTCATCCGCGAAAACGGCCAAATCCGTTGGGAAGACGGCCCCAATCGCGTTTTGCCCAAAGGCAAAAAACGCATTTGGGACTGGTTTGGCCTCACCGAAAGGCAGACCATGAAAGGCGTGGCCGTGCCATTGTTCAGCCTGCGCTCGGACGATGATTTCGGTATCGGCGAGTATGCTGACCTGCCGAAATTGGGCGAATGGTGCGTTGCCAATGACCTGAAAATCATACAAATCCTGCCCATCAACGACACCACTTCGCATTTCGACTGGCGCGATTCTTATCCTTACAACGCCATTTCGGCCTTTGCGCTAAACCCGATTTACCTCAACCTCAATCAATTGGGCATCAAGGAGGATGCGGCTTTCAAGCGGACAAGGACAATGCTCAACGGAAAAGATTCGGTCGATTATCCAAAAGTGCTGAAAGCCAAATGGAAATTCTTCCAAATCGCTTTTGAACAACAATGGGAAACGTTGAAAAACAGCAATGATTTCCAGCAGTTTATCAAGGAAAACGAAGATTGGTTGCCTGACTACGCCCGTTTTTGCGATAAGCGCGACGGCAATGGCACTGAAATCCATCTTTTCCTGCAATACCATTGCGACATGCAGCTGCGCGAGGCCGTCAAAGTCTTGCACGACAAGGGTTTGCTGCTGAAAGGCGACATCCCTATCGGCGTGAATCCTGAAGGCGTAGATGTGAAATCGCATCCCGATTTGTTCAACCTCGATGTGCAAGTCGGTGCCCCGCCCGACGACTTCGCCGCCGAAGGGCAAAATTGGGGCTTCCCATCCTATAATTGGGCGGCGATGGCCAAAGACGGCTACGCTTGGTGGCAACGCCGCCTGCAAGTGATGGCCCGCTATTTCGACGCCTACCGCATCGACCACATTTTGGGCTTCTTCCGCATTTGGGAAATCCCAAAAACAGCCAAGTCGGGGTTGCTGGGGCATTTCAGTCCCGCCCTGCCTTTGAGCGTAGAAGGAATTGAAAACCAAGGTTTTAATTTCATCGAAAGCAAACACTCGAAAAAAGGAATCGATTCCCTTTTCATCCCCGACCCCAACGAGAAAGACAAATTCATCCCGCGCATCGAACTGCAAAAAACCAAGACCTATCAAAACCTCAGCGAGGAGCAGAAACAAGCCATCGACCGCATTTACGAGGATTTCTATTACCATCGCCACAACGATTTCTGGAAGCAGAAAGCCTTGGAAAAGCTGCCCACCATCATCAATGCAACGGAAATGATTGCCTGTGGCGAGGACCTCGGCATGATTCCCGCTTGTGTGCCTGAAGTGATACAGCAGTTGGGCATTATGAGCCTCGAAGTGCAGCGTATGCCCAAGGTGTTTGGCCATCCATTTGTGCAGACAGAAGACCTTCCTGAAAATTGCGTCTACACCACTGGCACCCACGACATGCCTACGCTGCGCGGCTGGTTGGCCGAAGACCGCGTCAGAACCCGTCAATTCCTTGATAGCCTTGACCTTGACGACCGAAAAGTCACCGACAAGACACTCAAAAAAATCATGGAGAAGCATCAGGACAGCCCTTCAAAGTGGAATATCTATCCGCTTCAAGACCTTTTGGACTTGGACGAAAAAAACTGGTCGACCAACCCGATGGACGACCAAATCAACGTTCCCGCCAACCCTAAAAACCAATGGAAATGGCGGATGAAAACACCCATTGAGGCACTATATTTATTAAATTAATGTAAGGTTGATTGATAAAATCCGTATTTTTGCCCATCCAAACCTATGCGAAAAGTAGTAACCAATTCGGATTTGAAGAAAGCCCTCGGCTTGAAAGGCATCTTCGGCACTTGCGTGGCGGGGATGGCCTACGGATTTCTTCGTTTGGGCAAAATCAACCGTTTGTTCGATGGAGCCGCTGATTATCAAGGCCGTGAGTTTGCCGACCATTTGTTGGAAAACATGAACATCACCATCGATGTAGCTCCAGAGCAGTTGGAAAACATTCCCAAGGAAGGTGGTTTTGTGTTGGTCAGCAACCATCCCTTCGGCGGCATCGAGGGCGTGATGCTCCTGAGTGCCATTGCCAAGGTGCGCCCCGATTTCAAGGTGATGGCCAACTTCATCCTTTCGCACATCCCCAACCTCAAGGAGTGTTTTTTCGCCGTCAATCCTTTCGAGAAAAATCCCGAATGGAAGAGCAGCGTGGGCGGCATCAAGGGAGCCATACAGCATATTGCGGCGGGCAATGGTTTGGGTGTATTTCCGGCGGGCGAAGTGTCGCGTTATCACGGGCACGACTACCCTGAAGATTTGCCTTGGAGCACTTCCATCGCTCGCATCATCAAGAACGCGGGTGTGCCGGTCATTCCCGTGTTTTGGGAAGGACGAAATTCGAGATTGTTCTATGCCGTCGACAAGATTCATAGCATGTTGGGCACCGCCCGACTGACCAAGGAATTGATCAACAAGCACGACACCTGCTTCAACCTGCAAATCGGCAAGCCGATTCTGCCTTCTGAGGTGGCACAATATGAGAATCCCAAAGAGTTGGCGGCCTATCTGCGCAGCCGTTCCTACGCGCTTGAAGCCAATATTCCGGCCAACGCGGTGGAGAAAAAGGAAGTGAAACAGGTCGAAATCGATGCTCCCACGGACTTATCGCTCATGTTGGCCGAATTGGAGTCCATTCGTGAGAAGTCTTTCCTCTATTCGACCGTGAATTTCGACTGCTATTTGGCCGATTATGAGGACATTCCGAACATCATGCACGAGATTGCCCGATTGCGCGAGGAAGCCTTCCGCGCCATCGGAGAAGGCACAGGCAAGAGCCTCGACCAAGACGAATTTGACAAGTATTTCAAGCAGATGTTCCTTTGGGACAATGTCAAGCAGAAGATTGCGGGATGCTATCGCCTTGGCATCGGCAGTGAGATTGTTCCCAAAATGGGAATTAAAGGCTTCTATGTCAGCACTTTAGTGAATATTGATGAATCGTTTTCGGATAAGTTGAGCCATACGATTGAGTTGGGGCGTTCTTTTGTCACCCTCGACTACCAAAAAGAAGTGCTTCCGATGATGCTATTGCTACGTGGCCTCTCGGATGTGGTGGTGCGCTATCCTCAAATCAACCATTTCATTGGTCCTGTGAGCATTAGCGCATGGTATCCGAAGTTCTACCTGAGCCTGATTGCCCGGTTTGTTGCCGAAAACCATGCCATTGAGGACGAATTGAAGGACAAAGTGACGCCAAAAACACCCTTCGTCCCCGATTTCCTCAAGGTGGATTCCGACGCCTTGCTGAAACACAACATGGGAAGTGTGGAAAAGTTCGACAAGTTCCTGCTCCGTTTGAGCAATGGCGAATATCGCCTGCCGACCTTATACAAGAAATACCTGAAATTGAACGCCAAGTTCCTCTGTTTCAATGTCGACCCCGATTTCAACGACACGCTCGACAGCCTACTTTTCCTCACCTTCACCGACTTCCCCGAAGACGAGGTGATGCCGCTCTTCCGCGACAGCAGCGACGAAGAGAAGGAAATCGTCAGGAAACGTTTCGGGTATATTTGATTTTCATACAGTTTTCACGCAGAATACGCTGAATCCACAGAACCTTCCGGACGCAAATTTAGCGTCGCATTGAGTTTCCCATAGTTCTGCGATTTCTGCGTGCGATAATCGTTATTCTTCCGATTCTTCTTCCTCAATGGTTTGGGCAAAGAAACTGAAATTCACCTTTCCGTAATGCCTTTGCTCCATGAAGTGCGGATGCTCCTCAAAGTGCTGATACTTATCGTGTTCGAGCACGAACATGCCGCCTTCGCGCAACAGGTTCCGCTCAAAAATGAGGTTGACCAATTCGTTGTAATGTTCGCAGTCGTAAGGCGGGTCGGCGAAGATGAGGTCGTACTGCATCGTGTGCTTGTCCAAAAAACGGAAAACATCGGAGCGGACGACAAGCAACTCCTTCATATTGAGCTTGTTGGCTGTCTCGCGAATAAACTTCACGCAACCAAAGTCTTGGTCGACGGCCACTACCTTGGGGCAACCTCTTGAGACCAATTCGTAGGAAATGTTGCCCGTTCCGGCAAACAAATCCACGGCTTCGGTTTCCTCAAAGTCGAAATGGTTTTCAATGATGTTGAACAGGCTTTCCTTGGCCATGTCGGTAGTGGGACGCACGGGCAGGTTGGTCGGAGCCATGATTTGCCGCCGTTGGTATCTTCCTCTGATAATCCTCATCTTAACACTTGATAATGAATGTAATAATACTGAAACGGGACTCCATTCAAACCCTTGCCGTCCTTGAATTCCGGTTGTTCCACGAACCGTACCACCTTGAGATAGCGTCTGCAAAGGTCGATGATTTTTGATGAAGGGAGAATGAGTCCCGTAAAACTGACAGGCATGTCTTGCCCGGAAAGGCCGTTTTGCTCCATCGCAAACAGCAGGAAATAAACGAAATCTTCTTTCGTCTTGAACTTGAAGTTGTTGAAAAAGCGCAACTTGCCGTTTTCCAAGATGACCATGTCGAAATCGTAATTCCTGACATTGACGAACACCCCTTGGTTTATCCGTTTTTGCATCAGGCTTTCGATGAATACGCTGCTCGAATGGGTGATTTTGGCCTCTTTCCACTTGGTCAACACCTTGTCATGCAAGACCTTTGGGAAAGCGAAGGCATTGCGGCATTGCGCCGAAACCAATAATTCCGAAAGAATGACATAATCTTCTGGAACATTGAAAGCGAAATCGAGATATTGCTTTTTTTCGGCTTCGTTGAACAAAGGCACGGGAACAAGGGTGCAAAAACGGTTGTCGACCACACAACTCACAGAATGGAAAGCATTGTTGTTCAATCCTTTGGCGTCCAATGCCTGTTCCAAGGTGCGGAACAAGTCGTCGCCATCCATCTGAGAGTCCGACAAGTAGCTCTCAAAGCCGACAAGAGCCTGAGATTGGGTGTCGAGAAGGGCAAAAGAAAGACCATCCAACGCAAATTGGATGGCCATTCTGTATTGCGATGACTTCCCGGCATCAAACTTCTCGCCAAATTGGGAGATATGGGGATTCAATGCCGCCGTCATTCATCATGCGTTTAGAGTTTCTCCCAGTTGCCGTCGGTGGTGGCTTCTTCCATTGAGCCGACCTTCATACCGGCATAGCGGTTGATGCTTTCCTTTTCGGCCTTGGCATTGTCGCGGCGCTGGTTCCATTCCTTTTCGCTGAATGAGGCACCCGGAGTGGCCAGATAGACCTCGTAAGGCGTGCGAGCCTCGAAAACGGGGATGTTGATACCGTTACGCAGGATGGTACCGGCCTCAAGCTCGAAATGCTGTTGCGGTTGGCTGAACGGCACCCATTTGATGTCGTTGATGTTGAAATTGTCGCGGCCAGCTCTGAGGGAGTCCATCACTTTCACGAAACCGATGGTGTCGTTGATGGTGCGGGTGAAGGTGGTGTCGGTCGGGTCGGGAACGATTTTCACGATCGGGATTTCAGCTGTTTGGCAGAATCTAATCAAGGTGTCAAAGCTGTTCGTGTACTGGTTGGTGGCGTTTTTGTAAAGCACCTCGGCATTGCGGATGTCGATAAGGCGTTCAACGACTTTGGTTTCACGAGTTTTCTGCTCATGGTTGAACTTGATGGGAGCCTGGATGCTCTTGACGACTTGCACTGCCAAAAGCACGATGATGGCAAACAGTGCGATGTTGATGACAATGGATAATCCTTTTTTCATTTTAGTATGATTTTCTAATTTTTTACTCTTTCTGAGATTGGCGGCAAAGTTAGGATTTTTTCTCTTATGTCGGACAAAAAAAATCGTTTCTATTTAAAAATGGATTTTATGGTAATCTAAATATTTGTCTTCCAAATATTTATGAATTTTATCCGCAATGACTACAAAAACCTGAAGTTGGTTTTTCTCCAGCCAATCCGTGGCTTCATCGTCACGATTGACGGCTTTTGCGAAGGCCAAATTGACCTCAAAATGGTTTTTCAGGAGCCATTGTTCGGCTTTTTCTTCCTTGTCGATGGCACTATCGATGGCGGCAAGTTGTGGGAAATTGTGCTCCATGAGCCAATCCTTGGCCTTGGTGTCGCCCTGAATGGTGCGGCTCAGTGCGCCCAATTCGGGATAGCCGTTGCGCATCAGCCATTCGAAGAACTCGTCGCCCTCCGGCTCGAAGGTGCAGCCGAATGCCATCAAGATTTTTATGGGATAGTGAATCATAAGCTGCAAAATTACGAAATAATTACAGAAAATGTTTACCTTTGCAAAAAATATTCACGAGATGAGACATCGCTTTATCATGCTTTTTAGCTGGGTTATGGCTGCATTTTTGGCCATGCCAACGTTGGGCTTGGCCCAACAATTTGAAAATGCCGTCACGCTGCAAAGCCCTGACGGTCAGTTAGAACTGGCGTTTGCCGTTGTCGACGGCGTGCCGCATTATGCCCTCAACCGCGCAGAAAAACCTGTGGTTTTGCCTTCGAAGATGGGCTTCACCCTCGAATGGCGCGACGACCTCGCCCATGCCTTTGTGCTGAAAGACACGAAATACAGTACCTTCGACGAGACTTGGGAACCCGTTTGGGGCGAGGAAGCGCAAATCCGTAACCACTACAACGAAATGCTCGTCACCTTGGAACAGCCCATTGGCTCTGTGGAAAGTATGGACCATTCCACTGAAAAGAAGGCCACGGTCATGCAGATTCGTTTCCGCTTGTATGACGACGGACTCGGCTTCCGTTATGAGTTCCCGATGGAGAACGCTTTGGTCTATTTCTGGATCAAGGAGGAACTGACTGAGTTTGCCATGACGGGCGACCACAAGGCTTGGTGGATTCCGGGCGACTATGACACGCAGGAATACAACTTTACCGAGTCGCGGCTGTCACAGATTCGTGACTTGTGGGATGCTGGCCACAAAGACGGCGGCTGGCCGTGGACAGGCTTCTCGCCCACGGGCGTGCAGACCGCTTTGCAGATGAAGACCGACGACGGCCTCTACCTCAACATCCACGAAGCAGCCACCCTCGACTACCCCACTATGCACCTTGAATTGAACGACACGACGATGGTGTTCCGTGCTTGGCTCTCACCCGATGCCACGGGCTACAAAGGTCGCTTGCAAGCCCCTTGCACCTCACCTTGGCGCACGATTATGGTTTGCAATTCGGCCACCGATGTCCTCGCTTCGCGCCTGATTCTCAACCTTAACGAGCCTTGCGCCTTGGAGGATGTTTCATGGATTCACCCCGTGAAGTATATGGGCGTTTGGTGGGAAATGATTTCGGGCAAGAGCACTTGGGCTTACACCAACGACTTCCCCTCTGTGAAACTTGGGGAAACAGACTATGCCAATGCCAAACCCAACGGCACCCACGGCGCCAATAACGCCAACGTGCGCCGCTACATCGACTTTGCCGCCGCCAACGGTTTTGACGGGCTGCTCATCGAAGGCTGGAACATCGGCTGGGAGGACTGGTACGCCAAGCAAAAGGATTTCGTCTTCGACTTCCTCACGCCTTATCCCGACTTCGACTTGCCTGCTTTGAACAAATACGCCCATGAGAAGGGCATCCGCCTCATCATGCACCATGAGAGTTCGGCTTCCACTCAAAATTACGAGCGTTGGATGGAGAAGGCCTACACCCTGATGAACCAATATGGCTACAACGCCGTGAAAGGCGGCTATGTGGGCACCATCATCCCCTTCGGTGAGGGACACTATAGCCAGCCCATCAACAACCATTACCATTACGCCATCGTGGAGGCGGCCAAACACCACATCATGGTCAATTCGCATGAGGCGGTAAGACCCACCGGCCTTTGCCGCACTTGGCCCAACATGATCGGCAACGAGAGCGCGATGGGCACCGAGTTCCGAGAGCGCATCAACCCTGGGCACACGACCATTTTGCCGTTCACGCGCTTGCAAGGTGGCCCGATGGACTACACGCCCGGCATTTTCGAGACCGACATGGGAAAAATCGTGCCATGGGGCGGAAAGATGAAAACCACCATCTGCAACCAACTTGGCCTCTACGTGACCTTCTATTCGCCGCTGCAAATGGCCGCCGACTTTCCCGAACATTATGAGCCTTTCATGGATGCTTTCCAATTTATCAAGGATGTGGCCGTCGACTGGGACAAGAGCCTGTATCTTATGGCCGAGCCAGGCGACTATATCGTGACGGCACGCCACCCGAAACTTTCCACCTTGAACAAGGCCGCCGAAGGTGTCGGCACTTTGAAAGACGGCAAGAAAGGCGTGATTTCCAATGCCATGAGATTCGTTTACGACATTCCTGACGACATCCAACTTTTAACTGACAAATATCAACTTCCAACTCCAAAAGATGTGTGGTATGTGGGCGGCATCACCGACGAGAATGCCCGTGAGGTGACGGTGAAATTGGATTTCCTCAAGCCCGGCGTGAAATACGAAGCCACAATTTATTGCGATGCCAAAGATGCCAGCGGTATTCCCGATGAGCATTATAACGCACAAGCCTACACCATCACGAAAAAGACGGTGACGGCAAAATCAACACTGAAATTGAGGATGGCGCCTTGCGGCGGTTTTGCGGTTTCGCTGCGGTCGCTTTGAAAGGGAAATCACTTTGAGAATAATTGAATATGAAAACAACCATGATGATATTGTATGTTTTGGCGGCCACGCTTTTCATGCCGTCATGCGGTTCTACACCTGAAAAACAAACCGTTGAACCAGCAGCCCCGACCCAGCCAGTCAGTCTTATCGATTCCACGAAATACATCTTGCCCGACTCAGCCACTTATTATTCCGAAGTCGTCAACAAGAAGAATTGCTTCATCGTCATCGCCAAACATCCTGAGTATCGGCTGTATGTTTGCGAGGTGGTTGGCGGCGACACGGTCAAGCGTGTGCATTATCCTGTGTGCGTGGGACTTAACAAAGGCCAAAAGCAAAAGAAAGGCGACATGAAAACCCCCGAATGTACGGTTGAAAATCCGTTCACTATCACCGAGATTGTGGATGCCTCCAAATGGACGCACGACTTCGGCGACGGTCGCGGCAGCATCCTTTCCTATGGCAACTGGTTCATGCGCCTGAAAACGCCAGGGTTCTCAGGCATTGGCATCCACGGCAGCACCAACAACGAAAGTTCGGTGCCGGGACGTGGCAGCGAAGGTTGCATCAGATTGAGAAACAACGATTTGGATGAATTGAAAGCCAAGTATGCCTTTGTCGGGATGCGGGTGGTGATTCAAGGCGACTGAATCAGGTTCCAAGGTTCGTCCAAGTCAATGTCCCAGCCGGCCTTCAGGTCAAGCAGGTCTTTGTATTCGATGACGGTTTCGGGCAGGGTGCGGCGGTGATAGTTGCCCGTGCTCCATTTGCCGTTGCCGTCGGCATCAAGGATGGTGCGGAGCTTGTATTTGGCAGGCATGAGGAAATCGAACATCACTTCCTCTTTCTTCGTAATTATTTGTTGTTTAAGCACTTTCCCGTTTTCATCGGTCAGTTGCACGACGACTTGTTTCATGCCTTCGGGCGGAATGACGGTGATATAGATGTTGCCAAATTCATCGTCGCCAAGAACATGGAAATCAACCTTGATGCGGTCGTTGGTGCGGCCACGAATGCCCCAAAACACCGAGTCGGGCACCTCGAAACTATAAGTTGAATCGGCGGAAAAAGGTGTGGTTAGTCGGTATTTCAAGCCTTGCTCATCGGCTGGCTCAAAAGCAAGTCGCTCGTAATAAGCAGTGGTGTCACACTTGAAAATGGACGAGTCGCGCATCTGGTAACGGACAATCGGTTCGGAAAACTTCAAAACAAGGTCATGGCCAGGAATCAGGCCTCCGCGACCTACGAGGTTGTTGCTGACTTTCAGTTTTTCAGGTTCGCGATTGCGCCTTCTGTTGCCTCCCGATTCCTTAAATTTCAGACTATAGCGCGACGAATCATTAATTAAGGTGTCGTATTTCACCTGCACCCAAAGGCTGTCTTTGACATTGGGCGTGAAGTACCACCAAACCGTGTCGTACTCGACAGAGTGCATGGTTACAAGGTTGAAGGTGTCGGGCAGCATTTCATGGGTCATCACGACCGCATCCTTAGCCGGATGGCGAAACACGAAACGCAACAGCCCCTCTTCGACAAGTTTCTTTTCGAGAAGCACCTGCGTGGAATCCACCTCCGTGAACATATAAAGCGAGAGGTTCAAGACTTTTTGATCGAAAACACGCTGTGGCACAGTGTCTTTCGGCATGACGATGGCTGAATCAGGACTCATTTGGAGCGTGTCATTAATCAATAAGGTGTCATTAATTAATAAGGTGCTGTCCATTGGCATCGTATCAACGACTTGCGGCTTAGGTGTTTGCAGATAGGAAGCCGGCACCAAGGTATCCAAAAACGCCACTTCCTCGTTGGGCAGGTCGAAATAGAGGTTGGAGTTCACATCCTTGAGGGCGAAAACCAAATATTTCTTGTCGGCCAAACCGTCGAGGCGAAAATGGCCTTCCTTGTCGGTCTTGGTGATGTAGTTGGGCTTGATGCTCATGGGCAACGAATCCAAGTTGTCGCGGTCGGCGGCATAGAGCGAAACATAAACGTTTTCAACGGGTTTCTTGTCCTCGGCATTGAGCACCTTTCCCGCCATGCAGAGCGTGTCGATGTGATTGCCCGTCGAGAAACTGTAGACATAATCCTTGAGCGGGTTGCCTTCGTGCAAGTCCTTGATGGCCGAGCCGAAATTGATGGTGTAGGTCGTGTTGGCCGCCAAGGTTTCCTTGAACTTGACAATCACGGTCTTGTTTTTCAGCTTGAAATCCGGTTTTTCGTTCAAAGGTGGCGAAATCAGCACGTTTTGGTTGGCGTTTTCGAGGGAGATGTATTCGTCGAAAGTGATTTCTATCTTCTTGACATTGAAGTTCGTGCTATGGTTTTCGGGCATGGCTGCCACCACCTTGGGCGGCGTTTCGTCCTTCGGCCCACCCGTCGGTGCCACCGCATTGGCGCAACGCTGCGCGAGGAAGGCCGTCAGCAACATCGCGAGGCAAAAAAGCAGATATTTCAGTTTCCGAATCACGGGGCAAAGGTAGTAAATTGTTTCCAAGATTTTCATTTTTACCGAAATGTTCATTTTTCATTAAAGCACAATGAAATAAATCCCGTATCTTTGCAGTTTTAAATATCGTTGTTGCGAAAAACGAAGCAAGAAAATGTCCGAAAAGAGTTCAAGCAAAGGCCGCGTGGCAGGGTCCTATTTCATGTCGCTGATGAGTATCACGCTGGTACTCTTTCTGTTAGGCGTGTTTGCCCTACTGATGATGCACGCGCAGATACTCTCCAACCACCTCAAGGAAAACATCGGCTTCGAAATCGTGATGAACAGCAACGTAAAGGAAGCCAAGATTCTGCAACTGCAACAGGAACTCGATGCCATGCCTGCCGTGAAATCCACCGAATACATCACGAAGGAAGAGGCTATCCGCCGTCTGAGCGAAGACCTCGGCGAAGACTTCCTGCAATGGCTCGGCAACGAGGAAAACCCGCTCCTCCCCTCCCTCGATGTGCGCTTCAACGCGGCTTACGCCAACAGCGACAGCCTCAGCGTCATCCAAACCCAACTGCTGAAAAACAAGGACATCAAGGAGGTTTACTACCAAAAATCGCTCGTCAACCTGATTAATCAGAATGTCAGTCGCATAGGACTCGCCCTTATGGTGGCCAGCCTCATCATGCTCATCATCGCCATCACATTGATACGCAACACGATACGGCTCTCGATTTACTCGAAGCGTTTCCTTGTGCGCAGTATGCAGTTGGTGGGAGCCACGCCAGCGTTCATCCGTCGGCCTTTCATCAAGAGCGGCATTTCGCAAGGCTTCTTTGGGGCTTTGTTGGCCGACATTTTCTTGGCCTTGCTGCTTTACGGACTTATGAAACGCCTTCCCGAACTGACACTAATTCAAGACTATACCATCATCATCGGCATTTTTGCCGGCATCATCGTTTTGGGCATCCTGCTCGGCGGACTCTCCACCCGAATCGCCCTCCGGAAATACCTCAACGCCGATGTTGACCGATTATACGCATAAAAGTTAAGGGACTCTGAGCCTGTCGAAGAGCCCGAACAATCAAACGATAAAACATTAAACAACATAACATGGCAAAAGAAACAACAAAGAAAGAAGCGGTCGAAAACCTTGACGACCAGAAAGTCATGCCCTTTGGCAGACAAAACTACATCATCGTGCTCATCGGCCTCGCCTTCATCGCATTGGGGTTCATCCTGATGATTGGCGGCGGCTCCACCGACCCTGATGTATTCAACGAGAAAATGTTTAACTTCCAACGACTTACCCTTGCCCCGATTTTGGTTTTGGCTGGCTTTGTCGTTGAAATCGTCGCAATATTCTGGAAAGGGAAAGACAAATGAACTGGTTACAAGCATTATTACTCGGTATTATTCAAGGCTTGACGGAATACCTTCCCGTCAGCAGCAGCGGCCATTTGGCCATTGGTCAAGCACTATTTGGTCTCGAAGACGGCGAATCGAACCTCACTTTCACGGTCTTGCTCCATGTGGCCACCGTGCTCAGCACTTTGGTCATCCTTTGGAAGGAAATCGTGTGGATTTTCAAGGATTTGTTCACCAAACAATCTTGGAATGGTTACCAAAACCTGAACGGCGGCACGAAATACGCCATCAACATCCTCATTTCCATGATTCCCGTGGCATTGGTGGGCTTCTTACTCAAGGACAAAGTGGAGGAAGTTTTCGGCTCAGGTCTGCTCATCGTGGGCATCATGCTCTTGGTAACGGCCTCATTATTAGCCTTCTCCTATTTTGCCAAACCGAGGCAAAAGGAGAACATCAGCCCCTTGCACGCTTTCGTTATCGGTATCGCCCAAGCCTGCGCCGTCATGCCGGGTTTGTCGCGCTCAGGCTCAACGATTGCCACAGGTTTGCTCCTCGGCAACAAAAAGGAAAAGCTGGCCCAATTCTCCTTCCTGATGGTCATTCCGCCCATCTTGGGTGAGGCACTTTTGGACATCAAGGACATCTTCGAGGTCGGTTTCAGCGAGGCCATGAGCGGCATTTCGCCCGTGGCGGCCATCGTCGGGTTCTTGGCTGCGTTCATCTTCGGCTGCATCGCCTGCAAGTGGATGATCAACATCGTGAAGAAGGGCAAACTGATTTGGTTTGCAGTGTATTGTGCCATCGTCGGCATCGTCGCCATAATCTTCGCCTGATGTTCGACTTTGAAAGCGGCGAGGTCATCCTCATCGACAAGCCCTTGGACTGGACGTCGTTCGACACGGTCAACTTCATCCGGTCGTTGGTCAACCGTTGCTATGGCATCCGCAAACTGAAAGTCGGCCATGCGGGCACTTTGGACCCTTTGGCGACAGGCCTACTCATCATCTGCACTGGAAAGATGACCAAGCAAATCGACACCTACCAAGCGCAGGTGAAGATTTACACTGGAACGATTCTTTTAGGACAAACCACTCCGACTTTCGACTTGGAGAGCGAGCCTAATGCCTTCTTCCCTACTGAGGGCATCACGCAGGAGCAAATTGAGGCTGCTCGAGTGCAGTTCATCGGCAACATCAAGCAATACCCGCCGAAGTATTCCGCCATCAAAATCAAGGGGAAACGCGCCTTCGACTACGCCCGCTCCGACGAGGAAATCGAACTGAAGGCCCGCGACATCCACATCGACGACTTCAAAATCAGCCTCGACCGCTTCCCCGAACTCGACTTCGAGGTCACTTGCAGCAAAGGCACCTACATCCGCAGCCTCGCCAACGACTTCGGCAAGGCCTTGGGCAACGGTGCCTGCCTCACCTCGCTACGTCGCACCCGCATCGGCGACTTCCGCGTGGAGGACGCTTGGCCTTTGGAGAAATTCAGGCAGCATATCGTTGACACGGGAGAGGCGTTTAAGGAGTGGAAGAGGGAACAAGAGGAAAAGTAGCAAAAACAAGACTGAAAATCAACATTTTATCAAAATTTACTTGACAAAATTCCGTTTTTGTCGTATCTTTGTAGTTTGTTTTGGATGAAAAGCAACAAAAACAGCATACAATGAAACTATCACAGTTTAAATTCAACCTGCCCAGCGAACTGATTGCGCTGCAGCCTACGCAAAACCGCGACGAGGCCCGAATGATGGTCGTCGACCGCAAGACCGGAAAGATTGAGCACCGTATCTTCAAGGACTTGGTGGACTATGTGAAAGATGGCGATGTGTTTGTCATTAATAATACTAAGGTGTTCCCCGCCAAACTCTACGGCGAGAAGGAAAAGACTGGTGCCAAAATCGAGGTGCTGCTGCTTCGCGAACTGGACCATGAGAGCCGCCTTTGGGATGTGCTCGTCGACCCGGCACGCAAAATCCGCATCGGCAACAAATTGTATTTCGGCGAAGGCGACGAGTTGGTGGCCGAGGTCATTGATAACACCACCTCGCGTGGCCGCACACTGCGTTTCCTTTACGACGGCACCTACGACGAGTTCAAGAAAACCCTTTCGGGGCTTGGCCACACGCCCATCCCGAAGGAACTCAACCGCGAGGAACGCCCCGAGGATGCCGAGGACTTCCAAACCATTTACGCCAAGGTGGAAGGCGCGGTTTCGGCCCCAACCGCAGGAATGCACTTCAGCAAAATCCTGATGAAACGCCTCGAAATCATTGGTGCCTCCTTCGCCGAACTGACCCTGCACCCCGGCATGGGCAACTTCCGCGACATCGAAGTGGAAGACCTCACCAAGCACAAGCCCGACTCGGAGGAAATGTACATCGACGAGGAATGTTGCACTTTGGTCAACGAGGCCAACGAGCGCCACAACAACGTGTTTGCCGTGGGCACAACCTCTTTGAAAGCCCTCGAAACAGCCATGACCATCGGCGGAAAAATCAAGCCCTACAAAGGCTGGACGAACAAATTCATCTTCCCGCCCTACAACTTCACGGTGGCCAACTGCATGATTACCAACTTCCACTTGCCCAAGTCGCCGATGATGATGGAGGTGGCCGCCTTTGCCGGCTACGATGTGCTGATGAAGGCCTACAAGGAAGCCGTCGCCGAGAAGTACCGTTTCTTCACATACGGGGACGCGATGCTGATAATTTAATATGAAAAGGAACTACGAATTATGCGAATTAAACGAATAGCGATGTTTGAATTTGGCAGCTGAAGCTGCGGATTGATACGAATTCGTACTCATTCGCAACGAAGTTGCAAAATTCAATTTGTGTATAATTCGCATTATTCGTGAAATTCGTAGTTAAATCTTGAATTTTTGAATCTTAAATACATAAATAAATGAATCAAGACGATTTCTTTAAAAAAATAACCGCTCATGCGAAGGAATACGGTTTCATTTTCCCTTCGAGCGAAATTTATGACGGACTATCAGCCGTTTACGACTACGGTCAAAACGGTGTGGAACTGAAGAAAAACATCCGCGAATACTGGTGGAAGGCGATGGTGCAGATGCACGAGAACATCGTCGGCATCGATGCGGCCATCTTCATGCACCCCACCACTTGGAAGGCCTCTGGCCACTTGGACGCCTTCAACGACCCCCTCATCGACAACCGCGACTCGAAGAAACGCTACCGCGCCGATGTCTTGGTCGAGGACTATATGGCCAAGATTGAGGAAAAGATCAATAAAGAGGTGGAGAAAGCCCGCAAACGCTTCGGCGATGCCTTCAACGAAGAGCAATTCGTGACCACCAACCCGCGCGTGCTCGAACACAAGGCCAAAATCGAGGAAATCAGCCACCGCCTGTATGGTGCGATGGAGAAAAACGACCTTGACGCCATCAAGCAACTGATTCTTGACCTCGAAATCGTCTGCCCCATCAGCGGCACCCGCAACTGGACCGACGTGCGCCAGTTCAACCTGATGTTTGCCACCAAGATGGGCAGCGTGGCCGACGGCTCCGACACCATCTACCTGCGCCCCGAAACGGCACAAGGCATTTTCGTCAACTACCTCAACGTGCAGAAAACCGGCCGCATGAAGATTCCGTTTGGCATCGCCCAAACCGGCAAGGCCTTCCGCAATGAGATTGTTGCCCGCCAATTCATTTTCCGCATGAGGGAGTTTGAGCAGATGGAAATGCAGTTCTTCGTCCGCCCCGGCACGGAACTCGAATGGTTCCAGCACTGGAAGCAAGAACGCCTCAACTGGCACCTTTCGTTAGGCTTGCCCGCAGAGAAATACCGCTTCCACGACCACGAGAAATTAGCCCACTACGCCAATGCCGCCACCGACATCGAGTTTGACTTCCCCTTCGGTTTCAAGGAACTCGAAGGCATCCACAGCCGCACCGACTTCGACCTCTCGGCCCACG
>CAMVCZ010000029.1 GCA_947166105.1 uncultured Bacteroidales bacterium
TGTTATATATCAATTAATTATAAATAATTTTCAAAAATTAACGCAACAGCAATATAGTTATTTCCTGAATAAAGATGTATTTAAAGAACCCGTTATTTTATGCAGTCCACGGAAATTTATGATACGGTCAAAAACACATAATCCAAACTTTTCCTATCTGATTGAGTGGAGGCCTGAAAAAATGGAAAAATCATCTATTCAGAAACTAAAGGAAAGATTAATAATGATAATTGAATCAAGACTTATTTTCAATGAGCCACCAAAAATTATCACTACTTATGATAGTTTCCATTATGTGAAAGAAGTATTACAAGAAATGGAAATGTTAGATGATTTCAGGATAATAGTAGATGAACAACAAAGCATTATAAAAGATAGTGCTTTCAAAGGGAACACAATAAAAAATCTCCTGAAAGAACTAAACGGATTAAACAAAGTAATATATCTTTCAGCAACACCAACCCCAAAGATATTTAATGATAGAATCCCAATATTGAAAGACATTTATACTATAGTCCTGAATTGGTGCAAGGATGATTTAAGAAAGATAAATTTCAGGATGATACCTTTAAAGCAAAAAGAAACTTTCACGGATATAGTTAGGAAATACAAAGATAAATATGATAAAGACGGATATTTCAAAAAGAAAACCATTTCAGGGATTGAATATTTCAGCCGTGAATTATGTATATATGTTTCCAATATTGAAATCATCATACACATTATAAAAGCCTTGAATCTGACAAATGAAAATACTGATGTGATTTGCAGTGAAAATGAAAAGACGGTCAAAAAATTATATGACAAAACAAGAAAATCAGGTATCAGAAAAAGCGGATTCAAGCCAGCAAAACCAAAACAAATAAATGAGCCTCACAAAACATTTACATTTATTACACGGTGCAGTTATGAAGGCGCGGACTTTTATTCAACAAATGCCACTACAATAATATTATCAAATCCATCTATTGACTGTATGAGTGTAGATATTGGAATTGATTTAAATCAAATAATTGGCCGTGAAAGATTGGAAAGTAATGTTTTCAGGGATGATATTACACTATTTACCCAAGTGCAGGGAAAGTTTAAATCCTTTGAGGAAATGAGAAAATACAAACTGAATAATTCCCAAAAACTTCTACAATTTATAGATTCAAATTTAGTGGGTTCTTTGAAACTTGACTTTACCAATGATTATTTAGAATTAGATGAATTTACAAACAATCCCCAAATTTCTGAAATGAGGATGTTATGTGAGGATTATTCTGAATCTGTAAGGCTTGACCAATTCAAAGGGGATAAGTATGTATTTAGAACTTTCAATGAAGGGGATTATTATAATAACAAACTGAATGATTCTGATTTAGACCTTTTGAATAGGTTCTACTCTAATTTCAATATTCAGTTTTCATTTATGGGCAAGATGGAATTATTATGTAATTTCTTAGACCAAAACCCACAATTTAAATATATCATTCAAAACAATTCCAACCTACCACAAAATTACTATCAATATTATGAACTATTGGGAACAAAGATAATAAAGGCTTGTTTATTCCGTGAAGATATGATTTTAGAGAAAATAAATATCCTGAAATCTGAAAACTCAATTAAAAGTGAAATATACAAGGCTTTCAAAGTAGGTGATTCTATTGAAGTAGGTAGAGCAAAAGAGATTTTGAATGATATTTACAAACAACTAAATCTAAAGAAAAAGGCCAAATCCACAGACTTAAACCAATACTTTAATATTTCAGATTTTAGCAAAAGAATAAAATCCGTAAAAAAAAGATTGGTAAAGATTGACGGAATTAAGATGTAATAATGATTAAGACGGGGGCAGGGTTGAAAGTTTTTGTTATGCCGTTAAACCCCAACGCAACCCCTTTAAACACACACGGCAAATTTCAAACTTTATGAAAAAACAAAAAATTGAACGGCATTTTACAAATAATGCCCAAATGATTGAAACAACTGAAAACAGAAATTTCAGTATTAACACACAAACCAAAAACAAACCTTTAAAACTTAAAACAATGGAAAACAAGAATTTCAGCATTAAGAATTTTATTGAATCTTTAGAGAAAAGAGAATTAACCATGGAACAGACTGAATATTTAGAAAACAACAGAAAGAATTTTGTTGAATTGGGTTATAATTGCACAGATTCAAACCTAATTGATAAAAGAACTATTTTGGCCGCTTCTATTGCAGGGGACAAAGAATTAAAAAGTGAAGGATTCCAAAAACCAAATAATATCCTAAACTATTGCAAGAACTATGAAAATTTAGTGTGTTCCTGCAAGATTCCCGTAGTAGAAGAATTAAATCCTCAATGGTTAGGGGAAGCGTCAAATATTACCATTTCAGACCCTTCAATAAGTGGATTATATTTCACCCCTTCAAGATTAGGAACGGTTTTAAATGTTTCCAAAATGTTCTTTAATCAGTCTGAAAATATGGAAAATGAATTGATTTTGATGATGAATAATGAATTAGATAATAAACTAATTTCTACTATTTTCACAGACTACCAACAAGGAAATAATGACCCAATATTAAGCGGAATTTTCAATAATTCAAATGAAGTCAATTATACGGGTTTAGATGATATTATTGAATTGCCCTATAATGTTCAGGTAAATAGCGGATTAGGATATTATGTTATAAGCCCAAAAGCAAAGAAAGAAATCTTAAAGTTAGATTCAACCGCTTTTTCAAATAATACGCTTTTTGGAGAATCTTATATAATTGAACCCTTAATGAAAGATGGTTTAATTGGATATATTGATTTATCAAAACTTATTGTTTGTAGTTGGTCTTATGTTGATATTACTATTGACAACCAAACAAAAGCGCATAAAGGGGAAAATCTTATTTACTTGACCGGTTATTATGATTTCAAGTTAGTTTCTAATGATTGCGCCCAATGGATTGATTTAGGAGATTAAGCAGATGACACAAACAGAATATAATACTGAATTATCCAAAATTTATGAAGATAGGCAACACAGAATTGATGAAATTTTTTCAATGTATAGCAAAGGAGAAATCAACAAACAAGAAAAAGAATCATTACTTAGAAAAAATGATTTAGAATGTAAAAAGATGATAGTTAAACTTGACTATAATTGGTATTTCTCAAACAAAACCTATTGATTAAAATTTAGAATCTGTCAAAATTTATATATAACTAATTGATAATAAATAAAATAAGTTCACGGTAAGTTTGTTTTATATTAAGATGTACCGCAGCCGCGAACCCGAAAAAGTCGCCGCCGACGGCTTCGCCACTTTCTCCTACTTGGACGAAAACCACCATTCCCGTCCCCACGGCATCACGCTCACGCCTGAAACCGAGGAAGAAAAATTCTTGCAGCAGCAGGCTTTGGAGGTGATGGAGGATTCTAAAAAGCGGGCTTTGGCGATGAATGAGAAAAAAAATTGATATTAGAATCGTACTATATTATCAATACCATTATATTTGCAGCAGAATTAAAAATACAAAACAATAATACAATAATACCATGAAAAAAGTAAGTATCTCCTTCATCATCTTGACAATCTTGATGGCATTGTTAGGTTGCCAGAAGAAAAGCAGCGAAAAAGAAATCCTATCATTTAAGTTCATTTCTCCTAATATCGAGGCATCAATTGAAGACCGGATGATTATTGCAACAGTGCCTTTTGGTACAGATGTCACGAATTTAGTGCCGATCATTTCGGCTTCCGATAAAGCAACGGTTAATCCTGCTTCAGGAATGTCTCAAGATTTCAGCCAACCTGTAACCTATACAGTAATTGCTGAAGACGGCTCTCAAAATAGTTATACTGCTATTGTTACTGTTGATATGCCAGAGAAACCTTTCTTTGGTATTTGGGGCGTAGAAAAAATTGAGTATTACAACATTGACTATGCTGGCAACCCGATTGCGGCTTCATTGACGACTTATTTATATGACCCGAATGATACTGATAATGGTATCCAACTGGTTTTCAGGGAAAACAAATCGGGTGAAATTCGAAATGGTTCTATTGATACAATTTGGATGAATGAAAATTACATTGTTTGTCCTGATACTGTTATTGTGGCGGGATACACTTATTCTTTCGATTTTGAGACTTCCGTTTTGTCTATGAATATGGAATATGGACGAACTTTTGCGCTTCAGATTGTGGAACAAAATGCTGATGCTTTTGTTTATGAAAATGAGTATGTCCATGATTATGTCGAAAAGGCTTATCTCAGAAGAATTTCAGATGTTCCTGACAAATCAAAGCCAACAAGCTTTATAAATCAAGCAAAACTTTATAAATATAAGGAAGGTTCTTTGTTGGGGAGATAGTTCATGCTTCTTGAAGTTCTTATTACCCCAACTCCTTCGGATAACAAATAAAATGCTTAACGACAGGCTGCGAAAGCACCGAAATGTTCAGTTGGTCGGAGGCCTCGCTGATGTCCTTCATCGTGCCGTCCTTGTATAAGATGTTGATGGCCGGCTTCTTGGGATGGTAGGCGTGGTTCGACGAAACGCCCTGCAACAGCGCAAAATCCGCCTCTTCCAACGACCAGCCGTAATACTTCGCAATCTTCTTCCGAATGTCCTCGATATAGTTCGGGTCAAATTCGCTGTCGCGCATCTCGATTTTGAACAAATGCCTGTCGGTCAGGCGTCTGCAAAGTTCGGAGAGGACGCGGTCCTCGTCGTCGCGCCAGACTTTCACAGCGGTCATCACATCGTAGTCGTCCAATTGGCAGAACTTGTCCAAGACGAAATCAGGGTCGTGGCCATCGGCGAAGGGATGTTGGTTTTTCAGGAAGAACGACAGGGCAGGGGTGGCAAACAAGACGCGTTCCGCGCTGAGTATTTTGGCGCGTTTCAGCACCTTCATCAGCGTGTATTCCGCGCTCAGCACGGCCTTGTGCATATACACCTGCCAATACATGATGCGCCGCGCCACCAAGAAACTTTCCACGGAATAGATGCCCTTCGCCTCGATAGCGAGTTCATTCCCAACGACTTCCATCATTTCCAACAATCGCTCCGCATTCACGCTGCCCTCTGCCACGCCGCTGAAGAAACTGTCGCGCTTCAGATAGTCGATGCGGTCCACATCCAACTGACTGGAAATGAGTTTACTAAGAAAGCCTTTTTCGTATTCTCCCTTGAATAATTTGATGGCTAAATCAAGCCGTCCACCGTGGATTTCGTTGAACTTCTGCATCACTTTCAGCGAGAGTTCCTCGTGCGAAACACCCTGCACGATGCTGTTTTCCAAGGTGTGCGAGAACGGCCCGTGGCCGCTGTCGTGGAGCAAAATGGCCAATGAAGCGGCCTCCAATTCCTCGTCTGTAATGTCGTAGCCCTTGCCGCGCAGCAGTTGGATGGCGCGTCGCATGAGGTGCATGGTGCCAAGGCTATGAGCGAAGCGCGTGTGGTTGGCTCCGGGATACACCAAATTGGTCATGCTGACCTGTTTGATGCGCCTAAGTCGCTGGAAATAAGGATGCTCTATGATGTCGAAATGCAGTTCGTCAGGGATGCTGACGAAGCCGTAAATCGGGTCGTTGAAGATTTTCTTTTTGTTGGAAAGTGCCATTTGCCGCGAAATTTGCCGCAAAATTAGTGTTTTTGTTTCACGGAAATAAAACAAAATGACGATATTTGCGTTTCCTCCATATAAATCTTCAAACTATGGACAAAACCACAATCCTTTGGGCCGACGACGAGATTGATCTCCTCAAGCCCCATATCATGTTTCTGGAACAAAAAGGCTATGAGGTAGTTACGGCCAACAACGGCTCCGATGCCATCGACCTCGTGCGCCAACGCCATTTCGATATTGTTTTCTTGGACGAGCAGATGCCAGGCATTTCGGGCATCGAGGCGCTTGAAGTCATCAAGCGCGAATATCCCAACCTCCCCGTGGTGATGATCACCAAGAGCGAGGAGGAGCGTATTATGGAGGATGCAATCGGCTCTAACATAGCGGATTACCTCATTAAACCCGTCAATCCGAACCAAATCCTGCTTTCGCTGAAGCGCAACCTCGAAAACCGCAAACTCCGCGACGAGAAATCGACGATGGGTTACCAACAGGAGTTCCGCAAAATCAGCATGGACCTCAACAACAACCTCAACTTCGACGAGTGGGTTGATTTGTATAAGAACTTGGTACGCTGGGAGTTGGAACTGCAAAAATCGACCGACGAAGGCATCAAAACCATCCTCGCCGACCAAAAACAGGAGGCCAACACGCAGTTCACGCGCTACATCGAGCGGAACTACATCGACTGGATTCAAGGTCGCTCGGAGAAACCTGTGATGTCGCATACCGTGGTTCGCGACAAGGTGATTCCACGCCTTGATGATACCGACAAACCACTGTTTCTCATTGTGATAGACAACCTGCGCTATGACCAATGGAAGGCCATCCAGCCGCTGATTGAGAACCATTTCCGCGTGGAGGCCGACGACATTTACTACAGCATTTTGCCGACCACGACGCAATATGCCCGCAACTCCCTTTTTGCTGGATTGATGCCGCTTGAAATCCGTCGTCGCTATCCGAGATGGTGGGTCGATGAAGAGGACGAAGGCACGAAGAACCAATACGAAGGCGAACTGCTTGGCGAGCAACTGAAGCGCTTCGGCAAGAACATCAAGTACTCTTATAATAAGGTGTTGAATTTGCAGGCGGGCAAGAAACTCTACGAACAAATGGCCAACCTGATGCCTAACAAGCTGAATGTCATCGTTTACAACTTTGTGGATATGCTCTCTCATGCCCGCACGGAGATGGAAATCATTCGTGAACTGGCCGACGACGAGGAAGCCTACCGCTCGCTAATGTACTCGTGGTTCGAACATTCCAGCCTCTTCGACATGATGCGCTTCATCGCGGAAAAAGGCTGCGACATGGTCATCACCACCGACCACGGCTCCACTTACGTTGAAAAACCCGTCCGCATCCTTGGCGATCGCGAGGTGAACACCAACTTGCGCTACAAGTACGGCAAAAACCTGAAATACAACCCGAAAGAAGTCTTCGAGGTGAAAGACCCCGAGAAGATTTTCCTGCCAAAAGTCAATCTCAGCACGACTTACGTTTTTGCCGGTGAAAGCGACTTTTTCGCCTACCCGAACAACTACAACTATTACGTCAGTTACTACCGCAACACCTTCCAGCACGGCGGCATCTCGATGAGCGAAATGCTGATTCCGGTGACACATCTCACGGCGAAGTGATTTTTTGGCACGCAGAATTTGCAGAATTATATGAAGCGCGAAGCGACGAAAAATTTGTGTTCGATAAGTTCTGCGATTTCAGCGTATTCTGCGTGAAACAAAAAAAGCGTATTTTTGCGGGAAAATACATAGCAATGAATTCCAAAGAATTCCATATCAACAGCGTGGAGGCTTTGACTGAGGTTTCCGAATACCTGGTTTCCCTGCGTGATGAAGCCGACATTATCGCCTTTTATGGCGCAATGGGCGCAGGTAAGACCACGCTCATCAAGAACCTTTGCCACAAAATGGGTGTCACCGACGAGGTGAACAGCCCGACATTCGCCATCGTGAATGAATATGTCACAGAGGAAGGTGAATCGGTCTATCATTTTGATTTTTATCGCATTAAGAAGTTGGATGAAGCCTACGACATCGGTTTCGAGAACTATTTCGATAGCGGCAATCTCTGCCTCATCGAGTGGCCCGAAATGATCGAACCGCTTTTGCCTGAAAAATACATTCGCGTGGAAATTCAGCAGGGCGATACGGATGACGAAAGAATCATCAAGTGTGAACTGATAAACAATTGATTATGAGAAAATTGTCTTTTGTGTTCGGAGTTTTGATGATGTTTTTGTTGCCTTCCTGTTATTCGGTTGATAATCATGGTTTTGCTGAGTACAACAGACAAGAAGTTGCTGGAGTGATTGCCTCGCACGACACGACGATTCTCTATTTCATGACTTCGTGGTGCCAGGCTGGGCAGAGCGATTTTGAGAACAATCTGCAGCCTTATTTCGGCAATGCCTCTGAAACAAAGGCGATTGTTGTGGTTTGTATCGGCGAGTTGGAGGAGGTCATGGGTTTGAAGGGACTCAATGACAATGTGTTTTTGCTCAGCAAGGCATCACGGCAAGGCTTTTTCGACAAAGTTTTCATCAATAGTGAATGTAAAAAACTTCTAAAAGATTATAAACGAGTGAATTATGTTCCAGTTGAATTGGTCTGTAACGACAAAGGTGAGATTTTGAATTGGAACACTGATGAGGAATCAAGTAGAACATACGGAAGCATTTATCCATATTTAATGGGCTGGAAATGAACGACAAACTGAAACAAATCTTTGACAAAACTTCAAAAGTTTTCATTCTCACCGATGAAAATGTGGCTCCATTTTGGTTGCCCGAAGTAGAGTACTGGCTAAACTGCAAAAACGCCGTTGAAATCGTTATCAAAGCGGGCGAGCGGCACAAAAACTTGCAGACCGTCCAGCGGATTTGGAGAACTCTGATGAAGCAACACGCCGATCGTAACGTATTGCTAATCAACCTTGGAGGTGGTGTTGTCACCGATTTGGGAGGTTTTGCAGCTTCAACTTACAAACGCGGCATCAAATTCATCAACATTCCCACGACTTTGCTCGCGATGGTGGATGCGGCAATTGGAGGGAAGACGGGCATCGATTTCGGCGACGGAAAGAACCAAATCGGCACTTTCGCGGAGGCGGAAGAAGTGATTATCGACCCTGTCTTTTTGGAAACTTTGCCCCAAAGGGAAATGTGTTCAGGCTTAGCGGAAATGCTGAAATATGGTTTTATCGTTGATTCCAATTTGTTGAATGTCAATTTGGAAAACTATCAGCAATACATCACTCATTGTGGCAAAATCAAGCGCGAAATCGTGATGCAAGACCCGACGGAAAAAGGCTTGCGCAAAGTGCTGAATTTTGGTCACACTTTGGGCCACGCCATTGAAAGCCATTGTCTGACAACGGATTACCCATTGTTGCATGGCGAAGCGGTAGCCTTGGGAATGTTGGGAGCTTTGTGGCTTTCGGTGAGACAATGCGGCCTTGATGAAAAAGTGTTGCAAGATTTTGAAAGTCAACTTCCTATGCTGCTTTCGGAAACGGAAGCCAGCCTTTCGGGAAGTGACATTGAGCCAATTTTTGGCTACCTCGTCCACGACAAAAAAAACAAAGGCGAAAAGCCGCAATTCGTTCTGCTTGAGGCGGTTGGAAAGCCCGTTTTGGATGTGGAAATCGAACCAAACTTGGTGGAAGAATCTTTGCAATACATAATAAATATAGTGTCGCACCAATGAAACTGCACTGCGACATCCAACTGCCCGCCAGCAAGAGCGAAAGCAACCGCGCCCTGATGATTGCTGCGTATGGTGGATTCACCCCTGATTTCCAGAACCTTTCGGATTCAAATGATACATTTGTTTTGGCCAATGCCTTGCGCGAAATCCAGCAAAACAAATCCGTCATCGACATTGCCGACTGCGGCACGGCGGCGCGTTTTCTGACTACTTATTTGGCCTGTCGCAAGGGCGAATGGTTTTTGACGGGAGCGGAACGGATGAAACAGCGTCCCATCGCACCACTTGTCGAGGCCTTGAGAAGATTAGGTTCTGATATTCAATATGTTGAAAAAGATAAATGTTTGCCTTTGCGAATCGTAGGAAAGCCAATTGAGGGCGGGAAAGTCCAAATCGATATGCACCAAAGCAGCCAATTTGCTTCGTCCTTGCTTATGGCGGCCCCAATGTGGTCGCAAGGCCTTGAAATGGAACTACTTGGCGAACAGAGTTCCTTGCCTTACCTCGAAATGACTTTGACCATGATGAGGCATTTCGGGACTGATGTGGAACGAAATGGAAGAACGATTTCAGTCAATCCAAAACATTATCAATCAAAAAGTTTTACGGTTGAAGCCGATTGGAGCGCGGCTTCGTATTGGTACGAGATGGCGGCATTAAGCGATGCGTGCGAGATTCGTTTGATCGGTTTGTCGCTGCCCTCACTTCAGGGCGATGCGGTCATTGTGGAATGGATGAAGCAGTTTGGAGTTGGTACTTTTGCCGAAAAAGAGGCCTTAGTCCTGGGAAAAATCCCTTTCGAAAAACGCCCTTTGCAGTTCGATTTTTCTGCCCATCCCGACCTTTATCCAACGCTCGCTGCCACTTGTGCTGGATTGGGTGTTGAAGCTGAGTTTTTAGGTCTTGATAATCTGTATCTTAAGGAATCTGATAGGGTTGGAGCAATGCAAGCGGAATTGGCAAAAATTGGTCGTCATCCATTGCATTTTTGCGCCCACAACGACCACCGTATTGTGATGGCTTTGGCACCTTTGTCGATGAAGTTTGGATCAGTCACTTTCGACCATCCCGAAGTGGTTAAAAAATCCTATCCTCGCTTTTGGTCAGACGTTTCTTTTTTAAAAAAACATGTGTTTTTAATAATGTAAGGATATTTTTCGTAATTTTGCACGATTTTTTTTGTGTCATTATGAAAGTCGAATTATTTGTACCCTGCATTATTGACCAGTTCTATCCTCAAGTGGCTGCCGATACCATGAAGGTTTTGCAGCGTACTGGAGTGGAAGTGGAGTACAATCCAGACCAAACCTGTTGTGGTCGCTTCGCATATCATGCTGGTTTTCTGGAGGAAGCCAAGGAGTTGGGCGACAAGTTTTTGAACGATTTTTCATACGATGGCCCTGTGGTGGCTCCCTCTGCAGCCTGTGTGCATTACATCAGGAAACACTATCCAGAGTTGTTTTTCAATACTGCCAACCACTTGAATTTCAAGCGGATGGTGGCCAATATCTACGAATTGACCGATTTTTTGGTCAACCAGTTGAAGTTTGATGATTTTGGGGCTGAATTTCCGCATAAGGTGACTTTCCACGACAGTTGCAGTGCCTTGCGCGGCTTGGGTTTGGGCAAGGAAGCCCGCCAATTGCTCTCGAAGGTGAGGGGGTTGGAATTGGTGGAGATGAAACAGACTGATATGTGCTGCGGTGCCGACTTTTCCTTGCAGGTGCAACAGGAAACGTTGGCGATGGGCATGGCCTATCATAAGGTCAGGAACGCCCTGAACACGGGCGCGGAATACATCGTTTCGACCGACATGACTTGCCTCATGCACCAAAAGGCATACATCGAGAAGGAGAACCTGCCTATCAAGGTGATACACATTGCGGATGTGCTTGCCTCGGGTTGGATTTTGTAAACAATTGAATTATAGAAAAATGAACGATTATTTTATACATGATAGCAGTTATGTTGATGACAATGTTACCATTGGCAAAGGCACTAAGATTTGGCATTTTTGCCATGTGCAGTCGGGTGCCGTGATTGGCGAAAACTGCTCTTTGGGCCAAAACGTGAATGTGGGCAACAATGTCAGGATTGGCAACGGCGTGCGCATCCAAAACAATGTTTCGATTTACGAAGGCGTTGAAATTGAGGACAATGTGTTTTGCGGTCCGAGCTGCGTTTTCACCAATGTGACCACGCCAAGGTCGCATTTTCCGGTGCATGGCGTGTATGCCAAGACCAAGATTTGCGAAGGTGCCTCGTTGGGCGCCAATTGCACGGTGGTCTGCGGACATACGGTCGGCAAGAGCGCCCTCATCGCCGCTGGAGCCGTGGTGACCAAGGATGTAAAGCCTTATGCGCTGATGGCTGGTGTTCCCGCCAAGCAAATCGGTTGGGTTTGCGAGTGCGGAAAACGCCTCAACGCCACTTTGCATTGTGATTGCGGTCGAGTGTATAAAGAAACTGACGGTCAATTGGCCAAAATACTATAAAACTATGCAATTCAGGGATTTAAAAACACAGTATACCGTCCTGAAGGACGAAATGGACAAGGCCATTTTGGATGTGGTCGCTTCGGGTGCCTTTGTCATGGGCCCGAAAATCAAGGAAATGGAAACAGCTTTCGCCGAGTATGTGGAGGCGAAGCATTGCGTGGCTTGCAATAGTGGCACGGATGCCTTGCTCCTCGCCCTGAAAGCGTGGGATGTGAAAGAAGGCGATGCCGTGTTTGTGCCAAGTTTCACTTTCTTTGCCTCCGCCGAAGTGATTGCTATGCAAGGCGCGACTCCCGTTTTCGTGGATGTCGACCGCGACACCTTTAATATATGTGTGGCTGACCTCGAGCGCAAAATCGAGCAGACTTTGAAAGCCGGAAAACTCAAGCCGCGTGTGATTATCGCTGTCGACTTGTTTGGCCTGCCCGCCGATTTCAAGGCCATTCGCAAGATTGCGGAGAAATACAATCTTTATGTGCTTGAAGATGGTGCCCAAGGTTTTGGTGGTCGTATTGGCGAGCAAAAAGCCTGCACTTTTGGTGACATTTCAACCACTTCGTTCTTCCCCGCCAAACCTGTTGGCTGCTATGGCGACGGCGGCGCGGTGTTCACCGACAACGCCGAGTGGGCCGCGTTGATTGAGTCCTACCACATCCACGGCAAGGGCAGCGACCGTTATGACAATGTCCGAATCGGCATGAATTCCCGCATGGACAGCATTCAGGCTGCGGTTTTGTTGGTCAAGTTGAAGGCTTTTGCCGAGCATGAGTTGGAAGATATTAATAAGGTGTCGGCGCGATATACGGAGAAGTTGAAGGACATCGTGAAGACTCCGATTGTTCCAGAAGGTTTTTATTCCAGTTGGGCACAATACACGCTTCAGGTTGAAAACAAGGAAGTTAGAAACGGTTTGCAGGCCGCTTTGAAGGCTCTCGACATCCCGACGGCCATCTATTATCCCATTCCGATGCACCGTCAGACGGCATTCAACTACTTGAATATCAACGATAATCTTTGCCCAGTTTCCGACCAATTAGCCGACACTGTGATTTCTCTGCCGATTCATCCTTACCTTACCGAAAAGGATCAGGACATGATTTGTGAGGCAGTTTGCAATTATCTTACGAAGTAATTCTTTGATTGACATGGGTCTGAGGTCTTTCTTTAGCCACATGATTGCTCGCGACAATTACGACGAGGTGATGGAATACCTTGCCGTGAAGGAAACGCAACATGCACCTCGTTTTGAGTTTGACCAAGCCCCTGAGCAACTTCGCGAATTGATTGCCGTTGCCGAAACACCTCGAAGCCCCGAACGCTCGAAATGGCTTAATGATTTTGCAGAAAAGACATGGGCTGTGCCCGATGGCGAGGCTGAGGTTTTGTTTTCAAAAGAACACCTCAATGCAATCCGTCATCTGAACAATTATTTGCGTGAAGCCAATGCGAAAATGAAGCAAGACGGCTTTTTCATCTGTGCTTTCGATACGGCACAAAAGCACAGGGCGCAGATTTTCAGCAAGTATCCGAAGATCATTGCTTATTTCATCTATTTCTTTGATTTCCTGTGGCATAGGGTGTGCCCAAAAATTCGTCTGACCCGCCGCTTTTATTATTTATGCACAAAGAAAGTAAGGAAAGTGTTTCCACGTCCTGAAGTGTTGGGGAGATTGTATTATTGTGGTTTTGAAGTGGTTAGCGAACAATATATCCATGACCGCTATTGCGTGATTGCCCAAAAGAAACGTCAACCCAGCACCGAGCACCATGAGTATGGTACTTTGATAAAGTTGCGGAGGATTGGCAAGGACGGGAAACCGTTCAATGTGTTCAAGTTCAGGACTATGTACGCCTATTCTGAGTATTTGCAGACCTATATTTACGAGAACAATGACTTGGATGTGGGCGGCAAGTTCCACGACGATTATCGCATTACCGAATGGGGTCGTTTCCTTCGCAAGACTTGGCTCGACGAGTTGCCCATGTTCATCAATTTGCTGAAAGGCCAGATGAAATTGGTGGGTGTGAGGCCGCTGAGCCAGCAGTATTTTAATCTGTATACCAAAGAAATACAGCAACTTAGGATAAAAACGAAACCAGGATTGTTGCCCCCGTTCTATGTTGACATGCCAGAAACACTCGAAGAAATCCAAGAGAGCGAAAGAAAGTATCTTGAGGCCTATCTGGAGCACCCCTTCCGTACCGATTGGCGGTATTTTATTGGGATTTTTGAGAATATTCTGTTTAAGGGGAAAAGGTCGAAATGATCTTTTTTTATCTCCGCATAGTCTTTTCTATCCGAAAAACCTATATTTTTGCAACGTTTTTTAGACCGCAAGTCCATTTCGGTGGAAATCAAGTAGGAATTGGATGTTGATGATTTGCTGTTATACGATTGATAATCAAATGATTTTTGTTGTATAGTGTGAGTCAGATTGCGAAGCTATACCCTTTTTGGTATACAATTCCGTTTGTGTAGGAAATTAAGGTAATAAGTGGAAGATTGAGAATATGCCGACAGCAATAGAATTCAGCAACGTCAGCAAGTTGTACCACTTGGGCAAGGTGAATTCCCAGTATTTATCGTTGGAGTTACAGCGTTGGTGGACGATGAAGGTGCGTCGAAAAGAAGACCCACTTCTTACCATCGACCAGATTAATGACCTCAATGCTAAGAGCGAAAGCCACTACGTTTGGGCATTGAAAGACATCAATTTCAAGGTGGAGAAGGGCGATGTGGTGGGCATCATCGGCAAGAACGGCGCGGGCAAGAGCACGCTGCTGAAAATCCTTTCCCAAATCACCTCGCCAACCACGGGAACCATTAAAATCAATGGTCGCATCGGTTCGCTGCTGGAAGTGGGCACGGGTTTCCATTCCGAGATGACCGGCCGCGAAAACATTTTCCTCAATGGCGCTATCCTTGGCATGAGGCGGCATGAAATCGCCAAGAAACTGGACGAAATCGTCGATTTCTCGGGCTGCGAGCGATACATCGACACGCCCGTAAAGCGTTACAGCTCAGGAATGAAAACTCGTTTGGGCTTCGCCGTGGCATCCCATTTGGATCCCGAAATCCTTGTCGTCGATGAGGTGCTTGCCGTGGGCGATGTCGAATTTCGTGAAAAGGCCATTGGCAAGATGCAGGAACTCAGCCAAACCGAAGGCCGCACGGTGTTGTTTGTGAGCCACAATATGTCGAGCATCAGAAAGTTGTGCAAGACAGGTGTTGTGCTGAAAAACGGAAGGATGGATTACCTCGGAACCATCAACGATGCCATCGAACACTATTTGATGAGAAATCCAGTATTAGAGTCGGATGCCGCCTTCCCTTATGCAACAAAAAGAAGAGGGAATGGTGCCTTAAGATTCCAGTACATCCGTTTTTTGAGCAAGAACGGGGTGGAACGGAGCGTCTTTGAAGTGGGTGAGGAGTGTATCATAGAAGTCGGTTATCAAGCGACCGAGGCGCTGAAGGTATGCAACCAATCAAGAATTACGGTTTCAATTATGTCTTCTTCCACCAAGCAAGTCGTGGCTTGGCTGAGTTCTTCTATGTTTGCTGACAAGATAGACACCAATTCCTCGACTATTCAGTTTCGTATTCCCCAACTGATGCTCTCAGAAGCCGTTTACCAAATCAAATTATACGCGTATGTGGATGACGAAGCCGCCGATGAAATCTTTGATGCCGCTCAATTGGAGGTCCTCTACCATGACTATTTTGGTACTGGGAAAGTGCCAATTAAAAATGTTTCCTTCGTTGGACACACCATTTTGGATTATTCCGTTTCTTGGAGTGGTGCTAAAAGTAGAATTATATGAACCAGAAACAATCTTTTTCACCCAAAATTTCAGTTATTATCCCCGTGTGGAATCCCGGATCGGGCATCAGCCGTTGTGTGGAATCGCTGTGCAGCCAGACGCTTGAGGACATCGAGATAATTTTCGTGGACGATTGCGGCTCCGACGGTGCGATGGACGTGGTGCGTGCGGCTGCTGCTGAAGACCCTCGTATCCGCATCATCTCGAATGCGGAGAATGTGGGTCCTGGAATTTCCCGCAACGCGGGCATCGAGGTTGCTCGTGGCGAATACCTTTCCTTTGTGGATGCGGATGACTATGTCAGTCCGAACTTTTTGGAAGTCCTCTACACGAAAGCCAAGTCGGAAGACCTTGACATTGTGAAGGGCCGTAACGTCTATGAACTTGAGGACGGCACAGAAGCAGCCCACGCAGATTTAAACGAACGAATCCGTAAGGGTATTCTGGAAGGCAAGCCTCTTTTCCGTCTTTTTACTTATCAGCACACGAGTGCTATCTACCGTCGTCTCCTCCTGGAAAAATATGGTATCCGATATGGTACTTCCCGCAGGGCACAGGATGATACCTTTCTTCTGAAAGTCTGCCACAGGGCAATGCATTTCGGTTTTGGGGAGCCTGCCGAATACCATCAATGCGAGAGGGCAGATTCCCTGATGCACGATATGCGTCCGCACACGTTGGAGAGGATGCTGCATGCTTTCAGTGAGCAAATGGACTACATTGTGGAAAATATGCATGGTGAATGGTATGTTACTAACTATGTTTCAGGGCAAGTGGTTTATCTCCTCCGATTAGTTGCTTATTACGAGAGGAATGCAGACCGCGCAGATTCAGTGCCTCCTTTTGTCCATGGTGTTCGTAGTCAGTTGCTTCGCCTCCCTGCTGCGGATGTTGGAAGAATAAAAGGCGAGAGTTTCGTCATAAAGGCTCTGTGCGACCATGAGGTGGCCTTGGCAGAGTTTCCTTTCAAGTTGCCTTGGGAGAAATTTAAGGCTGCAGATTATGTGTCGACGGTAGCGGAATGGGTGGATTTCCTCATTCAGCATCCCGATTGTGTCAGGGAGGCCGAAAAGGATGTCAAACGGTTAGTCCTTGTGGCCAACGATTTCTGTAACATGGAAGATGCTGCGGATAATCTCGAGGAGCTACATAAGGTAGGAAAGACTCTTTCACAACAGGTGATACGTCTCTCCAAGTGTGGATTTACATGGGACTTTTCCGAGATGTTGAATTACGTCAAGTATAATCTGAACACCTGCAACCAGCTGATGGCAAACGGCCAGGCAGAGGAATCACAAAGGATTCCGGCCAATCTCGGCAGTCTGTTGCGCCTGTCCCCTGAGATCCAGTCGTGGGCGGAGGGTTCCCGTGAAGTAGATGTTCGTGGCGTTTACGATTACGGCGTCGTTCTCAGACCACGTCTTTGGGGCAAATACCGTACGGTTCCCGAATATTCCCAGATGCTGAGGAACTGGTGTGACTTTCTGAGGAAGCATCCTGATTGCGCTTCGCTGTATATAGGCGGATACAAGAGTTTTTTGAACGATGCCCGTGCTTTTATGAAGGAGCGAGTGCAGAACGATGCGTATTGTGCCGAGATTGCAGAGTTGAAGGATGCTGTGGAGAAAGGCTGGCGCGTTCTGCCGTTCAGGGTGCGTATGAGGAAATGGATTAATGATACGAAAAGTTTCTTTCCAAGAAGATAAGGAAAACATGTGTAAGGTATCCGTCATCATCCCCGTTTGGAACCCCGGCGAGGGCATCAGCCGTTGCGTGGCTTCGCTGCGTGGCCAGACGCTCAAGGACATCGAGATGATTTTCGTTGACGACTGCGGCTCCGACGGCGCGATGGACGTGGTGCGCACTGCGGCGGCAGAAGATACTCGCATCCGCATCGTCACGAATGCGGAGAATGTTGGGCCTGGTATTTCGCGTAACGCGGGCATTGACGTTGCGCAGGGCGAATACCTTTCCTTTGTGGATGCGGATGATTATGTCAGTCCGAACTTTTTGGAAGTGCTCTACACGAAAGCCAAGTCGGAAGACCTTGACATTGTGAAAGGCCGCATTGTCTGTGAATTTGAGGACGGCACAGAAACAGCCCACGCAGATTTAAACGAACGAATCCGGAAAGGCCTTCAGGAAGGTAAGTCTCTTTTCCGTCTTTTTACCTATCAGCACACGAGCGCCACCTACCGTCGTTCCCTTTTGGAGAAATATGGTATCCGATACGGTGCTTCCCACAATGGAGAGGACGTAACATTCCTTTTGAAAGCCTGTCATAGGGCAAAGCGTTTCGGTTTTGTGGGGGCTGCCGAATACCATCGATGCGAGAGGGCAGATTCCCTGGTGCACGATATGCATCCGCATACGTTGGAGAGAATGTTGCATGCCTTCAGCGAGCGAATGGACTATATCGTGGGTAATATGTTTGGTGAAAAGGGGGGCATTGATTATGTGGCAGTACAAGTTTGTAATCTTCTCCGATTGGTAGTCTATTACAGAAAAAGAACAGCGTGTGAAGACTTGGCAGTTTCTTTCATTCATGGTGTTCGTAGTCAGTTACTCCGCCTCCCCGTAGCGGATGTTGATAAATTAAAGGGAGAGAAATTCGTCATAAAGGCTCTGTGTGACTATGAAGTGGCCTTGGCAGAAATCCCTTTCAAGTTGCCTTGGGAGAAACTTAAGGCTGCAGACTATGTGTCGACGGTAGCGGAATGGGTGGATTTCCTCGTTCAACATCCCGGTTGTTTCAGGGAGGCCGAAAAGAATGTCATACGTTTAGTCCTTAAGACCATCGATTTCTGTGACATGGAAGATGCTGCGGATAATATCGAGGGGTTACATAAGGCAGGACAGGCTCTTTCACAACAGGTGATACGTCTCTCCCAGTGTGGATTTACATGGGATTTTTCCGAGATGTTAAATTACGTCAAGTATAATCTGAACACCTGCAACCAGCTGATGGCAAACGGTCAGGCAGAAGAAGCACAAAGAATTCCGGCCAATCTCGGCAGTCTGCTGCGTTTGTCCCAAGAGATCCAGTCGTGGGCAGAAGATTCGAGATATGTAGAAATTCATGGCGTTTATGATTACGGCGTTGCACTTCGTCCTCGGCTTTGGGGCGAATTCCGTACGGTTCCCGAATATTCCCAGATGCTGAGGAACTGGTGTGACTTTCTGAGGAAGCATCCTGATTGCGCTTCGCTGTATATAGGCGGATACAAGAGTTTTTTGAACGATGCCCGTGCTTTTATGAAGGAGCGAGTGCAGAACGATGCGTATTGTGCCGAGATTGCAGAGTTGAAGGATGCTGTGGAGAAAGGCTGGCGCGTTCTGCCGTTCAGGGTGCGTATGAGGAAATGGATTAATGATACGAAAAGTTTCTTTCCAAGAAGATAAGGAAAACATGTGTAAGGTATCCGTCATCATCCCCGTTTGGAACCCCGGCGAGGGCATCAGCCGTTGCGTGGCTTCGCTGCGTGGCCAGACGCTCAAGGACATCGAGATGATTTTCGTTGACGACTGCGGCTCCGACGGCGCGATGGACGTGGTGCGCACTGCGGCGGCAGAAGATACTCGCATCCGCATCGTCACCAATGCCGAAAACATGGGAGCCGGTGCTTCTCGCAACGCGGCTATCGAATTGGTGCGAGGCGAGTATCTTTCTTTTGTCGATGCCGACGACTATGTCTCTCCCGATTTCTTGGAAATACTCTACATGGAGGGCAAGACGAAAGACCTTGACATCATCAAGGGACTTCGCCAGAACGAGAAAGAAGATGGCAGCGTGTTCCACTCATCCTATAGGCTGAACGATGTGATACGTAAAGGTCTTGAGAAAAAAGAACCGTTGTTTTTCCTTTTTAAGGCAGAACATCATACTGCTTTGTACCACCGCAGGCTTTTTAACAACTCAGAGGTGCGGTTCGGTCTGACTAGTAACGGTGAAGGCAGTCTTTTTTATTGAAAGCCTGTCATGTGGCAAAGTCTTTTGGCATCAATGACCGTGCCGTTTATCATTACATTTATCGGAAAGCATCAGCAACAAATGCAATGACAGAGCATAGTTTTAATGGCCGGATTTTGGCCCTTCAATGTTATGTAGAATATTTTGTCAGCCACATTGAACCGAATCCTTATGCAGTCCTTTATTTGGTGAAAAAGTTGAAGTATTATTTGTCCTTTCAACGGTATGTGAGCCGTATGGTTGGAAATAATGAGGCATCTGCTTCATTCCTTGTAGACTTGCAAAAAGTAGCTTTGAGTTATCCAGACATGGAAACCTACAAAAATGAAGACTTTGTCATTCTTGCCTTAATGGAGTATGGTGAGAACTTGATAGAAAGATACTATCATTCGTCTTGGGAAGTTGTACCACTTGAAGATTATGTTGACATCATTGATAGACGAATGAAATTTCTGATTAAATACCCACAATATTTCCATGAATTAAAGAATACCATTATCCTTGCCAATCGTTTTGCCGTGAGGATGCAATCAAATGGGTTTTCTTCTGAGGAAATCACGACGTATCAAGCGAAAGTCAGATCGTTGTTGCGACGACCGCCCATTTTAAGAATGCGTTTAAAGTTGTTTGTTCTCAACAAGATGAAAACAAAGAGATGCCCCTAAACTACTCCATCATCATTCCCCATAAAGACATTCCCGACCTGCTGCAGCGTTGTTTGGATTCGATTCCCGTGCGCGACGATGTGGAAGTCATCGTCGTGGATGACAACAGCGACCCGCAGAAGGTGGAATTCGACCATTTCCCTCGTTGGAAGGGAAAACATTACCAATGTTTCCTGACAAAAGAAGGCAAAGGCGCAGGCTACGCTCGTAACGTGGGGCTGGATCACGCTCAAGGCCGTTGGGTCATTTTTGCCGACTCCGACGATTTCTTCACGGAAGACTTTGGCAGTTTGCTCGACGAGATGGCGGATGCGGAAGAGGATGTGGTGTTTTTCGACTATATCAACGTGCTGTCCGATGACATTTCCCGTCAAGTGAAGAACAGAGTTGCCTGCAGAATGTTCATCAAAGCCTATCTGGATGGCGACCCGTCGGAAACGAAGCTTAGAATCTACTTTGTCGTCCCTTGGTGCAAACTCGTCAAAAGAGACTTGATCGAGCGTCATTTGATCCGTTTCGATGAGGTGAAGTGTGGAAATGACATGTATTTCTCCTCTCATGTCGGAATCGTTGCCAAAACCATCAAGGTGAGCGGCACAATCGGTTACGCAGTCACTTCAAGGAAAGGGCAGATAACAGAGAAGAAGAATCAAACTGCCGAGGATTTCCGTGTCAGGATGGAGGTGGGCTTGAGATGTGACAAGTTGTTAAGGCCCCAATACGGTCCTCGCGTTCGGACAGAGGGGATTTTGAAAAATGCCTATCGTCAAAAAGGCTTCTGGTGCTGTGTGTGGTTTTGCCTGGCCAACGTGTCGCATCCCCGTGTTTTTGGGCGGACCGTCTTATTCCTGATGGGCCGAATGAAAAGCTCCCTCCGAAGTCTCATCGCCAAAATTCCTTTAGCCAGACCATTGTATTATGCCATCAAACAGAAGCGCGATTCAATCTATGAGTGACTCTCCCCAAGTTTCCGTCATTATCCCCGTGTGGAATCCGGGTTCGGGTGTCCGCCGCTGCGTCGATTCGTTGCGCGGCCAGACGCTTGAAGACATCGAGCTGATTTTCGTGGACGACTGCGGCACCGACGGCGCGATGGACATTGTTCGTTCCGCAGCTGCGGAAGACTCGCGCATCCGCATCATCACCAATCCAGAGAATGTCGGGCCTGGCCCCTCAAGGAACGCTGGCATTGAAGCGGCACGCGGCGAATATTTGTCTTTTGTCGATGCGGATGATTACGTGGACGCTTTTTTCCTGGAATGTTTGTATGCCAAGGCCGTCGCCGGGCAGTTGGATGTTGTGAAAGGGAGGATTTGTTATCTCAAGGAAGATGGGACTCAAGCGAATCGTACAGAACTTAACGATGAAATTCGCAAGGGCATCGAATTGGGGAAGCCCCTTTTCTGCTTGTTTCTTTATCAGCATCAAAGTGCCCTTTATAAGCGGGTATTCCTCTTGGACAAGGCCATCCGTTACGGTACTTCACGGCGGGCACAAGACACGACATTCCTCTTGAAGGCTTGCCACAGGGCCGATCGTTTTGACCTCGAGGACACCGCAGAATACTGTTTCTGCGAAAGAAATAGCTCGTTGATGCACGACACAAAACCTCACACTTTGGAAAGAAAACTTCATGCCTTTCAGGAGCAGATGGATTATATGGTGGACAATATGGCAGATGAAGACGATGCTTCCCAATATGTGGCAAAGCGGATGTATTATGACCTTAGCTTGTGTAACTTTTTGAGACAGAAACACGCATATAGAGAGAGCTGTGATGGCTTTATAACCCGTATTCGCGAGCAAGTGCTTCGTTTCCCACAGTTGGAAAAACTGAAAAACGAGTCTTTCATCGTTCGTGCCATGTGCGACTATGGTGTCGCTTTGGCCTATCAACCATTCAAATTGCCATGGGAAAAGCTTAAGGTCGAAAACTATGCGGAAACAATCCAAAAATGGGTTGATTTCGTCAAAGGACACCCCGAATGTGCGAATGTGGCGAAAAAAGACTTGCTTCGATTGTATCGTGAGGCTGAGGTCTTGTGCCTTGGCGACAACTTGCATTTGCCTCCTTCTTTGGTTCGCGATGTAAAGAAAATTTGTCGATTAGACAAAATAAATATGAAACAAACGATCCGAACTCTCGTCTCCAAGATTCTTTTGGCAAAAAAATAATAACACCAGTCGTTGATGAACCAGACACAATCTGTTTTTTCTAGATTTTCCATCATCATCCCGCACAAAGATATTCCAGACCTGCTACAACGTTGTTTGGACTCGATTCCCGTGCGCGACGATGTGGAAGTCATCGTGGTCGATGACAACAGCGACCCACGGAAGGTGGATTTCGAGCATTTCCCGAAATGGAGTGGTGAACATTACCAATATTTCCTGACGAAAGTAGGCAAGGGCGCAGGCTACGCCCGTAATGTGGGCTTGGACTGCGCACAAGGCCGCTGGGTTGTTTTTGCCGATGCTGACGATTTTTTCACAAAGGATTTCAATGATTTGTTGGACGAAATGGTTGATTCAGAGGAAGACCTCATTTTCTTCGACTACATCAATGTCCTCTCTGGCGACATTACCCGACAGGTGGAGGACAGGAAATGGTACAGCAAGTTCATGGCTTCTTATCGGAACGGCGAGATGGACGAAACGTCATTTAGGTCGATGGTTCCTGTGGTATGGTGCCGAATGGTCAGAAGGGAATTCATTGAGCGGAACGGTATCCGTTTCAGCGAAATGAGATGGAGCAACGACCTGTTTTTTGCTGCTCAAGTGGGAAGCAAGGCCAAGACCATCAAGGTGAGCGACAGGATTGGGTATGCGGTCACATCCCGTGAAGGATCGCTGACGAAAGATTTCTGTGGCACGGCTGAAGAACTGCGCGTCAGACTTAAAGAAGGCTTGAAAAGTGAAAATATGTATGCCCAACATCAATTGCCTTGCAAAGGCCGGATGACCAGCGCATGTTTGGCGGTTGCCTACAAGAAAAAGGGTTTTTTGTGGTGTTTTGGCTTTGCCCTCATCAACATTTATGATTGGCCAGTCGCCAAGGTGATGCTTGCTTTCTTGGCCAAAAAGATGTTGAGGAAAAGATAGTTAATTATGTGCAAATTGTCAGTCATTATACCCGTGTATAACACATGCGTCGCTTTGCCCCGCTGCATCGAAAGTGTACTGGGGCAAGACTTCTCTGACTTCGAGTTGCTGCTCATTGACGACGGTAGCACAGACGACAGCGGAGAAATGTGTGATGCTTATGCCGATAAAGACAGCCGTGTCCGAGTGTTCCACAAGATTAGGGGCGGCCCAAGCTCGGCACGCAACATAGGCCTTGACAACGCCACGGGCGTATGGGTTACATTCATTGATAGCGATGATTATGTCGATGCCGGCTATCTGTCATTGCCCTATTCCGACGACGTCGATTTGTATGTCCGCAACTGGAATTTTGCCAAGAGTAATGCTTTGGAGCACTTTGATTCAACATTTGTTGATAATGAGCATTATTGGGGCTTCCTTCAGGAAAGGATGTATGGTTTTGCATTCAGGACGGCCTGCTGCTCCTTTTTTAAAAGGACCTTGATAGAGCAGGGCAGGATTCGTTTTGATGAGCGTTTCCATCTAGGTGAGGACACGCTGTTTGTTTTGGATTATTATCCCTTTGGCTCAACCCTGCAAATAGTGGATGGTGCTTCGTATCGATACGACCGTTCTCAGCGTTGGGAAGACAAGCATCGCCTGTCGTGGGACGAGGCAGAAAGCTATCTTTCCGTTTTCATGGACAAATATGGGAAACTGCCTATAGAAGTCCCCACATTGAATGCGCAGATGTTAGGACTTTTCAGGGCGCAGATAGACAAACGAGAGGGGAACGTATATTGTAAATGGCTGTGTTCGGAGCCCGTGCATCGGATGATTCGGTCACAAACGGTGCACAAGAAGCCTTTGGAAGTGGCAAAGTGTTGGATTAAAGCGATGCTTCCCATAAGAATCTGGAAGACATTGCGATGGGTTTTATCCAGCCATTGAAAAATGAGAGCCACATCAATCCTAAATAAAAAAAGAGTCATCCACCTTGCTATTATTGAAATTGTCCTTATCTTTGCAGCGCAATTCATCGCTATTGGCATGAAAAATGATTTAAGGGATTTAAGTGTGGATGGTTTGTGCTTAAATAATTGTTTAACTGATAGTTACAAGCGTTTAATGTGAGCCAAGTGGCGAAGCTATATGCATTAAAAGGAAGAAACAGATTATATGAGTCAAAACAATCAAGAAAATTGGACTACGGTCATCAAGCCTCGAAACAAACTTTTCGAGGTGAATTTGAAAGAAATATGGGATTATCGCGATTTATTGACGCTTTTCGTCAAGCGCGACATTATCACGAGCTACAAGCAGACCATCCTCGGCCCGTTGTGGTGGATCATTCAGCCTGCCATGACGGTCATTATGTATATGGTAGTGTTCGGCGGCATCGCCGGCATCCCCACCGATGGCATCCCGCAACCGTTGTTTTACCTTGCTGGTACTTGCATGTGGCAGTATTTTTCCTCTTGTTTGGGTGCTACCTCAAGTACTTTTACAGGTAATGCTGGTATTTTCGGCAAAGTGTATTTCCCACGTCTAATCATGCCTTTGGAGAAAGTTATCAGCAATTTAGTGCGTTTTGGCATACAATTGGGTTTGTTTGTAATTGTATACTTATTCTATGCCATCAGAGGTATTGCTCCCAGTCCGAACTGGTATTTGCTTCTTTTCCCAATATTAGTAGTGATGTTGGCGGGTTTGGCTTTAGGTTTTGGAATCTTAATATCATCTATGACAACTAAATACCGTGATTTGACCATCCTTTTTGGATTCATCTTACAATTGTGGATGTATGGTACACCCATTGTTTATCCTCTCAGTCAGGTGAAGGGTAAAATGGCGGCGGGCTTTGATTTATACACTCTTATGCATTACAATCCAGTGACCCCTGTACTAGAAACCTTCAAATACGGAGCAATGGGAGCAGGTGAGTTCATCGGCTGGGGGTGGTTGGCCTATAGTTTCTGCTTTATGCTCGTGCTGATAGCTTTAGGTATCTTGATATTCAACAAGGTGCAGAAGAACTTTATGGATACGGTGTAAATGAGTTAAAAGTTAATAGTTAGAAGTTAGAAAGTTGTTTTTTGATATGTCAACTGCAATAGAATTCAACAATATAAGCAAGTTATACCGCTTGGGTTTGGTTTCCACTGGAACGTTGTCGCATGATCTGAAACGTTGGTGGACAATGAACATCAAGGGAGAGGAAGACCCTTACTTGAAAATTGGCTCGGTGAATGACCGCTCAAAAGCCGCCGACAGCGAATATGTCTGGGCCTTGAAAGACATCGACTTCAAGGTGGAACAAGGCGATGTGGTGGGCATCATCGGGAAAAACGGCGCGGGCAAGAGTACGCTGCTGAAAATCCTGTCGAAGATTACGGCACCCACCACGGGAACGATTAAAGCCAAAGGCCGCATTGGCTCCCTTTTGGAGGTGGGTACAGGCTTCCACCCCGAGATGACAGGCCGCGAGAACATCTACCTCAACGGAGCTATCCTTGGCATGACCAAGCCAGAAATCACCCGCAAGTTGGATGAAATAGTGGATTTCAGCGGCTGTGAGCGTTATATTGACACGCCCGTGAAGCGTTACAGCAGCGGCATGATGGTGCGGCTCGGCTTCGCCGTCGCCGCCCACCTTGATCCAGAAATCCTTGTTGTGGACGAAGTGCTTGCAGTGGGTGATGCAGAGTTTCAGAAGAAGGCTATTGGGAAGATGCAGGATGTGAGTCGTGGTGAGGGGAGGACGGTGCTGTTTGTTAGTCATAATATGAATGCGGTCAAAAATCTCTGCAAGCATTGTGTTATGTTGAAAAATGGAATGGTTCAATCAATTGGAGATACTGATTCCATAGTTGGTGAGTATTTAAATGATGAAAAGGTCGTTGAGGATTTTGACCTTTCAAAAGTTAACGATTTCAGGGGAAGCGGAAATATGCGCATTGGAAAGGTCGAAATCCATTCTGAAGGCGATGTGAACGGCTTTGTTATTAATGACAAACCTGCCGTTATCCGTTTTGAGATTCTCAATCCTTCCTGTATTCATGAGCACATCGAAATAGCTGGAGGTATCAAGAATAAGGATATGATAAATGTTCACTATTATGGCTCTCGATTAAAAGCCAAATTGCTATCAACTCCGATAAAGGAACACTTTTTTGTCGAGGTAAGGTTTAATCCATTGCCGCTTACTCCGGGCGATTATTATCTTTCTGTTGAACTTATGACAACGAACAAAGAATTGCTTTTTTATCGTGACCGAGCGATTCAGTTTCATGTAGAAGCAGGCAATTTCTATGGTGCAGGCGATAGATGGGATAATGGCTTGGTTTTGATTCAACAGGAGTGGAGTATTATGGGGTAATTCTACAATTAAAAGTGAAAATGACTATGTTGCGATTTAGTTTTTGTGGAGATATAAAATTAATTGATACCGAGAAGATAAAGGTTTCAGACGCAGTGATGTCGATATTGAAACGCTGTGAATATAACATAATCAATTTCGAGGCTCCTGTTGCCAATGTTGGACAATCTCCTATTGAAAAAAGTGGTCCAAATATATCCCAAAGTGCTAATGTTCCGGTATGGTTGGAAAACCATGGTTGGAATGTCGTCTCTTTGGCAAATAATCACTCTTTAGATTATGGAGAAGAGGGGCTTTTGCACACTATTGATAGCTTTGAATCTGTTTTTCTTATGGGAGCTGGTACATGGGAAGATGCATACAAACCATTGGTATTATCTTCGCCCGATGGAAATTATAAAATAGGATTAATCGCGTGCTCACATAGAGAATTTGGATGTTTGCACGATGATTATTCTCAAAAAGATAAATTGGGATATGCGTGGGTTTGTCATCCAAAGATTGATGAGATTATTGTAAATACAAAAAAAGAAGTTGATTATTTATTTGTTTTTGCTCATGCAGGTGTAGAGTATTTAGAGCAGCCTTTACCAGAATGGCGAACACTTTATAAACATTTTATTGACATGGGAAGCGATGGTGTTATAGCGTCTCATCCTCATATTCCAATGGGTTATGAAACATATAATGGTAAGCCAATTTATTATAGTCTTGGTAATTTTTGTTTTCAAAAAGATAGTTATGACGGCTTGTCAGAACAATGGTTTCGTAGCATAATGGTAGAAATTGCCCTATGTGAAAATGGAGGTTTTTCTGTTGAGAATCATATGGTTGTCTATTCTCCCGAAACTGGTGAACTTGGAATTGACACTTCTATGGGTCAACATGATCATATATTCAATATGTGTCAGAGGCTGAACGATCAACAAGATTACCTTGATTTTGTAAATAAAAAAGCAGTTGAATTGCTTCCTTGGTACATAAAGCTTTTTGGGTGGTCAGGTCTAATAGCGATTAACGACATTAAGGAGGTTAGTTTAAAAACCCGAATAAAGTATAGATTAAAAGGCCGTGCTTTCCATAGGGTGGACAATACGACAAAAACCCATTTGTTAAACAACCTTCAATGCGAATCCCATCGTTGGATAATTGAGAGGGCTTTGAACAATGTTTATAAAATAGATTAGGTATGGATATTATCAAGTTGTTATCAGATAAGGAGTATTTTCTACGCAAAAAAGCTCAGTTGGCAAGAAGGTTTCCTTGGGTTGGTGCGACACAATGGGGAAGTAATGCCATTTTGTATCAAGAAATGGTGGACCTATATTACGGTGTATATAGACGTCGACCTGAATTGGACAATCCACAGGATTTAAACGAAAAGTTGCTTTGGCTTTCATTCTATTGGAGAAATCCATTAAAAGCAGTATGTGCTGATAAATATGCTTGTAGAGACTATGTCACCCAGCATTGCGGTCTTCCAGAGGAATTACTTGTACCATTGATTGGGGTTTGGGATAAGGCGGAAGAAATTGATTTTAATGCTCTACCAAATCAATTTGTGCTAAAATGCAATCATGGGTGTGGCTACAATATTATCGTAAAGGAAAAATCATTGCTTGACATCGCTCATGCTCGAAAACAACTCAATCAATGGCTGTCAGAAGATTATGCAGGTAATGTTTCGGAAATACACTATAAAGATATCAAGCCCCACAAAATCATTTGTGAACAATACATTCCATCAATAGGAGACCAGCCCTCTGTTGTTGATTACAAGTTGATGTGTTTCAATGGGGAGCCTCAATTCGTATTGGTATGTTACGACCGAAATGGGAAAGGAGGGGTTAAGCTCGCTACGTTTTCTCTTGATTGGGAGCAATTGTTTTTCACTAACAACGAACTCCCTGTCGATTTTTATAAACCTGAATCTATCGACGACCAGATAAAATACACAAAAGTGTTATCAAAAGAGTTTCCTTTTGTACGTGTTGATTTTTACGATAATGCAGGTAGACCCTTGTTTGGAGAAATGACATTTACGCCAGCAGGAAATCTTCCTACATATTTTACACCATATGTGATAACAAAGTATGGAGAATTATTACAACTTCCTCAGAAGTACATGGATTAACAAAAACGAATCCTATGATAGCCGATAATACTAACAATCTCGCCCCCATTATTCTATTTGTGTATAACCGCCCGTGGCATACCCGACAGACGGTGGAAGCCTTGCAGAAGAATGAACTGGCAAGCGAAAGTGTGTTGTATGTGTTTGCAGATGGACCTAAATTGGATGCAACGGAAGAGCAAATAAATGAAATAGTACAAACAAGGAAATACATTCATTCTGTTCAAGGTTTTAAAGAAATTCATGTAGAAGAATCAGAAAAGAATAAGGGGTTGGCGGATTCTATTGTGGAAGGAGTGACAAAAATATTGGATGTTTATGGCAAGGTGATAGTATTGGAAGATGATATCGTGACATCGTCTGGATTTTTAAAATTTATGAATTCTGCTTTGACACTTTATGAAAACGAGGAGAAAGTGATGCATGTGGCTGGTTATATGTATCCATTAAAAAGAAACACACTTCCGGAAACATTTTTTTATCCAGCAGCGTCTTGTTGGGGATGGGCTACTTGGAAACGCGCTTGGGATCATTATAATCCAGATGCGAGAGATTTATATATGAAGATAAAAGAAGGAAGGTTGTTGAAGATATTAAACATCAATTCGATTCATGGTTTCGAGGAACAGTTGAGAGCGAACATGGAAGGTACAATGTACACTTGGTTTATTAAGTGGAATGCTTCTGTGATTTTATCACATGGTTATTCGTTGTATCCAAATTGTTCTTTGGTTCAAAATGTAGGATTTGATGGAAGTGGAGAACATTGTGGCCCAACAAATAGGTTTAATTGGTTGAAATTGGCAGATAATATTGAAGTCAAAAAGCAAAGAGTTAGGTTTAGTAAAAAGGCAATTAGATTATTAAGACAGTTTGGTGATGAGGAAAGAACGAGTTTCGTTAAATTATTAAAAAGACGGTGTAAAAAACTCATAAAGAAGATTTGAAGGTGAAAAGGTTCATTGTAAAACTAATACGCGAAATTATCCGTATAGGTTATCCTGAAATCAAGTTCTTATCCCAACCTCATAATTGGGGTTTTATAGAGGATTGTAGAAGTAATAATGTGGTTGGTAAGAATGTTCTATTGTATTCGCCTTCGCATATTTCAGATTCGATAATTGGTGATTATACATATATAGCGATGAATCCTTACATGTCAAGGACTAATATTGGAAAGTTTTGTTCAATAGGTCCAAATTTAGTTTGTGGATGGGGGATACATCCTATAAATGGCATCAGTACTGCACCGATGTTTTATTCAACTATGAAGCAGAATGGGATGACCCTTTCGACAGTTGATAAGGTGGAGGAAAGGAAGCCGATTTCTATAGGTAATGATGTTTTTATTGGTGCAAATGTTACCGTTTTGGATGGGGTAACAATAGGAGATGGTGCGGTTATTGGAGCAGGTGCTGTAGTTTCAAAAGATATACCCCCTTATGCTGTGGCTGTAGGATGCCCCATCAGAATTATTAAATATAGATTAAAACATGATCAAATTGCAGAGTTACAAAGGATTAAATGGTGGGAAGATGAAGAGAAATTGAAAGATGTGGAAAAATTGTTTTTTGATGTGGATGGGTTTATAAGTTTGTATGATGGAGGTGAAAAACGAACACCTTGTTAGATTCCCTTTATAGTAGATTCTGTTTGTTCCTGATCGGTTTATTCGTATGAAATACAACCACGAAAACCTCGAATTGCTATTCTCAGCACCGTATCCTTCCGTATTAGGAAAACTGTCTTTTCCTGAGAACGAGCCGGAGTTGATAATATTTGTATAGAAAGATGAAATTATCAATCATAACCGTAAACCTAAACAACCGAGATGGCCTCCAAAAGACCATCGACAGCGTTGTTTCCCAAACCTTCCGCGACTTCGAGTGGATTGTCATCGACGGCGGAAGCACCGATGGCAGCAAGGAATTGATTGAGCAGTATGCCGACCATTTTGCCTATTGGGTGAGTGAGCCTGACAAGGGGGTTTACAATGCGATGAACAAAGGCGTTTTTATCGCGCAAGGAGATTATCTTAATTTTATGAACTCTGGGGACGTTTTCTCGGACAACAATGTTCTTGCAAATGTTTTTGCTGAGGAGCATTATGAGGATGTTTTATATGGTGATTGGATTTTGCAACTGGCAGACAGAGAAATACGTGTTTCTGACCCAAACAAATTCAATCTATTGAATCTCTTCAAGGAATGTATATGTCACCAATCAATGTTTATTAAAAAAGAGCTTCTCAGAGAAAAAGGATATGATGAGACTTATGGCATAATGGCAGATTGGAAGCGTTGGTTAGAAGCTGTTATTTCTGGGAAGACAGGATGTTATCTGCCTATTCTTATATGTGTTTTTGATTGTTCTGGAATTAGTTTTCAATTTAATGAAAAGTATCGGAGGGAGGAGAACCGACTTTTTGATGAGGACTTAAAACAGTTTCATGCATTGAAACGCTATGCACGTAATGAAGATATCATAGAGTTACACATGTTCTATGATAAAAGCCTTCATTACGCGAAACTCCTTAAGAATACGCTTAAAATAATTAAACGATTGGAAAAGTATCGGCTTTTTTGTAAAAAAGTATTGCACAGATGATCATGGCTAAAGTATCTGTTCTTGTGCCCTATTTTAACGCAAGAGTTTTTATTGCTCAATGTGCCCGTGCTATATTTGAACAAACATATCAAAACATCGAATGTGTCTTTGTGGATGATTGTTCCCCTGACAACAGTATTGAGGTTTTAGAGAATGTCCTAAAAGATTATCCACAACGAAAAGAGCAGGTAAAAATCATAAAACATGAGTTCAATAAAGGGGTGTCAGCGGCCAGAAATACTGCTTTAAGAAATAGCACGGGTGAATTCACGATTTTTGTTGATTCTGATGATGATATGCCTCACGATGCAGTTGAAAGACTTGTAAAGAAACAATTGGACACAGGGGCGGATATCGTTACTGGCCAAGTTGTAAGTCGTTTTGATGATAAGTTATCAATGATGGAACGTTCGCATTTCTATAATCATGACGACTTTGTGGAAGATATGATTAAGCCTTCATTGAACCACACTTTATGGGGGCGATTGATTAGGAAATCATTGTATATCGAACACGACATTCAGGCAAAGGAAGGGGTCAATATTGGTGAAGATATGCAAATGATGGTACAATTGGCGTATTATGCGAACAGGTGTGAATCGCTTTGGGATGTTGTTTATTATTACGATTGTACGAATGAATTGTCATGTATGAATCAGTATAGTGTGGATAATATCCACAGACTCATTCAAGATACAGCCTCTATGGAAATCGTCCGTGATTTTTTCGTTGGCAAGAGCGACAAGTTCCAAAACCAAGCGGAAGGGTATTTGCGTGACTATTATTTGAAATTGTTGCGATATTATGGCCGTTCCAAAATGAAAGAAGATTTTGAAAAGATACAAGAACGTTTGTTCGGCTTGCGTCCGCAAAATCGGAAAATGCCCAAGCAACAAGAGATGAAATTCGGCAGTTACCGGATGTTCAGGTTGGTTGATTCGATTCTAAAATAGTTTTATGTGCCTTTTTGATTACCTCATCGTAGGCTCAGGCCTCTATGGCGCCACTTTCGCCCATTTTGCCAAGCAGGCGGACAAGCGTTGCCTTGTGATCGACAAACGCCCGCACAAAGGCGGAAACTTGTATTGCGAGAATGTGGAGGGTATCAATGTCCATAAATATGGCGCGCACATTTTCCATACCTCCAACAAGAAGGTCTGGGATTTCGTGAATGGAATCGTGCCATTCAACCGATATACGAATTCTCCAGTCGCCAACTATAAAGGCGAATTGTACAATCTGCCTTTCAACATGAACACGTTCAACAGGATGTGGGGCGTGGTCACACCAAAGGAGGCAGAAGAGAAAATCAACCAACAGAAAGCCGAGGCGTTGAAGAAACTTCAAGAAGAGGGCGTGAAAGAGCCGCGCAATCTTGAGGAGCAAGCATTGTTGTTGGTTGGAAAAGACATTTACGGGAAACTCATCAAAGGCTATACAGAGAAGCAATGGGGACGGAAATGTACCGAGTTGCCCCCATTCATCATCAAGCGACTGCCGGTGCGCCTCGTGTTCGACAACAACTATTTCAACGACAGCTACCAAGGCATACCGATTGGTGGCTACAACAAACTGATTGACGGTTTGTTGGACGGTGTGGAAGTGAAAACAAGCGAGGATTTTTTCGAGAACCGAAGCTATTGGGAATCGGTGGCGGAAAGGATTGTTTTTACTGGGAAAATAGATGAGTTTTTCGAGTACAGGTTCGGCAAGTTGGAATATCGGACGGTGCGGTTTGAGCAGGAAACAATGGACATCCCGAATTATCAAGGCAATGCCGTTGTCAATTATACAGACAGGGAAGTGCCTTACACGAGAGTCATCGAGCACAAGCATTTCGAGATGTTCGGCAACGAAGTGTATGCCTGCCCGAAGACGGTGGTTTCCAAGGAATACAGCACCGAGTGGACCGAAGGGATGGAACCGTATTACCCGGTTAATGACGAGAAAAACAATGCCTTGTATGCCAAATACAAGGCGTTGGCTGATAGAGAAGAAAACATCATCTTTGGCGGACGTTTGGCGGAATACAAGTACTATGACATGGCACCGATAGTGGAGAGGGTGATGGGTTTAAAGGATTTTGAATAACACGCATGAGAAGGTCAGATGGCTGAACATAGGGATTCAAATATTGAGTTGTTGAGGCTGGTGTTGATGTCAATGATAGTATTGACGCATTTTTATGCTCATGGTGTATATAAAGTTCTTGATGCCAGTTTTGATCATTGTGTACATGCGACTAAGACGGGCTGGGCTGTTGTTTCCTTAATTGATTACCATGTTGTATGTTTCTTTTTTATAAGTGGCTATTACGGGATAAAAACAAAAGTGAATAGTTTGGTCGGTTATATGGTAAAGCTGGCGTTTTATGGCGTTATAACGTATTTAATATGGGGCGTCTTACAATATGGATTTGAGTTGAGGAGGTTTTTAGGAATCAAGAATTTAATGTCTAATCTGTCTCCGTTTCGTTTCTATGGAGGTCGATGGTGGTTCGCGGAGAGTTATTTTTATTTGATGCTTGTTGCACCGTTTTTAAATAAGGGTGTTGACTTTATACCTAAACATGTGTTTGCTTGGTTGTTGGTAATATTTATTGCCTTTTTGTATTATGGACATAATAATCCATTTAGTCCGATGACGGCTATTATGGTGTATTTGATTGGAAAGTATCTAAAAAAATGGCCAATAAGAGCATTAGAGGATAAGGCTATGTGGATATATATAGTGGCACTTTTGGTATTGTTGGCTAATACAATTGTTCATATATGGATTTGCAATGATCTGGATATTAGATTGTCAACTGATTATAATTCACCAATTATCTTGGTCGCGGGAGTTGCTTTCTTTTATGTATTTAAAAATATTAGAATCAAACACGTAGCTTGGATTAATTGGATTTCACGTGGCGTATTCGGCGTTTATTTGTTGACGGATGGCTTTTTGAGAGAAAAGTTTAATGTCAGTGTTGTTGGGCTGTTTGGTGCAAATGTATTTGTCTTAGCCATTGTTGCGGTAACTATAACGTTGTTGTTGTCTGTATTTAATGGTGTTTCGGAACATTTATTATTGAATCCAACTACTAAGTTTTTATCAAATGCGATTAGAAAACTTGCAATTCGCAATGTTAAATCTTGAATTATGAACGTAGATGTAGTTATTGTTACTTTCAATCGCCTTGAAAAGCTGAAAAAAGCGTTGGCGAGTTATGAGAAGCAGACCAAGTCTTTTCGGAATATGATTGTGGTGAACAATCACAGCACCGATGGCACTTTGGAATACCTCGAGGAGTGGAAACAAAAAGAGGCTCCGTTCTCGAAATATGTCATAACAACCGAAGACAATTTGGGTGGCTCTGGAGGGTTTTATACAGGTCAGAGATTTGCGATGACCCTGAATCCCGATTGGGTTTATTTGGCAGATGACGATGCCTATGCCGAACATGACATGATGGAACAGTTCTACAAGTTCTGTGAAACACATGATGTAGGTAAATTGTCAGCAATATGTGGAGCAGTTTGTGATGTTGAAGGGAGAATTGCATATCAGCATAGGAGTACATATAAGATAATAGATAAGAGACTTTATAAACGGGATGTTTCCGTTCCAGAGGATTACCAAAAGGAGTGTTTTCGTATAGATATGCTGTCCTATGTGTGCTCTTTTATTAATTCGCAGGCTATAAAAAAAGTTGGCATGGTGAATCCCCAATATTTCATTTATTATGATGACACGGAGCATAGTATCCGTTTGAAAAAGTACGGTGAAATTTTATGTGTTCCAGCTATCCGTATAGACCATGATGATGCTGGGAATGTTACAAACGAGCTAAACATCGAGGCTTCTTGGCAAGACTATTATTTTAATCGGAACAAAATCCACATGTTAAAGAAACACCATTTTATTGCAGCTGCATTTGCTACCAGTCGGGTGTTGAAAGAGATAAAACGAGGAGATCATACAGCAGTACAAGCTCGTTTGGTAAAGGATGCGTTGAGAGATGCTTGGATGGGGCGTTTGGGCAAACATTCTAAATACAAGCCAGGTTGGAAAGTCGTTTTTGGGTTTTGAAAGGAAATAAAATGAAGATTTTTGCAATAGTAGTGACCTACAATGGCAAGAAATGGTATGACCGTTGTCTCGGCAGCCTCCGTGATTCTGAAGCACCAGTTGAAACAATCGTGATAGACAACGCCTCGTCAGATGATACGGTTGAGTATATCAAAACGCATTTCCCTAACGTCTATTTGATTGAGAGCATGGAGAATTTAGGTTTTGCCAAGGCCAACAATATTGGTATTCGCTATGCCATTGATCATGACGCAGATTATGTTTTTTTGCTTAATCAGGATGCATGGGTGGAGAAAGATACCTTGACAAAACTGGTTCAGACCTTTGAGGACAATGAAAACGTTGGGATTGCTTCACCGATACATTTGAATGGAAGTTATACAGATATTGACTTTGCATTTGGGAATTGCCTCCCTACAAAATGTATATCTGATTTGTATTATAACAGGGATGTCCCTTATTATGAAGTCCCATTTGTCAACGCAGCTGCATGGCTATTAAGCTCTGAATGTATTAAAAAAGTTGGTGGTTTTGATACATTGTTGTTTCGCCATTACGGGGAAGACAATAACTATTGTCAAAGATTGAGTTATCATAATTTGCGTGTATATGTCAATATGCACTGTACCATTTGTCATGACAGGGAGTCACGTAAGGATGCAATCGGTCAAAACCCATTGTGGAACCAAGTAAATGAAAGAATTGATTTGCGAGTGAATATGGGTAATATTAATAAAGAGATAAATATGGCTGATAGGATTAAAAAGGCCAAAAGGAAAAGGTTGCAATGTTCAATTCTTTTGAGTAAAAGCAGAGTTAAGAAGTATGGCGAATTAATTGCAAACTATTGTTTGATAGAAGAATCGAGGGAGAAAAACAAGAAAATGGGTATGAATTGGCTTTGATTTATTATGATAGGGTAAAATGAACAAGTATGTAATTTACACCGCAATCGTTGGAAACTATGACGAAATCAAACAGCCTTTAGCGATTGATGGTCGTTTTGATTATGTGTTGTTCTCCAATGATATTAAGAGAAAAAGCCTTGGGGTTTGGCAGATTAGGCCAATTCCCTATTCCAATCCGATACAGACAAAGATTGCCCGTTGGGTAAAGACGCATCCTGAAGAGTTGTTAGGTGAATATGATGCAAGTTTGTGGGTGGATTCAAATATAATCATTACAGGTTCTTTCGTATATGATAGGATTGTCCAATTGTATCAAGATGGGATAATAGTTTCAACAATGAAGCATTTCAAAAGGAATTGCGTCTATGAAGAAATGTTTGAAATATTGTGCTGTGGATTTGAAAGGGAGAAAATTGTATTGCATTGGGGAAAATTGTTGAGGAAAGAGGGGTATCCTAGGAATAATGGTTTATGTGAAACAGGGGTTTTTTTCCGAATCCATTCGTGTATGGAAGTTGCAAAATTTGATGAAATGTGGTGGCAAAGTATTGATCGGTATTCACGTAGAGACCAGTTTTCTGTGAACTATGTACTTTGGAAATTGGGTATGTCGTGGGAGTATTTTATGCCTGATGGTCGTAGTGTGTATGATTCAGAGTGTTTTACTTATTGTGAACATAAAGAAAATGAATATGTACACAAAAGAATACAACGTAGTAGGTACGAGGCATGGTTGATCAGGTATTTTGCCAAAAACCCATCCAAACGAAATGGGATTGAGCAATTATATTATGATATTTATGGGGCTCCATGTCCTATTATAAGTGCTTTTTTGTGGGGGCAATTTTATAGGGTTCATTATTTACTTTTTAAAGAATAAGCTTTTGTTTGGACGGTATGCTTTCTCTTGTCATTTGTTCTCGTAATCATCAAATAACATCTATTCTTCAACAAAGCATCGCCGAAACTATCGGCTGTGAATACGAGCTGCTTATTATCGATAATTCCACTAACAATTACAGCATATTCCAAGCCTATAACGAAGGTGTCAAGCATTCCAAGGGTGATATTCTTTGTTTCGTTCATGAGGATGTGCTCTTTCGTTCAAAGGATTGGGGAGCAACAATTGAAAAGCATTTCAATGATGATGAACAGATAGGCGTAATTGGTTTTGCAGGAACCCATTTCTTGCCTGATACGCCGATGTATTGGTATAGTTCGCCATTCGTTTCCCAACGTAATCTGAACAACGACAAAGGTGTAGTTGAAGAGCATTTCCACGAAGATTGGTTTAATGGTGAAGAATTGATTGAAGCGGTTGCAGTGGACGGTTTCTGTTTTTTGCAAGGAAGTCTTTGTTCAATAGTATATCTTTCGATGATAAGACCTTTAAAGGCTTTCACATGTATGACATGGACATCTGTATGCAGGTGATAGAGGCTGGTTATAAAGTTTGTGTGTGTCGTTCTGTGTTAGCCGAGCATTGTTGGTCGGAAAGCAAGCAGTTTTCCAAACAAGGTAGCGATTTGTTTTCTTATAATAGTACTGTTGCGTTATTATTAGACATTAGAATAAAGTTGGTTCATTGACATCTT
>CAMVCZ010000030.1 GCA_947166105.1 uncultured Bacteroidales bacterium
TCAGTTGGCTGGTTTTCATTCCGTCAGTTGGCCGGTTTTCATTCCGTCAGTTGGCTGGTTTTCATTCCGTCAGTTGGCTGGTTTTCATTCCGTCAGTTGGCCGGTTTTCATTCCGTCAGTTGGCCGGTTTTTTACCTCCAAATCTGCCCGCTGCAACTATCACTTTCAGCCCCCGTAACCGAGGCCAAGACATTGGTCTTTCCCTCTAAACGGAGCAATCCAAGGAAAGCGAAAACGAGGGCTTCCTTGTAGTCGATGATTTGTTTTTCGGGGATGACTACCTTGTGCGAGGTGCGGGCTTGCAGGCGTTCCATCAGGAACTTGTTTCGGGCACCGCCTCCCGTGACGAGAATTTTTCCCTTGGGCAAATGGCTGATTCCCAACGCGATTTGCAGGGCGATATGCTCCACAAAAGTGGCCAACATATTCTCGATGGGCAAATCTTTCAGCAGGCTTTTTTGGTTTTCTTCAAAGAATTCCCTGCCCAAGGATTTGGGAGGCATTTGCCCGTAAAACGGATGCCTGTTCAGGCGTTTCAGCAAGTCCATATTGACTTCGCCGCTGCGGGCCAATTCGCCGTCGCGGTCATAGTCGAGGCCTTTCAGTTGAGCGAGAAAGTTGAGGGCTTGGTTGGCGATGCAGAGGTCACAGGCGATACGCTTGCCGTCCTCGTCGTAGGAAACATTGGCAATGCCGCCGATGTTGAGGCAAATCTCATAGTCGCTGAAAAGGAGCTTGTCGCCGATGGGCACAAGTGGCGCACCTTGTCCGCCTTTGCCGACATCCTCGCTGCGGAAGTCGTTGATGACGGTGAAACCACACGCCTTCGCCAACTCCTGACCGTTGCCGATTTGCAAGGTGTAGTGTTGCTCTGGCTTGTGAAAAATGGTGTGCCCATGCGAGGCTACGAAGTCAGGCTGGGCATTGTGTTTTTTGGCAAAAACCAAGACCTGCTCGCCCAAGTATTTGCCGTAATCCTTGTCCAATTGCATCAAGTCTTTGGGCTGTTTGTGGAAAGCCTCGGCAAGTTGTTTTTTCCAATGGTCGGGATAGGGAAGAGTTTCTGCTTCAAGGATTTGGAAGCGGTATTTGTCGTTCTCCTCTTGGAAGCGCACGAGTGCGATGTCCAAGCCGTCAAGCGAGCTGCCCGACATTAAGCCAATGGCTGTGGTTTCTTTCATAAAGGGTTTGTCTTTTTCGGGGCTTTGCCGACAGCGGGGCATGCCCCGCTGACCCTATCGGGGGTCGGCAATGCTCAGAAGAATTATAATAAAGGTAACACTTTTTCCAATTGTATGCCTCTCGAACCTTTCACCAAGATATGCTTTCCTTCAATTGGATGGCTTTCAATATATTGGCACAAATCCTCAACTTTGGCAAAAGTTTTCCAATTCGGATTGTCATTGTATGTGCAGAAATTCTGCCCGACCAAGAAGGCTTCTTTAAATCCTAATTCTTTCATCAGCGCAAGGATGTTGCGGTGCTCTTCTTCGGAGGCCGAACCCAACTCGCGCATGTCGCCTAATATTAATAGGTGTTGTTCCTCGCGGATGTTGGCGAAGTTAATCAAGGCGGCCCGCATCGAGGTCGGGTTGGCGTTGTAGGCATCCATGAGGATGCGATTCTTTTGGGTTTCAATCACTTGCGAGCGGCTGTTGGTTGGAGTGTATTGCTCCAAGGCTTCAATGATGTCGTTTTCGCCGACTTTGAAATACTGTCCCACGCCAATGGCTGCGGCCACGTTCTCAAAATTGTAACTACCTACCAAATGAGTTTGAATGAGGCGTTTTTTCCAAAAGACACCCAAATACGGGTCGCATTTTGCAGGTGCGACGGGTGTGTCAGCAGCGCAATGCCTTCCGTAGGAAATGCGCTCTATCCCTTCCGACTGTTCCCAAAGCAGCGGATTGCCTTGATTGACAAACACAGCCTTCCCGTGTGCCTTGATGTGTCTGTAAAGCTCCGTCTTAGTTTTGATAACCCCCTCAAAACTGCCAAAACCCTCCAAATGTGCTTTCCCGATGTTGGTAATCAATCCATAGTCTGGGTCGGCGATGCGGCAGAGGAAGTCGATTTCGCCTGGGTGGTTAGCGCCCATTTCCACAACGGCAATTTCGGTTTCAGGCTTGATGCTCAACAAAGTGAGCGGCACGCCGATGTGGTTGTTCAAGTTGCCCATCGTGTGGATGATGTTGTATTTCTTGGCCAACACTGCTGAGATAAGTTCCTTTGTGGTCGTTTTGCCGTTGGTGCCGGTGATGCTGAGTACGGTGGCTTTCATTTGCTGACGGTGATAAGCCGCCAAATTCTGAAGGGTTTTAAGCGTGTCGTCCACAACCAAAATGCGCTCGAGTTTCGGCAGGTCTTTGCGGTCGGCGACAACGAGGCTTGCCGTGCCTTGCTCTGCCACTTGCAGCGCGAAGTCGTTGGCGTCGAAGTTCTCACCTTTCAGGGCAAAAAAGACGGCATCTTGCTCAATCTTGCGGCTGTCGGTCGAAACCTTGTAGGTTTTTTGGTAATGCTGGTATATCGTTTCAATAGGGTTCATGGCTTAATTTGAATGGAAAAAAGCCGCCTGAACGGGTCAAACGGCTTCAAAACTATCATGAAAAAGAATCTACTTCAATTACTTGGCGAAAGAACTGCCCACCTTGTTCATCGCGCAGCGGAAGCCGATGGTGGAGGCGGATTGGTTCTGGTTGAGGTAGCGGCGCGTGCCGGGACTCAGGTAGTAAGGACCATCAGCCCAAGAGCCACCTTTGTACACTCTCGATTCGTCGCTGATGAGGGTGGTACCGGGGGTGTCATTCGTGGCGGCTTCGTACATTTCCTTGGTGAACACGCTCTGGTCATCTTGCGAGTCGCTCCAACGGTTGCGGATGGCCGACATGTAGTCGCCGTCGTCATAGTTGGCGTTGAAGCTCGTGCGGTAGTTCTGGCGCTTGGCTGCTTCTTCCTGTGGGATAGGCTCTCTGCGGATGCGACCGAGGGAGTCTTTCTGGAGCAGGAAGCCTTCATCGTCGACGGCCTTGCGGGTGAACACGTTACCACGGAAGGGGCTGTAGTCGGCCACATCTTCAAAGGTCAAAGGACGATAGACGTCTTGGCACCATTCGGAAACATTGCCAGCCATGTTATACAGGCCGTAGTCGTTGGGCCAATAGGAACCTACAGGAGCAGGCAGGGCGGCACCGTCGTTCAGGTTGCCTGCAACACCCATGTAGTCGCCAGGGCCTCTCTTGAAGTTGGCCATGAAGCTACCCATATACCTCTTGTTGTCGGTGCGGAGACCGTCGCCGCTCCAAGGATAAACCTTGCGTTCGCTGACGATTTCGTTGCTGGTGTTGCCCACCAAACCAACGGCTGCATATTCCCATTCGGCTTCCGTAGGCAGGCGGTAGGAGGGCAGCAAAATGCCGTCGTCCATTCTGACGTTGCGCACGCCGTCGCCACCTTTCGAAAGGTCTTTCTTGCCGTTCTTAACCTTACCGGTGTATTGTCCCGCAAGGTAAGCGTCAGTGTTGAAGTTTTCTTCATCCTGCTGGGTCGGGTCCCAATCGAGGATGCCAGCCTGAACGAGCATCAACTCGTTGACACGGTCGGTACGCCATGCGCAATAGTCGCTGGCCTGCACCCAAGTCACGCCCACCACGGGGTAGTCGTTGTAGGAGGGATGGCGGAAGTAGATTTCCACCATAGGCTCGTTGTATGACAAGCGGTCGCGCCACACCAAGGTGTCGGGGGCGGCGTTGCGCACGACTTGCGGATAATTCTGGCCATAAACGCGGTTCAACCAGTAGATGTACTCACGGTAGTCCACATTGCTGACCTCGGTGCGGTCCATGAGGAAAGTGGGTACCGTTACCTTGCGCGGTGAGTTGTCCCACGAGTAGGTCAGGTTGTCGGTTGTGGCACCCATCACGAAGGTTCCGCCTTCAATGGCAATCAAGCCGGGGCCAATCTCTTGGTCGTTGATTTCGGTGACTTCAAAACCTCCGTTGTTGGCGTCGTTGTAGGCCCAACCTGTTGTGCGTGATGACTTCTTGGAGCAGGAAACGGTGAGCAATCCTGCCAAAACGATGATGGCTAATGTTCTGAATCCTTGTTTTCTATACATTGTCGTTAAATTTGTATCTATAACTCGGTTGTTTCGCTTTTATTGTATCAGTATGTGACTTTTTTCAAAAAAATCAGGCAAATTTACGGTCTTTTTTTGAATTATCCGTCATTTTGTTTCTTTTTTCAGAAAAAAAACTTTTTTGTGGCGAAAAAATAGCGCGTTGCAATAAAAAAGTTGTATTTTCGTTTTCTTTAAATAGACTCGGTCTGTAAAGACTTGAATTTTTATAAGAATCTGATTGTTAAGCAATAAAGTTGATATTATGCACAATAGGAAGTTTTCGGTTTCGGCAATTTTGGTGCTTGCCATGTTGGTTTTCTTCCCCTTTTTCCTCTCGGGACAAGTGGTCAACCTCAATCCGATTGAGTTGAAATGGAAAGGCTTAGTCAAAGAAATCGTGGCTACTGACACCTTATTATCTATTAATCTCGAGGATGGGACGTATGAGGGTCGGATGCCCACGTTTTGCCAATCGTACCCTATTTATGACCATCAAGTGAAAGCAAGGGTTGAATTGCAAGATGTGAAGTCGGTTGCACTTTCAGAGGAAGAGACCCAAATTGCCAAGTCGTATGCTTGCCAGAATGATTTTGAGGTCAGTGCCATTCCGCTTTGCTCACGCGACGAGGCTTTGCTTTCGGTGCGCGTCGTGCCTTTCCGTCAAAGGGGGGGTAAATACGAAAAACTGCTTTCCGCCACGCTTTTGGCGACTTTGGAGCCTGATTTTGAGGCAAAAAGGTCAAATCCGACTTACGCCCAACGCTCAGCGATGGCTTCGGGCGATTGGTACAAAATCGGGTTGCCTGAGACGGGTATCTACAAGCTGACCTATTCCGATTTGTCGGATTTGGGCATCGACGTTGCCCATGTCGACCCGCGCCAAATCCGCATCTATCACAATGGCGGCGGCGTGTTGCCTGAACTGAATGTCGAGCCGCGCCTTGACGATTTGGTGGAAGTACCTGTCTTCGTTTCAGGTGAGGCCGACGGCAAGTTCGACAATGCCGACTACATCCTTTTCTATGGCCGTGGTCCTGTGTGCTGGAAACATGATACGGAGAAGCCCGCTTTCATCCACCAACAGAACCCATACGATGATTATGCCTATGCTTTTGTGGTCACCGGTTTGGGGGCAGGCAAGCGCATCAGCGAATTGGAAACCCTTGCTGCCGCAACGGATATGACGATAAATGAATTTCTTGACTATCAGGTGCATGAACGGGATGAATTCAATTTGAACGGAACAGGCCGCACTTACTATGGCGACAAGATGGACAGCACGGAAATCAAGAGTTTCGACTTCAGTTTTCCCGATGTGCTCACAACGAAGATGTGCTGGGTGAAAACAGCTCTTGCAGGTCGCAATTTCAAGCCGGCCAATTTCGAGGTCTCGGTTGATGAGGTGAAAAAGGCCACATATAATATTGAAACAACGACTTCTTCCTCCCAACATCCCTACGGATATAATGTGGGTGGATGGGTGAGTGCCGTTCCCGTTGCCGAAACGGTGCGCGTCACGCTCAAGCACAATTCGATGGGGAACAACTCCACTTCTGAAGGCTATGTCGACTATGTGTTGATCAATGCCTGGCGCAGCCTGAAAATGACGGGCGAACAAATGGCGTTCCGTAACCCCGACGCATCAGATAATAATAAGGTGTACGAATACCAATTGGCTGGCGCAACGCAGCAGGTGCAAGTGTGGGATGTGACTGACCCGACAACGCCAGCCAAAGTGAAGGGCAGGTTGAACGGCTCGGTGCTGAGTTTCAAGATGAATGGCAATGCCGACAATGCTTTCATTGCCTTCAACGGCAATTCCTATTGCACGGCCAAAGGCTTTGGAAAGATTGAAAACCAGAACCTTCACGGCATCAGGGATGTGGATTTCGTTATTCTGACCTACAGCGATTTCATCTCACAGGCCGAAAGGCTGAAAGCCCTCCACGGTAGCATCGACCCCGACCTGAACATTTTCGTTACCACGCCTGAAATGGTTTACAACGAGTTTTCGTGCGGCGCGAAGGATGTTACGGCCATCCGCGACTTCTGCCGGATGCTCTATCTCGACAGCAATCCGGGCCGTAAAATCAAGTATCTGCTGCTGTTGGGCGATTGCTCTTACGACTACAAGAACCGCGATGCCGTGGTGGATTTCGTGCCTGCTTTCGAGTCGGTGAAATCGTTGAAAATGGATGAGACTTTCGTCACGGATGATTATTTCGGCTTCATGGACGAGTCGGAGGGCGGCCTCAACAATTCGTTGGCCGACATTGGCATAGGCCGTTTCCCCGTGCAGACCTTGGAGCAAGCCACCCAAATGGTGGACAAGATTGAGCGTTATGTTGTGAAAGACGAAACCACCATGCGGCCTTGGCGCAACACCATCACCTTCGTCACCGACGACGAAGGAGGCTTTGTGTCTGATGCCGAGAGGTTAGCGGCCATGTTGAAAGGTGTGGGCGGCGAAGGCGTTGTGGTCGACAAGATTTATTTGGATGCTTATCGGCAAATCAGCGCGCCTGGGGGTGAGATTTGCCCCGAGGTGAATGAGGCCATCAATAGCAGGATGGAAAAAGGTACGCTTGTGCTCAACTATACGGGTCACGGCGGCGAGGTGCAGCTTTCGGCTGAGAAAATCCTGCAAAGGCGCGATGTCGACTCATGGCGCAATGCCCCGATGTATCCGCTGATGATTACTGGCACCTGCGAGTTCAGCCGCTACGACGACCACATGCGCACTTCCTTGGGCGAATATGCCTTCCTCAACCAATACGGCGGCATGATTGCCATGTTCACCACCTCGCGGGTGACTTTTGGTCCCCAAAACTTGTCTTTCAACATGGGCGTTTACAACAACCTGTTCCGCATCGTCGGGGAGGAGCATTACCGCTTGGGCGACGTGTATCGCATGGCGAAAACCTCGGGCAAGGAATACGAGAAACGCTATGTGTTTTTCGGCGACCCAGCCTTGCGATTGGCCTATCCGAAGTGGACGGTGGAAACGGTGAGCATCAACGGGAAATATCCGGGCTACGACTTGGACTCCATCCAAATCAATGACACCACATGGGAAACCTTCCCTATATACCATGACACCGTCAGTGCATTGCAACCAGTTGAGATCGAGGGCGTTGTGAAAGACCTGAGCGGCAATGTTGCAACTGGTTTCAACGGCGTGGTAAGCGTCATCGTTTACGACAAAGAAGCCGACCTTGCCACTTTGGGAACGGCTGCGGATGTGTATCGATTCAAGTTGCGCAATAGCGTGATATTCAACGGAAAAGCCAAGGCTGAAAATGGTAGGTTCAAGATCAGTTTCATCGTGCCTCGTGACATTTCCTATCGCTTTGGGCAAGGACTAATCAATTATTATGCAACCGATTATGTTGAGGAAGCCAATGGCAACTGCGACAGTTTCATTATCGGAGGATTCTATGACGATGCTTTCGAGGATCATGAACCGCCGGAGATAAGCCTGTTCATCGACGACACGCTCTTTGTGAGCGGTGGCCTGACGGGGCAGCATCCCACGCTTTTGGCCTTCGTTGAAGACGAAAGCGGCATCAACACGACTGGAGCGGGCATCGGTCACGACATCACGGCCACGCTGTCGGGAAATTCGCGCAATTCCTACTGTCTCAACGATTATTTCGTCGCCGAAATAGGGCATCCTGGCAAGGGCGTCATTAACTACAAATTGCAGAACCTTGCCGATGGCGAATATACTTTGACCCTCAAGGTGTGGGACATCTACAACAACTCCAGCACCGCCTCCATCGACTTCGTTGTGGTGAACAACAGCGGCATGACGATTGAGAACGCCTTCAACGCGCCAAATCCCGTGACGGACGAAACGCACTTTGTGTTCGACCATAATCAAGTGGGCAACAACGTGAAAGTGGATATTCACATTTTCGACATCATGGGACGCTGGGTAACCACCCTTTCGGAGCAAGTGCAAGGCACATCAACGCGCATTGCGCCCATCCGCTGGAACGGTCGCGGTGCCAATGGGCAAGCCTTGCGAAATGGCGTCTATGTTTATCGCATTGTGGCCACCAACGACCAAGGAGAAACCGCTTCGTTGGTGTCGAAATTAGTTTTATGTAAATGATCTTCAGTATGAAACGCAGATTCTATACAATTGTTTCCGCCCTGCTGCTCTCCCTTGGTTGTGGCTTTGCGCAGGAAAACACCTATCAATCCGTGTTGGCCGACCACACTTGGTATCGGCTATCGGTAACTCAAGAAGGTGTCCACAAGTTGGATTATTCCACTTTGCAATCCATTGGTATCGACATGGCCGCGCTGAATCCCAACCAAATACGACTTTTCGGGAATCCTTCGGGATCTTTGCCTGAGAAAAACTCCGAAGCTCGTCCCGACGACCTGACCGAGATGGCCATTTATGTGGAAGGCGCGGAAGATGGCGTTTTCGATGCAGGAGATGTGGTGCTTTTCTATGGGCAGGAGCCTACCCGTTGGGTTATGGTTGATGCCAATGGCTACACTTACAATAGGGAGCAGAACGCCTATTCCGACACCACCTATTATTATTTATGCGTCGACAGTGGCACTGATGGACTGAGAATAGGGGAGAAGGCTTCGCTGCCCGTCGAGGAGGCTACGGCTGTCATTAGCGATTTCCCCGACTTCTTTTGGCACGATGTGGATTTGTATTCGCCCTACTCGGCAGGACGGAATTGGCTTGGCGAGCGGCTCACGAATGGAGATTCCCTGCTTTCGGTACCGTTTTCCTTCCCCAATTTGGTGACGAGCAAAACCGTTAGGGTTAAGGGCCAAGTGCTGGGTCATTTCAGGAGTGGTTTCCTGAAATATAGTGCAAGGATGAATGATAACCTCTTGGTAAACAACATCTCTTTGAAGCTGCCAGGGAAGAATGACTATGGAAAATGGGCCACTTTCGACAAGCAAGGCATACTTGGCACTGACGAAGCGAGCATCGATTTCAGCATGGTCACCAATGTGGAGCCGGTTTTCCATCTCGATTATGTTGAGGTGTATGCTTGGCGTCATTTGAAACGGGAAGGCCACAATTTCCTGTTTAGGCTGATGCCTTCGCAGTTTGGCGACGGTGTGAGTGCCGTTTGGGTGCAAAATACCGATGCCACCCATTGGTTGTGGGATGTCACGGCACCGATGAGACCTGTGAGGCAAGACGGCATATTGAGCGGAGGCAATTTGGTGTTTGCCACCGACGAGGCAGTTGAAAAACGCTATGTGCTGTTCCAACCTTCGGCGGCCTATGCCGTGGAGGGCTGGATGCCTATCCCCAACCAAAACCTGCACGCCATCGACAATGCCGACATGCTGATTATCACCTCGCCCTTGTTCATGGAACAGGCCCAAACCTTGGCCGACTATCATGCCGAAAAAGACGGAATGAGGAGCGTGGTGGTGAATGTGGAGGAAATCTACAATGAGTTTTCCACCGGCACGCCCGACCCGACAGGCATCCGCGATTTCGTCAGGATGGTGTATCTCCGCAGCAATGGAAGCCTCAAATATCTCACGCTTTTTGGTCGTGCTTCTTTCGACTTCAGGAACCTCATGGGTTATGGAAAGAATTTCGTCCCGACTTATCAGGAAAAGAGTGTCGAAGCCCTTTCGGAAAGGGATTTCTGCGCCGACGACTACTATGGCTTGATGGATGACGACGAGGGCAGCGGATGCGTTGGTCAAGTTGATTTGGGCATAGGACGCTTGCCCGTCTCCACGGTGGCAGAGGCCGAGACCGTCTTGAGAAAGATTTTCCTTTATGATGACCTTGCACAAACACACGGCGACTGGAAAGCCGACTACCTGTTGCTTGCCGATGACGAAGATTCCGCTTTCTTGAACAATAGCGAAAGCTATGAGGACGTAACCGATACCGCCTGCGACGCGCTGACGGCAAGGAAAGTGTATTGTGGAGCCTATCAAATTGTCACCAACAACTTGGGCAATTTCGTTCCGGGAGCCAACGATGATTTGATGCGCACACTCGACAAGGGAGTATTGGCCATGTATTATACGGGCCACGGCGGCGTAAAGGGCTTGACCCACGAGAATCTGTTCACCAATTCCGACATTTCCCTGTTGAGGAACGGGGAAAAGTTGCCTTTCGTCTTCACGGCCACTTGCGAATTCTCCAAATATGACAACCCCATTGTGGTTTCGGCGGGCGAGAACATGTTCCTCAATCCTGATGGCGGCTCTGTGGCCATGTTCACCACCAGTCGTCCTACTTATGGCAACCATAATTTCAAGCAGGGCAAAGCATTGTTGGATGTGCTTTATCGACGCGACAGGGAAGGCAAGCTCCTTCGCTTTGGCGACATCGTAAGGATGGCGAAATCCAATTCGGTGAATTATGACAATACCTCGATGCTGAGCTTAAACATCCGTTTCCTCTTTTTCGGCGACCCGGCCATCCGTTTTGCCATGCCGCAAGAGAAAGTTGTGGTGCGAACCATCAATGGGAAGAACGTAGGAAACGATGAGATAGAACTTCATGCCTTGAGCATGGTCACCGTGGAAGGTGAGGTCGTTGACATCAATGGCTGCCCCGATGCGCAGTTCAACGGCGAGTTGTGGGTCAGGTTTTTCGACAAGAAGACCAAAGTCAGGGCTCTTTATGACACCGATAATTATTACACGACATATTTCCACAAGGATGTGCTCTATCGTGGTCGGGTTACCGTGACCGATGGACGTTTCACAATCTCGTTCCAAGTGCCGGAGGACATCAAGATGGGCACCAACACGGCGCGTTTCAGCTTGTATGCCTACGATTCCATTCGCGGTATTGATGCGATGGGCAAGTGCGATGACCTTACTTTGGGCGGTGTCGATCCTTCGGCGGTGGTCGACAACGAGGGGCCAACCATCAACTTCTATTGGAACACGCCCGACTTTGAGAACGGCCAGTATGTCGACCGTCAAGGTGTGCTCCATGCCGACCTTTATGATGCTCAGGGCATCTATCATTACGACTACAGTCTTGGGCGCGACATTGTGCTCAGCAGCAGCCATTCCGAGTATAACAGCCTCATCTTGAATGACAGCTATGTGCCGAACTCTGATGACTACAGGCGTGGACGGTTGGCTATTCCCGTTTCCAATCTCAAGCCCGGCAGCTATGAATTTAGCCTCAAGGTGTGGGACACGCAGAACAATGCCTCCGAAGCCTCGCTTTGGTTTGTGGTCGGCGACGACCTTTTCCTCTCGCAGGTGCGCAACTATCCCAATCCTTTCTCAGAGGAAACCTATATCACCATGACCCACATCGGCGATGACGGTAACTTCGACGTGAATATCGAGATTTTCGACATCATGGGCCGCAAGGTGGCCAACTTGCAGCAAAGGGTCAGCTCGACCAACGGCGTCATCGAACCTATTCGCTGGAACGGTTGCAATGCAACTGGTTCTCACTTGAAATCAGGGGTTTATCTCTATCGCCTCACCCTTACCGACGAGGAGGGCCAGTCGCGCACGGTCAGCCAAAGGATGGTAATTGGGAGGTGAGGCAAAAATTTTTATGCCTAATACAATATGAAATGGGAATTAGCGTTATTTTTGCAATTTCAAATACAAAAACGAATATGAAAGCAAAGAAAGTTCTTATTGCCGCTTTGATGATGGTTGCGGCAGCCGCTTACGGACAAAGCTACACTCCGAATGTGATTACGACTGGTGTTCCGTTTGTCTCCATCAATCCCGACTCGCGAGGAGGAGCTATGGGCGATTGCGGCGTGGCTACCTCGCCCGATGTGTATTCCATGCACTATAATGCCGCCAAGTATGTGTTCCTCCCCGATAAGCTGTCCATCGGCTTGGGTTACAGCCCTTGGCTGAGGGCTTTGGTTCCCGACATGGGTTTGGCTTATCTTGCTGGAGCCTATACCATCAACGACCGCTCGGCAGTTGCCGCTTCGTTGCGCTATTTCAGCCCGGGCGTAATTGAGTATAGAGGTCAGGACAACAACTATCTTGGCACTTACAGACCTAATGAATGGGCCATCGATGCCGCCTATTCTCGTATGCTTGGCGATTACTTGTCGGGTGCCGTGACGGGTCGTTTCATCTATTCCAACCTGATTCAGAACCAGTCTGACTATGCCCGCGCGGGTATCTCTGTTGCCGCCGACATCAGTGTCTATTACCTGCGTGCGGTGGAATGGTTCAGCAGCATGGACGCCGATTTTTCGTGGGGCGTTTCCATCAACAACATCGGTAGCAAGATCAACTATAACACCAGTTCCAGCCGCCGCGATTTCATCCCGACCACATTGCGTGCCGGTGCTGGCCTGAAACTCGAATTGGACGAATACAATTCTTTGGGTTTCACTTTTGATGTGTCGAAACTTTTGGTGCCCACTCCGCCCATCAAGGATCCGGCTACGGGTACTATTCTTTATGGCATGGATAATGATGTGGCTGTTGTTCAGGGCATTATCCAATCTTTCTATGATGCTCCGGGCTATTCGTGGGATCAAAGTGCTTATGAGTATGCTCATATCGGCAAGTTCTATGAGGAGCTTTGCGAAATCAACATTGGTGCAGGCATCGAGTATTGGTACAACAATATCTTCGCTGTGCGTGCAGGTTATTTCAACGAGACCGCATTGAAGGGCAACCGTAAGTATGTCACCCTTGGTGCCGCTCTGAAATACAATGTGTTTGGCCTCGATGTTTCCTACCTGATTCCGGTCAATACCATGGCAGGCAGCAACCCCTTGGAGAACACCTTGCGCTTCAACCTCACCTACAGCATGGGTGGGAAGAAAAGTTGATGACCTTTTTCCTAATACAAAAAAAGAGGCTCTTGGGCCTCTTTTTTTTGTGCATGAATTGTAGAGCCAGTGTGCATACTGGCTCTATTGTTTTCAGAATATCAATGCTAACAGCACATACAGCCAGTGGGCCGAAATGCCAGCCATGAGTCCGCCGATGGTGTGGGCACCGATGGCTTTGCCGATGAGCTTGCGGTAGCCGAGGCTGTCGAGCATGGCGGCATGGGTGCTGAGGAAACCGCTCCAGCACATGCCGATGGCCGTGAACACAGCGATGGCGTTGTTGTCGATGATGCCTTCAGTGATGAAACGCGGCACCAAACCGATGGCGGCACCCACTGCGCCGAGAGCCGTCATGGGGAAGGAGATGAGGGCACCGTCCTGGAAGCCGAAGAGCCATTCGAAGATGAAGTTGATTTTGTTGGCCGCCCAACTGATGACAGGCACACCTTCGTAGGCCACGCCCATATATTCACCATTCGCGCCCGAAGCGCCGAAGGTGAGCATCATCACGATGGTGGAGATGCAAAGCACGCCAGGGATGATGGCGAAACCAATGCTCACGCCGTCCTTGCCGCCGTCCAAGAGCGAATTGAGAAAACGCATGAACACACCGCCTTCCGTCTTGAACGAAATCTGTTGCTCGTCGCCGCCAAATTCCTCATCAACAGGGGTGTCCAATTCGGGATAGGCCTTCAATGTGGAGCGTTGCATCAATCGGGTGGAAACTATGCTTCCGATGACCGCACCAGCCACGCCAATCAAGGCTCCTTTGCCGAAACCTAAGCCCGTCATAAAGGCAACCACAACCAAACCCATGCCGAAAGCCGTGCCGAAGTTGGTCAGCGAAACGAGTTGGTATTTTTTGAAATAGCGGTTGAAGTTCTTGTCGTGGGCGAGGGTGATGATGGCGGGGTTGTCGCTCAGGAAAGTCATGATGGCACCCAAGGCAGCCACGCCCGGAAGGTTGTAGAGCGGCCTCATCAGCGGGCGCAAGAGGTTTTCCAACAGACGCACCACGCCAAACTCGGTCAAAAGTTTGCTGATGGCACCCATCAACACGCAGATGGCCATGATGTAGAACACGGTTTCGAGCAGCAAGTGGTAGGCCGTCTGCATGAAGGTGTTCAGCATCTTGGGCAGGGTCATTTTGTAGGCCAAGAGGCCGAAGAAGGCGAAAAAGACGATGAGGAACATGATGGCCTCGAAACTGCGCTTTGTAGTGAATTTCAAGGGCTTCTTGAGTTTTTCCTCAATGCTTTTGAAGACTTTTTCCACCCTATCGTGATAAAACGTGGTGGTTCGTTTGATGGTGTTGTATTTTGTTTTTGCCATGACGAATTATTTTTTTATGAATGCGTGAAGCAGGTCGACCTTCCAAGTGAGGCCGAGGTTGGCCTGGAACATGCTGATGCCGTCCATGCTGGTGTGCGAGCCGCAGAGGTGGAGGCGCAGGTTGCGGTCGGTCAAGGGGTAGTATTCAAAGCCAATGCTTTCGAAATCAACCTTTTCCTTCGGGGTGTCGTTGGGGTCGTAGGCACCCGTGTTGGGCAGTTTGGCGGGGTTGTAGTCGTAGCCCGCCTTGGCAAACACAATCCATTTCGGCCCGATGTCGACACCGATGCCGAAAAGTGCGGTGAGGTATTGGCCGAAGAACTTCTGCCGGCCCAACTCGGCGCGGTGGATGAGGTCGAGATACATCTCCACGCCGTTGAATTGCAGTTTGTTGCCCAAGGCGATGTAGTTGATGAACTTGCCAGGTTGGTATTCCATCATGTTCACGGAATAGGCCGTCTTGAACTTCCCGAAATTGCCGTACCACATGAGGTTGTAGGCGTAGATGCCTTCCATGGCCGTGTTGATGTAGGGCGAGTTGCTCACTTGGAAGAGGAAGTGGTTCTTGCCCGCCTTGTCCTTGAAGTTGAGGGAGCCTCCCACCTCGTAGCAGCACACGGTGTTCCAGAACTCGGTGCCGTAGTAGATGTCGATGGGGTTGGCGTCGTATTCCCAGCCGCCGATGGCCACGACCTGCTTGCCCGCCGAGAGGGAGAAGTTGTCGGTGAAGTGCCAGTCCAAGTAGGCCCAGTCGGTGCCTTGGAAGAAGGTGTTGGCAAAACCGATGTTGGGCGCGTTGATGCGCTGGCGCAAGTGGTAGCTGAACTTGCTGCCGATGGTGCCGTCCAAGGCCACCACGAGATACTTCCCTTGGAAGCCGTGGTCGCTGCTCGGTGCCACCGTGTCGTGGCCCAAGTAATAATCGAAGGTGAAGTCGGCGCGGGTGTTAAGCTGAAGGTTGTCTAAGGTAATGAAAGGCTTCTTGTCTTGCGGAAAGGCCTGCAAGAAGCAGAAAAGGCCCAAAATGGTGATAAGTAACGCTTTTTTCATACGCTTTTTAATTTGGCGACAAAATTACGAATTAAAAGTGTCGGAAATCGCGTTTGGGGTAACAAAAAAACGGGGCGGAAGGCTCCGTCCCGTTTTTTGGGTTGTTTTGGCAAGGCTTTAGCCGATTTCGATGGTCTGCACGGCCTGCTTCTTCTCTTCGACGGTCACCTTCGGGATGACGATATCCAAGATGCCGTTTTCGACCTTTGCGCTGATTTGCTCCTTGTGGATGTCTTCGGGCAGCATCACGGTCTGGCGGAAGTGTTCCACCGAGAACTCGTGGCGCAGGTAGCGCATCTCTTCGTTCTTCTTCTCGTTCTTGGTTTCCTTGGTCATTTCAACTACGAGGTTGCCTTCAGTGTCGATGCTCAGTTTCACGTCGTCCTTGGTGAGGCCGGGGATGCAGAGTTCGAGTTTGTAGTTGTCCTTCGTCTCCATGATGTTCATGCGAGGGGTTGAATAATTCGTGTCGTTCCAGTTCATCAGTTCGTTGAACAGCGTCGGCATGAAGTCTTGGTTTCTTCTAGTTACTAACATGGTTTTGATCTCCTATTATTTAGTTGTTTGTTGATTGTTCGTTCGTTGCAGGGACTTACGTCGCCTGCTTATTGGCTGTCGCCCCTACGGGGCTTTGTCCTTTCGCTCGGACGACCTCACATAGTCAAATTCTTTGCCAAGGCCAAAAACGAGCCAAAACACTTGTTTTTAATGACAAAATTTCCGAATTAGGCATAGAATAGGTGAAGATTTATGACAAAATTTCCGAAACTTACTGTTTTAATCCTTAATTCATTACTTTTGCAACCCGAAATCGAGCCATAGTCATGGAAGAAAAACTGTTCAATAAGAATTATCTTTGCCTTTGCGCGGCTAACTTCTTGTTTTTCTTTTCGTTCTATCTACTGTTGCCCGTGCTGCCTTTCTTCATTATGGAGAATTTTCAGGCGGGCAATGCGGTGATTGGAACAGTCATTTCGTGCTACACTTTGGCCACTTTGGTGGTGCGGCCTTTTTCGGGCTATATGATGGACACTTTCAAGCGCAAACCCTTGTATGTGTTGGCTTTGTCGATATTCACGGCAGTTTTTGTGGGTTATCTTTTCGCCGCCACCATCACCTTATTAATAATAATCCGCATCGTACACGGCTTTGCTTTTGGTCTCACTTCGGTGGGCGGCAACACCTTGGTCATTGATGTGGTGCCGTCAGAGCATAGGGGAGAGGGCATCGGTTATTACGGTGTGGCCAACAACATCGCAATGGCGGTCGGCCCGATGACGGGATTGTTTGTGTATGAGCATTTCAGTTTCAATGCCATCTTTTTGGGCTGTATGGCTTGCAGTTTGTTGGCGGTCTTTTTCGCCACCCAAATCAAGCATAGGGTGCGCCCGCCCGTCAAGCGTCCCCCGATTTCCTTGGACCGTTTCATCTTGTTGAAAGGTCTGTTGGCGGGTGTTTCGTTCACGCTTTTGGCTTTCGCCTACGGACAGATTTCCAACTATATCGCCCTCTATGCCAAAGAGATGGGCTTGACCATCAGCAGCGGATTGTTCTTCACTGTTTATGCCGTTGGCCTGATTGCCTCGCGCTTGTTTGCGGGCAAGATGGTCGATAGGGGTAAGGTGACGCAAATCATCGCTTTGGGCTTGGGCATTGTAGTGTTGGCTATGTTCGGCTTGGGTATGTGCCACCATTGCAACGCTTTGGGCACCAACTATACGGCAGTGGCTTTCCTGTTGATTGCTTTGTGCTGCGGCTTGGGATTCGGGGCGGCTTTTCCGTCGTTCAATGCCTTGTTCATCAACCTTGGCACCAACGCCCAGCGCGGCACGGCCACTTCCACCTATCTGACTACCTGGGATTTGGGCCTCGGCATCGGCATTTTCTCCGGTGGAATGTTGGCGGAGCATTTCTCTTTTTCGACGGCTTATTTGGTGGCGTCGGCCTCGGTGTTGGTGTCGCTCGTTTTCTTTATTATTATTGTAGCTCCTCATTATCAAAGAAATAAACTACGCTAATGCAACCTGCGATTTCCATAGTCCAGCTTCGAGATGCCACATTGGATGATGCTCCATTCATTGCCCGTGTGGTTTTGGCGGGTATTGATATGCTTGACCTTGGTGCAACGCTTCCAGATGAGCAGCGAGGCATTTATGAGCATTTGATTGGAATTTGCCGTATGGACGACACCTTATATAGTTATTGCAACACGCGCATAGCCGAGGCCGATGGCAAAAGGGTGGGGGCTTTGGTGGCTTACGATGGTGCTTGTTATGCAAGGATGCGTGAAAAGACTTTCGGCTTTGTGAAGCAAACTTCTGGTATGGATTTGAGTCGCAATGCGATGGAAACTGGTCCGGGTGAATTCTATTTGGATAGTATGGCCATTTTTCCCGAATACAGGGGTGTTGGCATTGGAAGGATGCTGATGCGCGACCGTGTGGATTTCACTTTAAATAAAGGCTTCTCCAAGGTCACGCTTCTTGTTGATAAGGATAAACCGCATCTGCAAAAGTATTATGAAAGTGAGGGCTTTGCTTTTGTTGGGGAGATGTTCGTTTTTGGAAGCTGGTATAATAAGTTAGAGAAATATTAGCATTTTTGTTTTGAGCGAAAGTTTTTTCTACTTTTGCTGCAATAAAATCTATTTCCTATGAAAAAACTCCTCCTTTTTGCCTTTATCATTGTGGCATCTCTCCAACTTTCCGCCCAACAAATGCTCGTCGGCTCCTACAACATTCGTTACAAGAACTGGAACGACAGCGTGCAGGGCGAACATTGGCAGAAACGCTGCCAAGTCATCTGTGACCAAGTGAACTTCATGTCGCCCGACATTTTCGGGACGCAGGAAGTGCTTTGGGAACAACTCCAAGATATGAAGAATGCCTTGGACGGCTACGACTACATCGGCATCGGGCGCGACGATGGCGAGCGGGGCGGCGAGCACGAGGCCATCTTCTACAAAAAGGACAAACTCCAACTCCTCAACCATGGCGATTTCTGGCTCAGCGAAACGCCCGAAAAACCCGGATTGGGCTGGGACGCGGCCTGCATACGCATCTGCACTTGGGGCAAGTTCAGCGCAAAGGTTCTCGACTTGAACCAACGTAGAGGCTTGTTCAATCGCGGACCGAGATACCAAGAAAAAGTGTTCTATTTCTTCAATCTCCACATGGACCATGTGGGCGTGGTGGCGCGGCGCGAGGCTGCCAAGTTGGTCGTGGCCAAGATTCGCGAGATTGCCCAAGGCATGCCCGTCATCCTCACTGGCGACTTCAACGTGGACCAAAATGATGAGATTTACACGATTTTCACCAAATCAGGCTTGCTGAAGGATTCCTACGATGCAGCTCGCATCCGTTTTGCGGAGAACGGAACGTTCAACGCATTCAAAACCAACTATTTCACAACCAGCCGCATCGACCATGTGTTTGTGTCGCCAAGCGCGAAAGTAGAGGCCTACGGCGTGTTCACCGACAGTTATTGGACACCCGATGATGACCCTGACGACAACATCAAGGCCTCTGATGCGCCGCAGCAAATCTCATTCGACACCTACATTCGGCACAATCCTTCGGATCATTATCCGGTGTTTGTGAAGCTGAAACTTTGATGTTTTTGTCACAAAACCTTCAAAACTGTCAAAACCCTTTTTTAGAAGTAGGGAAAGCAGCCAACAGGCCTGCTTTCTGGCGGCATCCCGGTTGGGTGCCGCCTTGGTTGGTTAATGGTTTTGTGGGTTTTGATAGTTTTGTTTTCTTCTTACTTCGCTCCAGGTCTGTAGGACTACCGAAATGATAATCAGCGCAATACCAATGCAAAACGAGAAATTCAGTTCCTTGTATTCGCTGAAAATGAACATCGAGAGGATGATGCTATAGACGGGTTCCAAATTGTAAGTCAAATTGACGGTGAAAGCTGGAATCTTCTGCAAGACAATGATTTGCAGCAGGCAAAGCCCAATGGTGCAAATCACGACCATGAAGGCGAGATAGGCGTAATCCATCCCGACGGGATATAGCCGTCCGACGGGGATGAACTGATTATATAAAGGAATCAGACATGTCAGTCCGATGAGGCCGCCGACCATCTCCCAAAGTAACATGTTCTTGGCCTCGTAATACTTCCCAACCCTTTGATTGGCAATGGCAAACAGCGCATATAAGGCTGATGAAACCACGCCCAAGGCAATGCCCAACCGATAGCGCGAATCGAAATGGAAAATGAGATAGATGCCGAGGATGGTGAGCAGGCTGAACAAAAATTCGCGCCCCGAAAACCTGTGTTTGTTGATGATGGGTTCGAACAAGGCCGTGAAAAACCCGACCAACGAAAAACACACCACACCGATGCTGACGTTGCTGGCCTTGATGGAGGCATAGAAAAACACCCAATGCAGACAAAGCAACATTCCCACGCCGCCCATCTGCAAAATGTCCCTAAATTTGAATCGTTGTAGGGACACACCGCGTGTGTCCGTCCCACGCCATTTCAACACACGCAAATAAATCCACATTATCACCGCTGCCGCAGCCATTCGCCACCAAACCAAAATGGCCGAATCCAAGGTGATGAGGCGACCCAACACGCCTGTGAAGCCCGCTATGAAAACGGAAAGATGCAGCAGGAAATAGTCCTTTTTCATGGTTTACGGCGTTGTCTGATGGCCTCAAAAGTGACGATGGCGGTGGTCACCGACACGTTGAGCGAGTCGGCGATGCCGTTCATGGGGATGATGATGTTTTGGTCGGCGGCCTCCACCCAAGCCTCGGAAATGCCCGTGGCCTCGGTGCCCATCACCAGAGCGGAGGCTCTGCGGAAGTCGGCATCAAGGTAGTCGATGGAGGCCTTGAGGTAGGTGCAATAAATGGTTATCCCGTTCTTTTTCAGCCATTTGATACACTCCTCGGTGGAGCAGGCATAAACTGGAACGCTGAAAATGCAACCAATGCTTGCCCGTATCGCATTAGGGTTGAAAAGGTCGGTGGCGGGGTCGGCCACGATGACGGCATCCACGCCGGCGGCATCGGCGGTGCGCATCACGGCACCGAGGTTGCCGGGCTTCTCGACCGTTTCCAACACGATAACCAAAGCGTCTTTTTTGGGTTGAAACTCGTTGAGGCTCTTGTATTTGGGTATGGCCACTGCCAAAAGCCCGTCGTTGCCCTCGCGGTAGGCGATTTTGTCGAAAACGTCTTCCGAAACGGTTTCCGTGAACTCGGCTTTAATATTAATAGGTGAACGCAACAGCGGCTCGCAGACATACAACTGCTCAATCTCAAAACCGCAGGCTTGGGCGCGTTTAATCTCGCGTTGTCCTTCGATGAGGATGCGGTTTTGCTCGCGGCGCTCGGAGGCCTTTTGTAACTTGACTAGGTTCTTTATTTTAGGATTTGCCTTACTTGTGATCATTGCTTTGTCCCTTTCATTTGCGACAGCACTAATCCCACCACGACCACCAGAATGCCAATGATCTTGTTCGCCGTCAACGCTTCGTGGATGATGAAATAACTGAAAATGGCCGTGAACACGGGAATCAGGTTGGAATAGACGTTGGCTCGCGATGCGCCTAACTTGCTGAAAGTGAACGCCCACAAGGCGTAGGCAACAGAACTGCAAAACACGCCAAGGCAGACCAACGGCACAATGTAGCCTCCCACATTGGCAAAATTGGAAGGCTCGAATCGCTCAATGATGAACACCACTGGAATGAAGTAAATCATCCCGATGATGTTTTGCATCCAAGTGATTGTCAACGGTTTGTAAAGTTTGGTCAGTTTGATGAGCGCGATGGAATAGCCCACGGCCACCACTACGGCTCCAAATAGGAAAAGGATGCCTTTGGGCGAGGCGGTGAACTCGAGGTTTTTGTTGAGTAGCAGCACGATAACTCCGACAAAAGAGGTGATGAATCCTACGATGTTCATTGGAGTGAGTCTCTCTTTCAGAAAGATACGTGCCGCGATGGGCGTCACCAAGGGAATCATGGCTATGATGCCCGAACCGATGATGGGGGAGGTGTTTTTCAACCCGTAGCCCTCGAAAATGAAGTAGAGGAACGGCTCGAACATGGCCGCCAAAGCAAAAAGCCCCAAGTGCTCTTTCTTGACTTTCTCGTTGAGGCGAAACACGAAAAGTATCGCAGTGAGGAAGATGGTGGCCACCACAAGGCGCAGGAAAATGGTCGCCGTAGGGTTCAGGTTTTCATACACTTGCGTGGACCATACAAATGACATCCCCCAAAAAATCATGGCAACGATGCCGGCCAAATGAACAATGTAGTTTCGGTTTTTCATGCGGCAAAATTACGGTTTTTTGAGATTGTTTTCCCGAATTGGAACATTTCGGCAAGATATTTGTAGTAAATTTGCAGCGTCAAATGAAAATCAAATCTAAGTTTAATAATTAAAAATCTCTAAAAATGAAAAAGTTAAGTATTATCTGCATGACGGTTTTGGCCGTTTTCGCGATGGCCTCGTGTCGCGGCCCGATGGGTCCGCAAGGCCCCGCAGGACATGATGGCAACGCCAACGTTGCCTCTTTGACAGTAACCGTCTATCCCAATAACTGGGAATGGGATCGTCTTTTCACCGATGGCCAAGGGCATGAAAGAGGCCGTTACATTGTGACTATTGATTATCCTGCCATCAATAACAATGTTTACAATTATGGCGCAGTGCTCGTTTACATGGATGTCGAAGGCACTTGGTCGCAAGTTCCGCTTACCTACTACTACAGCCCTGACGATGATGAGAATGGCAACCCCAACCTTTACGAGGCTTCAATTGAAGTTGCCACGCTCAACGACGGTGGCGTGCGCATTTTCTGGACGGAAAGCGATTTCTGGAAAGTTGACCGTCCCGACACCCATAGGTTCAAGATTGTGGCCATTGAGGCTTCAGTCTATTCCAACCGCAGCGATGTGGACTACAGCAACTACGAGGCCGTGAAGACTGCCTTCCAATTGGCTGACTGATTGGGAATTAAGAGAGTCAATCACATGAAGACTCGTCCAAAAGACGGGTCTTTTTTTGTTTCACGCAGAATCCGCAGAATCCGCAGAATCGCAAAGCGGAGTAAATTTATTGTCCGGTAGGTTTCCCATAGTTCTGCGATTTCTGCGTGAGAAAACACTGTGTGAGCTATTATCGCATCACCAGCGAAAACCACATGAACCCGACATAGCCTAAAGTGAGCAAGGCTCCTTCCCAGCGGGAGATTTTGCGGCCTTTGCCCGTGAAAACGAACATCAACATAAGGATGTTGGCGGCGAAGAGAATCATCAATTGCTTGTTCATCATCGGGTCGAAAGGCAACGGCGTGATGAGCGCACTGATGCCCAACACTATGAAGATGTTCAAAATATTGGAACCCAATACATTACCGATGGCGATACCCGAGTTTTTCTTCAGCGCCGCCACAATGGAGGTGATGAGTTCGGGTAGAGAAGTGGCTGTAGCTACCACGGTCAGGCCGATGGTGCTTTCGCTCATGCCCCATTGTTTGGCCAAGATTTGCGCATTGCGGGAAACCAATTCTCCACCAATGTAAAGTCCTATAATTCCAGCAATTAGTGCAAGAATGGTTTTGCCCCACGGCATGGCTTCCTGAATGTCTTCAGTTTCCTCTTTCGGGTCGTTTTTTAGCATGGTCAACAGCAGGTAGGCGAAACCCATCAGCAAGAGGACAATGCCTTCAATCCAGTTGATTGTGCGTGCTTGACCCGTGAAGAAATAATTGGCCATCAGGGTGATGGCAAGCGTGGCCAAAAAACCGGCAGGGATGTCGCGGCGGATGGAAACGCGGCTCACGTCGATGGGCCAGATGAGCGAGCTCACGCCCAAGATGAGCAGAATGTTCATCGTGTTGCTCCCGATGATGTTGCCGATGGCCAAGCCCGGACTGCCTTTGATGCACGAGAACACATTGACAATCATTTCAGGCAACGAAGTGCCGAAGGCCACGATGGTCAAGCCGATGATGAGCGGCGACAATTTCGCACGAATGCCTACGCTGGTGGCCCCATTGACGAGCCAGTTCGCGCCCAAAATCAAGGCGACGAAACCGACGGCGAGTAATAATATAGGTATTAAAGAAGTCATTTATGTCTTGGTCGGCGTTTCGGCAGGCTCAACGACCTTAGCTTTTTCGTCTCGTTAAGGTCCCTGAGCCTGTCGAAGGGCCGACATTTTGGTTATACATTATAATTCCTTGCTCCAAAAATTTTGCTCCCCACACGCACCATCGTCGCGCCTTCCTCGACGGCAATCGGATAGTCGTCCGACATACCCATCGAAATCTCCTTGAACTGCGACTGGTTAGCGAAATAATCGTGTTTCAGCGTGTCGAAAATCGCCTTCAGGTGCTTGAATTCCTTGCGCACTTCGTCCTCGTCGTCGGTGAAAGTGGCCATGCCCATCACACCGCAGATTCTGATGTTTTGCATCTGTTTGAAGGCTTCTGAATCAAGCAGTTGTCGGGCTTCTTCGAGGTCAAGGCCGAACTTGGTTTCCTCTTGCGCGATGTGGAATTGCAGCAGGCAATCCACAATGCGGTCGTGCTTTTTGGCTTCCTTGTTGACGGCTTCGAGCAGGTTGGCCGAGTCGATGCTATGGATGAGCGTGACGAAGGGGATGATGTATTTGATTTTGTTGGTCTGCAAGTGGCCGATGAAATGCCATTGGATGTCTTGCGGCAGCGCCTCATGCTTGTCGCGCATCTCAAGGGCGTGGTTTTCGCCGAAAACACGCTGACCGGCGTCGTAGGCTTCCTGCAAGTCGCTGACAGGCTTGGTCTTGCTGACGGCTACCAAAGTCACGCCTTCTGGCAATGTCGCACGGATTTTATTGAGATTTTCTTTAATCATAATGATGATTTTTTGAGCAGACAAAAGTACAACAATTTGATGGAATGGCGCATTATTCTTTTGTGTTTTGAAAATATCGCCAACTCGCCGAACAAAAATCCGCCAACTTGCCGAGTAAAACTCCGCCAACTCGCCGAGTGAAAATCCGCCAACTCGCCGAATGGAAGAATTGAAGTTTTTGTAATTTATTGAATCATTGTTGTTTATATTCATTTTGGCAATAATAAATGTTTTCCGTATTGTCGGGATGATGGCGTTTGTTCCGGTGGGGTGTTTGAAGGATTGAAGTGAAAATGCAATAAATCTCCAGTAAAATATAGAAAAAGCTGTATCTTTGTACCCGAATTATTGACGAAAAGTAAGTGTTAACAAAATATAATGCCTATGAAACAAACCGCATAATTAATTTATGCACATCATAGAATAGGAAAAAGCGAAGTAGCTTAATCTGGTTGTTCTGAAACTTCGACACTTTCAAAACCATTTCCAGAGTAAAGCAACGACGCTCCCGCAGTTTGGCGTGGGCTTAATCGTTGTAATTGGAAATGGTAGGTAGTCGAAGACCTCAGAACGACCAATGAAGGCGAAAAGTGCCGCGCTTTTTTTATGTGCAGTTCTGAAACGGAGGTACGAAACGAAGTTATCGATAACAATTAAAACTAATTAGAAAATGAACAACGAATTCAAAAAAATCGCCAAACAACTTGGCATAGCTATTCCTGCATGCTTGCTTTCAATAGGTGTAGCAAATGCGGAGCCGGTCAAAGAAAACAAAGTATCAAAAAGCATTAATACTGATGTTAGTGAGATTAGCAATAGTAATCTTGTTAACAATGAGGTGGTCAAGTTTTTGACTACTGACTTCACGAAAGGTATGGATGAATTCTCTCCAAATCATACAAATAGTCATGTTGATAGGCCGGCAAATCATACTGATAATCATGACAATGTATATCACAGTAACTATCATAGTGATAGGTCTGCTTATAATAGCGGAAATCAATGTATCCCTCATTCAAATAGTCATGATAATACGCCTGCAAGAAATAGGCATACAAATAATGGAGGAAACCAATACCATTCCGATGTTCATACGGATAGACAATCTCCAGTGACTACATGTCCACCCAATTGATAATGAAAACCGAGGGCGCATAATAATTGCGCCCTCTAAAACAGTATTGTTATGACAAGAGAAGAATACTTATCAAGGTTAAATGAATGTACGGGGTTGAATGTCATTTTCCAATTGACAGACAAATGTGTCCTTTCATGTAGATATTGTTTTGCGAAAGGGTCTCATGGTGATGTGCCTACTTTTCAAACGAACCTATTGGAAGAGGCAATAAAACAAGCCTTTGAAACTAAACACGAATATATTACATTTGAGTGGACAGGTGGGGAACCGATGTTGGTGGGCTTGAGTTTTTATAAAAAAGTAGTTGAGTTTCAGAAAAAATATGCTACGAAACCATACGAAAACGGTGTCCAAACAAGTGGAAATCTATTTGATACCGAATTAATAGACTTTCTAATGAAAAATGATTTTGACATTTCTACAACAATAGATGGAACAGAAGAAATCCATAATCACAACCGCCCTGCCAATGGAGATAAGCCATCGTTTCAAAATGTTCAACGGACACGAAAATACATTGAAGATAAAGGTGGTAGTTGTGGGTTTATCAGCACGATAACAAAAAACAATCTTGGCCATGAGAAAGAAATGCTTGACTTTTTCCAAGGGCAGGGAGTCTATTCATTCCACAGCAATCCTTATATTTACTACTCCAAGAATAGGGTAAAAGACAAAGAAATTGCATTATCTAATGAGGACTATGCAAGATACTTTATCTCGGAGTTTAATGGTTGGGTTGAAAAGGGTAAAGTGGAACCCATTCCGCGTACCATTAATGATATTATCAAATGCTTAGAGGCAAAATGTCCAAATCATAATACGATATGTACTTTTGGAGGCAGGTGCTTGACGAATTTCATAGCCTTAACTCCAAATGGAGATGCGTATAATTGTCCCAAATTTACAGGTTCAAACAATATGATTTTGGGCAATATCAAAAAACGACCCATCAAAGAGATACTATCGCCATCATCTGAAACAATGATCAAATTGATAGACCAAAGAGTAGAAGCGATAAATGCTTGTGAAAAGAAGAATTGCAAGTACTTTTATATCTGCAATGGTGGTTGTCCGTACTATTCGTTTATTGCAAGTGATGGCGATAATGTAAGTGAAATTGATTGCTTGTGTGAAGGAAAGACCCTTTTGTATAAGTATTTGGAGAGTGTCGTAGATGTGATTTCATCGGGAGTTGGTTCAGAGGCCAATTAAAAAATGGTGATGAGACAGTTCTTTCCGAAATGGAAATAACTGACAACCATGGCTGTTGCAATTTTTACAATAGTCATCTAAAGAATTGAGAAAAGCAACCTGTCGGAATTCCGACAAATTCTTTCGCTTGTTTCATAGAAAAATCGGAAATTCCGATTTATCTTCAGTTGTTGCAAATCTTGCAATAACTGCCATTGAAGTGGATTAGTGGTTTTTTCCAAAATGGAAATAACCACCCAAAACAGCGACTGTTTCCATTTTGGAAATAGTCATGTCGAGAGTTGCCGAGAAAAACTCGATAACTGATACGGATATTCCTCTCGTTCATCTTTTTTTCCTATTTTTGCACCCAAATTTTGAGAATTATGTTTGAAGGTTTAAGCGAAAAATTAGAACGCTCGTTCAAAGTCCTTAAGGGACAGGCCTATATCACCGAAGTGAACGTGGCCGACACGATGAAGGAAATCCGTCGCGCCTTGCTCGATGCCGACGTGAGCTATAAGATTGCCAAGGATGTGACCAACAACATCAAGGAGAAAGCCCTTGGACAAGAGATACTTACCTCGGTGAAGCCGGGCGAGATGATGGTCAAGATTGTGCATGACGAGCTGGCCGAACTCATGGGTGGCGATGCTGTCGATATTAATCTGAAAGGCCAACCGAGCATCATCCTTATCGCGGGTCTGCAAGGTTCCGGTAAGACTACATTCTCGGCCAAATTGGCCTCTTATCTGAAGCGCAAACGTAGCAAGCAAGTGCTTTTGGTGGCTGGCGACGTGTATCGTCCTGCCGCCATTGAGCAGTTGAAGGTGTTGGGTCAACAGGTTGAGGTTGAGGTATATAGCGAAGAAGGCAACAAAAATCCCGTGCAGATTGCGCAAAACGCCATCAACCATGCCCGCAGTCAGGGCAAGAACGTGGTCATTATCGATACTGCCGGTCGTCTGGCCGTCGATGAGGAGATGATGAACGAAATCGCCAACATCAAGGAAAAGGTGCATCCGCACGAGACCTTGTTTGTGGTGGACTCGATGACCGGTCAGGATGCCGTGAACACGGCCAAGGCCTTCAACGACCGCCTCGACTTTGACGGCGTGGTGCTGACCAAGTTGGACGGCGACACCCGTGGCGGTGCGGCCCTCACCATCCGCACGGTGGTCGAAAAGCCCATCAAGTTCGTCGGTATCGGCGAGAAGATGGACGCCCTCGATGTGTTCCACCCCAAGCGCATGGCCGACCGTATCCTCGGCATGGGCGACATCGTTTCTCTCGTGGAGCGCGCACAAGAGCAATTCGACGAGGAAGAAGCCCGAAAGTTGCAGAAGAAATTGGCACAGAACGAGTTCAACTACAACGACTTCCTGAAGCAAATCCAGCAAATCAAGAAGATGGGCAACCTGAAGGAACTCGCCAGCATGATTCCCGGCATGGACAAAGCCATGAAGGGCGAGGAAATCGACGACGACGCCTTCAAGAGCATCGAGGCCATCATCTATTCGATGACACCCCAAGAGCGCGAGAACCCGAAACTGCTGAACGGCACACGCCGCAAGCGCATCGCCGATGGTAGTGGCACTTCAATCGTAGAGGTGAACCGCCTCGTGAAGCAATTCGAGGAAACCTCGAAGATGATGCGCATGATGACTACGGGCGGCGGGAAGAAGTTGATGCGCATGGCGGGGGCGATGAAGCGACGCTAAAGCGATTTCAAGATTTGGAATTTCAATATTTCAAAATTAAAGTAAACCAAAGAATTATGGCTACATACAAAAGGTTTGAGGATTTACCAATATGGCAAGAATCGAGGGTCTTTTCAAAAAGGATTTTTGAGGTTTCAAAAAAAGGCGATTTTGCGAAAGAATTCAGACTTTGTAGTCAGATTCGTGCTTCATCTGGTTCGATAATGGATAATATTGCCGAAGGTTTTGAAAGAGATGGAAATGGCGAATTTAGGCAGTTTTTATTTATAGCCAAAGGTTCTTGTGGTGAAACAAGAAGCCAAATTTATCGTGCATTTGATTATGGTTTTATTGATGAAAACACTTTTGAAGAATTGAAAAACCAATCACTTGAAATTTCCCAGTCTATTAGTAATTTTATTGATTATCTGCAAAATACAGAAATAAAAGGCCTAAAATACAAAAAGCCAGACCAACCCAAATCTTGAAATCAGAAATCTTGAAATCTTGAAATTAGAAATCAGAAATACACATGGAAAACAAAATCATTGACGGAAAACAGATTTCCGAACAAATTAAGAAAGAAATCGCCGCTGAGGTGGCCGATATGATTGATCACGGGAAGCCTGCTCCGCATTTGGCGGCGGTCATCGTGGGCGACGACGGCGCGAGCAAAACTTACGTGGCCTCGAAGGAGAAAGCCTGCCACTCGGTGGGCATGACCTCTTCGGTGTATCGCCTGCCCGCTACGACGACGGAAAAGGAGATGCTCGACATGGTCGAATTCCTTAACAATGACCCCGAAATCAACGGCTACATCATCCAACTGCCGTTGCCCAAACAGATTGACGAGAACAAGGTCATTAACGCCATTGACCCCAAAAAGGACGTGGACGGTTTCACGAGCATTAACGCTGGTCGCATGATGTTGGGCTTGCCTTGCTACATTCCCGCCACGCCCAACGGCATTATGGAACTCATCAAACGCTCTGGCATTGAAACGGTTGGCAAGAATGTGGTCGTGTTGGGCCGTTCCAACATTGTGGGCACGCCTATGGCCATCCTCATGTCGCGCAAGGGCATTGATTCGACCGTCACCTTGTGCCACAGCCGCACCAAAAACCTGCCCGAAATCTGCCGCAATGCGGACATTCTTGTTGCCGCCATCGGCAAACAAGGCTTCGTGACTGCCGACATGGTGAAGCCCGGTGCTGTGGTCATTGACGTGGGCATCCATCGCATCGACGACCCGAGCAGCCCGAAGGGATATAAGATTCTGGGCGATGTGGATTATGATGAGGTTTACAAAGTGGCCTCGAAAATCACGCCCGTCCCGGGTGGCGTTGGCCCGATGACTATCGTTTCGCTGCTTCAAAACACGTTGAAGGCTGCTAAGGGCGAGGTTTATCCGAAATGATGAAGCAAAAATCATAACGAGACGAAACTGCTGGTTTTTTGGTGGTTTCGTCTTTGTTTTTGCAAGATTCAAGGTAATTTGTCTATTTTTGTCCCGTAATTATTCCGCTATGAAAGCCATGCTCTCCGTTTTGATGCTATTGCTGCTTTCCTCCTTAACATGGGCGCAAGAGGGGGGCGAGGCGGGCTTCTCTCCCATATTTGGCCTGAATCTTAAGGCGGAATTGCCGAAGGAGGTTCGCGAGACTTCGGGACTGTTTTTCCACAATGGAAAACTCTGGACGCACAACGACAGCGGCGGAAAACCGATATTGTATGCACTTGATACCGTGACATTTGAGGTGGTGCAAAGAATCACCCTCACCAATGCGAGGAACAAGGACTGGGAGGATGTTTGTACCGATGGGGAAACCGTTTTTGTGGGCGACTTCGGCAACAACAAGGGCAGCCGCGACAAACTTCGGATTTACACCTTCCCGTTATCGGCCATTCCCGTTGAAGGCGATGCCAATGTGATGGTCGATACCATCGATTTTGCGTTTGCCGACCAAACGAATTTCGAGAAACGCAAGGTGCATGACTTTGATTGTGAGGCGATGTTTGCCACGGAAGAGTATCTTTATTTGCTCAGCAAAGGCTGGGAAACGGGCACCACTCGCCTCTACCGCCTTCCGAAAACTCCCGGAAAACATAAGGCAGAGGTGGTCAACGGCTTCGATTCGCGAGGCTTGGTTACTGGTGCCGATTATGACCGCAAGAACAAGGTTTTGGTCATCGTTGGTTATGAGAAGCCGATATGGAGGCCGTTCATATACATCATCTTCGACTTCGATGAGGCCGGAGTGAAGTTGTCGCACCGCCGTTTTGAGATGCCACAATTGGTCACTTGCCAGACCGAAGGCATTTGTTTCTTCGATGAAGGGAAATGCTTCATCTCAGCAGAGACTACCCGTTCCATGACCGCAAGGGTTTTTGAGGTGGATTTTCGGAAATGGATGGAGAAAAATCGGAAAAAGTCACAAAAATGACCTCTGAAAAACTGGAAAAAGTCACGAAAATGAGGGTCGAAAACTTGGAAAAAGTCACGAAAATAGGGGTTGAAAAGTTGGAAAAAGTCACGAAAATGGCTTTAAAAAACTGGAAAAAGTCACAAAAATGGCTTTAAAAAACTGGAAAAAGTCACAAAAATTGCTTGAAATTTCTGGAAAAAGTGTAATTTTGCGGCGTGAAATAACGAGAAAAAGTCATTATGCTGAAGCGTAGGATTGCAGAAAGAATCAAAGAGCACTTGACCTCGAACAACAACAAGATTTTGATTGTTGATGGGGCGCGGCAGGTTGGCAAGTCCTTTATTATCAGGATGGTGGGTAAGGAATTGTTTCCCAATTTCGTTGAAATTAATATGTATGACGACAAGAAAGGGAGCAAGGCTTTTGAGGGGACTGGCTCGGTGGCCGACTTCTATTTCAGGCTGAGTACTGTGGCAGGCTCCAAATTGAAGAAGAAAAACAACACTCTCGTTTTCATCGATGAAATCCAAGTCTATCCTGAATTGCTAACCCTTCTGAAGTTCCTGAAGGATGACGATCGGTATACCTACATTGTTAGTGGTTCGCAATTGGGCATTGCCTTGAACGAAACGCTCTCTAAGCCGGGTGGACGAATTGAAATTATAAGAATGTATCCACTTGATTTCGAGGAATTTCTTTGGGCTAATGGCGTTGGAGAAGAGGCTATAAACCAATTGGAACAATCTTTTAATGCAAAGCATGGTCTTGACGAAACAATGCACCGCGTTTTCCTCGACCTTTTCAAGAAATACTTGCTCGTTGGCGGCCTTCCCGATGCGGTAAACAAGTTCATTGAAACCAACAATATCGTGGAAGTGCGCAGAGTGCATGACGGAATCCAAAAGTTGTATCGCGAGGATGCGGCTCAGTATGATGCTGAAAACAAGTTGAAAATAAGGCGTGTTTACGATTTGATTCCTTCCAATCTCGAAAACAGGAAGAAGAGGGTCCAGTTCAATCAAATCGAGAACAAGAAGGGGAAGACCTACGCCACTTATGCCGATGAGTTTGAGTATTTGATACAGGCTGGTGTTGCTATCGAGGTGAAGTCGATTTCCAATCCGAGGTTTCCCTTGCTTGAGTCGACCATCAAGAATTTGATAAAACTCTATCTGAACGATGTGGGCCTGCTCACGAATTTGCTTTACAAGTACAATATCAGGGCGGTGCTTGACGACGAAAGGAGTGTTAACCTTGGCTCGGTGTATGAGTCTGCAGTGGCATCGGAATTGTTGGCTCACGGATTCGACCTTTATTATTACGACAACAAGAGTAAGGGTGAGGTCGATTTTCTGATTGATGATTTCGACATCTTGTCGGCAGTACCGCTTGAGGTCAAGTCGGGCAAGGACTATTCGACCCACAAGGCTTTGGACAAGTTCATCGCCAACCCTGATTACAATATTAAGCGGGCTGTTGTGCTGTCGAATGAACGCGAATTTCGCGAGGAAGGACGCACCTTGTATGTCCCAATTTATTTTGTGATGTTTTTCCGACCAAGTACACCTATGAAGATTAGTCTATGAAAAGGTTTTTATTGATAGGATTGATGCTTCTAATGGCGTTGGAGGCCTTTCCCCAGCACCCCAAGAAGGCCGTAAAAGCCTATGAATCTGCTGAAAAGGCTTTCCAAATGCGTGATTATGCTAAGGCGCACCAACAAGTGTTGAAGGCCATCGTTGAGGACCCGAACTATGCTGAGGCTTGGCTGCTTGAGGGCGAAATCGGGATGGAAACCAAGGACTTTGATTTGGCTCTGATTGGCTACGAGAACGCATTGGCCTCCGACTCGATGTTGTTTCCGCCAGCGGCTGTTACTTTGGCGCGATTGTATGACAACCGTGGCAGTTACAAACGCGAAATTGCCCTGCTGCGATGGTACCAAAAGGCGGCCAAAGGCAATGCAGTGATGGATGAAACGGTGGCCGAAATGCTCGAGCTGGCCACTTTCCGCGATTGGACGATGGAGCATCCCGTGAGTTTCGAGCCGAAGAGTTTGGGTGCGGCCATCAATTCTACTGCCGAAGAATATGTCAATATGCTGTCGTTTGACGGCTCGCAACTGCTGTTCACGCGCAAGATGCCATTGGGCGATGGCTACCAAAAGGAGTTTCTTTTTGTTTCGCTTTGGGACGGCGAGCAATGGGTTGAGCCTCAGTTGCTTTCGTTTGCAGATTTTCCTGATGACATTGACCTCGGAGCCGCGTTTATTTCGGCTGACGGTAAAAAACTTTATTTGACAGGCTGCGGCTGGGGTCGCGACAGTGGCTGCGATATTTATGTCTCGGAATTGAAAAACGAAAAATGGAACATGCCACAACGCTTGAAAGGCAATATCAACACAAGCAGTTGGGAATCACAGCCTTGCGTGAGTGCCGATGGACGCGAACTGTATTTTGTTTCGCGGCGAAACGGCAATGCCGACATCTATTGCGCCCGCCGCAACGCCGATGGCACTTGGGGCGAACCTCAGAACTTGGGTACACCTATTAATACTAAAGGTACTGAAATGGCACCTTTCATCCATCCCGACGGTCACACGCTTTATTTCTCGTCCGACAAACATGTTGGCATGGGTGGATTCGACTTGTTTATGAGTCGCAGGGGAGAGGATGGACAATGGCAAGAGCCTGTCAATCTGGGCTTTCCCATCAATACGAGTGGCGACGAAATCAACTTTTTTGTGGCGGCTGACGGCAAAACGGCTTTCATATCCTCGCAACGCGAAGGCGGCAAAGGCGGCTACGACATCTACACCTTTGAACTGCCCGAGGAAATCCGCTCTGATTCTGCCAATTACCTCTCTACGGTGGATGTGACGGAATTGTCGGTTGGGGATGCTGTGGTTTTGCAAAACATTCATTTTGAATATAATAGTGCGGACTTGACAACAGATTCGCAATCGGGTGTTGAGATGTTGACGGAGTTCCTGAAGCGTAATCCCGACTTGAAAGTGGAACTCGCGGGCCATACCGACAATGTAGGCAGTGAAAGTTACAACCAGAAACTCTCTGCCGACCGCGCCGAAGTGGTTCGCAATGCCTTGATTGCCAATGGTATTGATTCCGACCGCTTGACTGCAAGAGGCTATGGTGCATCGAAGCCCTTGAAGGCCAACGACAGCGAAGAGCACCGCGCCTTGAATCGTAGAACAGAAATGATTATAATTAACTGATAATGAAAAAATTACTATTACTATTTGCTATGGCAGCACTCATGTCGGCTTGCGTGAAACAACCTGAACCGCCCAAACAAATGCGATTCTCCATTTTGGGCGACAGTTATTCAACTTTCAAGGGTTATGTCCACCCTGAAACCAACGATGTTTACCCATTCGATTCCATTGGCGTAACGAATGTAGAGCAGATGTGGTGGCATAAGGTGGCCGTCGAAAAAGGCTGGATATTGGATGTAAATAATTCATTTTCAGGGTCTTTGGTATGTAATTATAACTATGCGAATTACTATGGCCCACATTCGTTCCTCCAACGCATGGATGACCTTGGCCAACCTGACGTGATTTTCATTTTCGGGGCTACCAACGATGCTTGCGCCCATGATGGTGACAATGTGCCAGTTGTACCGCTTGGCAATGATGTTTTTTCAGATTGGACTGAAGATCAACTTTGCACTTTCCGTCCGGCTTTGTCCTATCTCTTTGATAATCTGCAACAAAGGTATCCCAATGCTGAGTTGTATTTCCTTCTTGACATGAACCTCGGTTCCAATGGCATTGATGCAGACAGGCGTGATGCTTTCATCGGTTCAATTCATCGCATCGCAAATCATTACAACGTGAAATGTATTGATTTGGAGGGGATTAAAAAGAGCCATTGGCATCCCAATGCCGAAGGGCATGGGATTATTGCCAAACAAGTGCTGGATTTCCTTGAGGCTGAGGCGATTTAATGCCTGAACCGATAGCGCACGGTCAATTCCGCGTCGCTTGGGGTGGGCACATCCCAATAGGGTTTTTCCTCGGATGCAGAGCCTGTAGAAGCCTCGGTTTCTGAGCCTGTCGAAGAGCCGTTTTCTTCATTTTCCTCGTCCTCATCCCAATGGTAGACCTCTTTTTGCGGCCCTTCCTTGCGCAGGAAAAAGGCTAACAAAATGCCAATCATGGCACCGCTGAGGTGACCTTCCCACGAGATGTTTTGCGGGATTGCCAATGACGGAATCATGCCCCAAATGAAACTGCCGTAAAGGAAAACCATGATGAGCGCGATGACGATGAGCATACGGTTGCCTCGGATAAAGCCACTCGTGATGAGGAAAAGGTTGAGTCCATAAACGAGCGCACTTGCCCCAATGTGAGTCGTGTCAGGGTTGCCGATGCACCATGTAAGCAGTCCGCTGGCCAAATAGGTGATGAGTAACACGCGGTTGGCGAGGGTGGGGTAGCAATAGTACAACGCCGTGCCGAGCACGAGGATGGGAACGGTGTTGGAAAACAGATGCTCCCAACTGCCGTGCAGAAAGGGCAATGTGAGGATGCCAAGAAGACCTTTTGCGGTGTGTGGCACTACGCCGTAACGCCCCAAATCAATACCAAACGACACCTCAATGATTTTCACTAACCACATCAAAGCCACGATGATGAGTGGGATGATGAGGCTACCCAAGAACTTCCTTTTTTCTGCTTTTTCGTCCATGCGGGAGTGGTTATCAAGAATTGTTCCGTGGCAAAGGTCGGAAATTTTGGCAGAGGTTATTATTCCAACAGCCATTTCCAAATGGGTTTTACCTCAATGGTGAGGCCGTTGTCTTTTTGGATGGTGTATTCATCTTCACGGGTGATGATTAGAGCACGTTGTAACGGCTCAAACGCATGAAGTTTCACAAGCGCGTTGATTTCGCGTTCCGAAGTCTGAAGTTCGCTCATGCTGTAACATGCTTGAATGGCGGTGCGTTGTTCGGGAAGGTAGAAGTCCACTTCCACGTTTTTGTTGTAATAAAACAACTGCTCGTCGCCGTATTGCTGGAAAAGGTGGATGGCGCATAGGTTCTCCAACAATGAAGTTTCGCCATCGTTCAAAAAAATCATCAGCAAGCCGTTGTCCACAAAGTAATGTTTCTTGATGGTTTCGCGATCAGAAAACTTTGAGGCATAGTTGTTTATGGAAAACAGCAGACAAGCATCGCGCATAAAACTGACATATTCCATAACGGTGTTGGCTTGGCAATTGATGCCTGTGCTTTTCACCAAATTACTGATGCGGTTGTAGGCAGTTGGTTGTTTCACGCTTTCGGCCAAACGTTTGACGGTCATACGTAGCGAGGCTTCGTTGCGGATTTTGTTTCTCACGACAAGGTCGGAAAAGAAGATTTTGTTGTAAAGTTCATTGAGCCACAGTCGTTTTGCACTCACATCAAACACATCAGGGAAGCCGCCGAATTGGAAATATTCGTTGAAAGCACGTTCTATAGCGGCTCTCAACTGTGGACTGTCGTACCAATGCGAATCGAGGTTAATGTGCTCTCTGCCAATGTATTCCTTGAATGTAAAAGGATAGACATTGCGTGTCCAATATCGTCCTCCCAAAGTAGTGGCGATGTCGCGACCGAGCATTTTGGCATTGCTGCCGGTGATGAAAACTTGATGTTTTTGGTTGGCCAACCGACGGGCAAAATGCTCCCATCCCTCAACGTTTTGGATTTCGTCGAAAAACAACAAAGGCTTGCCCTCGTTGGTGGAAGCGTATGCTTGTAGTATCAGGTCGAGTTCCTCCGCTTTCATTTGGCGAAGACGCTCATCGTCGAAATTGACGTAAACGATTTCCTTAATGCTATGGCCTTCTTGCAACAATTGCTGGATGCGTTGATAAAGCATATAAGACTTGCCGCATTGCCTCACCCCGACAAACACATAATTGCCTTTTAGCTCAAGTTCCATCGGTCGGTTATATAACTCTATTTCAGGGATATAATCTTGTCCTTCGCGGATGATTCTGCTGATGATTTCCTTTTCCATCGCCTTTGATTTTGTGGCAAAAGTACAAAAATTATCATTACCAATGCGAAAATTCAATCAAATCTTTTCATTACTAATGATAAAATTGTGCAGAAAATTATCATTGGCAATGAAAAATCCTGCCTCTAACAATTACGAAGCAGGATTTTTTTCTCTAATTTTCCAAATTCTTGATAAAAAGAACTTGATTGAAGGAACTTGACTATTACGCCAAGAACGGCATCTTCACCACCACAGCCTTGACGAGTTTGTTGCGGATCTTGATGAAGATTTCGGTGTCTTTCTTGCTGAAGGCCTTCTTCACCAAAGCGGTGCCGATGTTCTTGCCAGTCGAGGGCGACGGACTGCCCGAGCGCACCATGCCGATGCAGTTGCCTTCGGCATCGCACACTTCGTAGCCATTGCGCGGAATGCCACGGTCGATCATCTCAAAGCCGACAATCTTTTGGCTCACGCCGTTAGCCTTTTGAGCGGCGAAGATTTCGCGGTTGAGGAAGTCGTTGCCGTCCACGAACTTGGTAATCCAGCCCAAGCCAGCCTCGATGGGGCTGATGGTGTCGTCGATTTCGTGACCATAGAGGCAGAAGCCCTTCTCCAAACGCAGGGTGTCGCGGCAGCCCAAGCCGGCGGGCATGATGCCGAACTCCTTGCCAGCCTCAAACACGGCATCCCAAACCTCCTTGGCATGGGCGACGGGGATGTAAATTTCGCAACCGCCTGAACCAGTGTAACCAGTGGTCGAGAAGATGACATTGTCCACACCAGCAAAGTTGATGATTTGGAAGGTGTAGTATTCCATGTCAACCACATTGGCTTTGGTGAGTTTCTGCATGGCTTTCAGGGCGTTGGGGCCTTGCACGGCCAATTGTGCCCATTCTTCGCTCTCGTTCTTGAAGTCCTCGCCAAGGGTCATTCCAAATTTCTCGGCAATCTGGCTCATCCAAGCCCAGTCCTTGTCGATGTTGGCAGCGTTGGGCACCATGAAATAATGGTCGTCGGCGATGCGGTAGACGAGCATGTCGTCAACAATGCCGCCCTTGCCATTCGGCAAGCAGGTGTATTGCACCTTGCCGTCGCTCAAAGCGGCCACGTCGTTCACCGTGCAGTATTGCATGAACTGTTTGGCCATCGGGCCTTTGGCACGGAACTCGCCCATGTGGCTCACGTCGAACACGCCGACGTTGTTGCGGACGTTGT